>JAVBMF010000065.1:0-28168 GCA_031552735.1 Eubacteriales bacterium
AAGCAAACTGTCCCCGCCTGGTGTGTTACCATCCGGTTGGACTACACTTTCAGCGATGAAGCGCACCATATCTATGATCGCTATGTGGATGCTGTGACCGGAGAGTATTTGCACGCTATCTAAAGTCTATCTGGCAAAATGACCGTTATACCCACACCTGGGTGTAGCGGTCATTCTATTGCTTGAAAATAATAAAGGATAGACGAATAGCATTTGGTATATTTCCTATGAATGGAATTATTCAGCAGCTTGTTCCGTCAAATATAAATAACGAGACAATTTATTCTGGAAGTCCTATAAAACGACCAGATCATGATTTCTGGAGCCAAGGGAGAAGCCCATGAAAAAGGCAACACTTTTGTTGGCAATAGGCTGCATTTTGCTATGCTGATTCACTCAATTATTCGCCTGCGGTTTATGGCAGCGAACTGCGACACAACGGCGGTCAGGCGCATTTTGCTGTCAGCAGCCTGCATTTTCAAACCGTGACAGTTTGTCACAGTTTAATTTCCCTCTTTCTTCAGCCGTTCTTTTAGCTTTCTCCAATATGCGGTGGGGTGTACGCTTTCGGTCAGAACGACTAATGCATCAATGATTGAAAATAGCACTTCTTGCTTTTCACGATCCGAAGCAGTACGGATTTTTTGTTTCCAAACGGTTGCATCGCGTTTTCATTATCCATGAAGCCAACCCTTTTGCCGCTACTCTATGGATAGAATAGCACGCACAACAGCAAATAACAACAAAGTGGGCGCTCGCTTGCGCGAACGCCCGTTGGTGTGCTTCGGACCGTCTTTACATCTGGTGTTACTTGATGAGCGCCGCCAGTTTTTCGCCGATGTCCTTCAGGTCCACACCCTTGGTGAATTGCAAGCAGGTGCCAGAGGGATAGCGGGTCTTTTCCAGCCAACGCGCAGGGATGGCCTTGGCGCCGTACTTCGCGCCCAACACTGCTCCAGCGACTGCGCCGATGGTATCGGCGTCGCGGGCAAAGTTACTGGCCAGCACCACACCGGACCGAAAATCCTGATGGCAAAGCTTTAGGCAGGCAAAGGTGGCGGGGATGGCCTCTGCGGTGGTGGCCCATGTGCTGGCCAATACCGCGTCGTGGATCGGCATCCAGCAATCCAGGATGGAGCCCTGGTGCTTGTCAACCAACTCCAGGGCGGTGATCATGTTGGCGTAGAGCCAGGAATCCTTGGGGATGGGTTTCATCGCTGCGGCAATGATCTCGTCCATCGTGCCATCGACCATGGCCACCGCCACCGCCGCCGCCACCGCCTGCGCGCCCCAAACGCCGTCGCGGAAGTGGCTGACCGAGGCATCCACCTCGGCCATACGCACGGCGCGGTCAGGATCACCGGCGCATACGACGCCCACCGGCGCGATGCGCATCGCCGAGCCGTCGCTCATGTGAAAGGTGCTAAACTGGCCGCTGTGTGGCGGGCGCAGGCCGCGACGCAGGTTCACTGCCGCCGAAACCTCGCTGGCTCCGCCGCGCTTGAATTCGTCTTGGACCGCCACGTCTTCCAGCCAGGCATTCACCACATGGTCGCTGGTCAATTCGCCGCCGCAGCCGATCAACGTCTTGGCGGTCAGCAGGGCAAACTCCGTGTCGTCGGTGCTCCAGGACGCGCCGGAATTAAAGTCGGTCGTGATGCCGTAGTTGGCGCGGTTGTCCGGCTTGCGGGCGGCGTCGCCCAAGCTGTCACCGATCGCCAGGCCGCAAATCGCGCCCACCGCCTTGTCGGTCGCCAACGCCGGGTTGGCGATCAGGTCTTTTCTGGTCAACATCTCAAAAAACCCCCTCACATGTATTGCGCTTATCCGAAAGCGTTGCAGATGGCCATGATGATGGTGGGCAGAATCGCCACCACCCCGGTGAAACGAAACAATTGCAAAATCGCGACCACCGGTCCGCCGGAACCAAAGTCCGAGGCGATCAACGCCATATCGCTGACCCCGGCCGGGATGCAGGAAAAGAAGGCGACACTGGGATCAAGGCGGCACCAGCGATAGAGCACCCAACCCAGCAAGAGGCACAGCGCACAGTAACTGATCAGCAGGACCACCAGCGGCCCGATGAGCGCTTTCATACCGACGATATCGGCAAGGGTGGCGGTGGCCCCAATGGCGATGCCGGACAGCGTTTGGGCGATGCGCTTGACCGATCGATCCGGTTTGGCAGTCCAGCCCAGATGCCCCAACACCGCGACTGTCACCATGGAAAACACTAGCGTGCCGCCGGACAGGCCGCTGATTTGGCCGAGCACTCCGGCCACCGCAGCGGCGGCCAGTACCAGTGCGGTTCGCCCTAGCGTGGTTGGCGCAGTGATGGCAGGCTCGATTTGGCAGACGTAGGTCTGTTCCCCGTCGCGTCGGCGCAGCACGGCGGTCAACCGCTGCGCCACTGCCGGAAAGACGCACAGCGCCATCAGCAACCGGGCAAATTGCAGCATCGACACCTGGATGGCGTCGGCGCCCATCTGCTCGCCGATGATGGTCATCTCGGCCACGCCGCCCGGCGTGGTGGCGAACAGCGCGGTTTTTAGGTCCAGCGCCGAGGTCCAATAGATGAGGAAGCCGCTGATCAGGTTGATGCAGAACATGCCCAGCAGGGTCACAAGGATCGGCTTATAGAGCGTCAGCAGGTTGCGCAGGCTGCATGAGGCTAGCTGCATGCCGATGAAGACCCCGGCGATGATCTGGGCGGTGGTTTTATAGAAAGCCGGGGCTTCGGCCCGCCCGGTCGCCAGCTGCCAGACGATGGTGGCCAGCAGCGCGCCGATCAGGCTGCCTGCGGGAATCTTGGATTTATAGCCGAGGTAGCCGCCTAGCGAGCCAATTGCCAGCGTCAACAGGATATCCATCAGCATACGGGTCTCCTCTTACGGTAAAATGGCGCGCAATTTTGTGGCGGCGGCCTGAGCCTGCGTGATATCGGCCTGGATGAGTTCCTGGGCCACAGCGGTGAAAGCGGCGATCTCCTGATCGAGGCTCAGTTGGCTCTTTTCGTCAATGGCGCGGATTTCCTCGGGGTCGAAGATCTCGCCGCCGTACAGCGCGCCAGCGATGCAGCCTACCATGACGCCAATGGAATCCGTATCGCGGCCCGAATTGACGCCGTCAACAATGGCGGCGATGGGGTCTCCTGCGTGTAGCAGCAGGTAGCCCAGGGCGATCGGCAGTTCTTCAATGGCGAATAAACGGCTGGGCGTGAAGTTGGCGGTGGGCAGGCCCACGCGGTCAATATGGCGGTTAAACTGCTCGCCGACCGGGGAATAGGGCAGAATGGCTTGGTGGAACGCGGCGACAATGTCCGCCTTCTCCGCTTTCTTGCCACGCAGGTTTTCGGCGGTTTGCGCTAGGGCTGCAATGGCTTGCTTTGTGCCGTCCTTGGCGAGGCTAAGCGCGGTGTCCACCACCGCTCGCTCGTCCGTGCCGGGTTCAAAGGCCTTGGCGACGCAGGCCGCCAGCACGCCCGCCGCCTCCAGCCCATAACTGAGTTGGTGGCCGACGGCAAAGTCGATGGCCTCGTCATAGGCGGCCTTGGGGTTGCAGGCGTTGACCACGCCGATGGGCGCGATATACATTGCCGCGCCACAGTTGACCATGTTGCCCTGGCCGCCCTCGCGCGGATCGCAATTGGCGAGCGTGTGCCGGTTAAAGATGTGCTTTTCCGGGTAGAACAGGCGCTCTAAGATCAGCGCCTTGCGGTCAAACTCCGGGATATAGCGGGGTCGGAAGGCAATCTCCTTCACGAATTCGCCAGCCATATCGTAGGCGTCGATGTGCCGCCGCGCATGATTGTAGACGCGCATCAGCGACAGCGTCATCAGCGTGTCGTCGGTGATGATGCCGTAGCCGCGCATCCGGTTCAGCCGGTCCACCGGACTCCAATCCGCCTTGAACCACTTGGTCTTGACCGTCGTCACCGGGCCGCCGTAGAAATCCAGTATCTCCTGGTGCGTCATGCGCTCCACCGGCGCGCCTAGCGCGTCGCCGAACGCCGTGCCGTAGACTACGCCCTGCACTTTTTCAAAAAAGGTCATCGGGAAGAGCCTCCTTTCACAGATCGCGGTAATGCACGTTGCCAAAGCGCGTGCGGCCAATGCCTAGGCGGATCAGCCCATGCATGCCATATGCGTGATCGCCGTCCTCGGCGACCAGCACTTTTTGGCCGTCGATGCACAGCGTCAACTGGCCGCCGATCGCGGTAGCCCGCAGTTCGTAGGTCTGCCCGCAGACCCAGGGGAAATCCACTTCGGCTAGGGTGCGAATGCCGAAATCGTTCTTGCAAATCGCCGCTTTGCCGGGCGCGGACAGGCCTAGGAAGTAGCCGCGCTGGGCGCCCTGCGCGCGGATGGCCAGCATATGCCCCTCGCCGTTTTCCGGGGTGACGGGGCAGGACACCTCGCCGTCGCCAGCAAAGTACCAGCCGGTGTAGGACTCGGCAAAGCCACAGGAAATGGCGTGCAGCGTGCCGTTTTCCACGCTCCAGGCGCCGTGATTGTGGCTATAGGGGGTCATGCAGCCAAAGTCGCTGCGCTGGCGCGTCATGTCGATGGTGTAATCCGCGGGGCCGAAAATGCGGAACTCGTCCAGATAGAGCTTGCCGAGCGACCGACTCTTGCAATTGCCCTCCCAGAGGAAGCCCACCTCGTCGATAGCCTCGCCCTGGCTGTCCGGGATGGTGAAGCGAACTTCCTGCCACGCGCGGTTGGGCAGCGCGATGTCGCCCAGGCGCAGAATCTTGCGGCTGGTGGCCAAGCGAACGTAGGGCGCGACCAGAATAGTCGGGCTGCCTTCCCATTGGTCCAGATAGAGCTGGAAAGAAACGGTCTGGCCGCTGTAGGCGCGCGGGGAGAAAACCGGGCTGTAGCGCTCGTCGCTGAAATCGTCGCGGCAATAGAAAGGCTTGTAGAAAACGCGGCTGCCCTCGCCCCGGTTGGCGCGGTCGATGAGTACGCACAGCGAGCCCTTCCCGGCGAACGCCACTTCCTCGCTATGCGACAGGCTGCTGAAGAAGGGATCGGAGACGCGGAAGTTATGGGTGCTGCCGGGCAGCTCAAAGTCAAAGAAAATCTCCCGCTCACGGTAGCTATCCAGCAGCGCTTGGGGAGCCGGCTGCTTCGCCAGGCGGTAACCCAGCAGCGCCAGTTCCTTGGCGTAGGTGGGGATATCCAGCATGTTCAGGCTGCCGGTGATGCCGGAGAGGACGATGCTGTCGCCGATCGGGTCGCGATAGCGGGCAGGCAGGCCGGTCAGGCCGGTCATGACGCCCAGCACCGTCCCGACGTTGCCAGCGTTGCAGTCGGTATCCCAACCCGACATGGTGGCGATCTCCACGGTTCGGGCGAAGTCGCCGCCGCCGTAGAGCAGCGCCAGCACGCAGACCCCGGCGTTGGGGATGATGTGGCAGACGCCGGGGTAGCGGTCGTACCCCCAGTCGCGGGTCAGCATATCGCGGCAGGCGCGCCAGTCATCGGGGTGCGCCTGATGGAAGGCGATCACCGCCTCGGCCACGGCGCGGTAGGTGGACGCCGGGCCCACAAAGGACAGTGCTTTGCGCACCAATTGGTAAATATCCCGCTCTTCAAAGGCCAGGGCGATGGCGGCGCAGAAGAAGCGCGCTCCCTCCAGACCTTCTCCATCATGGGAAACGCTGGCCGCGGCCACGCCCAAGCGCACCGCTTGCTCCGGGTTACCCGGGCTGACCAGGCCCCAGGTATCAATGAAGATTTGGCCGCCGATCTGCTCGGCCAGGGTGGCGCCGTTCTGCGCCAAGGAGCCGGATTGCGGAGCGGGGATGCCCGCCTTGAGGTTCAGATACGCGGTGTGTTCGGTGCTGCGACCATAACCGCCCCACCAGAACATGCCTTTATCTTCGCGGGCATAGTTGAGCCAAGCGCGCCCCACGTCCTGCGGGATCAGGTCCCGCTGCGCGGCGTCGTCATAGAGCGCGCGCAGGAAATAATACGGGCCGTTGGCGTCGTCATCGGCGGCAAAGTTGATGTAATCCTTCACATACGCGGTGATATCGCCATAGGTGGCCTGAATGCGGTCATAGCTCCAAATGGTGGCCTCTACCGGCGCGCCGAGGCGGATGCCAATGTTCATGCCCAGAAAACCGGCGTACACCCGTTCCAGATAATCCTCCCTGATCATGCGGTTTGCACCTCTTTCATCCATTGTTCGACTTCAACGCGGTCGGGAATAGAGGTCTGCGCGCCGCTGCGTGTCACCGAGATCGCTGCCGCCGCGGTGGCAAAGCGGATGGCGCAATCGGCGTCGCCATGACGCGCCAGCTCGGTGGCAAAGGCAGCGCTGAAGGTGTCACCGGCTGCGGTAGTATCCACGGCCTCCACGCGGTAGGCCGGGAAGAAGCGCTGGCTCGCCGATGTGCAGAGCAACGCGCCGCTGCTGCCCAGCGTTGCCAGCACCCCACGGACACCGCGCGCGAGCAACACCTGCGCCGCTGCCGCCGCGCTTTGCCGGTCGGTAACTGGCAGGCCGGAAAGCCGCGCCAGCTCGGTCTCGTTGGGCGTCAAGTAGTCCATTTGCCGCAGCACCTCGTCGGGAAGGCTGTCTGGCGCGGGGGCAGGGTTTAGGATGACGAGCCGATCATGCGCCTTGGCGATGCGGATTGCCTCATAGACCGCTGGATAGGGGATCTCCATCTGCAGCAGCACCACACGGCTGTCAGCGATGGCGGCCTCGTTGGCCTGAATAAAGGCGGTGTCGCTGGCCTCGTTGGCCCCAGGCAGCACCACGATGCTGTTATCGCCCGCAGCGTTCACGCAAATAACCGCTAGGCCGGTTTGCTGCTCGGCGCGGGCGATGAGCGTGGTATCGACGCCCGCGGTGCGCAGCGCCTCCACCAGCGTGTCGCCGAAGGCATCTTGGCCCACCTTGCCCAGCATAGCGGTGCTCGCGCCCAGGCGCGCGCCAGCATAGGCCTGGTTGGCTCCCTTGCCGCCAGGCACATAGGCGTTCAGGCGGCCGAGCAGCGTTTCGCCCACGCGCGGAATTTCCGTATGGAGCACCATGTCCATGTTGAGACTGCCGATGACCATCAAATCTCGCACAGGCCGATCCCCCCCGTTCAAACAATAAGAAACAGAGCAAAAGAGATAAACCGTTTTCTCTACATTCGAGCCCATTATACAAGAACCCCAAACAAGAATCAACGTCAAATTTAGCGTTTGGAGCAAAAAGTTTTTGTATCAATTCACCAATTTCCCGATATTATGCCGTAGAAAAGGCAGTAAAAGCACGCAACAAAGAAAAACGGTTTCGCAATTGGCGCTCTTTTGCGCGCTTGTCATTGCGTCGGCGAAGGGTTTTTGTTATACTGCAGACAAATGACAGCAGGCAGCACGGAGGAATAGCGGCGTGATGAAGTATACCATTTCGGATATCGCCCGCCTAGCAGGGGTATCCAAGGCCACGGTATCGCGCGTTATCAACAACAAGGACCGTGGCGTGGGCCCCGAAACCAAAGCGCGCATTCTTCGTTTGATCGACGAGCTGGGCTATCTGCCCAATACCTTAGCCCGCAGCATTGTGGTTTCTCAGACCAAGACGATCGGACTGGTGGTCCCGGACATTGTCAACCCCTTTTTTCCGCAATTGATCCAGGGCATCGTCCGCCACGCCAGCCAACAGGGCTATACTGTATTTTTGTGCAATTCCGATAACGACATCGCTACGGAAAACAAGCTGGTCATGTCGCTGATCGAAAAGCGCGTCGACGGCGTGATTCTGGCGACCAGCGCAGAGGGCGACGACAGCACTTGCTTTTTGTTGAAGCACTACGGCATCCCGGTGGTGCAGGTTGACCGTGTAGCCGCTCGCGCCAACGCCGGAGCAAGCGTTTCGATCGATAACCGAGGCGGAACTTATGCCGCCACCCGATATCTGCTGCAGGCGGGGCATCGGCGCATTGCCTTGCTGGGCGGCCCGAAGGGTTTGTCCACCACAACGCAGCGCTGGCGCGGCTATCGCGACGCGCACGCGGACCAAGGGGTGGACCTGCCGTCGGCCTTGCTGTTTTACGGTGAATATTCGATCGAGGGCGGCCTGTCCATGACCGGCGAGTTGCTGCGCACGGAGGAAGAGTTTACCGCCGTGCTGGCGGGCTGCGACACCATTGCCATCGGCTGCGTCAAAGCCTTGCTGAATGCCGGCGTGCGGGTACCCGAGCAATGCGAGGTCATCGGCTTCGACGGCATCGAGATGGCGGAAATTTTTGATCCGCCGGTTTCGACGGTTGCCCAGCCGATCGGCGAAATTGCCGAGGAGGCTACCAATTTGCTGGTGGGCATTATGTCGGGCAGTATCTCCAGCGACCGCCACATCGTGATCGAGCCATCCTTGATTCTGCGACGTACGACGCGGATGCGGTAAACCCTTTTCATTTGAGGGGCAAACAAGGGCGTCTGCCCTTGTTTTTCCGATAAAGGCGCTGATTTTCTTGCCTGGATGCAATTTGTGCTGGGCTTTTTGCTGTCTATTGTGTCGGTTTTCACGAGGATTGACTGGCGAAACAGCTCATGTTTTTTGCAGCGTGAAGGAAAAAATGTCGAAAAGCGCCATAAAAACAACATCTGTTTTGTGCTATATTGCTATTGTGCGACAAGGCCGAGCAAGTTATAATATCGGCAGAGAAACCGTTTTACCTTGTGCGGGCAGTGTTGCCGCCAAGGACGGAATACGTTCGGCCATCCGCAGTCAAGGAGGGAGATCGATGACCGTACCACGCACCCCGGCCCGCACGGCGACGCCAACCTCCAAGATGCACAGAACGCTGCGCAAAGTGCGCATGGATTGGATACTGTACGCCATGCTGGCCCCAACCCTGCTGTATTTTATTATCTTCCGCGTCTGGCCCATCTTGAACATGCGCCTGGCTTTTTACACTTTCAAAAGCAAAGGACCTTGGGTCTTTGTCGGCTGGAAGTATTTTGCGCAGGTCTTTTCCAGCCCGCAGTTTTTCAAGATTCTGTCCAACACCCTGATCCTCAGCTTCATGAAATATGTGCTGTTGTTCCCGGTGTTTGTGGTGTTTGCCATCCTGCTCAACGAAATGCGCTCGCTGCGCTTCCGCAAGACGGTGCAGGTGATCTCGTACCTGCCACACTTTTTGTCTTGGGTCGTGATCGCCAGCATCTGGATCGCAATGCTTTCGGTGGAGGGCGCGGTCAATCAGCTCATCGGCTATCTGGGCGTTGCCCCCATCAAGTTCATGACCGACAAGAGCACCATCCGCTGGGTGCTGTTCTTCAGCGAAATGTGGCGCAGTATCGGCTGGGATTCCATCGTCTATTTTACCGTCATCTTAGGCATCGAGCAAAGCCTGTTCGAATCCGCTCATATTGATGGCGCCAACCGACTGGCGATCATTCGCTACATTATCTTGCCCGCGCTGGTGGCGCCGATGGTGACGATGTTTATTCTGAATCTGGGCTATTTCCTAAGCGCCGGATTTGACCAGGTGCTAAACTTCACCAATAACTCGGTCAATAGCGTGATCGATATTCTGGATACCTACGTCTATCGGATCGGCCTAGAGAAGGGGCAGTATTCGCTGGCCACGGTCATGGGCCTGCTCAAAGGCATTGTGGGCTGCTTGTTGGTGCTGCTGACGCATGTCACCAGCAAAAAACTGACCGGCACCGGCGTGTGGTAAGGAGGGAAAGGCATGCAAAAGAAATTTCGCTTTTCCCCGGTTCAGGCGGCGCTGGGCACGTTGATGGTGTTGATCATCCTGACGATGGTTGTGCCGCTGCTGAATATTCTTGTCCGTTCTTTCTCCGATCCGGCGCGTTCAGCGTCGATGAGCGGCTTGGAGATTTTGCCGCGCGGCTTCTCGCTGCTCAACTATCAGGTGATCTTCTCCAATCCCGTGTTGCTGCCGTCCATCCTGAATTCCATCAAGATTGCGGTCATTGGCACCGTGATCAATGTGGTGCTGACTACCGCAGCGGCGTATGTGCTGACCCGGCCGGGTCTGCTGTTCAAAAAGGCCATCATGGCGTTCTTGGTGATCATGATGCTCTTCGATCCCGGCCTGGTGCCTGAATACCTGGTGATCAACTCGCTGGGATTAATGAACAATCACTGGTCAGTCATCCTAGTGACTGCAGTCAACGTCTATTATTTAGTGATCTGTATGCGGTACTTCTCGGAGATCCCAGAATCCATGTACGAGGCGGCGACGCTGGACGGTGCGGGGCATATCCGCATCTTTACGCAGATATACCTGCCGCTAGCCAAAGCGGGCGTGGCGACCATCACGATGTTCTACGCTGTGATCCGTTGGAATGACTACTTCCGTCCGGGCATCTATCTCTTGTCTTCGTCCAAGACCACGCTGCAGGTCGTGCTGCGCCAGTTCGTGCTTTCCGGTGATACGGCGGCAATCGTCGGCGCGCAGAACCTGCTGAGCTACAACGACTTTGCCAAGGTGGATTACGGCGCGCTCAAGGCCGCTACCATCGTCATCGCCATCGTTCCCATCCTGATGCTTTATCCGGTTGTGCTGCGCTTTTACACCCAGGGCATCATGAGTGGCGCGGTCAAGGAATAGGCTGGCGGCGAGACAATCCCTCGGCATGCTGTGGCTGCCGGTGGTCGCACCGGGCAGTCCGCATCAAAATAAAGAACAGGTAAAGGAGACAACATCATGAAAAAAACTCTGGCTATCCTCCTGTCTGTGTTGCTCATCTCCACCGCCCTGTGCTCCACGGTTTTTGCCGCGGGCATCGGTACCCCGGAAGCCCCGGTGACCGTCACCATTCTGGAAAAAGACGTCACCCCTGAGGAAGAAGACACCAAGCTGCTTTGCGAAGCCATTGAAAAGGGCATGGCCGCTCAGGGCAATCATGTCAAGATTCAGTACCTGGAAGCCCCGGCGGGCAAGTATGTGGACGTGGTGCCGCTGGCGCTGCGCACCGGCCAATTCAGCGCCGACATCGTCTATTTCCAGAACGGTGTGGAACTGCCGCTGGCCCAGGAAGGCCTGCTGGCCGACCTGACCGAGTACGTGAAGAACTCCACAAACGTCAAGGCGCTGTACAAGGACTACAACTGGTCGCGCCTGGAGAACTTCCCCTACCTGCTGTGGCTGTGCCCGGCGTTCACCTATACCGCCAACATCCGCAGCGACTGGCTGAACCAGCTCGCGAGCAAGGACGCCTTCATGGCCGATCCGACGCCGGATAACTTCTATTTGTTGCTCAAGGAAATGAAGGACAAGGGCATCTGCGAGTATCCGCTGACCACCGACAACAACAAGCTGCGCCTCGACGGCTTCATGAATCAGGCGTTTGGCATTACCAGCAGCATCATGAACGTCGACGGCAACTGGGTCTTTGCCGAGGTCACCGAGGGCAGCAAGGCCAAGCTGGCCTTCCTGAACAAGCTGTACACCGAAGGCCTGTTCGATCCGGAATTTGTCACCAGTGCTTGGGACGTGATGGAGCAGCGCTACTACGAGGGCAAGTGCGCCATCATCTCCGGCCGCGTGGGCGCGACCACCAAGATCTATGACGACAAGATGGTGGCCACCAACGGCGCAGACGCCACGCTGACCATCCTGCCCCCGCTGAAGGGCGTGGCCCATGCCTACGCTGCAGTGGACGTCATCCGCGAGCCGCGTGGCTTCGCCATCATGGAGGAGTCCCAGGTCAAGGATGCCGCCTTCGCGGTGATCGAGTACATCAGCTCGCCGGAAGGCCGTAAGCTGGATAAGCTGGGCATCGAGGGCAAGCACTATACCGTGGCCGACGGCACGCTGACCCTGACCGACAAGAATTCCGACTGGTGGAATCGCTTCTTTGAGACCAACGACGGTCTGGTCATCGAAGAGAAACTGGCCGCCCCGCTGTTCTCAGCCCCGGTTCTGGATTCGGTCGCCAAGTCCGAGCAGTATTATGCCGAGGACATCAATGTCCTGACTCCGGAAAACCTGCTCGCCCAGAAGGACGCGATGACCAACATCTACAACGAGTACTACGTTGACTTCATCACCGGCGCCAAGGACATCAACGCCGAGTGGGACAACTTTGTCAAGGCTTGGAATGAAAACGGCGGCACCGAATTCAGCGAGCACCTCGCGACCGTGCTGACCAAGTAAGCCACCCGCACTTTCGCTAGCGCATACGAAAACCCCGAGCCCCCCGTCAGGCGAACCTGGCGGGGGTTTCTTCACGGATTAGCGCCCGAAATAAAAGAATGCCCCCAAGATCGGAAAAGCCGTGCCCTATAACAGACCCCAGGGCCATGGTACACTAATTACCACAGAGGCGTGTAAGCCGAAAAAGAGGGGCGATTTCTTCGTATGAATGAAGTCTTTGTATGCGTGGAATATATTGGAAAATATTTTCCTGGCGTCAAGGCTTTGATGACGTTTGCTTTGAACTGCGTGTCGGCGAAGCGATGGCGCTATTGGGCGAAAACGACGCGGGCAAAAGCACGCTGATGAAGATACGCAGCGGTGTCTACAACCGCGACGCGGGAGAGATGGAGGTATTTGGACGATCCTATGGCGACCTGACATCCAAGCAGGCGTAAGGGTTGGGCGTCGCCATTATTCATCAGGAGCTCAACATGTGCAGCCACCACTCCGTGGCGGAGAACATGTTCCTGGGCAGAGAGCGGGCGGTGGCATCGGTGCTGCTGAACCACAGCATGGAAACGGAAGCCCAGCGTAGTGCCGTTAATCCTCATACAAAATGGTTTCCATCATTACACTCCTTCCAAATTCTTTTTAACAGTTTGACCCAACACTTTGCATTTATGCTCGTTTATATGATTTCTCCGCGAAATAAGCAGCAATTTGTACTGTCCATGATAAGAACCTCGGGTAGAACATTACGCTCACTTAAGCGTCCTTGGACGCGCACCCGCACAATGGAATTGTGCGATGCAGGGTTTGGGATGTGATCCCAACAAGCAAATAGCCGATTTTCGCAGAGCGAAATCCGGCAGTTTTTGCATAATGGTACCATTCTGCATCGCTTGCTACTATTAACTCGAATTCGAATTGACCACGATGGCGTAGCTTCTTTGCCATACAGAAGCGTTTTGTGCTTTTACCATCCGTCCTCTCTGAATCCTGTGAAAACATTGCATTTCGGCTGCCGCTCCTTTATACTTTGACCATAAGTTCCCAATCCATAAAGCAAAAGAAGATGGGTATGATGACCGGTTCGATCACGACAAATAGCCTGATGCTATTGATGCAAAATGATGATCACGCACTGAATGAACTGCACCCAAATGCTATGTTTTCTTCGCTTTTTTTTCGGATTATCTACGTCAACAAATTCCGAACTTTTTACAGCGACTGATATTAGCAAAACGCACATGTATCAATTGCTCCGGGGAGAACGCCGTGCGGGGCGTGATGGAGTTTTGCGCATTGCGATACGACAAGGCTCTCACGAATGTGCAGCTCTATTACTATGACATGAACGCTGACGAGACAATCAGACAGCTAACAGGCGATGAGACTGCTGTCGTTTTGCCGCGATCGCGGTAGCCAAGCAATCATATGCTATTGACCTTATCGTCATTTGGGTACCTTTCGCATCATGCGTGATATAAATCGGGTAATGAGACAGAAAGATACGGATGTGGCGAAGCAAGGACTGTGTAGAGCAGTTAGGCAAGCAAGAGCCGTATCGTCCAAATTTGGTGATACGGCTCTTGCTTTAGACAAACCCTTGGCAGCTGCCCACAATCAGTAATTTGGTGTTTTTACTGTATTGCGAAGGATTTCTTTTCGCGGCCCTTTTTTGTATACTGGCAGATGAAAGAAAAATGCCCGCTAGCGGGTCTAATGGGCAAAGGGAGGTGCGCGCGTGGACATGCAGCCAAGCGCCTCGGCCGGGCTGGAGCTGGAAGCGGTGATCGCGCAACACGGCGATCGTCTGTTGAGGCTTTGCTTTTTGTATCTGCGCGATATCTATGCCGCGCAGGACGCGCTGCAAGAAACACTGCTGCGCGCATGGCGCGGCTGGGGTCGGTTCCGTGGTGAGGCCGAGCCGGGCACCTGGGTAACGCGCATCGCCATCAACGTTTGCAAGAATATGCTGCGGCGTCAGCTTTGGCGGCGCACGCAGGATATTGTGGCGCTGGAAGGCATCCCTGCCGAACAAGCGACCGCGCAGGACGGCGCGCTGCTGGCCGCCGTGCTGTCGCTGCCGGATAAGTATCGCGAGGTTATCTTGCTGTTCTACTATCAAGAGCTTCGCGTGCGGGAGATCGCCAGCGCGCTACGGATTCCGCAGGGGACAGTGGCGGTGCGGCTCAAGCGCGCGCGCGACCTGTTGCGCGCACTGGGCGAGGGAGGTGCGTTCGATGCCGAATAAAGTGCGAGAATCGTTAGACCGAAGCCTGTGCGAGCTGAAAGCCGATGATGGGTTGGCGCTGGCGGTGCGTGAGCGCATGGCGTTGGCCGAGCGCCGCCAGACGGCACGCGTGCTGGTGGGGCTGGGGTTGGCGGCGCTGCTGGCGGTCGGGCTGTTGATCACCGGATTGATGGGCGCGTTTGGCAGCCATGTGGCGTGGGTGGGCGAACCCGAACCCCTGCCAACCATGCCGACCGCGCCAACCCTAGCGGAAACAGCCGAGGCGACGGCGTTGGCAACCACCGCGCCCAAGCCCACTAACGCGCCGGTGCCAGCGATCGTCGTTGCGCCTGCCGCCGTGCCGACCTATTCCGGCCAGCATGGGCTGGCGCTAAAGCTGGTATCCGCCGTGCGCGATCAGGACACCTGGCAGCTTGAACTGATGCTGACCGACACCACCAAGAACCGTCTCAGCGGGCAGACCAGCCTGCCTGGGTTTGCGATCTCCGCGGATGGCGCGGCGTTTACCAAGATTGTACCGTATCCGCAGGCCAGCGCATATAACCCGGTCACGCACACCGCGACCTTTTCTGTGCGCTGCGACACGCCGGGCTGGCCCATGACCGACCGGTTCTTTGTGCGGTTTGACACGGTAATGATTGAGACACAGTATCTGACCATCGACGCCACCGACATGGTGCACCGGTTGATCGCCGAAAATGGGGAGTCGCAATGGCCGAACGCCACGCGTTTGCCCCGAGGCGAGCAACAACTGTCGCTGCCGGACGCAAATCTCGTATTGCTGACCAATGCCGGATTCCTGTCCGATGGGCTGCACATTCAATCGCGTTGGCTGGACCAGCAAGGCGAGTATGGCTGGTGGATGCTGGAAGATACGCGCACTGGTGAACTGTTTTCCGCCACCAACGCACAGCAGTTGGGGGTGAGCACGACCACGGAAACCGGGGAACTGTTGGAGTATCGCTGGACGCAGCCCGAGGTAGAGCGCGACATTGTGCCGTATCGCGTGCTCTTGCAGCTTAACCAGGGGCCGCGCCTGTATGGCGACTGGCAGGCCAGCGCGGCGGTGACGCAAGCGCAGGCGAAAGCGCCAGGCAGCGGCGATGCTCCGGCGGATATCGCCACCCAGCATGACATCGCATTGCGGTTGCTGTCGGCGCAGCATGACCAGGATGCCTGGGTGGTGGAATTTGAATTGCAGGACATGACGAGCAACCGCCTGGGGTCGGATATGTTTCTGCCGGGGCTGAGCCTTTCGGGAGATGGGCAGAATTTTGTAGAAATCCTGCCGTATCCGATGCCCATCGCATATGATGGACTCCGCAAGACTGCCACCTTCCGCGTCGTCTATCTGGGCAGGGAATTTCCGCAGGCAGCGCGCCTGTATCTGCGGGTAGCTAATGTGATCGTGCGAGGCGAAAACATGCGGGTGGACGCCACAGAAGCGGTGCGCCAGGCCATTGCGCAGCGCACGGCGACGGCACCCGGCGGCGATCAGCGCAGCTTGCCTCGGGGGGATCAGCGTGTTACGCTGCCCGGGGTCGAGGGCATGGTGATCACCAACGCGGGTTTTGTGCGGGATAATTTGCATATTCAAACCCGCTGGGAGAATACGCACACACGGGAGGGTTGGTGGACGCTGACCGATATGCGCACACAGGCCAACTATCCGGCCAGCGGCGCCACCGGGCATGTGCTGAGCCAAACTGCAAACCAGGAAACCATGCAGATGGAGTACGTGTGGGAGCAAGCGCAGCTGGAAGCCTCCCTGGCGCAGTATCAGGTGCTGCTGGAAATGAATCAGAATGCACAATGGATCGGCGATTGGCTGGTGAGCACGGCGGGGAAGGCCCTGCCGGGGAGCAAGGAAGTGCCGCTGGACATGACGGTAGATGCCCTGCGGCTGGATATGCTGCGGGTATCGCCGCTAGGCGCGACGCTGATAGGCTACGTTGGCGACGGCGCGGAGGGCGATATTCGGAAAGCATTGGATCGGATCGGCAGTATCCGCATTACATGGAAAAACGGGGATCAGACGTTGCTGCGTGGTCCGGGTCACCTCGATGCGTATCAGGCGCGCAAGGCCTTTCAAATGAAGTTTGTAAGCGCCATGCCGCTGGATATGGATCGAATCGCGAAAGCAGAGGTCGTGCTAAACGACTGACCCTTGCGCTTAAAAGCCCTCGAAGGGGCTTTTTTTCTATCTAAAGCGTGTGACTATGCATTCAAGGTATACAAGGAAAACAAAGAATAAAAAAGCGCCCTCCACATACTGGAAGGCGCGAAACGAGAGGGCAGCGGCTCGTCCGCTTACAGATCGAACTGCGTGGCGAAATCAAATGTCGCAAAGTAGTCCTTGGGTGTTTCGGCGCGGCGAATCATGGACACGCCGCCGTCCTCTTCCAACAGCAGCTCGGCATGGCGCAGCTTGCCGTTATAGTTATAACCCATCACGAATCCGTGCGCGCCGGTGTCGTGGATGACCAGCAGGTCGCCCTTGTCAATCCTGGGCAGCGCGCGGTCGATGGCGAACTTGTCATTGTTTTCACACAGGCCGCCGACGATATCATACACGCGGTCGCAAGGCGCGTTCTCCTTGCCCATGACGGTGATGTGGTGATACGCGCCGTACATCGCCGGGCGCATCAAATCTACCGCGCAGGCATCGACGCCAATGTACTCCTTGTGGATGTGTTTCTCGTGGATGGCGCGGGTCACCAGACAGCCGTGCGGCCCGGTCATGAAGCGGCCCAACTCGGTATAGATCGCCACGTCGCCCATCCCGGCGGGCACCAGCACCTGCTCATACGCCTCGCGCACGCCCGCCCCGATGGCGAAAATATCGTTGGGCTGCTGCTCGGGGCGATAATTGATGCCCACACCGCCCGACAGGTTGATGAAGGCAATGTGCGCGCCGGTTTCTTTTTGCAATGCCACCGCGGTCTCAAATAAAATCTTGGCCAGCACGGGGTAGTATTCATTGCTGACGGTGTTTGAGGCTAAAAACGCGTGCAGGCCGAAATGCTTGGCGCCCAGCGCCATCAGCTTTGTATAGCCCTCGGTCAGTTGCTCGCGCGTAAAGCCGTATTTTGCCTGCGACGGCGTGTCCATGATCGCGTTGTTGATCTGGAACGCACCGCCCGGGTTGTAACGACAGGAGATGGTCTCGGGGATGCCCGCGATCTCGTTCAGGAAATCGATGTGTGTGATGTCGTCCAGGTTAATGGTTGCGCCCAGTTCACTGGCCAACCGGTAATCCTCCGCCGGGGTCTCGTTAGAGGAAAACATGATCTGCTCGCCGGAGAAGCCGCAAGCGCGCGCCATGATTAGCTCGGTATAGCTGGAGCAATCGACGGCGCAGCCCTCGGCTTGCAGCAGCTTTAGAATAAACGGATTGGCCAGCGCCTTGACCGCGAAGTACTCGCGGAAGCCCTTGTTCCACGAAAAGGCTTGGTTCATGTCCCGCGCGGTTTTGCGAATACCGCCCGCGTTGTAGAGGTGAAACGGCGTGGGGTATTCTTGCGCGATTTGATCCAACTGTGCGAGGGTAACAAAGGGCTTCTTCATCGGAAACGTCCTTTCTGTGCCTATGATGCAAAAAATATTATGCCTCGCGGCGGCGTTGCCACGAGCGATTGAGCAGCGATTGGCAGACCAGCACAGCAAGCAGCAGCAGCAACGATTGCATGCCCAAACGAATGCCGCCCATGTCCGACACGATGGAGGCCAGCAGCGGAATGACCGCTGCGCCAAAGCCGCCGCCGGACAGCATCAGCCCCGGGCCAATACTGGAACCGGTCATTAGGTCGGCGTTGTTGGCGATCAGCGTGCCATAGATGGCCGACATCGACAGCCCCATAAACGCGACGCTGAGAATGACCATCGGTGTGGAACGAACCAGGAAGATCAGGCCCAGCATGCCGACGAGGAAGCCTGCCGACTCAACCAGCAGCAGCTTGCTCTTGTCCAGCCGTGCGGCCACAGATGCGACGATCAGGCGGCCGACGATCATCAGCACCCACAGCAGCGATAGCATGACTTCCGGGCGCACGGTCACAAAGAAGGGATTCTGCTCCGCTAGGAATGTGGGCAGCCACGCGCAGGCGGCGACTTCCACGCCAACGTAGACAAAGAACATGCTGGTGGCCAGCACAAAGCGGGGCGTGGGGCGAAACGCGTCCCCGGACGCGGCCCGCATCGCCATCGGTTTTTCCGGGATGGGCAGGCGCAGGGTCAGATAGAACCCGGCGGCCAGCATCAGCGATACGATGTAAACCGGTGGCCGCCAGCCCAGCCGCAGCCCCAGAAACGCGCTGACCATCAGTGGCGCCACCACCGCGCCCACTGCGTACATCGAGTGCAGCAGGTTGATGCGCGCCGCGTTGCCGTCGGTGATCTCCGCGACTAAGATATTGAGCACCGCGTTCTCCAGCCCCCAGAACAGGCCGGTCAGGAAGATGAGCGGATACATGATGAACGGCGTGGGCGACAGCGCGATACCGACAAACCCGACAGTGCCCAGCACCAGGCTGATCAGCAATGTGTTTTTGCGGCCAAAGCGCGTCAATAGCAGCCCCGCGCCCAGTGACGCGACGATGGAGCCGGTGGATTGCAGGGTCACCAGCAGGCCGCCCTGCCAGTCCGACCAGCCATTTTCCGCAATGATGCTGGACAGCGTCGCGTTGGTGGTCAAAATCAGCATGCCCAGCGCCATATACAGGAACAGGCAGCAAAGATAGAGCGTCCGGTTGTCGCGCGCGTTGGCGTCGTGCATGGGTTCTCCGATCTGGTGATGTTTTTGCGAACTTTGTTATTATAGCATGGGAAAGTGGCCTTGCCAACCAAAGTGACAAAAAAGCGCGGAAGGGAATGCTCCCTTCCGCGCAAGCTGTGCGCACTACTTCCCGGTCTTGCCCGGCTGCCCGGATGGACAACCTGTGCAGCCGCAGCAGCCGCCAGCGCAGCCAAAGGGATTGGCTTTGGCATCCTTGCGCTTTCGGACGGTGCGGTAGATCACAAGGGCGGCGACCGCGACCAGCACGACGATGACCGCGATATCAACGAACGGCATAGCAAAACCTCCTTAGGGGACTAGAAGCCGAACAGGAGACCGACATTGTAGATCAGGAAGGATACGATCCAGGCGGTGCCCACCCAGATGCCGATGGTGATGGCGGTCCACTTGCCACTGCGCATTTCCGCGCGCATCGCGGCCACCGCCGCCATGCAGGGGATGGACAACAGGTTAAACGCCATGTAACTTAGCGCAGCCAGCGGGCTGAAGCTGGCGGCCAGCGAGGCCAGCAGCGCGGTGTGCGCGCCCTCGTCCTCGAGCGCATCGCCCTCCAAACCGGGGTTATACAGCACGCCCAGCGTGGAAACCACCGCTTCCTTGGCCAGCAGGCCAGTCAGGATCGCGACGGCGGCCTTCCAGCCATCCGGGCCGGACGCGAAGCCCAGCGGAATGAAGAACCAGCGGATCGCGTTGCCGATTGTGCCCAGGATGCTGGACGCGTCGTTGGCGTCGACCATGCGCATCGTCCACGTGAAGGAGGACAGAAACCAGATCACAATGGTGGAAAGCAGGATGATGGTGCCCGCGCGACCGACGTATTCTTTGAGCTTTTCCCACATGAGCAGGACCGTGTTCTTGAACTTCGGCCAGCGATAGGTGGGCAGTTCGATGATCAGCGGCGCGGCTTCGGCCTTAAACAACGTGCGCTTGAGCACAATGGCGGATACCACCGCGGTCAGGATGCCCAGCAGATAGATGCCGAATACCACGAAGTCGGCGTTTTTGGGGAACAGCGCGGCGGCAAAGATCGCCCAGATCGGAGCCTTCGCGCCGCAGGACATGTAGGGGATCATGATCATGGTCATGCGCCGGTCCTTCTCGGTTTCCAGCGTGCGCGTGCCCATAAAGGCGGGCACCGAGCAGCCAAAGCCCATCAGCATCGGCAAAAACGCGCGGCCCGATAGCCCGAATCGGCGCAGCAGGCGATCCATGATGTACGCCGCGCGCGACATGTACCCCGAGTCCTCCAGAATAGAGAGGAACAGGAACAGCATCATGATCTGCGGCACAAAGGAAAGCACCGCACCGACGCCGGAGATAATGCCATCGACCAGCAGACCGAACACCCACGGTGACGCACCGGCGCCTTCCAGCAAGCCGGTGATCCAATCGGCCAGCCAGCCAATCGGTACCTCGGTCAGCCCTTGCAGCCATACGCCCGGGCCGGGGATGCTCGTACCAAACAGTGTTTCGCCGAAGGTCAGGTGGAACATTAGGAACATGAAGCCCAAAAAGATCGGTAGGCCGAGGATCGGATGGGTCAAGATGCCGTCGATTTTGTCCGATAGGGTGCTCAGCATGCTGGGCTTATGCAGCTTAACCAGCGACTGCGCGTGCGCGGCGATCCAGCGATAGCGCAGTGCGGCAATCGCGCTTTCGGGGTTTTCGTCCTTGGGCAGCGCGGCTTGCGCGGCCTTCTGCGCCTGAAGCACCGTCGCCATCGCGCCGGACAGGCGCGGGTCGGCGATGGTCAGGCGGTCGTTTTCCAGCAGCTTGACCGCGTGAAAGTGCGCCGACGGATAGTCGATGGCATCCAGCGCCTCACGCACTGTGTTCAGCGACGGCCCCAGCACGGAGGTATCCAGAATATTGTAGCCATGGCGGCCTTCCTTGGCGACGCGCGCTAGCTCGATGGTCAGCGCTTGGAGCCCAACCCCCTTGAGCGCGGAAATCGACACCACCGGTACCCCCAGCAGATCGGACAGCGACTGGGTATCGATGGTATCGCCGCGGCGCTTCACCTCGTCGCTCATGTTCAGCGCGATGACCACCGGGATGTCCAGCTCCATGAGCTGCGTGGTCAGGTACAGGTTGCGCGCCAGATTGGTGGCGTCCACGATGTTGATGATGGCATCGGGCTTCTCCGTGACCAAATAATTGCGGGATACAACTTCCTCCGGCGTGTAAGGCGACAGCGAGTAAATGCCGGGCAGATCGACCAGAACGGTTTCATCGCCCATGCCGCGAATCGTGCCTTCTTTGCGGTCGATGGTGACGCCTGGCCAGTTGCCCACATGGGCGGTGGCGCCGGTCAACTCGTTAAACAGCGTGGTTTTGCCGCTGTTGGGGTTGCCGGCCAGTGCAAATCGTAAAGGCATGCAATGCTCCTTCTCGCACAAATGCGGTCGGTTTTATTACGCGACGGTGATGCGCTCCGCCAATCCTCTGTCGATGGCCAGGCGGCCATCGCATACGCACAGCACGAGATTGCCGTGCGAGGCGCGCAACGGGGTGATGCGCGCACCGGGCAGGATGCCCATGGTGCTCAGCTTGCGGCGCAGGTCCTGCGATAGGTCGCACTCCTTGATGGTAACTTCTTTGCCCAGCGGGCTTTGGCTCAGGGGCATGTCGGACACCTCCATGGGATTGATGGGAATATGAGTGGTGCGGGACACATCCGGCCGGAATGTTATCCCGCGCTAACATTATATGATCGACCAAGAAGTTTGTCAAGTATAATTCGCAAATATTCGCGATCGAAAAACCTCATAAAGAAACCGACAAGCGGAAACGCTTTGTGCATTGACAGCGCGGATAAACTGCGAGTACAATAGATATAATGACATATGCGATTCTGAATACGGAGGAAAGCAAATGAAACAGCCGCAGGAAATGGTAAAATCCAGGAAACACAAGGCGCCGCCCCCGTGGGCGGCCATTATCCGCGTTGCGATGGTCGTAATTATGGTTTTATTCCAAGTTGGATTGTGCGCGCTGTTCATTCGCATTTTGCAGGAGTACGCAGTGGCGGTATACATGCTGCTGGAAGTGTTGAGCGGCGTGATCATCGTGGCGCTGATCAGCGCGCAGGAGGACGCCTCCACCCGGTATGCGTGGGTGCTGGTCGTGCTGATGCTTGGCGTGTTTGGATTGGTGCTGTATCTGCTGTGGGGGCGGGGCACTGGCCGCAATGCGCTGGGCAAGCGGCTGATGGCGATGGTGCCGCGCCGCGCCGAGCGCGCGCCGCTGGACCCGGCGACGCTGGATCAACTGGTGCAGCAGCACCCGCAAGCGCAGCGGATGGCACGCTATCTGTCCAACCAGGGCTTTGCGGTCTACAAGGAGACCAAGACATCCTTTTACGCACTGGGCGAGCACGCGTTTGACGCGATACTGGCCGATATGGAGCAGGCCAAAGCGTTCATCCATATCGAGTTTTTCATTGTGTTCAACGGTGAGGTGTTTGAGCGGTTCTTCGATGTGATGGCGCGCAAGGCCGCAGAAGGCGTGCAGGTGCGGCTGATGTACGATGACATGGGCTCGCTGCCCACCACGGACCTCTCATTTTTGGAGCGGCTGAAAAGCGCGGGCATTCAGGTGCGCGTGTTTAACCCCGTGCACACCTACACGCACCAGTTGTATCTAAATTATCGCGATCATCGCAAGATTGTGATCATCGACGGCCTGGTGGCTTACACCGGCGGCATCAACATCGGCGACGAATACGCGAACTTGTATCCCAAGCATGGGCACTGGAAGGACACCGCAGTGCGGCTCGAGGGTCCTGCCGCGCGCGGCCTGACCGCGTTCTTTGCGCAAATGTGGGAGGCGCTGAGCAAGGGGGATTCGCCGCTGACCGTGCCGGTGCCGCCGCCGCAGGCCGATGCACCCGGCTTTGTGCAGCCCTATGAGGATGGCCCCCACAACAACCCCAACAATCCCGCCGAAAGCATCTACCGGCAGGTCATCGGCGCGGCGCAGCGCACGCTGTACGCGACCACGCCGTATCTGATCATTGACGACATTCTGCTCGATTCGCTGTGCACCGCGGCGCAAAGTGGCGTCGATGTGCGCCTGATTCTGCCGCACATTCCGGATCACTGGTATGTGCACCTGGTCAGCCAGTCGTTTTATGGCGAGCTGATTCGCGCCGGTGTGCGGGTGTATGAATACACGCCGGGCTTCATCCACGCCAAGATGATGGCCTGCGACCAAACCATTGCCACAGTGGGCACCATCAATATGGACTATCGGTCGTTCAATCTGCACTACGAGTGCGGCGTGCTGTTCACCGGCGGACAGATGCCGGAGACCGTGCATCGGGATATCGAGGCGACGCTGGCCGCCTGCGAGGAGATACAGCTTGACGCCTGGGAGCATCGCAAGTGGTACATCAAGGCATTGCAGCCGATCTTCAGGCTGTTTGCGCCGCTGATGTAGGCGCGATATAAGACACAAAAGAACGCTTCTATATATAGAAGCGTTCTTTTCATGCGTAGCGTTATCGGAGGTCGATAATCGGTGACACCGTTCCGGTCGATCCGCCCGCCGCGCCGCCGCCCAGCTGCACCTGCGGCAACGTGCCGTTCCATTGCAGGATTTGCTGATACTCGATGAGTTCCGGCGTCAGGCTCTGCGCAATTTTTATGTTGGCCTCGGCGGTGGCTTCGGCCTCGGACTGGATGGAATAGGCGCGGGCGTCGGCCTCCTGACGCACGCGATAGGCCTGGGTATCGGCGGCCAACTTTTCGCGGGCTTGCTGGTTAGTGGCCTCGGCCAGCGCGCGCTCCTGCTCGATGGCAGCTTGCAGCTTGTTCTGCGTGGCTACCTGCTTGGCCTCGACCGCGTTGGTATAGGCGTCGTTAAAGTCCACATCAGCCACCGACACCTGCTGCACGGTGATGCCGTATTGCTCCATCTCGTCGGATAGCTGGTCGCGGATGCTGCGCGAAATGATCTCGCGCTGGGCGACAATCATCTCGGCGGTGTATTCGGCGATCACATTCTTGGTGATCTCCAGCACGCGCGGCGCCATGACGATGGACACATAGTCGGTGCCCACGTCCTTGTACATCTGCGCGCTGGCCGGGCGGTTCAGCCGGAAGTTGACATTTAATTGCAGCGCCACCTCCTGCACATCGCGGGAGAAGGACACCATATCTTGCTGGCGCATCTGTTCCTTGTTGCTCATCTGCACCACCTTGGTGAACGGGTCCTTGAAGTGAAAGCCGGAATCCAGCACCTTGTCGGACACCGCGCCCAGACGCACCTGCACCCCAGAATAACCGGGATCGACCATACACACCATGGAGGTAAACACCAGCACCGCGATACCGGCCAACAGAATCAACGTGACCAGCACACCCGAAATACGCTTCATAGGGGCACTCCTTTATTTTGAAAAATTTGACTTTGTTTGACAGCTTCTGTCGTATATTGCATTTGACATCCAGATTTTGTTTTCCTGCGCGTTTGCTCCAATTCCGCGCGGGGGGTGCTCAAGTGTCATCCCGGCCCACTGAAAAGCGAATGCAAGTCTTGTTAAAAATCCGAACTTGGCGTATAATAAGGTGAACGCGTATGTGCTGTGCGTCGCGCTTTTGCGTGGCGATGATCTCCGGCGATGCGGACCAGGCATCCTCGGACATATCTTCCGAATGGACACCGTTCGGAAGCGGCGAACCGTACCTCACTCCAAGAAGGCCTTTTGCATGCATTGCGCGGCAAAAGCCTTATCGCGCTGTGTCCAGATGGATGCATTCGCGAGGATACCGCATCAACCTATCCAGAAAAGATTTGGATAGCTACAAAGAAAGGAAACCTCTATGCCCAAACCACAAGATCCGAACCAGAAACAGCCGCAGGGCCAAAACCAAAATCAAAACAACAGCCAAAACCAGAATCCGGGCCCGAACCAGGGGCAGCGTCGTCGTGGCCGTCCGCCCAAGGCGCAGAACGCCCAAGGCATGCAGACCCAACAGACGCAACAGCCCCAACAGCCACAGCCCAAGCCGCAAAATCAGCAGCAGGGCAGTGGCAACAATCCGCCGCGCCGCCGTGGCCGTCCGCCCAAGGTGCAGAACCAGCAGAACGGGCAGCCCCAGCAAAATCAGCAGGGCAAGCCCAAGCCGCAGGGCCAGCAGCAGAGCCGCCAGGGCCAGCCGCAAAATAAGCACCCGCGTGTCACACTGCCCACCGGCCAGTCCGGGCGCATCGTCACGCCTGCCGAGGGCGCGCCGTCGGTATCGTCCACCATCCAGATGGTGGGCAGGAAAACCGTGCGATCCATGGCCACCGAGCACCCGGCCAAGAGCACGCTGCGCATGGTGCCGCTGGGCGGCATGTGCGAAATTGGCAAAAACATGACCGCGTACGAGTATGGCGCCGACATTATCATTGTCGATTGTGGCCAGTCCTTCCCGGATGAGACCATGCCCGGTGTGGACGCGGTGATCCCGGACTTTACCTACATCCTGCAAAACAAAGAGCGCGTGCGTGGCATCTTCCTGACGCATGGTCACGAAGATCACATCGGCGCGCTGCCGTGGCTGATGCAGCAGATCAAGGCGCCGATCTACGGTGGGCGCATGACCATCGAGTTGGTGCGCTATAAGCTAGAGGACCGCGTGCCCGGCCTGGCCAAGAGCTGCGAGCTGATCACCGTAACCGACGGACAGACCATCCGCTGCGGCTGCTTTGGCGTGGAATTTATCCACGTCAATCACTCCATCGCCGATGCGTCGATGCTGTGCCTGCATACGCCGATCGGCCGCGTGATTCACAGCGGCGACTTCAAGATCGACTACACGCCGATCTATGGTGGCATCATGGACTTGCAGCGCATTGCCGAATTGGGCCGCGACGGCGTGCTGCTATTCGTCTGCGAGAGCACCAATATCGAGGTCAAGGGACATTCGGTGTCCGAGCGGCACGTGGGCGAGAGCTTCACACAGATGTTCGCGTCGGCGCCGGGTCGCATCTTTGTGGCGACTTTCTCGTCGAATATCTATCGTCTGCAACAGATATTCACCGCTGCCGAGGCGCAGAACCGCAAGGTCGCGCTGGTGGGCCGCAGCATGCTCAATGTGTTCCAGGCCGCCAACAACCTCGGCTATATCCAGATGAAGCCCGACACGCTGATCGACATCAACCAGATCGACAACTATCCGCCCGAGCGCGTGGTGATCATCTCCACCGGCAGCCAGGGCGAACCGATGAGCGCCCTGACGCGCATCGCGTTTTCCTCGCACCGCGAGGTGGAGATCATGCGCGGCGACACGGTGATCATCTCGGCCTCGCCGATTCCCGGCAACGAGAAGCCGGTGTACAAGGTGATCAACGAGCTGTACAAGCGCGGCGCAAAGGTGTATTATTCCGCGCTGGCCGATGTGCACGCGTCCGGCCACGCCTCGCGCGATGAGCTGCAGTTGGTGCAGTCGCTGATTAAGCCCAAGTACCTCATCCCCGCACACGGCGAGTATCGCATGCTGTATCAGCAGGCCGAGCTGGCGCACTCGCTGGGTACGCCGTGGGAAAATATCTTCATATTAAATAACGGCGACATCTTCGAGGTGTCGTACAACCGTGCGCGCATCGCGGGCTTTACCAACGGCGCGGCGGTGCTGATCGACGGCGCGGCAGTGGGCGAGGTGGACAATACCGTGCTGCGCGAGCGCAAGATCCTCTCCGACGACGGCGTGGTCGCCGTGTCGGTGGTGCTGAATAAGCGCACCGGCGAGCTGGCCTCCCCGCCCATAGTGCACGCGATGGGCTTCCTGTACGAGCGCGAGTATGAGCAGATCATCACCGAGTGCGAGCGGCGCGCCACCGCCTTTGTGCTGCGCTGCAAAAACCAGGGCCAGAACCCGGCCAACAACATCCGCTCCGGCCAGATGCGCGACCAGATTCGCACCTTCCTGTTTGAAAAGACCAAGCGCCGCCCGGTGGTGATGGTGCTGCTCAGCGAGGTGTAGGATGAGAAAGCTTGCGCTCTGCTTGCTGATGCTGTGTGTGATTGCCGTGCCTGTGTGCGCGGATGACACTGCCGAGCTGTGCGACTATCTGAGCGAGTATAGCACGCACATCGACGGCTCCACCGCCACCATCCCGCTGGGCCGCGCGATCGTCCAGCATTTTTTGCCCGACGCGACCCAGACGCGGCTAGATGCGCTGGTGCAGCACAGCAAGACGGCTAACGCGTATGAGCATCTGCTGATCGAGAGCGGCACAAACGACTTTGACGAGCAGGTTGATCTGATCTTTGTCACCGAGCCATTTATGGCGGACTATAGCGAAGAGGACCTGGAGGGGCTGGGGCTGACCGAGCAGCCCAACACCACGCCCATCGACGTCATTCCCATTGCGCACGAGGCGCTGGTGTTCCTGAATAACGTCAAAAACCCGGTGACCAATCTGTCTGCCAACCAACTGCGCAGGATCTACAGCGGCAAGATCACCCGCTGGAGTGAGGTCGGCGGCAACGATGTGTTCATCCTGCCGTTCCAGCGCAACGAGGGATCGGGCAGCCAAACGCTGTTTTTGCAACAGCTGATGAAAGATGTTGTGCCCATGTCGCCACCGCAGAACTGGCTGATCTCAGACATGGGGTTCCTCATCGAATCGGTCGCAAAGATGGACAACGCGGATAACGCGCTGGGCTATAGTGTGTATTATTATGTAACCAATATGTATGGTGATCCGGGCCTGCGCATGCTGTCGGTCGATGGCATTTTGCCGACCGATCAGACCATTGCCGATGGCAGTTACCCGATCCACACCTATTACTACGCGGTGATGCGCAGCGATCTGCCCGCCGATCATCCGGCGCGCAAGCTGGTCGCTTGGCTGTTGAGCGACGAGGGGCAGGCCGTGTCGCGTAGCGCGGGGTATCTGCCGGTATTGTCCGGCGAGGCGGTGCAACCATGAGGCGCCTCGTTGCGCTGGGGATCGCGCTGTGCCTGTGCGCGCCGTGCCTAGGGCATGCAGAGGGCAAAAT
>JAVBMF010000054.1:0-31559 GCA_031552735.1 Eubacteriales bacterium
CAACGCGATGCTGCTGGTGATGGGCTGCTTCATGGAGGGCCTAAGCATCCAGTTGATCACCATCCCGATCCTGCTGCCGCTACTGCAAACCGCTGGCGTGAACTTGCTACAATTTGGCGTGCTGATGGAGCTGAACCTGAATATCGGCCTGATCACCCCGCCGGTGGGCGTGTTCATCTATCTGTGCGCCGACATCGCCAAAACCAGCTTCGAGAAGGTGACAAAAGAGCTGGTGCCTTTCATCGTCATCTTGATTGTTGTGATTCTGATTCTCATCCTCATCCCGCAGATCTCGACGTTCCTGCCGGGGTTGCTGATGGGCTGATCCAACTGACCCACATGCAAAAGCCCAACCGCGTATGGTGCGGTTGGGCCTTTCTTGTATTTTCGAGTGGGCTACTTAGCGCCCTTCGAGGTTTTCAGGAAGCTGATGACCACCAGGATGAGGATGAAGCTGATGGGCAGCGCGGCCAGGATGGACACGGTTTGCAGCTGCGACAGCGCTTGCTCGCTGAACAGCAGCGCCACCGGCAGCAGCACGAACAGCAGCGACCAATAGGTTTTCATACCGCGTGAGGGCTCCTGCTCCTTGTCGTCATCGCGATAGGAGTAGGTGGCCATCACCATGGTCAGTGCGTCAAACGTGGAGGCGTAGAACAGCACCATCGCGATCACCAGAATGACCAGCGCGATGCGCGGGAAGGGCAGCATGCGGAAGATGTCCAGAATGACCTCGCTCTGCGACGCGCCGGAGGCCAGCTTCTCGGCGACCGCGATGCGGCCAGTGGCCTGAAGCCCCAGCCCGAACCCGCCAAAGATGCTGAACGACGCGTAGGTGCCGCCCAGTCCGGCGGCAAACCCGCCCAGAATCACCTGCCGGATGCTGCGCCCCTCGGAGATGCGCCCGATGAAGAACGGCGTCGCCACGCACCAGGCGATCCAGTACGCCCAGTAGAAGATCGTCCACGACTGCGGGAAGCTCATGCCGCTGGCGTCCACCGTGCTGCGCAGCGGGTCCAGCCAGGTCGCCATGCGCAGGAAGTTGTTGGCCACATTGCCGATGGCGGTGATGGCGGTCTCGACGGTGTGGATGACGTTGCCGCCCAGCAGAAACAGCGCGATCAGTGCCAGATAGAACCACACGCACAGCTCGGCCACATAGGCGATGCCCTTGAAGCTGAACACCACCGCCAGCGTGTACACCACCGCGATGATGATCAGCACCGCGATGGTGACCACCTTGTTTTGCGGCAGGCCAAACACCGCGTTAAGCGCCAGCGTGATCAGCGGCGTCGCCAGCGAGAAGGTGGTGGCCGCGCCCGCCAGCAGGCCGAAGGACGCGAAGATGTCGATGGCCTTGCCCAAGGGGCCGTCGGCGTGCTTGCCGATGACCGGGCGGCTGGCCTCGCTAAGCCGCTGGCGCGAGCGCTTCTGCACAAAGAACATGTAACCATACGCCGCCGAGGGCAGGATGAAGAACGACCACGGGATCGGACCCCAATGGAACAGCGGGTAGCTGGACGCCCACAGGTGCTTTTGCGCCAGCGAGAGCGACGTAAAGTCCAGCGGCAGCGTGGTGTAGTAATACATCCACTCGTGCAGTGCGAAAAAGAGGATGTCCGCCGCCATGGTGGCGGTGAACACCATCGACGCCCACGAGAAGTGCGAATACTTCGGCTTGGCGGCGTCGCCCAGGCGGATGTTGCCGCGCTTGCCCAGCGCGACGTACATCGATAGCAGGAAGAAGCCCAGCCCGATGACGATATAGTACCAGCCAAAGTACTGCGAGACGAAGCGGCGCAGGCTCTCAATGATCAGCTTGCTTTGCGCGGGAAAGCCCATCAGAAAGGCGCACAGGATCAGCACGATGCCCAATGGCAGCAGCATCACCGACCAGTCCAGTTTCCGGCGTTCTTGCATGGGGAAAATCCTCCTTTATGATGCGTAGACAAATTATGAAATGGTATTTCAATCTGACGCGGCGTGTGATAAAATGGTGCGAGTGTTAAATGGGAGTGATGGCCTTGAACCCGAGCAGCAACCAATCCGCCACCAAGACGCTGGCCGTCATGGAGTATCTGGCGTCCTGCGATAACGAGCCGCAGCGACTTCAGGATATCGCGGCGGGTTTGTCGATGAATGTCAGCACGGTATTTCGCTTTTTGCAGTCGCTGTGCGAGGCGGGGTATGTACAGCAGGACGCCAACAGCGCGCGCTATTTGCTGACCACCAAGGTCTGCATGATCGCGCACCGCGTGTCGTCCAACATCCACCTGTACGATCTGGCGCTGCCCATCATGAAGGCGCTGGCGTCGGAGTTTAACGAATCGGTTTGCCTGGCCATCGAGCAGGACATGACCGTGGTCTATATTGGCGTGGTGGCCGGGCCGGACTCTATGCTGCGCAGTATGCAGCGCATTGGCAACCGCGCGCCGATGAACAGCACCGGCGTGGGCAAGCTGATGCTGCTGAACTACGTCGATGCGGACATCGACGCGCTGATCGAGCGCAAGGGGTTGCCGCAGCTGACACAGAATACGCTGTCCACCAAGCCCGCGCTGGTCAAGGAGCTGGAAGCGATCCGCGCGCGCGGATACGCCTTTGACAACGAGGAGTGCGAAATGGGCGCGCGCTGCATCGCCGTGCCCGCGCGGGACTATACCGGGCGCGTGGTGGCGGGCATCAGCGTAACCGGCCCGGTGGTGCGCATGACCGACGAGAAGCTGCACGAGAAGCTGCCCGCGCTGTTGGCCGCCGGAGAGCAATTGTCCGGGCTGCTGGGGTATCAGGCCAAGGTGCGCGAGGCGCAATAACCATACTTTGTAAAACAACGCCGGTTGACAGACAAACCGGCGTTGTTTTTATGCGTGGCAAGGAGAGGGCGGCTACACCTTGGCCCACGCGTCGTTGAGGAATCGTTTGGCGTTGGCGACGCACATGTCCGGGTCCTCGTCGCCCCAGGGCTTGACCTCGAAGGAGACGATCGGACGCTTGCCCGCGGCCAGATAACCAATGTCAAACAGCTTGCGCAGGAAGCGCACCAGCAGATCGGTATCGACCTGACTGTGCGGGAAGCCAAAGCGCGGATGCTGGTCGCCATAGGCGGGCTGGCCGTCGGTCAGCACGGAGTTGGCGATATGCACATGGCGGATGTAGCGCGCGACCGGATCGACGCACTGGTCGATGGTTTCGTGCAGCTGCGTCATGTGGCTCAGATCGACCATCAGGCCAAAGTTCTTGTGCCGCGCGGTGATCTCCTGTACAAAACGCAGCGCGCGCTCTGTCGGGCCGATCAGCGAGCACTTCTCGATGTCGTAATCGAACACCTCCAGATTGACTGGCAGGTCGCCGTGCGCTTCGGCATAGGCACAGATTTCGTCGGTGCTCTTGACCAGCGCCTGATAGTGCGCCTCGACATCCTTTTGCTCGAACTTTCCGGCCAGATAGGCAATGCCCTGCGCGCCGGTTTCCACCGCCTCGTCGATGCAGCGCAGCATGCGCTCCACAGCGCGGCAGCGGAGGGTTTCGTCTAGGCTGTTCAGGTTTTCCTGATTGCGCAGCAACTGCGGCTGCGCGCCATAGGTCATGGTGATGCCGCTCTGGCTGACCAGCGCCGCCACCTTGGCGCGCAGCGCGGGGTCATTGATGCGGGTCAGCTCGATGCAGTCAAAGTACGGGTCGTTGAGCACCTTGCGCACGGTGGCTTCGATATCGCCCTCGCCGGACATGGCGAACGGATAGGCCATGAAGTACACCAAGCCGACTTTCATGTAGTGTTGCAGGGGTTCGCGCATGGGGAATACCTCCTTATCGGCCGCTATATCAGGCTTCGGGCGCCCAGCTCTTGATGGCGCCGATGTTCGGGCCCATATCGCACAGTTGCTCGGGTACGCAGATCGCCTCGATCAGATAGGTGCGGCCGGACGCCTTGGCGCGCTCCATGGCCTTGCTCAGCTCCTCGGGCGAGGTGACGCGCTCGGCCATGCAGCCCAGACCGCGCGCGACCTGCACATAGTCGATGGTGCCATCCTGATTGAACGGCATGTTGACCGCGTACTCGTAGCCATAGGCGCCCTTCTGGTTCTGGCGGATGAGGCCGAGGTTGGCGTTATTGACCATGATGCAGATCACCGGCTTGCCCGATACGGCAGCGACCGCCAACTCCTCGCCCATGAAGGTGAAGCCGAAATCGCCCAGCACGGTGACGCTGTGGCGCTCTGGGAAGGCGACCTTGGCGCCCAGCGCGGCGGGCACTTCGTAGCCCAGCGTGCCCGCGCCGCCCGACGGCATGTAGCGGCGCGGCTTGTCGATATCCTGCAACTGGCCGGACCAGATCTGCACGATGCCGCAGCCGACGGTGAACATGGTGTCGCCGTCAAACGCCTTGTTGATCTCGTGGAACACGCGGTGGGGCATGATCGGCGTGGTGGTGTAGTCGGTGCGGCGCTGCATCTGCGCGCGCAGGGCGGGCAGCGCCTTGGCGCGCTCGGCATTGACCGGCTGCATGCCCAGTTCCTTGGCGCGGGCGATCAGCGCATCCAGCGCCAGCCCGGCGTCGGCCACAATGCCCACTTCGGGCGCAAATACGCGGCCGATCTGCGTGGGCTCGATGTCGATATGGATGAACTTGCGCTCGCCGCGATAGACCTTCAAATCGCCGGTGTGGCGGTCGGTGAAGCGGCAGCCCACGCCCAGCACCACGTCGGACTCCAGCAGCGTCTTATTGCCGATCGGCTGGCCGACCTGGATGCCCGCGTGCCCGGCGTTCAGCGGATGATCCACCGGCACGCCGCCCTTGGCCATGTAGGTGGTGATGATCGGCAGCCCCAGCAATTCGGCCAACGCGATGGCCTTTGGCTCGGCCTCGGCCAGCGTCACGCCGCCGCCCATGATCATCACCGGCGCTTTGGCCTGACGCAGCAGCGCCAGCGCCGCGTCGATATCCGCCGCCTTGGGCGCGGGCTTCTCGATAGCGCGCGGCTTGTACGCGTCGATGTCAAACTCAATCTCGGCCATCTGCACATCCAGCGGCAGGTCCAGCAGCACCGGACCGGGGCGGCCGCTGCGCATCAGATAGAACGCCTCCTGCATCACCGGCACCAGATCGGCGGGGTTCTTGAGGCAATAGGTTTTCTTGCAGACCGGCGCGGCGATGGTCGCGATGTCCACGCATTGGAACGCTTCCAGCGCGAGCTGCGACGTGTTGGCCTGACCGGTGATCGCCAGGAAGGGGATGGAGTCGATGCTGGCGGTGTACAGGCCGGTCACAAAGTTGGTGGCACCGGGGCCGGAGGTGCAAATGGCCATCGCGATGCGGTGGCTGGCGCGGTAGTACGCGTCGGCGGCGTGCGTGCACGCTTCCTCGTGGCGCATGCAGTAGTGCGCAATGGGCGCGTGCTCAAGAAACTTGTACACGCCGTTGATGCCCGCGCCGGGGATACCGAACGCGTCCTTGATACCTTCCTTGACCAGAATCTGCACCAGTGCTTCCGCGACCTTCATGTTCATGTCCTCCCTGATATTTTGCGTTTGAAATTTCAAAATGTGAAATTCGTTTTCATGTAGGTAGTATAGCACAAAAAATCGCCGCAGGGAAGCATCAAGATGATGGTTTTTGATACTTTTCTGCGGCGAAGGGTGTTTTGCGGTTATGCGATCCAGTAGGGACGGGGCAGACGGCGGAAAATCAGCGCGCAAACGGCGGCGGCCAGCGCTACCTTGACCGCGTCCAGCGGCAGAAAGGCCAGACAATAGCTCCACAGGAAGGTGTCCATGCCGATGGCCGAGCCGGTGACGCGGGACAGCAGCAGGATGTAGCCGAGCGCGACGCAATACATGGTGATGACCCCGGCGGCGGCGGCTAGGCAGAAGCGGGGGAAGGTGTGCCGTTTCATCAGGCGCGAAATTAGCCCGGTCACACCGGCGGCGGCGGCGAAGCCCAGGATGTACCCGAACCCCGGCGTCAGCGCGTAGCCGATGCCGCCGCCGGTGGCAAACACCGGCACGCCGATCAGCCCCAGCGTAAGATACAGTAACTGCGATACCGCGCCGAAGCCGGGGCCCAGCAGCAGCCCGCAGCACAGCACGGCACACACCTGCGCGGTAAATAGCACGCCGGTGCCCGGAATGGGCACCCGGATAAAGGCCGACAGCACGGTCAGCGCGGTACACAGCGCGGCGGCGACCCAGGGATACAGGCGGGATGACAAGCAAAGACCCCCTTCAAACAGAAAGCGTAAACCGTGCAACAATGCAAGTTTACGCTTATTCTATCGTGTAGGAAGCGGGGTGTCAAGCGCGAGATGCCAGTCCGCCATTGATATACCCGGCCAGCAGGTCCACGATGCGCGCGTTTTTGCCTCCCTTGGTGACGATGATGTCGGCATGCTCGATGTAGTTGCGGATGTGCCGGTCGAACATCGGCTTGACGGTGGATAGGTACTGTGTGGCGATGCCGTCAATCAGCCGGCCGCGCTCGTTGATGTCGCGCTGGATGCGGCGCAGCAGGCAAATGTCTGGCTCGACATGCATGTAGAGCATCAGGTCGAACAGCTTGCGCAGGCGCGGATCAAAAAACGCGTGAATGCCCTCGACAATCAGCACGTCGCGCGGGGCGATCAGCGTGTCCGCATCGTCGCGGCGGTGCAGCGTAAAGTCGTAGCCCTTGCGGGTGATCGGCTGGCCGTCGCGCAGCGCCTGCATATCGGCCAGCAGCAGGTCGTGGTCAAAGATGTCCGGCTCGTCAAAGTTGAGCTGGGCGCGCTGCTCAAACGGCAGCTCGGGATGATCCATATAGTAGGCGTCCTGATTCAAGATCAAGGTGGTGCCGACCACGCGCTGCTTTAGTTCCTCAGCCAGTGTGGACTTTCCGCTACCGCTCGCGCCGCAGATGCCGATGCAATACATCCAAGATCCCTCCCCTGTCCGCATCAACATATCATCGCGCATACGGCTTGTCAAGCGGCACGGCCAAAGTTTAAAACGCGTTTTTTCATCAGCAAGAATGCGTGTGTCCATTTGTGTGCGCGGATGGATATGGTGAATGTTCACAGCAAACCTTCGTCCTTGCGGCGTCGTCCTGTCCATAGGTGCATCGACCGACGAACTACAGCAAGGAGGGTACAATGCGCAATCAACCGCTACGAAGGATAGGCAAGAAAGTAATCAACCTGTGCCTGATGGGCAGCATGTTCTTTGCGCCATGCACAGCCACCGGCCCCACACGCCTGGCCATCGCGGCCAACACCGCCGCGAAAAAGCCGGGCAAGGTCGTGACAGCCTATGTGTATGATGCGAAAAATCCGACGCTGCTTTCGCGCGACGCGGACATCCTGACGCACATCAACTGGTCGTTCGCGCTGATCAAAGACGGGCGCGTGACCGGCGACCACTGGCGCAACATCGGCAAACTGCTGGACTACAAGCAAAAGCATCCGCGCGTTAAAACCGTGGTGTCCATCGGCGGGTGGGAGGCCGACGGCTTTTCGCAGGCGGCCAGCAGCGAGGAAGGCATCCGCGCGTTTGTGGAATCGACCATCGAACTGATGCAACGCTACAACTTTGACGGCGTGGACATCGACTGGGAGTACCCGGGCAACAGCGCGGCGGGCATCGCCAGCGCGCCGGAGGACAAGCAGAACTTTACGAGGCTGCTCAAGGCATTGCGCGCCGGACTGGACGCGCTGGGCAGGCAGGACGGGCGCTATCGCTCGCTGTCCATCGCGGTGGGCGCGTCCAACGCCTGCGTGCGCGGCATCGAGTGCGCGAAGATCGCGCCGCTGCTCGACTATGTGTATGTGATGAGCTATGACATGCACGGGCAGCGCACCACCGGACACCATACGAATCTGTACCCGGCGGCAAACGACCCGGGCGGCGTGTCCGCCGATACCATCCTCCGCGCATACGAGCGCGCGGGCATTCCGCGCAGCAAGCTGGTGATCGGCGCGGCGTTCTACGGGCATCTGTGGAAGGGCGTGACCGACCCGGGCGAAGGCGGCGATGGGTTTGCGCAGGCCGCGTCCGACAGCGGTGGCAGCGCGGTGAGCTACACGAATATCGTCAAGAACTATTTGGGCAAAAACGGCTATGCGCGCTATTGGGACGAGGCCGCGCGCGCGCCGTATCTCTACAATGGCGATCGCTTCATCAGCTATGATGACGAGCAGTCGGTCTACGAGAAGGCGGTGTACGCGCGCACGCATGGGCTGGGCGGCGTGATGTTCTGGGAATACACGCACGACCCCAGCAGCGCGCTGCTAAGGGCGGTCGGCAAGGGACTGAATCCCTGAAATTGGTATGGCAAAACAGCCGAAAAAAGGGAAGAACGCTATCGTGCATAGCGTTCTTTTTTATATGTATTGCGATTACGGCGTGGGCGGTTCCAGCGGTTTTTGCTGATATTGCACCTTGCTCGCCGCGACTTCCTGGTGCTTGGTGAGCACTGCGTCGTAGAATTGCCGCCGCGTGGGTTGCGGCGCGGTGTATGAACCGGGCGCGGTGGGGTATCCTGTGGGTGGATACATCGGCGGCGGTGTGCGCATGCGCGAGGCAGGGGAATCCGGCGCGACGGGCGCGGGCACAGGCGCGCTGGGTGCTGTGGCAGCCACCGACGGGGACGCGGGGGCGTGTGCGCCGGTCCAGCGTTCGGCGGCAAAGCGCGGCTGCGGCGTGAATAATTGCGCGGCGCCGCGCAGCAGTTGATAGGGGGACAAGGTGCTCATAGCCATCCCTCCAGACAATCATTGCATGCCCCATTCTATGACGTTGAAGCGAAAGATGTGCAAAAAATACGCAGATTCAAAAAAAGCATTGTAGAAATTTGTGGATTTTTGTATAATGACTTTGTATGCACAAGAAATGAGGTGTACGGATTGAAGGACAATACGCGCAACTCTTCAAAAAATCCGAGGGACGAACAGCCCTATGCGTGGGACGAGCCTGAGCAGCGCGGCTATTCCGCCGCCGATGCGGACGAGGCCGGGCCGCGCCGTCGCCGCCGTTCCGAGCGGTTTTCGCACTTGTATGAGGAGGAGGAGCAGCAAGCGCCCGTGCGCGCCGCCGCGCCGACCCGTACGCGCGCGCCGGAGCAGGACTTGGGCGCGACGCGTATTGCGCCCGTGCGCAAGGCGCGCGATCTGTACGCCGACGAAGCGTATGACCGGCAGCCCGCCCGGCCCAGCCGCCGCGCGCTGCGCGTCGATCCCGATGAGGACCGCTATGACGACATCGAGGGCGACGACAACTATGATGACTATGATGCGTACGACGCGTACGATGATCGCCGCACCGCGCCCCGCCGCCGCTTCCCGGTCGTGCTGGTGGCGCTGGCGCTGCTGATCGCGCTTGTCGCGGCGGGCGCGTTTGCCTTCCCCGCGCAGCGCGACTTGGTGGTCAGCAAGATCACCGACATGGTCGGCGGCGTGCTGCCGACCACATCGCAGCAGCAGGAAGTGCCGCCGATGAGCATCAACGGCTTTTTCGCCGACATGAGCACCGCACCTGTGGGCACCGCAGTGGCGTTCACCATCCAAACGTCGCTCAACGTGCAGCGCGTGCGCCTGCAAGACGCGTCGGGCAACGAGATTGGTCTGGCACCCGACGGCACGCCCGGCTGGGGCGTGGTCACCGATGGCAATGAGTTCACCTGGACCATCCCATATGCGTTCCAGTCGCCCTATCGTGGCGCGATTGACGCGTGCGTGGGCACCAACGACACCTGGTCGTCCAGCACCGCGACGCTGCAAATCGAAGTGATCACGCAGGAGGAGCTGTTGGCGCGCATGCCGACGCCGACGCCGACGGAAGTGCCGCCGACGCCAACGCCCACCCCGTCGCCGACTCCGGCACCGCCGACACCCACGCCCACCCCGACCCCGGAACCGACGCCGACGCCCACCCCGACGCCCAAGCCGTTCGTGGCCAGCGCGGTGGTGCCCGTCGAAGCGACCACCGCCAAGAAGATGCGCACGACCGCTACGTTCTATCAGCTCAGCAAGGAGCAGAGCGAGAAGCTGGCCGCCGATCCGAAGGCGAAAATCACCGACAAGCTGCTGTATCCGTTGCTGAAGGAGCCGTACAAGGCCAGCAAGCCGGTGGCGATGGGCGATCCCGCGCTCTACGGCAAGCAGGACGGCATCCTGACATTCCGTGGCGGGCCGCTGCGCCAGAACGCGGCGGAAGGCACGGTGGATGTGTCCGAGCAGAAGCTGGAGGTCGTGTGGTCCAAGCGCACCGGCCGCCTGGAGGACTATGTGGGCATTGGCTGGACAGGCCAGCCGATGATCGTCAAGTGGCACAAGGAAGTGCGCGAGGCGATGAACATCAACGATGCAAAGAAGGCCAAAGAGGGCCTGAAGGAAGGCATCTTTGCCGCGATGGACGGCATGGTGTACTTCTTTGATATCGACGACGGCGAGAAAACGCGCGACCCGATCGACCTGAGCATGCCCATCATGGCGACGCCCGCGATTGACCCGCGCGGCTTCCCGATCATGTATGTGGCGCAGGCCGAGTCCAAGCTGGAGCGCATCGAAGGCCCGATCGGCATGCACATCATCAACCTGCTGGATCAGAAGCCGATGTTTACCGAGAAGGGCTTGAACGCCGTCGCGCCGTCGCCCAAGGAGGATGCGGTGCACGGTTCGCCGATTATCGAGCCGACATCCGACACGATGATCTATGGCGCTGACAACGGCCTGCTGTACAGCGTGGCGCTGGGCACCAGTGAGTTTAACCCCTCGAAGGCCAACCTCTCCATTGATCCGTCCGTGACCATGGCAAAGATCAACACCGCCAACAAGAAGGATATGGGCATCCGTGGCAGCGTGGCGATGTATGGCGGTTATCTGTATTACGCGAACATGGCCGGGTATCTGTACTGTGTGGATGCCAATACACTCGAGCCGGTTTGGGTGGCGTCCGTGACCGACGCAACCTACGCGACCGTCGCGCTGGACATTGACGAAGATGGCGAAGTTGCGCTGTATACCGCCTGCATGCTGGTCAAGCAGGGCAACAAGGGCAAGGTGTTTGTGCGCCGCTTCAATGCGCTGACCGGCGAGCTTGTCTGGGAGAAGCCGGTGGACGCGGTCTTTGATCGCGAGGATTTGGCCGGCGCTTGGGCCTCGCCGATCATCGGCGAAGCGGGCAGCGATATCGCCGATCTGGTGATCTTTGCGATCACCGGCACCAAGGATGGCGCGGGCGGTTCGCTGATCGCCTTCAGCAAGGAGAAGGGCGAGGAAGTATGGAACCAGCCGATGGATTGCGCGGTGCAGGGCTCGCCTGTGGCGGTGTATGACAAGGTCGAGGATGGCGAGGAGATCGCCGATCCTTCCGCCGAAAAGAAAGCGTACCTAATCGTGGGCGACGCGAACGGCCAGCTCCGCCTGATTGACGGCTTCTATGGTTCGCAGTTGGGCATGGAGCGGCTCGAAGGCTCGATCGAGGGCTCGCCCGCGGTATACAACGACATGATCATCGTCGGTACGACGCAGGCCAGAATGTACGGCGTGCGCATCCGCTAGGGTTCATTCTCTCCGCGCCTGTCATCCGATGGGCGCGGAGTTTGTCTGCACAAAAGGGGGAGAAGCATATGGCACAGTACGTGGTGGCAATGGATCAGGGAACGACCAGCTCGCGCGCGGTGGTGTTCAATGATCGGGGGCATGTGGTGGCGCAATACGGCATGGAGTTTCCGCAGATTTATCCGCAGGCCGGATGGGTAGAGCACGACCCGATCGCCATTCTGGATTCGCAAATCACTTCGCTGCAACAGGCGGTGAAGCAATCCGCTGTGCCGCTGGAGGAAATCGCGGCCATTGGCCTGACCAACCAGCGCGAAACCACTGTGCTGTGGGAGCGCGCCACCGGCAAGCCGGTGCACAACGCGATTGTGTGGCAGTGCCGCCGCACGGCGCCCTATGTGGAGAGACTGCGCGCGCAGGGGCTGGAGGAGCATATCCGCAAAACCACCGGACTGATTCCGGACGCCTATTTTTCCGCGACCAAGCTGGCGTGGCTGCTGGACACGCTGGACCTGCACGCGCGCGCCGAGGCCGGGGAACTGTGCTTTGGCACCATTGATACGTGGTTGGCGTGGAACATGGTGGAAGACCGCCCGCATGTGACCGACGTATCCAACGCAAGCCGCACGATGCTGCTGAACATCCACACGCTGGACTGGGACGACACGCTGCTGAAGGCGCTGAACATTCCGCGCGCGGTGCTGCCCAAGGTGGTGGATACCTCCGGCGTGATCGGCCTGCTGTCGCCGGAGATTCTGGGCAAGCCGGTGCCGCTGGCCTCTATGGTTGGCGATCAGCAGGCGGCGCTGTTCGGCCAGGCGTGCCATCAGCCCGGCATGATGAAGAACACCTATGGCACCGGCTGCTTCCTGCTGATGAATACCGGCGAGCGGCCCGTTGCCTCGCGGCATGGGCTGATCACCACGGTGGGTTGGCGCATTGGCGGCAAGACTACCTATGCGCTGGAAGGCAGCGTGTTTGTTGGCGGCGCGGCCATTCAGTGGCTGCGCGACGAGATGCAGCTGATCCAGCGCGCCGCCGACAGCGAGGCGCTGGCATTGTCGGTGCCCGACAATGGCGGCGTATATTTGGTGCCTGCGTTTACCGGACTGGGCGCGCCGCACTGGGACATGTACGCGCGCGGCATGGTGATCGGCTTGACGCGCGGCACCGGCAAGGCGCATATGGTGCGCGCCGCACTGGAATCCGTCGCCTATCAGTCCGCCGGATTGGTCGAGGCAATGGCCAAGGATGCCGGGGCGCAGCCGCCGGAATTGCGCGTGGACGGCGGCGCGAGTGGCAACCGATTCCTGATTCAGTTCCAATCCGATATTCTGGGTGTGCCGGTGGTGCGCCCGCAGGTGATTGAAACCACCGCGCTGGGCGCCGCGCTGCTCGCCGGGCTGGCCGCCGGCGTGTGGCCGGATATGGCGGCGCTGGCAAACGTATGGCATGCCGATCTTCGGCTTGTGCCCGACATGGACGACGCGCAGCGTGCCGCGCTGCTCAAGGACTGGAATCGCGCGGTGCAGCGCGCCGCGAAATGGATTGAAGCCTAGGCAAAGTTTCGCCGCCTGGAACCGGCGAAAAGCGCACGAATATACAGACAGAAAAAGAGGCGTTTCGCCTCTTTTTTTTGTGCCAAAGAATGCATCCGTTTTTTGTAAAAATTTTTCCGAGAAGTATTGCAAATTTCCTTTTCCGTGCTATACTGAAAGAAGTTGATGAAAACATAATCAATATGTCAAACATCGACGTGATTCGACTCCGTGTGGAGGGCATTGTGTCGAATCCTCATGCAAAAGCGGAAGGAAGGGACAGTATGGAGCAAGTTAGGGTACTTATCGTCGATGATAACGCTGAACTTCGCAATGTGGTGGCAAAGTTTTTTTCGCGGCAAGAGGGAATTACGGTCGTGGGGCAGGCAACCAATGGAGAGGATGCGCTGCAAATGCTGGCGGATACCGCCCCGGATGTGCTGCTGCTGGACATGATCATGCCCAAAGTGGATGGGTACAGTGTGCTGGAGCAGATGCGGCAAATGAATCTGGCCAAGGAGCCGGAAGTGATCGCGCTGACAGCACTGGGACGCGATGATTTTATCACCCGTGCGGTAGAGCTTGGCGTGCGTTACTACATGGTCAAGCCATTCGATTTTCCTGTGCTGTATCAGCGCGTGATGGAGGTCGCCGGAAAGCGAAGCACCCGACCGGAAACATCTACGGTATTACCCATGGTTGCGCCTGCGCGCTCGCTGGATGAGCGCATCGCGGGACTGTTCCTGACCATCGGCATCCCCGCGCACATCAAGGGGTATCAGTTCCTGCGCGAGGCGGTCAAGATGGTGATCGACCAGCCGGACATGATCAACCGCATTACCAAGGAGCTGTATCCGGGCATCGGCCGCCGGTTCAATACCACCGCCAGCAAGGTCGAGCGCGCGATCCGCCACGCCATCGAGGTGGCGTGGAGCCGTGGCCGCATCGAGGTGCTGAATCAGGTCTTTGGCGCCAACGTATGCTCGCTGGATGACAAACCGACCAATGGGGAGTTTGTGGCGCTGGTTGCCGACAAACTGAGTCTGGAACGCACTGCCTGACCCATTGGCTGCATATCCCATTCGCCTGCCCCCGCCGTTCCCGCATATGCTGGAGCGGCGGGGCTTTTGTGTGCAAAAATTAGATAAGGTGTCTAAGAAGTGATTGTGATTTTGGGAAAAATATGATACACTGCTCGCATAGAGTGTGCAAGGGAGGACTTCCCCCCTTGCGTATTGTGGAGCATTTTTTTGCGGCACATGGGTTTTTAAGAGCGCGCAGAGCACTCTTGAAATACAGGCGGCGCCACACGCATCGCGCGCGGTACCGGCTGAAATTGATGGGGGAGGTTGTCACATGGTTACAGGTCCGCTGCTATTGGTTATCCTGGTTATCGGTGTCGCCGCGATCATCTTTCTGACCGGAAAAATGAAAGTCCATCCCTTTGTGTCCCTGTTGCTGGTCGCCTTCGGTATGGCGTTTGCGGCTGGCATGCCGCTGCTGAACGGCAAAACGCCGGATGACAAGGTCATCGAGGGCATTGCCACAACCATCACCTCCGGCTTTGGCGCGACGATGACCAGCATCGGTATTGTCATTCTGCTGGGCACCATCATCGGCACCATACTGGAGAAATCCGGCGCGGCGGTCAAGATGGCCGACGTGGTGGTCCGTGCTGTGGGCAAGAAGCACCCGGCGCTGGCCATGAGCATCATTGGCTACATTGTTTCCATTCCGGTATTTTGCGACTCCGGCTTTGTCATCCTCAGTCCCTTTAAGCGCGCTTTGTCCCGCCGCACCGGCGCCTCGGCGGTGGCGATGAGCATCGCGCTGGCCACCGGCCTGTATGCCACGCACGTCATGGTGCCGCCGACGCCCGGCCCGATCGCCGCTGCGGCCAACCTAGGTTTGGAAGGCAACCTGCTGTGGGTCATCGTGGTCGGCCTGATCATCTCCATTCCGTCCATCATCATCGGCTACTTCTACTCCACCAAGTTCGGCCCGAAGTTCAAGTGCGCCGATGACGTGGCGGGCGAGGCCGAAGAGGACTACGACACGCTGATTAAGCAATATGGCAAGCTGCCCAACACGCTGCTGTCCTTCGCGCCGATCGTGCTGCCCATCATCCTGATGGCGCTGGGCTCTGTCGCGACGATGGCCAAGTGGCCCGGCGGCTTTGCCACGTGGCTCAAGTTCCTGGGCACGCCGGTGATCGCGCTGATGTGCGGCTTCCTGTGCAGTCTGGCGCTGTTGCCCAAGTGGAACAAAGAAACGCTGACCGACTGGATGGGCGATGCGCTCAAGTCCGGCGGCAACATCATCATCATCACCGCCGCCGGTGGCGCGCTGGGCCGCGTGCTGGCCAATACCGGCATCGGCAACTATCTGGGCAACGCGCTGCTGTCGCTCAACCTGCCGGTAGGCATTTTGGTGCCGTTCCTGATTTCTGCGGCCATCAAGACCGCGCAGGGCTCGTCCACCGTCGCGCTGACGCTGACCTCGGCGCTGGTGTTCCCGATGCTGGGCGCGTTGGGTTTGAACACGGTGTATATGCAGGTGCTGACCGTCATGGCGATCGGTGCCGGTTCGATGACTGTGTCGCACGCCAACGACAGCTACTTCTGGGTCATCACCGAGTTCTCCGGCATGGAGGTCAAGGATTCCTACCGCGCGTGGACACTGGCGACGCTGGTGCAGGGCTGTGGCACGATGATTGTCATCCTGCTTGCTTCGCTGCTCGCGCCGATCTTCGGCTAATACTCGCTCCATAGAAAGAGGTCGCTTCGGCGGCCTCTTTTGCTATGCGTACACCACGCCCGATGGCCAACGCAGCTATGAATGGCGATGTCGGACGGAAACTTCTTGTTTGTGCATTTGTCGTGATGGCGTCCGGCAGGATGTTTTTGCGCCCCAGATGGCAATTTGTCCTGTCATACTGCATATCATTTGCTCAAGAGGCATAGGGTGGTACAGGCAAATAGCACACGGGAGGGGCATCTGAATGGAGATGAACATTGTTCGCGAAAGCGTGGAGGTGGAGCGGCTGGTCGCTGCCGCGCAAGAGCAGGCGGTGGTGGAAGGCGAGGTGGCGCTGCCCGGCAGCATGCGCGATGCCGCGCGCATCCTGCATACCGACGCGCAGATCATCATTGGCGCTGCGGAAACGCAGGTGGATCGGCTGGGCTTGGACGGGCAGGTGGTCTTTCATGTGCTGTATACGCAGGGCGACCCAACCCGCGTGCAGACGCTGGAGGCGGCCTGTGATTTCTCGCACCAGATGGAAATGCCCGGCGTGTCCCCACGCATGCAGGCCAACCTGCTTGGCGAGGTGATCGAGGCGCGCGCGCAGTCCAGCGGCGGACGACTGCTGCTGCGCGCGGTGGTGGGGCTCAATGGACAGGTGATGAGCAGCGCGCCGGTAATGGCGGTGCGCGATCTGACCGGGCTGCCCGGACTGCGCACCAGCTCGCACAACGTGGTGCTGAGCCGCACAGTGGGAGAGGGGCAGGGCGAGGCGCTGCTGCGCGAGGAATACGAAATTCCTGCCGCGATGTGCGTGACCGAAACGCTGTACGCTAACGCAAAGCCGCAGATTGACGACGTGGTGGGCGGCGAGGGCCGCGCGACCATCACCGGCACGGTGCAGCTGGATGTATACCATGCCAGCGACCTGCCCGAATTGCCGCTGGTGGTCACGCACCACACCATTGAGTTTGAGCAACCGGTGGACATTCGCGGTTCCAGCGGACAGACCCTGCGCGCGGTGCCGGTGGTGCGCGACGTGATGGTCAACTCCATGGAGGCGGGCGAGGGGCGGCGCGTGTTGCGCGCGGAGGTGGTGCTGGGCATGATGGTGAACGCCACGCAGCAGGAAACGCAGACGCTGCTGGCCGACGCCTATACGCTGAGCGGCCCGGACGTGGCGCTGACCAAACAAACCATGCCGCTGCACACGCAGGATGTGTACGCGGTGGCGCGCGAATCAGGCAAGCAGATGATCCAGATGCCCGAGAGCAGCGCGCCGGTGGGCAACGTGCTGGCGGCGTTCGTGCACCCGACCATCGCGTCGTATGAGCGCATCGGCGGCCGCGTGACGGTCGAGGGTGTGCTGACCATCACGATCCTCTATCTGCCGCAGGATTCGGCCAACCCGACCAGCGTGCAGCGCGAGGAGCCGTTCGCCATCACCTTCCCGGTCAGCCTGCCGGAAGGCACGCTGGTCAGCATGGCACCGCTGGAGGTGGACGCGATGGGCATCACCTCCGACCGCGTGGAGGTGCGCTATGTGATGCAGTTGACCGGCATGGCGACGCAGACCAAGCCGGTGGACGTGGTCACCGATGCCGAGGAGGTATCCGGTACGACACAGGACGGCGGCGTGGTGCTCTACTACGCGCAGCCCGGCGAAACGCTGTGGGACGTGGCCCGGCGCTATCGCGTGGACGAGGCTTGTCTGGTGCGCATGAACCCGGGGCTGGAGCAGCTGCGGCCGGATAAGGCGATACTCATTTATCAGCGCGGAGACAGCGTAGAGTAAAGGCGATGCCTTCGAACAAAATGCATACTGCATTTCGTTCGGATGCACGGCTTGCGCCGTGCTCGCTTTGCTCGTGGTGGCAGGAGTGTTTTCCTAGCGGAAAACGCCCCGCACGCCCAGCAGAGCTGGGCGATACGATCTCTTGATGAAGGGGCTTTGGCCCCTTCATGCATCCCCGGGAAAAAACCTAGCTTCGTGATAGACAGAGCGGGCAACAGATGGTTGTCCGCTTTTGTTTTGCCTTGCGCGTGGACAGGCATGCGGTGAATCAGTATAATAGAAGAAAACCCACCAAGAGAGGACGCCGACATGATCGAAGTGACCGCGCGCGCCAAGATCAACTGGACGCTGGACATACTGGGCAAGCGCCCGGATGGGTATCACGACCTGGACATGCTGATGCAAAGCGTGACGCTGGCCGACACGCTGACACTGGCCGAGGCCGACACGCTGTCGCTGACCATCGGGCGCGGCGCGCGCATGCGCGCGAACGACGACAATCTGGTGCTGCGCGCGGCGCGGGCACTGATGGAGCACGCGGGCGTTTCGCGCGGCGCGGCGATCACGCTGCACAAGCGCATCCCGATTGGCGCGGGCATGGGCGGTGGCAGCGCCGACGCGGCTGGGGTGCTGGTGGGGCTGAACGCGCTGTGGGGGTTGGGGCTGGGTGCGGAGGAACTGGAGTGCATCGGGCTGACCATCGGCGCGGATGTGCCGTTCTGTGTGCGCGGCGGATTGGCGCGGGCGACCGGCGTGGGCGAGCGGCTGACCACGCTGCCGATCGCGCGGCAGGTCTGGCTGGTGTCGGTGCAGCCGTGTCGTGGGCTGTCCACACGCGATGTATTCGGCGCGTTCCGGCTGGAGGCGGTCGATCCCATGACCCGGCCGAACAACGACGCAGCGGCTGCCGCGCTGGCGCGGGGTGATCTGGCTGCGCTGAAGCGCCGCATGGGCAATGTGCTGCAACCTGTGGCGGCGGCGCTGCGCCCCGAGATTGGCGAGGCGCTGAACCGCCTTGACGCGCTGGGCGCTGTCCACGCACAGATGACCGGCAGCGGATCGGCGGTGTATGGCATTTTCCCCGTGGCCAAGGCGGCGCGTGTCGCGCGCGATGCGCTGCGGGCAGATTACAGGCACTGCGCGATGATCGCCACCGCGCGGGAGGGAATTGTGCTGCGCGAGGTGTAGCGGCTGCATAAAACCACATATTTGGGTGACCCTAGAGTCATGACTTCGCAAGGGGTGATGATGTGCGCAGGGGTCGCCTTTTTTTCGCTGTTATGCTGCTGGCGTGCACACTGCTAGCGCTGACCACGCAACGCATCGGCGCGGTGGAACCGACACTGTGGCAGGGCGAAATGATTCGGCTGCATGTGATCGCCCACAGCGACAGCGCGGAGGATCAGCGCATCAAGCTGTGCGTGCGTGACGCGCTGCTGGAAAAGTTCGGACAGGCGCTGTCCGCCGGGGATTTTGACGACGCGTGCGCCGCTGTGCGCGATCACCTGCCGGCCATTGAAGCCGAGGCAAGCCGGGTGGCGGCGGAGCAGGGTTTTTCCGGCGGCGCGGTGGCCAGCTTTGGCCTGTACGATTTCCCGACGCGGGAGTATGACGGCGTGCGCGTGCCCGCCGGAACGTATACCGCGCTGCGCGTCGTGCTGGGCGACGGCGCGGGCCGCAATTGGTGGTGCGTGATGTACCCGACGCTGTGCTTGCCGCAGGCGGACACAGCCGGAGCGGAGCAGGCGGCAGTGCCCGCGCAAGGCGCCAAACCGCCGCAGGTGCAGTTTGAATCGGCGCTGATGAAGTGGATCAGGGGCATACTGAGCAATCAATGACGGAGGGCGAACGATGCAAGCGGGAATCAACGCGCGGCGCAATCAGTTGCTGCGCAATATCGTATTGGCGGTGCTGCTGGTTGCGCTGATCGGCGTGCAGTTGGCGCAGGCGGCCATCGCGGTGGGCTGGGGCGACCGCGGCGACAATGTGATCGCCATCCAGCGCAAGCTGAAACAGTGGGGCTACTATACCGGCGCGGTGGACGGCATCTATGGGCAGAGCACGTATACGTCGGTGGTGGCGTTCCAGCGCAAGAATGGACTGAAGGCCGACGGTGTGGTTGGCGACAGCACCGCCGCCGCGCTGGGCATTCGCCTCTCCGGCGCGAGCCAGGCATCGGTGGCGACCAGCGGCTTTAATGACAGTGAGGTGCGCCTGTTGGCGCGCGTGATTCACGGCGAGGCGCGCGGCGAGCCCTACACCGGCAAGGTGGCGGTTGGCGCGGTGGTGCTCAACCGCGTGCGGCACGCGTCGTTCCCCAACACCATTTCCGGCGTGGTCTATCAGGCCGGGGCGTTCGATTGCGTCGCCGATGGGCAGATCAATCTGGAGCCGGACAGCGAGTCCCTGCGCGCCGCGCGCGACGCGATGAACGGTTGGGACCCGACCGGCGGCTGCATCTACTATTATAATCCCGTCACCGCGACCAGCGACTGGATTTGGTCGCGAGAGATCAGGCTGGCGATCGGCAAGCACAACTTCGCGGTATGAGGTAACGGATATGGACAAACGATCATGGATGCGCCGGTGGGCGGTGCCGGGGGTGCTGATGGCGCTGGTGCTTGCGCTGGGCGTATACAGCGCTGTGCAAATGCGCACCGTCCAAGCCTTGCGCACGCAAGTGTCAGCACAGCAACAGCGCGCGATGATGGAAGTGCTGTCCACGCTGTCGGATATCGAAACACGGCTGAGCAAGCTGCTGGTATCGGCGGGCGCAACGCAGGGCGAAAAGCTGCTGGGTGATATCGTGCGGCAAGCCGAGGATGCGCAGGACAATCTGGCGCAATTGCCGCTGCGGCACGAGGCGGTGGCGGGCACCATCAAATTCGTGAACCAGCTCGGCGATTACGCCGGGGTGCTTTCGCAAAACATCACGCAGGGCAGGCCGCTGTCCAATCAGGACCTGACGCAGCTGGAAGGCATGCTGAACAACTGTGCGCAGCTAAACCAGCAACTGCGCAGTGTGGAAAACGACATTGTGTCCGGCAAGGCGCTGGGCGAGGCCGAGCGCATCTTCTGGTCGGACAGCATCGACCAGCCGCCACCCATTGAACAGGTGGCGGGCAAGTCCAACGGTATCGAGTATCCGTCGCTGGTGTACGACGGGCCGTTCTCCGACGGCAGACACACCGGCACGCCGCTGGCGCTGGCTGGGAAAGAGAGCATCACCCAGGAGCAGGCGATGGCAATCGCCACCGAGTTTGTGGGCAAGCAGCGCGTGCGGCAGGTATCGCCGAGCGTCCATACACAGGGCATCATCCCCGCCTTTGGCGTGACGGTGGACACCACCGACGGCGCGCTGAATGTGCAGGTGAGCGAGCAGGGCGGCAAGATTCTGTGGATCATGCCGGAGATGGCCGCCTATGGGCAGGGGCTGGATGCCGGGCAATGCGCGGTCAAGGCGTATGAGTTCCTGGCCGAAAAGGGCTATGGGCACATGGAGCCCAACTACTGGCAGACGTACGAGGGGCTGTGCGTGGTCAACTTTGCCGCCGTGCAGGACGGCGTGCTGCTGTATCCCGACCTGATCAAGGTGCAGGTGCGCATGGATACCGGCGCGGTGGTCGGGCTGGAGGGCAACAATTACCTGATGAACCACCACGCGCGCGAGAAGCTGACGCCAGTCATCACACAGGAGGAAGCGGCCGAGCTGGTCAGCGACCGGCTGTCGATTGACCGCGTGCGCCTGTGCGTTATCCCCACCGACACCGGCGAAAAGCTGTGCTATGAGTTTGGCGGCGCGTGGTCGGAGAACTACTATCTGGTCTATATCGACGCGATCGACAAGCGCGAGGTCAACATTCTGCGCATCATCGACACCGAAGGCGGACGGTTGAGTGTGTAACATGCATCGAACAAAATGCACATGCATTTTGTTCGGTTGCACGGCTTGCGCCGTGACTCGCTTTGCTCGTATTGGCAGGTTTGTTTTCCTCGCGGAAAACGCCCCGCCCGACCGGCAAAGCCGGTCGATGCGATTTCCCAATGAAGGGGCTTCGGCCCCTTCATACATCCCCAGTTGGACGGCGGGTCTTGTCAATATAAAGCAGGCGCGTTTGCGGCGCGCCTGCTTTTTTGGTATACTGACAAGCAGAGTGAGGGGATGCGCGTGGAGCAGCAAGTGTGGATCACCATCGAGGATGAACAGACCGACGCGGACGGCGCGCGGCACCGGGGAACGACCGAAACCCACGGCACGCTGACGGACGCGCCGGATGGGATGGCGTTGCGATACGATGACGACGACGGCACGCGCGTGCGCGTGCACATGACCGGCGAGGCGGTGCGCGTGGTGCGCAGCGGCATACACGCGATGGACATGCTGTTTTGCGCGGGCAGACCGCACGCGTTTGATTACGAAACACCGCATGGTGCGCTGCCCATGCGCATCGACACAGAGGATGCGCGCTGGCACGCCGGGCAACAGGACGGCGCGGTGTCGCTGCGATACGCGCTGCACGTTGGCGGCCAGTTTGTCACGCGCAACACGTTGGACCTTCGCTGGCGTGTCCGCGAGGAGGACGATGATGCGCGACAATGAGGGGAAGATGCTGCATGGGCTGGCGCGGCACCTGCTGGTCAATGTACGTGGGTTTGTGCGCTGGAGCGACGCGCCCGACGCGCTGCTGGTCAGCGACGTGAACCGGCACGAGACATCGGCGCGCGCGCTGGACGCGCTGAACGAGCAGGGTTTTCGCATCTGGCAGCGCGATGGGCTGACCTGGCTGGACGCGCCGGACGACGCCTACACACGTGCGCTTGCCGCGCGGTGGCAGGGTGAAAGGGCATCCGGCGCGCCGCTGGCGCTGTGCGCGCTGCGCGACGATCTGCTGCGCCAGCCCTCAGAGCAGGCCGACACGCCGGACGCGCGGCGATTGATTCGCGCGGCGTGGCAGGCATTGTCCGCGGGCGACGCGCTGGCCGTGCAGTGGGCGGACAGCATGCGGCGCGAGGCCGCGACGCGCATGCGCGAAGGCCGCCGCGACGGGTTGTACGCGTGCGGCGTGCTGCTGGCGCAGTTTGTCATGGCACGACCGAGCAACGAGGAGGCATCCAGATGAATATTCGCTATATGGGGCACGCCTGCTTTTTTATTGAGACGGAATCCGGCGCGCGGTTGCTCACCGACCCATACGACCGCACGGTCGGCTACCCGATGCCCCGGCTGGCCGCCGATGTGGTCACGGTCAGCCATGACCATCACGACCACAACTATACGGCCATGGCCGAGGGCAATCCGGTGGTGGTCGATTGCGAGGTGCCCATCACGGTATCCGGCGTGACCATTGAAGCCTACGGCTGCTACCACGACGACGCGCAGGGCGGCAAGCGCGGCAAAAACCTGCTGATGCGCATCCGGGCGGACGGGCTGAACGTCTGCCACTGCGGGGACTTGGGGCATATGCCCGATCAGGCGCTGATCGACAGCCTGGGCGAGATCGACGTGCTGATGCTGCCGGTGGGCGGTGTGTATACGCTGGACGCCGCCGGGGTCTGGGCGGTGGCACAGCGGCTGAAGCCGCGTGTGGTCATCCCCATGCACTACCGCACAGACGTGGTGTGCTATCAAGAGCTGGCCCCGGTGGAGGATTTTCTGGCGCTGGCCGGGGCGATGGACGCCACACCGATGCGGGCACTGCGCGTGCATGCCGCCAACATCAACACTATACAGCCGATTGTGGTGCTGGATTGGCGAAACCGCTAGAAATTGCGGAAAAGCAATGGAAAACTGTAGATAGACGCTTGACATGCCCGCCGCGCGGACGTACAATAACATTTGTTGTTTTTTGCTTTATTTGCGCGGAAAGAGGGTGGAAGGATGAAGTACGTTTTTGTCACGGGCGGTGTGGTTTCTTCGCTGGGCAAGGGAATTACGGCATCTTCGCTGGGGCGGCTGATGAAGGCACGCGGATGGAAAGTGTCGATGCAGAAGATGGATCCTTATCTGAATATGGACCCTGGTCTGCTTAGCCCGTTGCAGCACGGAGAGTCCTTTATCACCGACGACGGCATTGCCGCCGACCTCGATCTGGGTCACTATGAGCGCTTCACCGGCGTGTCGCTGCGCGGCGAGGCCAGCGTGACCACCGGCAAGCTGCACGCGACCATCATGCGCCGCGAGCTGGCCGGGGAATACCGTGGTGGCACAGTGCAGGTTATCCCGCATGTCACCAATGAGATCAAGGAGCGCATCCAGACCGCCGCCAGCAACGCGGGCGCGGACATCGCGATCGTCGAGATCGGCGGCACGGTGGGCGATATGGAAGGCGCGCCATTTCTGGAGGCCATCCGCCAGCTGCGCTGGGAAGTGGGCGGCGAGAACTGCTGTTTCATCCACGTGACGCTGCTGCCCTACATCGCGGCGGCAGGGGAGATTAAGACCAAGCCCACGCAGCACTCGGTGATGCAGCTGCGCTCCATCGGTATCCAGCCCGATGTGCTGGTGTGCCGCACGGAAAAAGAGATCACCCAGGAAGTCAAAGAGAAAATTGCGCTGTTCTGCAACGTGAAGGCCGGGCATGTGGTGCAGAACCGCGACGCGGAAACGCTGTACGAAGTGCCGCTGTTGTTAGAGCGCGAGGGCTTGGCCAACGCGGTCAGCCAGACGCTGCATCTGGAGCAGAAAAAGCCTGACCTGAAGGAGTGGGAGAGCATTGTCTCGCGCTTCCTGCACCCCAAGCGCCGCCTGCGCGTCGCGCTGGTGGGCAAATATGTGGAGCTGCACGACGCGTACCTGAGCGTGGTCGAGGCGCTGACCCACGCGGGCATCGCGCACTGTGTCGCGGTGGACATCCAGTGGACGCAGTCCGCCGACATCACGCCGGAAAACGTCAACCGTATCTTAGGCGGCGTGGACGCCATCGTCGTGCCCGGCGGATATGGCAAACGCGGCGCGGAGGGCATGATCATTGCTGCGCAGTTCGCGCGCGAAAAAAAGGTGCCATATTTAGCGATCGGCTATGGCATGCAGCAGACCGTTGTGGAAGCGGCGCGCAATCTGGCCGGGATTTCCGGCGCGAGCTCGGCGGAGGCCGCGCCCGGCACCGCGCACCCGGTCGTGTATGTGCCGGAGGAGCGCGTGGCACTGGCCAGAACGCGCGACGGATCGCGCAATGGCGCGCAGGACGTGCGCTTGGCCAAGGACAGCCGTCTGGCGAAGCTGTATGGCGCGGAGCAGGCCAGCGAGCGCCACGGCAACCGCTATGAGATCAACCCCGGGTATGCCTCGCGCATTGTCGAGGGCGGCGTATGCTTCCCGGCTGTGGAAGAAAAGCACGGCTATATCGAAGCCATCGAGATCACCGATCATCCCTTCTTTGAGGGCGTGATCTATCATCCGGAGTTCAAGTCTCGTCCCGATCAGCCGCATCCGCTGTTCGCCGGGTTGGTGGGCGCGGTGCTGGGACAGAAGGAAAAAGCCTGAACTTCGCACAATGCGCTGGACGCGATGCTCGAAATGTGATACCATCATGCCAGATGTTGGGAGCTGCGGACAGCTCCGTACAAGAGAGGATGTGGCCCCTATGGATATGAATTTTCAGGAATTGTTGCAGTATGTATTGCCGCTGGTCGAGGGCGACAAGCAGGACGATGCCAAGAAGCTGGTCACCAAGACAGCGCAGAAGCATGACGACGGGCTGGCGACCAGCCTGCTGGGCGCGCTGGGCAGCGACAACGGCCAGAGCAGCGGTTTGGCCAGCATGATTCCGCAACTGCTGGGCATGGTCAAGGGCGATCAGCTGGGCAATGTCGGCGACATGCTGCAGGGCGTGCTGGGCGGCGGCAACGGCAAGTCCGGCGGGCTGGATATCGTGGGCATCGCGGGCTCGCTGCTGGGCGCGAAGGATGTCAAGGGCGACGGCATGGATATCGGCGATATCGTCGGCAGCGTGCTAAGTGGCGGTAACGGCCAAGGCGGCAGCAACCTTGTCGGCGACCTGCTGGGCAGCGTGCTGGGCGGCGGCAACGCCAAGAGCGGCGCGAAAAAGAGCGGCGGCAATGATCTGGTGGGCAACCTGCTGGGCAGCGTGCTCGGCGGTGGCAACAGCCAAGGCGGCGGCGATCTGGTCGGCGACCTACTGGGCGGTCTGCTCGGTGGTGGCCAGCCCGCGCCTAAGGCCAAGGCCGCGCCCGCCCGCAAGGCGGCTGCGCCGAAGCAGGCCGGCATGAAGAAGGGCCCGGCCAAAAAGAAGATGACCAAGGCTGGCGCCAAGAAACCCGCCAAGACCACCAAAAAATAAGGTTGTTTGAAAGAGCCGCGCGGCATATGCCGCGCGGCTTATATCATGGAAAGATGCGTGCTTTACCATTGTGCAGGGTTGAATCTTTGTGGTACAATAAGGTTTGTCTATTGCAGCAGCGCCGAGTCCTCGTAGAGTTTGGTGACGGCGACGCCCAGCTCGGCATAGACGCCGGTCAGCACCGCGCCAGTCTGCACACCTCGGTCACAAGTGTTGAGCACCGTGATGCAGTCGTTGATCAGCGCATCCTGCACCAGCACATTGCCCGGGCCGTAGATACCGGTGGATACTTCGTTGAGCACGCGTGCGGCATACACATGCTGGCGCACGGTGGCGATCAGCGACGCGACCTTGGAACCGCCGTTTCCGGTTAGCTGCTCCGCGCTGGTCTTTGCCTGAGACACCTCGTTTTGCAGGCGCGCGATCAGTACATTGTGCGTGTTGGTATTGATGCGCGATGTGCGGAAAAACGCGAAACCCAAGCTGACAGTCGCGATAAAGAGCAGCAGAGTGACCAATTGCAGCACCGTTTGAAAATTGCGGGAACGTCCGCCCCGGTAGGGCTGATTATAGCGATACAAGTATATTCCTCCTCGATCACGCGCCTGTGTACGCTGCGTATTTCGCAACGATCATACCACAGAATGTGGGATTGGTAAAGCCGCTGGCAGTCGGGCGCAACGCAAAATAAAGGAAGTGACACGATGAACAAGAGCCAGGAGATGCTAGCCGAAACCTTTGGCAGTAACGTGTTTTCCGACCATGTGATGCGCCTGCGCCTGCCGCAGAATATCTACGCGGCGCTGCACCGCACGATCGACGAGGGCATCGCGCTGGACGCCGCCACGGCAGAAGTGATCGCCGCCGCCATGAAGGAATGGGCGGTCGAGCGCGGCGCGACCCATTACACGCACTGGTTCCAGCCGCTCAACGGCCAATCGGCCGAGAAGCAGGAGGCGTTCATCGCGCCGCACAAGCATGGCAACGCGCTGCTGGAGTTTTCCGGCAAGGCGCTGATTCGCGGCGAGGCCGACGCGTCCAGTTTTCCGTCCGGCGGACTGCGCGCCACCTTTGAGGCGCGCGGATACACCGCCTGGGATTGCACGTCGCCCGCTTTTCTGCGTGAGGACCCGGATGGCATCATCGCGCTGTGCATCCCGACCGCGTTTTGCTCGTACACCGGCGAGGCGCTGGATACCCGCACGCCGCTGCTGCGCGCCGGGGAAGCGCTGTCGCATCAAGCGGTGCGCGTGCTGCGCTGCCTGGGCGACGAAGCCTGCCGAAAAGTGACCGCCAACGTCGGTCTGGAGCAGGAGTATTTCCTGATCGATCGCGATCTATACCGCGCGCGCCGCGATCTGGTGTACACCGGGCGCACACTGTTTGGCGCGATGCCGCCCAAGCGCCAGGAGATGAACGACCAATACTATACCGCGATCCGCCAACGCGTGTCCGGCTTTATGGCGGAGCTGAATATGGAGCTGTGGAAGCTGGGCGTTGCCGCCAAGACGCAGCACAACGAGGCTGCGCCCGCACAGCACGAGGTGGCGGTGGTCTTTGACGACGCGGTGGCGGCCTGCGACCAGAACCAGTTGACGCAGATGATGCTGCGCAAGGTGGCCGCGCGTCGCAATATGGCCGCGCTGCTGCACGAAAAGCCGTTCGCGGGGGTCAGCGGCAGCGGCAAGCACAACAACTACTCACTGAGCACCGATGATGGCAAAAACCTGCTGGAGCCGGGCAAGCATCCGGAGAAAAACCTGCGCTTTCAGCTTTTTCTGCTGGCCATCATTGCCGCGTCAGACGCGCACCCGGGCCTGCTGCGCGTGGCCAGCTCCAGCGCCAGCAACGATTGTCGCTTGGGCGGTCACGAGGCGCCGACGCCGCTGATGTCCATCTTCGTGGGCCCGCAGATGCTGCAAATGCTGGCGCAGACCGGCGTGGAGTCCTGCGCGCCGATGACTGCGGGCACGATCCACACCGGTGTGAAAACCATGCCCACACTGAACGCCGACAACAACGACCGCAACCGCACCGCGCCCATCGCGTTCACCGGCAACAAGATTGAGTTCCGTATGCTGGGCTCGTCGCACGCGGCGGCTACATTTAATTCCGTGCTGTCGGCGATGGTGGCCGACCAATTGCAGCACATCGCCGACCGGCTGGAGAAAGCGGCGGACGCCGAGGCAGAGGGCTGGGCGATCTGCCGCGACCTGTTCCAGCAGCACCAGCGCGTGTTGTACAATGGCAACTGCTACGCCGCCGATTGGCCCGAGGAGGCCGCGCGGCGCGGCCTGAAGCTGTACCCGACCACCGTGGAGGCGATCGGCGCGCTGCTGGAGCCCGAGTCGGTGGCGATGTTTGGGCGGCAGGGCGTCTTTACGCGCGTGGAGCTGGAGTCGCGCGCCACGATGCGCTATGAGGCATACGTCAAAACCCTGCATATCGAGGCCAACGCGATGCTGGAACTGCAGCGCGGGCTGGTGCTACCCGCCGCGATGCGCTGGCAGAGCGAGCTGGCGCGGCAGGCGGCGGCGCTGGCGGCGGTCGGCGCGTCCGACGCGGTACAGCGGCGCGCACTGTGGGAAATGACCGAGCAGATTGAGGTGCTGGATGCTGGAATCAAGCATCTGGAGGAGTTTGTGGACGGCGCGGACGACAGCGCGACACCGGAGAACGCCGCCGCGTGGCGCGATCAGGCGTTGGCGCAGATGGTCCGCATCCGTGCCGCCAGCGACGCGCTGGAGGTGCGCATGCCCCGCGACGCGTGGCCGGTGCCCACCTATGGCGAGATGCTGTATCACGTATAACTTTGCAGAATTTGCAGCACCTGTAGAATGGAAGGACGGTAGTACATGCACGAGCAATCCATACACCACGAGCCGTATGCCGAAACCGAGCAGAACGGCAGCCGCGAGGTAGCGCGCGCCGCGATGATGCTGGCGATGACCCGATCGCGCGAGGAAGAGAAATGGCAGCGAACCGAGTGGCAGACCCGCGATGTGCAGGCCACGGCGGTGGACTTTGGCGGGGACTTCGTGCCCTCGGTGATGCGCATTGTGGAGCGCGCGGTGGTCGCCGCCAAGCGCGAGGGGCTGATCCAGGAAACCTACCATGAGGAGGGCGCGGTGGCGGGCGCGGCGCACGAGGCGGTGATGCAGATCATGGGCAAGGCGCTGGGCCTGAATGTCGGCGGAAAGATCGGCATCGCGCGCAGCGGTGTGCACATCGGCGTGGTGCTGTTCATGGGTGTCGGGCTGGTGCACCTGAACGAGGTATGCATCGGCATGGGACACCGCGTCATATAACGAGCGACGGGGGAGAGACAAACATGCCGCATAGTATTGCGATTGACGGGCCGGTGGGCGCGGGGAAATCCAGCGTCGCTTCCGGTGTGGCCAAGGCGTTGGGGCTGCTGCAACTCGATACCGGCGCGATGTATCGCGCGATCGGCCTAGCCGCCGTGCGCGCGGGCATTGACCCGCAGGACGAGGACGCCGCGTCTCGCTTGAGCGAGATAACCGAGGTGTCGGTGGTGTACACAAACGGCGCACAGCGCACGCTGCTCAATGGCGAGGACGTGACCGACCTGATCCGCACGCCGGAGGTGACGATGGCGGCCTCTGCGGTATCGAAGTGGCGGCAGGTGCGCCAGCGCATGGTGGCGTTGCAGCAGGGCATCGCCCGGGGCGTGGACATCGTGCTGGACGGGCGCGACATCGGCACGCGCGTACTGCCCGATGCGACGCTGAAAGTGTTTCTGACCGCGTCGCCGGAGGAGCGCGCCAGACGGCGCTGCGACGAGGGCATAGCCAAGGGCGCGCCGGTACCGTATGAAGCGGTGCTGCGCGACCTCATTGCGCGCGACTTGCAGGACAGCACACGGGAAACCGACCCGCTGCGTCAGGCCGACGATGCGGTGCTGGTGGACAGCACGCACATGACGCAGGACCAGGTCATCGCGCACATTGTCGCGCTGTATCATCAGGTGGTCGCCGATAGGGAGGGGAAGCAATGAGCAAGGACATGCGCAAAAAGAGCGGGCTGTACGCCTGTGTGCTGGCAGTATATCGCGGGGTGTTTCGGCTGCTGTATGGCGGGCGCATCATCGGCAAACAGAAGATTCCCGACCATGGGCCGGTGGTGCTGATGTGCAACCACATCCACGGCCTCGATCCCTTTACGCTGGCTAGCTGCGCGCCCAAGCGGCAGGCGCACTATATGGCCAAGGTGGAGCTGTTCAAAAACAAGCTGCTGGCCGCGATCCTGCGCACGCTGCACGCGTTCCCGGTCGGGCGCGGTCAGTTTGACCTGACCGCGATGCGCGAGGCGCGCGCGGTGCTGGATCAGGATCAGGTGCTGGGCATCTTTCCGGAGGGGCATCGCTTCACCGACGGCCAGCTGGGCCCGCTGCAATCCGGCGCGGCGGTGCTGGCGCTCAAGTGCGACGCGGTGGTCATTCCGGTCGCCATCGAGGGGAAATACAAGCTGTTCGGCAAGCCGCAGGTTATCGTGGGGGATCCGATCCAGATGAATGACCTGCGCGCGCAGGGCGCGAACAAAGAAACGTGCGATCTGTGCATTGACCGCATGCGCGGTGCCATTCAGGGCCTATTGGACGAGAGCAGGCAGCTCCGGCTGCCCGCGCCGACGAACGTATAGACAAATTTCTTGAAAAGCTATGCAGGAATTGACTTTTGGGCGGCGAATTGATATATTTGTATAGTATGCGGCAGGTACATGCATACGCGGGAGGCACATGCGCATCGAAGTAGCCAAAAGCGCCGGGTTTTGCTTTGGTGTGAAACGCGCGCTGGACCTGGTATCAGCCGGACTGGCGCAGGGCGGCGTGTGGTATTCGTTAGGGCCGCTAATCCACAACCCGCAGGTGGTCGCCGAGATGGAGCGAAAAGGCCTGCGCACGGTGGATGACGTCGCCGACGCGCCGGAGGGCACGCTGGTGGTGCGCTCGCACGGCGCGCCGCCGCAAGTATATGCCGCCGCCGAACAGCGCGGGCTGAACGTGCTGAACGCGACCTGCCCCTGTGTGGGACGCATCCACGAACAAGTGGCGGCCTACAGCGTGGACGGCGCTGCGGTGATCATCGTCGGTGAGCGCGACCACCCGGAGGTGCAGGGCATCGCCGGTTGGGCAAAAGGCCCGGTCTATGTGCTGGGCGACGTGGCCGAGGTGGATGACCTGCCCCCCACAGCGCAAGCGTTGCTGGTGTCGCAAACCACCAACACGCAGCAGCGGTTCAAGCAGCTTGCCGAAGCGCTCGCAGGGCGCGTGGCCAACCTGACCGTGGCCAACACCATCTGCAACGCCACCGCCAGACGCCAGGACGAGGCCAGAGAGCTGGCGCGCAGGTCCGACGTGATGCTGGTGGTCGGCGGCAAGAACAGCGCCAACACGCAGAAGCTGCTGCACCTGTGCCTTGAGAACTGCCCGCGCACCATCGCCATCGAAACTGCGGAGGAAATCCCCCTGGACTTCATTCGTCCAGGTGATCATATTGGGATTACAGCCGGTGCATCGACGCCAGGCTGGCTACTTAAGGAGGTTGTCACTCGGATGAACGACATGGAGAAGCATGACCAAGGACTAGACCAGGCGCAGAGCGACTTTATGGCCGATGTCGAGGCGACGTTGGTC
>JAVBMF010000010.1:0-43825 GCA_031552735.1 Eubacteriales bacterium
CCCAAGGCGGAGAGCCACCGTTACAGGGCGTCGAGTGGGCATCTGGGCAAACCGGGTGTCAATGAGAGTGGTACCGCGAAAGGCTACGCCTTGCGTCTCTTGATTGGACGCGAGGCTTTTATTTATCAAAAGGAGCGAGAGCAACATGTCGAATCGTGAATTACCCGCCTATACGCCGGCATCGATCGAGAAGAAGTGGCAGAAGCACTGGGACGCGCAGGGCAGTTTTTGCGCGGAGTCGGGCACCGAGAAGCCCAAGTTCTACGGGCTGATCGAGTTCCCGTATCCCTCGGGCGCGGGGCTGCACGTGGGGCATCCGCGCTCCAACACCGCCATGGACATCATCGCCAGAAAGCGGCGCATGGAGGGCTACAACGTGCTCTACCCGATGGGGTGGGATGCATTTGGCCTGCCCACCGAGAATTACGCGATCAAGAACAAGGTGCATCCGGCGGCGGTGACGCAGGGCAATATCGATCACTTCCGCGCGCAGCTAAAGGCGCTGGGCTTCTCCTTTGATTGGACGCGCGAGGTGAACACCACCGACCCGAAATACTACAAGTGGACGCAGTGGATCTTCCTGAAGCTATTCGAGCGCGGCCTGGCATATAAGACCGAGATGCCCATCAACTGGTGCACCAGCTGCAAGTGCGGCCTAGCCAACGAGGAAGTGGTGGACGGCGTGTGCGAGCGCTGCGGCAGCGAGGTCATCCGCCGCGTCAAGAGCCAGTGGATGCTGAAAATTACCGACTACGCGCAGAAGCTACTCGATGGACTGGACGATGTGGACTTTATCGAGAAAGTCAAGATGCAGCAGCGCAACTGGATTGGCCGCAGCGAAGGCGCGGAGGTTGATTTCGCGCTTGAGGGATCGGGCGAGAAGATTCGCGTGTACACCACGCGCCCAGATACGCTGTTTGGCGCGACGTACATGGTGCTTGCGCCCGAGCATCCGCTGGTCGATCAGTTGGCAGACCGCATCACCAACATGGACGAAGTGACCGCCTATCGCACGAACGCGGCGCGCAAAAGCGACTTTGAGCGCACCGAGATGGCCAAGGACAAGACCGGCGTGGCGCTGGGCGGCATCGCGGCCATCAATCCGGCGACCGGAAAGCCTGTGCCGGTGTGGATCAGCGACTATGTGCTGGTGACCTATGGCACCGGCGCGATTATGGCGGTGCCCGCGCACGACGCGCGCGACTGGGAGTTCGCGAAAAAATTCGGCTTGCCCATCGTCGAGGTGGTGGCTGGCGGCGACGTGCAGGCGGAGGCGTACACCAACACCGCTGATGGCGTGCTGGTCAATTCCGGTTTCCTCAACGGCCTGCGCGTAGCCGACGCCAAGCAGCGCATCACCGACTGGCTGATGGAAAACAAGCTCGGCGAGCGCAAGGTGAACTTCAAGCTGCGCGACTGGGTGTTCAGCCGCCAACGCTATTGGGGTGAACCGATTCCGCTGGTGCATTGCGACGCGTGCGGCTGGGTGGCTGTGCCGGAGAGCGAGCTGCCCGTGGTGCTGCCCGAGGTGCAGAATTACGAGCCGACCGACAGCGGCGAGTCCCCGCTGGCGGTGATGACCGACTGGGTGAATACCACCTGTCCGAAGTGCGGTCAGCCCGCGCACCGCGAGACCGATACCATGCCGCAATGGGCGGGCTCCAGCTGGTACTTCCTGCGCTATTGCGATCCGCACAATCCAGACATGCTGGCGGCGCTCAGCGAGCTAAAATACTGGATGCCGGTCGATTGGTACAACGGCGGCATGGAGCACACCACGCTGCACCTGCTCTACAGCCGCTTCTGGCATAAATTCCTGTACGATATCGGCGTAGTGCCCACGCCCGAACCGTACCAGAAGCGCACCTCGCACGGCATGATCCTGGGCGGCAACGGCGAGAAGATGAGTAAGTCGCGCGGCAATGTGGTCAACCCCGACGAGATCGTCGCCGAGTTGGGCGCGGACGCGTTCCGCCTGTACGAGATGTTCATGGGCGCGTTCGACCAAGCGATTCCGTGGTCGACCGAGGGCGCGCGCGGTTGCCGCCGCTTCCTGGACCGCGCGTGGCGCTTGCAAGACATGCTGGTGGATGTGGACGAGGTGTCCGAGGGCATGCGCATGACCGTGCACAGCACCATCAAGAAGGTGACCGAGGACTACGAGCGCATGAAGTTCAACACCGCGATCGCCGCGATGATGACGCTGGTCAACGAGCTGTATGCCGCCAAGCAGGTGACAAAAGGCGAGCTGAAGGCGCTGCTGCTGCTGCTCAATCCGGTCGCGCCGCACATCACCGAGGAGATATGGCAACAGCAGGGCTATGGCACGCCGGTCTATGCGCAGCCGTGGCCGACTTGGGATGAAGCCGCGCTGGTCGCCGACACGGTGGAAATCGCCGTGCAGGTCAACGGCAAGGTGCGCGGGCGCATTGTGATCCCCGCCGACATGACCAAGGAGCAGGCCGAGGTCGAGCTGCCAAAGAACGCGCAGGTCGCGGCGCTGCTGAATGGCCAGGCGATCAAGAAGCTGATCTATGTGCCCGGGCGGTTGCTCAACATTGTGGTGTGAGCATGCGCGTTGAGCAAGCAACCATAGACGACCTGACAGAGATCGCCGCGCTGTATGACGACGTGGCCGATGCTTTGCAGCGCAGCCCCACCAACTGGGCGGGCTGGCGCAAGGGCGTGTATCCCACGCGCGCGGAGGCCGAGGCGGCACTGCCAAATGGCACGCTGTACATCCTGCGCGACGCGACAGGCGCCATCGCCGCCACCGCGATCCTCAATCACGACCAGCCCGAGCCATACCTCGCGCTCGCTTGGCCGATCGCCGCGACCGGCGACGCCGTGGCGGTGGTGCATACCTTCATGACGCGGCCGGACAGCCTGCGCCGTGGCTTTGGGGCACAGATGCTGCGCCAGCTGCATGATCTGGCGAAAGCGCAGGGCTGCCGTTGCGTGCGGCTGGATACCTATCAGCACAACGGACCAGCCAAGGCGCTATACGAAAAACTGGGGTATCAGCGTGTCGGACTGGTCGATCTGGGGTTCGGCGCATATGGTCTGGACCTCTATCAGTGTTACGAGCTGCCGCTGTAGCGAAAGGGAGAAGCAGAATGTCCAAAGCAAAGAAGCCGGTCATCGCGCTGCTGTACGACTTCGACAAGACGCTGTCGCCGCGCGACATGCAGGAGTACAGCTTCATCCCCAAGCTGGGCATTGAGCCCAACGCGTTCTGGCAAGAATGCGCGACACTGGCCAAGGCGCACCATATGGACAAGATATTGACCTATCTGTACCTGATGATCGACCGGGCACGCGCGGCGCACCAGCCGATCCGCCGCGACGACTTTGTGAAGCTGGGCGCGGACATCGCGTTCTTCCCCGGTGTCGCCGACTGGTTTGACCGCATCGGCGCGCTGGGCGACGAGATGGGCCTGACCATCGAGCATTACATCATCTCCTCCGGCTTGAAGGAGATCATCGAAGGCTCGGCGATCTATAAGCGATTCAAAGAAGTATACGCCTGCGAGTTTTTCTACGATGCGTCGGGCGTGGCGGTGTGGCCCCGCGCGGTGGTCAACTATACCACAAAGACGCAGTTTCTTTTCCGCGTGAACAAAGGCGTGCTCGACGTATCCGATGACGACGCGCTGAACCGGTACACGCCGGAGGACGAGCGCCGCGTGCCGTTCCGCAACATGATCTACATCGGCGACGGATTGACCGACGTGCCCTGTATGAAGCTGGTCAAGGTCAACGGTGGGCATTCCATTGCGGTGTATGCCGCCAAAGGTCGCGCCAAGGTCGAACCGCTGCTGTCCGCTGGCCGCGTAGACTTTATCGCCCCGGCGGACTACAGCGCAGGCAAGGAGCTGGAGGGCCTGATGGCGCAGATATTGCGGAAGCTGGCCATTGACAACCAGTTGCAGGCGGAAAGAAAAAGGCAAGGATAGGCTGCCGATAAACGCCCATCTGCGGCGTCGGCACATCGCCGCCCTTGTCGGTGTATTGATCATACACCTCCTGCAGATCGGCTTGTGGCCTCCACCACATCTGAGCATTTCTTGGCAGTCTATCAATAGGGCTTGTCCGTGTCTTTCCGATATGGTACGATATGCACAATCGCATACATCGCACAGGAGTTGTCCGCCACGGCGGGCATGAAAAGGGAAGCGGGCGAACATCCCGCGCGGTCCCGCCGCTGTAAGTGCGTGCGCGCCCCATGCGCCACTGGGCAATCGCCTGGGAAGGCGGGGCGCGCGGCAACGCGCACAAGCCAGAAGACCTGCTCCTGCTGTATCGCACGAGGGCCCTACGATGGATGGGGCGTGCGCAAAAGACGCTTTGTGGCGAAAACGGGCCACGGTGCGCGGCTATGCCGCGTATCGTGGCTTTTGCGTAGGAGGAGGACGGGATATGAAACGGTTCTTGGCGGGGGTTCTGGTGGTTCTATTGGTGTGCGCGGGCGCAGTGGGCGCGTGGGCGCAGGAAGCAAGCGCGCCGCAGCGCATCGTGGTGCTGCCGGTGTGGGCCAGCGAGATGCTGTTGGAGATGATCGGACCCGAACGCATCGTCGGCCTATCGGCCTGGGGCGACAACGCGGTGCTGTCCGCGACCAGCGAGTTGGCCAAGCAGGTGGAGGGCCGTGTGGCGTCCAACAACGTCGAGGGCATCCTGATGCTGGCACCCGATCTGGTGATCATCGACTCGTTTTCGGACTTCGACGGGTCGCTGGGTGAAATGTTGCAAGGCGCGGGCGTCACCTGTCTGCGTGCGGAGTCGCCCATGGACTTGCAGAGCGTAATGAGCAGCCTGACGCTGCTGGGCGAGCAGGTCGGCGCGGCAGACAAGGCGGAACACATGCGCCAGACGATGCAGGCTACGCTGGCGGATGTCGCGGTCAAGGTCGCACAGATTCCGGCGGAACAACGCGTGCACGCAATGTTTTATGAGGATTATTATGACCCCAACGGCACCTCGGCGGGCATGCTGTGCGCGTATGGCCCGGGCTCAACCTTTGATGCGATTTGCGCGGCGGCAGGGGTGATCAACGTGTGCACCGCCGAGAACTATAGCCCGGTGAGCAAGGAGAAGATCGTTGCTGAGTGGAAGCCCGAGCTGCTCATTGTGCCCGGCATCCGCTATGACGCCAGCTTTACGCCCATCGAGGACGGCGGGCAGTCGATACGCGAGGGCATTTTGGCTGACGTGATTCTGGCCGACCTGCCCGCTGTCAAGCAGCAGCGCGTGGCTGCGCTGACCGAGAGCTATCGCGGCTCCACCTCGCAGTACATGGCGCAGGCGGTGGTCGAGTTGGCCAAGCTGGCCTACCCGGAGCTGTGCCAATGAGTCCCCATCCACGCAAAAACCGCACATTCTTTGGCGCGCTGGTTGCGGTGATTTTGCTACTGGTCTGCGTGCTGGTGTGCACCGCGCTGGGCACGGTGCACATCGACTTGCGCGTGGTCGCGCGCTGCCTGCTGGGCAAAACCGATGGCATCGATCCGGGCGTGCGCACAGCCGTGATGATGATTCGTCTGCCGCGCGTGCTGATTGGCGGCGCGGCGGGGGCAGGGTTGGCGGTGGCCGGTGTGACCATGCAAGGCGTGTTCCGCAATCCGCTGGCCGATCCGGGCGTGCTGGGCGTATCGGCAGGGGCGGGGCTGGGCGCGCTACTGGCGATGACCACAGGCATCGCGTCGTTCGCGATGCTGCCGCTCTGCGCGTTTGGCGGCGCGATGCTGTCGATGGCGGTTATTCTGGGCATCGCGGCCGCGACCCGCAGGCAAGGCGGCGCGGTGACGCTGGTGATGGCGGGCATGGCGGTTAGCGCGCTGTGCGCGGCGCTGACATCGCTGCTATTGACGCGCAGCAACGAGTACCAAGTATCCAGCTACATCTTCTGGACCATGGGTGGACTGGCAAATCGGCGCTGGGAGCATTTGTGGATCATTGCGCCGCCGGTGGCGCTGGCGCAGACCGTACTGGTGGCAATCGCGCCGCGATTGGACGTGCTGCTGCTCGGTGACGAGCAAGCGCAGGCGCTGGGCGTTCGCCCGTTGGCCACGCGCGTGGCGCTGATGCTGCTTGCTTCGCTGTGTACAGCGGTGGTGGTGTCAGTCACGGGGCTGATCGGCTTTGTCGGACTGATCGTGCCGCATATTGTGCGCATCCTGATCGGGCCCAAGCACCGGCGGCTGATGCTGGTCAGCGCGGCGGGCGGTGCGATGTTCCTGATGTTGTGTGATCTGACTGTGCGCTTGATCGGCACCAGCAAGGGCGGCGAGCTATCGGTCGGTGTGGTCACTGCGCTGCTGGGCGCGCCGTTCTTCCTGTTTTTGCTGCTGCGCGGTGTTCGCAAGGGAGGTGGCGTGCTTGGCTGATCTGCTTCAGGCGCTGGGCATACACTACGCGGCGGTGTCAGCCGATGGGGAAAAGCGCATCCTGCGCGATGTGAGCCTGACCGCGCAGGGCGGCGAGGTGCTGGGGCTGGTGGGCCCCAACGGCGCGGGCAAAACCACGCTGCTGAAAGCTTTGGCGGGGCTGCTCCCTACGCAGGGCGAGGTGCGCATGGCAGGCAGGCCACTATCGCAATGGAAGCCGCGCGACTGGGCAAAACAGTGCGCCTATATGCACCAGGATACGCAGGTGCCGTTCGCCTTTACCGCGCGGCAAGTGGCGGAGATGGGGCGATTCCCGCATCGGCGCACATTGGGCGTACTGGGCGCGCAGGATGCGGCCATCGTGGACGCCGCACTCAGCGACTCGGCGTGCGCGGACTTTGCCGACCAGTCTGTGACGCAGCTGTCCGGTGGCGAACGCCAGCGGGTGATGCTGGCACGCGCGCTGGCACAGCAGACACCGGTGCTGTTGCTGGATGAACCGACGGCCAGCCTGGACGCGCGTTTTACGCGGCAGGTATTTGCGCTGGCGCGGGAGTTGGCGGCGCAAGGCAAGCTGGTGGTGCTGGTGGCACATGATCTGCGCGCTGCGGCTATGGCCTGCGATCGGGTGGTGCTGCTGGCCGAAGGCAGGGTGGTCGCGCAGGGTACACCGCGAGAGGCGTTGACCGAGGCGACGCTATCGCGCGCGTATGGCGTGCCGATCAAGGTGTTTGACAATCCCGCTGGGCAGTGGGACTATTACATGGAATAAGGCAGACATACAAAAAACCGCGAGTATCTCGCGGTTTTTTTGTTGCGCTTACGCCGCCTGTTTCTCGCGCATCAGCGCCAGACTGAGCAATGCGGCAATCAGTCCCACGCCGCCCATCACCCAGAAGTTGCATTGATAGCCGAAGCCCGCGCCGCCGCCCGCCTCCTGCGTACACGCCTGCACCAGCACACCGGCAAGCGTGGGACCGGCAAACATGCCGATGCTGTACAGCGACTGATAGATGCCCATGCCAATGCCGCGCCGCTCGGCGGGGATGTCGCGTATGCACAGCGCCAGCAGGATGGGCGCGATGCAGCCCAAGCCGATGCCGCACAGCGACTGCAAGCACAGCATTTGCCAGAACGCGGTGGTCATCGGCATAAACAGGCAGGAGGCCGCCATGCACAAAAAGCCCAGCGCGCACACCGCGGCCTTGCCTATGCGAGGCACCACATAGCGCGCCGCCAGATACGACACCAGCACATTGGGCAGCAGATGCATGGTGGACAGCAGGCCAAGCAGCGAGGTGCCGGCGTGCAGCATCTCCTGCGCCCAGGTCGGGCTGAAGCCATACAGCGTGGCATAGATGATCAGTTGCATGAGAATGGACAGAATGGACGCGACCCACAGCGAGCGGCTCTTAAAACTGCTGAGCAGCGCGGAGGTGGTCGGCGGCTCGGTGGTGGGGCGCACATCGCGCACAAACAGCGTGCAGACCGTGCCGATCACCCCAGCGGCGATGGCCAGCGCAAACGCGCTGCGCACCCCGGCACGTTGCGCGACTTCGCTGCCGATCAGCGTGCCGATCAACTGCGCGCCATACATGCAGGAGGACAGCGCGCCCATGCGCTGCGTGCTTTGCGTCTGCGCCCCATAGCTGGCGTACAGCACACTGTAGCAGACCCAAGCGGCCGCCGATGCCCCGGCAATGCTGCGGCCGATGCGCGCGACCTCCGGCGTACCCGCGCGGAACAAAACCAGCGCGGCCAGCGCGCCCAGCGCCGAGCCAAGTGTCAAAAACGGCTTGCGCCGCCGCAGTTTGTCGGATGCGAAGCCGATCGGGATGCGCAGCAGCAACTGTACCAGCCCATAGCTGCCAACAATCAGCCCCGCCATCACCGGCGTGGCCCCCAGCACGTTTTTCGCGTATCCTGCCAGCAGTACGGGATAGGTGTATAACGCAAACCAAAACAGCGAAGTGGCCGTAAAAAACAAAAACATGTCGCGGCGCTTCATGGGACGATCCTCGTGCTTCATAAAATAGCGGGAAGCCGACAAATGCAAAGAAAGCCAATTTGCCGGGCGCCCTTTCTTTTTATCACGATTTGCGCACAATAGCAAGCCGAGTAAACCAAGTTGGATATTTCTGGGCAACGAAATTGTAGCAAATCGCTTTGGCGTGCGTCATGCGTGGCGCGAAAAACGAGCATCCGCATTACCAAGGAAAAATGAAAAACGGCGATTTTGCTGCACTTGTCTTGCGCCGCCGTCGCATAAAGCACCGCCGGACGGACACAATGACGTCGTGGATGAACGGAGGTGCGGCTGTGCGAAAATGGGTGATGCTGGCAATCGCAGGGATTTTGCTGGCGATTTGCCCGGTGCTGGGCGGCGGCGATCAATCGCCGACGCAACTGCTTGAGATCGCGCAAGCAAGCCGCATGGAGGCACACGCGTTTTTTCTGCGCGCACAGGTTACGCTGCCCACAGGCCAGGCGCAAGCCGCGCTGAAATTGGCACAGCAAGCCGCGCGGGAGTGGCCATCGGGCCAAGCAAGCCTTTCCGACAAAATCCATCCATGCACGCTGGTGTTGGCGGCAGCTTGCCCGCCGGACGCCGCACAGGCGCGGGACATCGCGCGGCGCATGCGCAGCATCATGGGACGTGGCGCGCGGATCACGTATTGTCTGACCGCGCGCGCCGACGCAAGGGATCTGGCGAGCCTAGCAGCACAGGCGCTGATTTCGCTGGACGACGCGCCCCAGGAGCGGCTGTTGGCACCCGATCTCGTCAGCCTGACCGGCACAAAGGCGCAAGTGGCACTCCGGCGCGACGCGACCGGCGCGCAGGCGTATCTGGCGCAACCGCTAATCCCCATGGACTACTAAAGCGAAAATGATCGACGAAAGTCGAAAAAACTTTGGAAAAAATACCAAATCCCCAAAGAAAAAATGTGAAATTGAAACGGACAGCACGAAGATTTTCCCAAAGAAGGAGGTGGGGTATTGGCGGTCTTTGTGGCGAAAGAGAGCCCACCATTGATCGGAGAAATAGACATCAGTACCTCCAAGAATGCGGTGCTGCCCATTATTGCCGCCGCGCTGCTTACCGAAGAAGCGATGTATATTGAGCACCCGCCCAAGTTAAGCGACGTGAACGTGCTGTGTCAGGTGGTGGAAAGCTGTGGCGGCATTGTGCAGTGCGAGCAGGGCAGGCTATGCATAGAGGCCGGACAGGTTGTGAGCCCGACTGTCGAGGACGCGATGCGCAAGATGCGCGCGTCCGTGCTGGTCATGGGGCCGCTGCTGGCGCGCACCGGCGAAGCGCGGGTGGCACTGCCCGGCGGCTGCGCGATTGGCCAGCGCCCGATCGACCTGCACCTAAAGGGTATGGCGGCATTGGGCGCGGAAATCAGCATGCAGCAGGGCGCGGTGGAGTTAAAGGGCAAACTGCATGGCGGCACGATTTATCTGGACACACCCAGCGTAGGCGCGACCGAAAACCTGATGATGGCCGCAACGCTGGCGGAGGGAACGACACGCATAGAGAACGCGGCCAAAGAGCCGGAGATTATTGATTTGGCGGAGTGTCTGCTGAAGATGGGCGCGCGCATTACCGGCGCGGGCAGCGGCACAGTGGTCATCGAGGGTGTGCCCACGCTGCACGGCACGAGTTACCTGCCCATCACCGACCGCATCGAGGCGGGCACCATGGCCTGCGCGGCGGCGGTGACAGGCGGCAACCTGCTACTTAGGGGGGCGCGTGCCGATCACCTGCGGGCGCTGCTATTCAAGCTGCACGAGATGGGAATGGATGTGATGGATTATCCGGGCGGACTGCGCGTGCGCGGCAAGCCCACGCACCCGACCGAGATACGCACAATGACCTTCCCGGGTTTTCCCACCGATTTGCAGGCGCCACTGATGGTGGTTGCCTGCACCACGCCGGGCACCTCGGTTTTCCTGGAAACGGTGTTCGAGAATCGCTACATGCACGCCATCGAGCTGCGGCGCATGGGCGCGGCAATCCGCGTGGAGGATCGCGTGGCGGTGGTGGATGGCGTGGCGTCGCTGCTCGGCGCGCATGTGGTGGCCAGCGACTTGCGCGCGGGCGCGGCGCTGATACTGGCCGGACTGTGCGCCCAGGGCGAAACGCGCATCAGCGACCAGACCGGGCACATCGATCGCGGATATGAGGGCATTGAGCAAAAACTGGGCGCTGTGGGGGCGCTGATCGAGCGCGTAGAGGAATAAGCATCATCCGCTATCATCCTGAGAGCTGCCGTCCACGGCAGCTCTTTTGCGCGCAAAGGCTTGTGTGGGCTTGTTTTGCGTGCTATACTGCTAACAGGAATATTGCCTGGTTTTGCTGGGGCGCAATCCGCGCGGCTCCCATCGAGGAACCGGCGCGGATTTTTTTGAAGGCGTGAAAGGCGGCGGTCGCGTGCGCGTGGGCATCGTGGGGCTAGGGTTGGTCGGTGGCAGCATCGCGCTGGCGCTGAAGGACAGGGGCGCATGGCGTGCGTTCGGCGTTGATCGCGACAGCGACACACGCAAGGCCGCCGTGGCCAGCGGCGCGGTGGACGCCGTGTTTGCCGATGTGGCGGACGCGCCGTTGGAAGGAGCCGACCTGCTCATGATCTGTCTGCATCCCGAGGCGGCGGAACAGACGCTGCGCGCGGTTGCGCCAAGGCTTACGCCCGGCACGGTGGTCAGCGATGTGTGCGGCATCAAGCGCGGCATCGCCGCCATCGCGCGGCAGGTGCTGCCCGAGGGAGTCTGCTTCATCGGCGGGCACCCAATGGCCGGGCGCGAGCAAAACGGCTTTGCTTACGCGGTCAAAGATTTGTTCGCGGGTGCGCACTACCTGCTGACGCCGCCCGACGACGCGCCGCCGGAGGCTACCGCCATGCTGTGCGATCTGGCCGAGCAACTGGGCTGCGCCGATGTGCGGCTGACCGATCCGGACACACACGACGCATCGGTGGCATACACCAGCCACATGATGCATGTGCTGGCGCTGAGTATTTGTGAACAGGAACGGTTGATGACCAGCAAGGGTTTTGAGGGCAACAGCTTTGAGGGCACAACGCGGGTCGCCGCGATGGATGTCGATCTGTGGAACGGCATATTCTGGAACAATCGCGATGTGCTGGCGGCGAGCATCGCCGAGTTGGAAGGCAAGCTGGCTGAGTATCGCGCGTTGCTGGCGGGCGATGACCGCGAGGCATTGCGTCAGCGCATGCACGGCGCGGTGGTGCGCAAGGAGGAATGGAACCGTGCGTAGCGTGCGCGTGGATACCGCGCCGGGGTACGACATCGTCATCGGCGCAAATGCGTGGGAGGCTCTGGGTAAGCTGGTCGCGCCGTGGCGGGGCAAGCAAGCAGTTGTTGTCACCGACCAAACGGTCGGCGCGCTGTACGGCGCGCGTGTGGCGCGGTTGCTGACAGAGGCAGGGCTGCGACCCGCGCAAATCACCGTGCCGGACGGAGAAAACAGCAAGAGCATGGCGCAGCTACAGGCGCTGTATGACGCTTTTTTGGATTTGAGCGTTACCCGCGCCGACCTAGTCGTGGCGCTGGGCGGCGGCGTGGTCGGCGATCTGACCGGATTTGCCGCCGCCAGCTACCTGCGCGGCGTGCCGTTTATGCAACTGCCCACTACACTGCTGGCGCAGGTCGATTCGTCGGTGGGCGGCAAGGTGGCGGTCAACCTGCCGCGCGGCAAAAATTTGGTGGGTGCGTTTTATCAGCCGGTGGCGGTGTGCGCCGACCTGTCCGCGTTGGGCACGCTGGATGCGCGCCAGATCGGCTGCGGTCTGGGCGAGATCATCAAGACCGCGTGCATCGCCGATGCGGCATTGTTTGAAACGATAGAGCACGCCGGGGGGCGCTCGGGATTGATGCCGCTGTTGCCCGATGTGGTGGCGCGCTGCTGTGAGATCAAGGCGGACTATGTGCGGCGCGACGCGCACGACCGCGGCGCGCGCATGGAACTGAACTTTGGGCACACCATCGGGCACGCGCTGGAGGCGGTGCTGGGATACGGTGCATTGCTGCACGGCGAAGCGGTGTGCATCGGCATGTTGGCCGCCGCGCGAGAAGGCGAAAAGCTGGGTGTGACCGAAGCGGGCACGGCGGCGCGCCTGAAAAATGTGCTGGCGATGTACGACCTGCACACCGAAATGCCGAAAGCCGATATGAACGCGCTGCTGCAAGCGGCCGGGCATGACAAAAAGAGCGCGGGCGGCACGCTGACGCAGGTCTTGCTGACGCGCATGGGCCAAGCGACGCTGCGGGACATCACCATGGCGCAGCTTGCGCAGTGGGTTAAAGGGGTGTGCGGCGCATGAGGCGAATCAGACCGGCGGCGCTGGGCGGCGAACTGCGTGTCATGCCCAGCAAGAGTGCCGCGCATCGCGCGCTGCTGTGCGCGGCGCTGGCCGATGGGTGCAGCGAGGTTGCGCCGCTGGTGCCGTCCGAGGACATTCGGGCGACCATCGCGGCGCTGGGCGGTCTGGGCATGGCGGATATTGCGCAGACACCCTTGCCCGATGCACCGGGGAGGATGGCTTGCCGCGTCACCGGCGGGCGACACGGCACCGGCGCGCGCACGGTGCCCTGCGGCGAGTCCGGCTCGACGTTGCGGTTTCTGATGCCGCTGGCACTGGACGGGCACGGGCCGGTGCGCTTTGTCGGCGCGGAGCGGCTATTGAAAAGACCGCTGGGACCCTATCGGGAATTGTTTTTGGCGCAAGGCATTCACTGGGAGGAAACACCGGAGGACATCACGTTGGAAGGTGCGCTGAAGCCCGGCGTCTATGCGCTGCCCGGCGATGTATCCAGTCAATTTATTACGGGGCTGCTGTATGCGCTGCCTAGGCTGGCGGGTGATTCCAGCATCCGCCTGACCTCGCCGCTTGAGTCGCGCGGATATGTGGCGCTGACGCTGGAGGCGCTGCGCGAAGCGGGCGTCACCGCGCAGTGGCGCGACGAAACCACACTGGAGATCCCTGGCAAGCAAACCTATCGCGCGGGGTGTTTTCCTGTGGAGGGCGACTGGTCGCATGCGGCTTTCTTTCTGGTGGCGGGGCTAACCGGGCGCGGCATACGCCTGACCGGTCTGGACAAGACCAGCCGTCAGGGCGACCGCGCAATCATTGACATCCTGCGCGAGATGGGTGGGGACATCGTCTGGGAAGGCGATACCTTGGTGGCGCGGCCTTCCGCGCTGGCCGGTGCGCGCATCGACTGCGCGCAGGTGCCCGATCTTGTGCCCGCGCTGACTGCGGCTGCCTCTGCGGCGCAGGGGAGCACCGAACTGATCGGCGCGGCACGGCTGCGCATGAAGGAAAGCGATCGGCTGGCCGCGCTGGAACAGGAATTTCGCGCGCTGAACGCGAACATCACCAGCACGGCCGACGCGCTGATGATTTGGGGCGGTCAGACATTGACCGGCGGGCCTACCGACAGCCACAACGATCACCGCATCGCCATGGCCATCGCTGTGGCGGCGGCAATCTGCGCCAGGGAAACCCTGCTGACCGGCGAGGACGCGGTGCGCAAATCCGCACCGGATTTCTGGCGCGAGTATGAAAGCATAGGAGGATGGACGCGATGCGAGGACAATGGGGCGAGAAGCTGAGCCTGAGCATCTTCGGCGAGTCGCATGGCGAGGCGGTAGGCATCGTAATCGATGGGTTGCCGTCGGGCATCGCGGTGGACACCGAGCTGGTGGCCGCCGACATGGCGCGTCGCGCGCCGGGGCGCGATCCATCCGCCACGCCCCGTCGCGAAAGCGACGCAGTGCGGATTTTATCGGGCGTTTATCGCGGCATCACCACCGGCGCGCCGCTGTGCGGCGTGATCGGCAACACCAATGTGCGCCCGCAGGACTACGACGCGGTGCCCGGCGCGATGCGCCCTGGCCACGCGGACTACACCGGCTGGGTCAAGTATCACGGCTTCAACGATCCCAGGGGCGGCGGACACTTTTCCGGGCGGCTGACCGCGCCGCTGGTGTTCGCCGGGGCAATCGCGCGGCAAATCCTTTCGCGGCTGGGGATCACGATCGGCGCGCACATCCAGAGCATCCATACCGTGCGCGACATGCTGCTGGACGACGCGGCGGTGGACGCGGCGCAACTGATGGCACTGCGTTCCCGCGCGTTTCCTGTGCTGGATGAAAGCGTGGAGGCCGACATGCGCGCCGCCATTGAACAGGCGCGCGAACAGGGCGATTCGGTGGGCGGCGTGGTTGCGTGTGCCGCTGCCGGCGTGCCCGCCGGTTGGGGCGAGCCGTTCTTTGGCTCGGTGGAAAGCGTGCTGTCCGGGCTGCTATTCTCCATCCCAGCGGTCAAGGGCGTGTCCTTCGGGCAGGGCTTTGGACTGACCACACTGTATGGCAGTGAGGCCAACGATCCGTTTTATTTTGATGAGGGCGAGGTGCGCTGCCGCACCAACCGTCACGGCGGCGCGCTGGGCGGCATCACCAGCGGCATGCCGGTGGTTGCGCGCGTGGGCATCAAGCCGACGCCGTCCATCGCGCAGAAGCAGCAAACCATCGATGTGCGCAAAGGACAGGATGTGGTGCTGGAGATTGGCGGACGCCACGATCCATGCATCGTGCCGCGCGCAGTGCCGGTGGTCGAGGCAGTGATGGCGATCGGTCTGCTGTCGCTGTATCTGGAGGTGGAAGGGCGATGAAAGGTGATTTGACGGTGCTGCGCGCGCGCATTGACGCCATTGATACCGAACTGGTCGCACTGTTTGAAAAGCGCATGGAAGCCGCGCGCCAAGTGGGTGTGTACAAGCGCGAGCGCGGACTGGATGTGACCGACACCGCGCGAGAGGAAGCGGTGCTGGACAGCCGCGTCGGCATGCTGCACGATCCGCGCTGGGCGAAGGCTACACGCGCGCTCTTCACCGAGATGATGCGCCTGAGCCGCGAGGAGCAGCAGCGTGGATAATCTGTATCTAATCGGCATGCCGGGCAGCGGAAAATCGACGCTGGGCGCCGCGCTTGCCCAAACGCGGGGCGTGCCGTTTGTTGATCTGGACCGCAGGATCGAAACGCTGGCCGGTATGTCCATCCCGCGCATTTTTGCCAAAAACGGCGAGGCGACGTTTCGCCGGATGGAACAAGACGCGCTATATGAAGTTGCACGCCGGTGCGGGCAGATCATCGCCACCGGAGGCGGCATTATATTGGATGCGCAAAACACGCGGCTGATGCGTGATACCGGCAGGGTGCTGTGGATGGACCGGCCGTTGGCGCTGCTGTTGCGCGAAGTATCCGGCGCGGGCAGGCCGCTGCTTGCCGACAACGCGGAGGAGAAATTGCGCGCGTTGTATGCGCAGCGCGTTCCGCTGTATCGGGCGGCGGCGCATCTGCGTCTGGACAACGCGGGCGATTTGCAAACCGCACTGGCGGCCGCGCAGGTGTTGCTACAACAAAAACAATAGATTTGGAGCGATTCCATTGCATACGACCAACTACAATCCCCGAAAACAAAACAGTCTGTTCCACTGGGAACCGGAATTTACCCGCCTTTTTTTCCGCATGGTGGTGCCCATCGCGCTGCAAAACCTGATCGCCGCGTCGTTGCACATCATTGACGGCATCATGGTCAGTGGTCTGGGCGAGCAGGCATACGCGGGCGTTACACAGGCCAACCGTGTCACATTCCTGTTCAACCTGTTCTTGTTCGGCACAGTCAGCGGCGCGGCGATCTTTTTCGCGCAGTTTTGGGGCAAAGGCGACATCCCCAGCATGCGCCGCGTGCAGGGTCTGGCGATGCGCATTGCCGTGGGCATTGCCGCGATCTTCATGCTGCTGGTAGCGGTCTTTCATCGGCAGGTGCTGGGCTTCTTCCTGAAGCCCGGCGTGAGCTTTGAGCAAGGGTTGCAATATCTGGTGATCATCGCACCGGCGTACCTGATCATGGCGGTGGATAACGTGTATGCCGCTATGCTCAAGTCATCGGAACATCCGCGCATTCCGATGATGGCGGCCATTGTCGCGATCGGCACCAATACGATACTGAATTACGGACTGATTTATGGCAAGCTCGGCCTGCCTATGCTGGGTGTGCGCGGCGCGGCCATCGCGACGGTGATCTCCACCGTTGTCAGCTTGGCGATCAATGTGGGCATGACCTATTTGGCAAAGCTGCCGCCCGCGGCGCGATTGAGTGATTGGGCGATGCCCGAGCGTGTGTTTCTGGGCAGATTCTTTCGCACGATCACACCGGTGGTGCTCAACGAGGGCCTGTGGGCGCTGGGCACAGTGATGTACTCGGTGGTGTATGGTGCGATGGGCGACGCGGTGGTGGCGGCGATGGGCATCGTCAACATCTCCGACCAACTGACGTTCGCGTTCGGGTTTGGCATTGTCAGCGGCGCGGCGGTGATTGTCGGGCGCAGCATCGGCGCGGATCGCGAGGACGAGGCGTTTCTCTATGCCAAGCGCATTGCGCTGGCCGCTGTGGGCACGATGGCAGTCATGGGCATTGTGCTGATGATCGTCCGCAGACCGCTGGCCGATGTGTTCCGCTTCTCCACGGAGGCGCGGGATATGTCGGTTCAGGTGATGGGCATCGCGGCGTGCTTCCTGTGGGTGCGCGTGTTCAATGGCGTGAATGTGGTCGGCATCCTGCGTGCCGGGGGCGACACGATGTACAGCATGGTGCTGGACGTTGGCGCGCTGTGGATTGTGGGCGTGCCCGCCGCCGTGCTGACCGGCATCGTGCTCAAACTGCCGCTTTGGGCGGTGTTCCTGTCCATTCAGGGCGAGGAATGCCTGAAGGTTATCATCGGCCTGCCGCGATTCTTGTCGCGCAAGTGGATACACAATCTCGCGCACGATGCCGCGTAAGGGAGAAGGAGTAAGATGGAAAACCAAGCATACGACTACGAGCTGGTGGGCAAGATCGGCTCGATGGCGCTGATTCGCAAAGAGGATAACGACATCGACTACAATGTCATCGCGCGGCTGGGTGAGCAGCTCCAGCCCGGCATGATCTGGGTGACCTCCGGCGCGGCGGAGATCGGGCGCGTGGACTATATCAAACGCACCGGCCAAGAGCTGACCGGTGACAAGAACGACATCAAAACCGATTACGCGGCGCAGGGACAGTCAATCCTGATGGCCGAGTATCGTCGGTTTATCCGCTCCGGCTACTCGGTGCGGCAGGTGCTGGTGGAGCATCAGCACTTCAACGATGCGGAGAAGCGCGAGCACATCAAAAAGCTGCTGCTACGCGCAAAGCAGCAGGGCGCGATCCCGATCATCAACTATAACGACCCGGTCAGTGACGAGGAGAACCGCAAGTGGGAGCTGGCGGCACTGCGTGCAAAACAGGAAGCGGTGGTGGAGTGCGTAGATAACGACGAAACCGCTGCGGTGGTCGCCGGGCTGGTGCGCGCCAGGACGCTGCTGATATTGACCTCAACCGAGGGCATCTATCGCGACGCGCACGATCCGTCCACACTGGTGCGCGAAGTGACCGGCCGCGATACCGAGGCTGTGATCGCGAACATACGCGAGCTGCAAAAGAGCTGCGTTGGTGCCAGCCGACCCGGCGCGAACGGCGCGCATGCCAAGCTGGAGTTCGCGGTGGGGCCGGTGTCGCGTGACACGACGGTGGTCATCGGCAGCCCGAAGTATCAGATTCGCGATCTGGTGAATGGGAATGCGCCATCGACCCGGATCGGGGTGCTGTAGACAGACCGAGATGACACAAAGAAAAAGATTCCCCGCCGCGCTTGCGTGCACGACGAGGAATCTCTTTTTGTTTCGCTAGATTTTCTCCACATCCAGCGTCACCCAGCCGCGCCAGGTCTGTCCGGCGGGCAGGATCAGCAGCCCTGCCTCGTCCAGCAGCCCTTTGGCGTGCAGGTTCAGCGCGTCGGTGGAGCAGGTCTGGTGCTCGATGCAGAAGCCCGGCCGATCCTTGGGCGTAAAGACGATCAGGTTATGGAAGGAATCGTCGCCACGCAGCGTGATGCGCGCGGAGTGCGGATACTCGATCACCGCGACACGGTCACTGTTCATGCCGTGATACACGTTGTCCAGATCAAGGCTCTGCACCGAGTGCAGCCCGTCACTGGTGTCCCAGCGTTGACCGGCAATGTCCAGCAGTTTGCCCGAGGGCAGCAGCTTCTCGTCGTTCTCGTAAATGCGGGTCAGCGGGGTGGTGAGGAACACCTGATTGGCGTCGCCGCGCTTGGAGAAATACGGATGAATCGCGAACCCGAACGGCAGGTCATCGGTGCCGGTGTTGTCCACGCGCGCGTCGATCTTTAGCCCACCGGCGTGCAGCGTATACAGCACGGTCAGCTTGCAGGGGAAAGGATACGCTTCGTACAGATGATTGCCCTCGGCAAACGCAATGACGCCCTCGGCGTATGCGCCGTGATCATCCGCCCAGCAGCGCACCTGCCACGGCTCGTCCTTGACCAGCCCGTGTATCCACACATCCTCGCCGTGCTTGCGCTGATGATACTGCTTGCCGCGCCAGGTAAACTGGCTGTCGCGCATGCGGTTGGGCGTGGGAAACAACAGCGGGATGCCGTATTTGGTGCCGATCACCGTGATGTCCACCGGCTCCATCAGCAACTCGCCGCCTTGGTACGTCCAGTCATACACATTGAAGCCGTGATCGGGCAGCAGGCGCACCTCCTGCTCGGCGCCGGTCAGCGTCCATACGGGGTAGCCGTGCGTTGGCAGCTTGCCCTCAGATACCGCAAAATTGCCCATGTTCATTCCTCCAAGTCTATTGCTCGCACACACCCGTGCCGTCAAAGGGCGGAATGTACGCGGCTTGCGCGGCGGTCAACGCCTGCACATAGCCATCGGTCAAGCCGAGGGCGATCAGGCGATCGGTGACGCGATCATATTCGCGTCGGGTCAGGCGGCGGCCGATGATTGGGTCTGTGGTGGCCGCACCACAGGGCGTGTATTGTCCCATCAGGCTGACCGGCGTGCCATGGGGCAGGTTCTCCGCAATCCAGTCCAGCGCGGCAAGGCTTTGACTGGTCAGCCCGGGCAGCACCAGATGGCGAACCATGGTGCCGCGCGTCATCAGCCCATCGGCGTCGTATTGTGCGGGGCCGGTCTGCGCGCACATGGCAATCAGCGCGGCTTGATTGACTGCCGGATAGTCTGGCGCGGCGGAATATCGCTGCGCAAGATCACCATCCATGTATTTGAGGTCGGGCAAGTAGATGTCGATGTGTCCGGCCAGCAGGCGCAGCGTGTCCGGCGACTCATAGCCGCTGGTGTTGTATACCACCGGGATGCCGGGGCGCGCGATGTCCAGCGCGGCGATGATCTGCGGCGCGAAGTGCGTCGGGGTAACCAGGTTCAAGTTGTGCGCGCCCGCACGCTCCAGCTCGCCAAAGACCGCTGCCAGCCGCTCAATGGTGACCGGTGTGCCCTGACCATCGTGGCTGATGGTTCCGTTCTGGCAGAAGCAGCATCGCAGCGTGCACCCGCTGAAAAAGACCGTGCCGCTGCCGCGCGAGCCGGAAATGCACGGCTCCTCCCAATGATGCAGCGCGGCGCGCGCAACCATTGGCATGCTGCCCATGCGGCAGAAGCCCCGTCCGCCATCCGGCAAGCGGGGTGCGCGGCATGCGCGCGGGCACAGCGTGCATGCGCGCATGGCATCCTGCCAGCTTGTCATTTCTTGATCTTCTTGGCGGCAGCCTCGTCCAGCACAATGTGCACATCGCGGTGCAGGCGCAGCACGCTGGCCGGCACATTGGGCACGATGTCGCCATAAATCATATCGTGCACGATATCGGCTTTGTTGGCACCACAGGCGACCAGCACGATGCGCTTCGCGTGCATGATGTTGGCAATGCCCATGCTGACCGCCTGGCGCGGCACCTCGGCCTCACTGGCAAAGAAGCGCTTGTTGGCCTGAATGGTGCTCTCGGTCAGATCAACGACGTGCGTGTTCTCCGGGAAGCAGGCTTCCGGCTCATTAAAGCCAATGTGACCGTTCATGCCGATGCCCAGCAGCTGCACGTCGATGCCGCCTGCTTTGGCGATCTGTGCGTCGTACTCCGCTGCCGCCTTGGCCAAGTCCTTGGCGTTGCCATCAGGCAGATGCACCGCTTCCTTGCGCACGTTCACCTTGTAGAACAGATTGGTCCACATAAAATTATAGTAGCTCTCTGGATGCGTGGTGGGCAGGCCCACATACTCGTCCAGATTGAAGGTGGTGACGCGGGAGAAGTCCAGCGCGCCTTCCTTGTGCATGCGCACCAACTCGGCATAGGTGGGCAGCGGCGTGGAACCGGTGGCAAAACCCAGCACAGCGTCCGGCTTGGAGATCACCTGGGCGGCGATCAGGGTGGCGGCGATGCGACCGGCGGATTGCTCATCCTTGGCAACAATAATATGCATGGTAACTCCTCCTCCAACAACAATAGTGCGCGACAAAAAAGGGTGGAATCGCTTCCCACCCATTGTAGCAGAGTGCGTTTTGTAACGCAATGTTTTACGCGGAAAACTTAGGCTGCGTGCGCGGACTTTTGCGCACGGCGCGATTTGACCAGGGGCAGCAGCAGGTACGCGGCCAGCGCGCACAGCGACAGCACCGAGATGGTGGCACCCGCCGCAAGCCCGCGCGGCACATAGCGCAGCGTGAAGGCATGCTCGCCGGGGGTCATCTCAATCGCCATCAGCGCGCCCAGCGCCTTGACCGTTTGTGCGGGCTGCCCGTCTACTTGCGCGCGCCACGCCGGATCATACGGCAGCGTGGTGAGCAGTAGCGGCTTGTCCTCGGGGATGGCGATCTGACCGGAGAAGTGCGAGCTGGAATGCTTTTCGACGGATGCGCCGTGTTCCGCAATGTCGGCAAAGGCCTGATCAAATGCGTCCAAATCTTCCTGATAGAAGGCAACGTTTTCCAAAGCCAGCCGCGCACCGGGCGCAAAGAGCAGCTTTAGAACGGCCGGTTCGTTTGCCCCAAAGTCGCCCAGCGCAAAGGCATCATTGCGCGAATAACTATAGAACGTGCCCAGAGCATCCGTGCCGCTGAACGCTTCGACATCCACGATCTCTCTTGTTTCCCTTGCGAGAGCGGCAAATACCGGGCCGTCCCGTAGCGTTGTGGCTTGGAAAGCGGCAGTAGGCAGCGCATCTCCGCTTTGCGTTGTATAGATTTCAATGCTCTCATCCAGTTCATACGACACCTGGGCTAGCTCGGTCTCGCCACGTTCCAGTGGTACAAAGAGGCGCAGATCATCCTGACCGAGGATGGCGGCGTACAATGCATTGGTGGAGGCAAGGGGATCGACTGCCGACATCTGCCATGCATCCTCCAGCACCTTTGGCGAGGCAGCATACGCAAGCGGAAGCGCATAGCTGTTTTCGAGGATGATGAAATTTTCCGACTCAAAGATCACCGGGTATGGCTTAAAGCGCGATTCATCCGCCGTCACAAGGTAGCGAATACCCAGCAGCGCATCCACCGCATCGGTGGTTTGCAATGTTGGGTAGATGGTGCTGGTCAGATTGGAGGAATAGCCTAAGCTGCTGAGAAACTGAAGAACATCCGTACTTTGTACGGAAGAGAAATGCGCGATTCCCGGATAGGCGAGCAGCATGGCCATGTTGTGATGAATGCCGCCTGCCCCGCCAACCGTTTCCACGCGATAGAGGTCGTCGTCATGCTCGCGCAATGTGCGCAGGGCAGATTGCGCGCGCAATACAGTGGCGTGAAAGGCTGATGCCGCTAGGTTGTCCGGTCCCAGCAGATGCGAGAGGAGCAGGCCGCTATTCGCCACCATCTGTCCCAGTTGTACCGCCACAAGCAGCACCAGCGCCACGCGCCTCACTTGTATGCGCGTGATGGCCAGATAGAGCAGCGCGCAACACGCGCACAGGATCGCGACATCGGCATACTGTTCGACCAGTGTCTTTGCGAACAGTTTATCGCCGCCATCGTTGGGCGGATTGATGAGCAGAAAAGCCAGCGACAGCGCCGCCGCCACACCCAGTACCGCGCCGGGACGGACGCCGTCCAGCCGTGCGGCACAGCGCGCGGCCAGCAGCATCAGCAACAGAATGCACAGGAACGAGTACCGGAACGGGAAGGAACTGGGCGGATTGAACGCATGCCACACGAGATTGAGCGGATTGAGATGGAAGCTGATCACAAAAATGCCCAGCAGCGCGGCGGCCAGCAGCTTTTCACGGCGGGGAATCGCGTGATTGCAGAAATACAACAGCGCTAGCGACAACACGCCCGCGCCGCAGAACAGATAGGGTAGATATCCGATCGGCGCGGTGACGCTGATGCTGCCGGTCATGAACATGAGCAGCAGGTGCGGCAGCGCAAACTTGGCGGTGAACGCAAAGCGCGCGGGATCAAACGTGGACTTGGTACCGGACAGCGACAGGAACGTGGGCACCAGCACGATGGCGGCCAATCCGGCGGCCAGCAGCGATGCCAGCGCAAAGCGGACAAAGCGACCACCCCACCACTTGGCGCTTTCGACCGGCTTGACCAGACTGAACCCGACAAACAACAGCACCGAGAAGAGGCACAGCATGTATCCGGTGTAGTAGTTTACGATCAGCGCGGCGGCCAGCGAGAGGCTGTAGAGCAAACACTTTTTTTCCATGACGAGTCGATAGAGCCCGAGCGTGACTAGTGGCGCCAGCGCCAGCGCGTCCAGCCACATGAAGTTGAAAAAGAACCCCGCCACATACCCGCACAGCGCAAAGGAGCTGGACAGCATCAGCGCGAACGGGCCGCGGTTACCGATTTGCTTGAGACACCACCAGCCGGACAGACCGATCAGGCCGATCTTGACAGTGAGAATGCACAGCACGGCATCGGCCAGCATGGCGCGCGGGAACAAAAACACCAGCAGATTGACCGGACTCATCAGGTAGGTGGTAAATAATCCAAACGCGTTGCTGCCCAACGTAGAACTGAGGGTATAGAACAGGTTGTTTCCCTCGGTCAGCATGGACTGCATGTAGCCCAGAAACGCCACATATTGGTTGACCATGTCGCTGATGAGCAGCGTTCTGTCGCCAAATGGGTGGATGCCGCTACAGGCGCACACCAGCAAAAAAAGCCCAGCTGGCAAGCAGAAGGCGGTCACAGGAATAAGTGCGCGGCGCAAGCGATGCATGGCATGTCCCCCTTGATCTTTCGTGCAAATTGCTTATAAGTCGATGAACTTCTCGAACTGCGGCAGAATGCCGATGCCGTCGGGGAAGTGCGCGGCAAACTGCGGAATGGCGTGGCTGGGGAAGGAGTTGCCCTCGATGAACACCGGGCCGTCTGGTGTGACTGCCACATCCCACGCGACAAACCGAACCTGCGGCACGACCTGCGCGGCGGCGAGACACATTTGTTTGATTTCCGGCCAATAGGGGACCTGTGTGCCTTCGATTTTCGCGCCGGTCATCGGATGCAGCTCGTGCACCTTGCCGAGTTTGTCCGCGCCCGGCCCGCACAGCACGCCGGTGTCCAGATCGACCGGCGCCGCCATGCCGCCTGTGTCCACGTTGTCCATTACCTTGCCATTGCCGATGCGCAGGTACGCGTAGACGATGCCCTGCCGCTTGTCGCCCAGCAGCGTGGCGACGCGCAGGGTGTTGACCGATGTGGGGCACAGCGCGGCCAGCGCCGGGTGCTGCACGACGCAATCCTCCACGATGCCGACGCCCTCTGCAAGCAGCCGCTGCTTGAGCTGGGCGGGATCGCCAAACTGTTCCGGTTGCACTTTCTGTATCCCCCGGCCGGAAGAGCCGTCGATCGGCTTGCAGATGATCGGGCCACGGTTTGTCAGGAAGTCCGCCCAAGCCGCGTCGCTGGCCTGCGTCAGATCAATCCAGCCGCGATGGACTTGCTCGTTAAACAGCGCGTTAAATTCCGCCTTGTTGTCAAAGAAGTGCCAATACGCTTTATCGTTCATGCGCGCGACGATGTTGTTGGAAATGCCGCGCGTAATCTGCGTCTTGCGCTGCGCGGGCGACAGGCGATACATCTCCGCGATTTTGTAGTCGATGTACCCGGCGTTATATTTCGCGGCGCAACGTGCCATGTCGCGCAGCAGCCATGCGCGCGACAGCCCGGTTTTTTTGTGCAGCATATCGGCGGTTTTGAACATCGCGCCAAAGTCCATCTTGCGCGCGCGGCGGATCAGGTAACCCAGCTTGCCCATGCGTACCTCCTGATGACCTTATAGAATCTTCACCAGCATGGTTTTTTGCTCATCCATCTCGATTTCTACCAAGCCTTCCTTTTCCAGTCGGCGCAGCAGATCAGAGAATCGCTTGAACCCCAGCGCGCGCTCGTTGTAATTGGGGTATTGGTTCTGGATGGCTTCCTTTAGGATGGACGGATTGACGCGTTCGAATCCGCTTTCCTTAAAGGAGGCGAGCTGCGCGGCAAAGACCTGCACCATGTTGTCCTTGTGAATCTGCTTGCCGTCGCCCGGCGCGTCGTGCACCAGTTGGATCAGCAGGTTGTAGTTGTCGCTGATGACGCGGAAAGTGTGGAATTTTTGCTCCAGCGCGGTCAGCAGTTTGCCAAAGGTGCTGAAACCGAACGATTTTTCGTTGAAGTCCGGGCGCAGGCGCAGCAGCACGTTTTTCAGCTCCGATGCCAAAATCTCGCCTTCATCGACCTGCTCTTCCAGCACGGTTTGGATCAGCTTGTTCAGTTCCGCGTCGTCCAGCGATTCGTCCATGCCGCCGCTGGGCTTAAAGCCGGGCGCCTTGCTTTGCGTGACCGACTCCAAGAACTGAAACTCGTTGCACGCGTTGATGAAGATGCCGCTGGCCGCCTCCGAGCGCGAGATGCCCAGCACAAACTTGCCCATCGACTTCAGCTTGCCGACCAGCGGCGTATAGTCGCTGTCGCCGGACACGATGCAGAAGCTGTCGATCAGCTCGTTCTTGAAGGCGACATCCAGCGCGTCGATGACCAGTTGGATGTCCAGGTTGTTCTTTTGGTTGCGCCCATAGCGCAGTGAGGGTACGACATTAAAGGTGTTGCTGAGCAGCACCTCTTTCAGATCGGCGTACTGGTCGGTGTAGCCATACACCTTGCCCAGCAGGATGTCGCCGCGAATTTTTACTTTTTCGATGATGGTATTGAGTGTGGCGACCTTTGCGCCGCAGTTCTCCAGATCGACGAATATCGCGTAGTGTGGATTGGCCATGATGGATTGAGTCCTCCTGTCATTCGTAGAGCTTGTAAGATTTTTGCTCGATTTTTTTTAAGATGCGGTCGGCCTCGTGCGCTTCGGGCAGCACGGGACAGTAGTCCAGCCCTTTTGTTTGCGCGGTCAGCCGTACGGGCAGTATATCCAGCTGCGGCGGCGCTTGCTGGCCGGTGGCGCTGGGGTCGATGGTGAAGGTAAGCTGCGCAAGGAAACTGTCTTTATCCTTGGTGTCGAGCACGCCTCCCGGAATCAGGCTGCCCAGCGAATAGAGTATGTATCGGCCTTCGTATTTTTCAATGCCTTGGATGACATGCGGGTGATGCCCCAGCACCGCATCCGCGCCGGCCTTGATGGCGGCGCGGCCAATGCGTCGCTGCTCGGCGGTGAAGGCGGCCTCGTACTCGCTGCCCCAATGGAAAGAAGCGAGGACAATATGACAGCCCTGTTCGCGCAGCTTGTCCACCTGCGCGGAAATATCCGCGCCAGCCTTAGGGAAGGGATAGCTGCGCCCGATCAGCCCGACGCGCACGCCGTTTTTCTCGTAGATCGCGGTCAAGCCGCGCCCAAAGGCCAGTACGTCCACGCGAGCAACCTCGCGCAGCGTGTCCTCCAGACCCTGCTCGCCATAGTCCAGCATATGGTTGTTGGCCAGATTGACCGCCTCGACGCTGCCTTCCGACAGGATGCGCGCATAGCCCGGCTTGCCGCGGAAGTGCAGCGCGCGCTTCTCTTTGGCGGTGCTTTCGGTCAGCGGCCCCTCTAGGTTGATGATGGTCAAGTCATCCTGCGCGAACGCTGCGGCCAGTCCGGCCAGCGGCGCGCCCAGCCCCAGTCCTTCGGCGCGCATATTGAAGGCGGCGGGGTTTTCCTCCCAGCCCTCGCGCACGCCCAGCGTGCAGTCACCCCCGGCGGTGACAACAAAGGAAAGCCCCTGCGAAGCAGGACTTTGGGCGGAAGCGGCGGTGCTGAGCAGCGCACAGGCGATCAGCAGAAGGCAAAGCGCGCGTCCGGTTTGTCGCAAGGGCAGCCTCCTTATTTGTCGATCCACACCGTCGTCAGTGAGGGAATGGTGGTTTCCTTGCCGGAGCTATCCTGCTCCACATACGGCGCATTGGCCGTTGCGAAGCAAGTGATTTTCTGCCCCTCCTGCAATGCCGGATCGGTGTCGCACAGCAGCACGATGGGCGCGTTGCCGTTGCGCACGCGGGTGACGTTGACGCGCGCAAACCATACGCCGTCGCCTTCGGACACATTCATGACGGTGCCGGTAAAGGTTAGCAGCTTGCCGAGGTAGTCGGCGGGGTTCTTGGTGAGCTGTGAATAGGAAACTTCCTCGGCTTGCTCGCGGATGTCCACCGCGTCATGCTCCGGCGTATGCTCGCGCACAAAGTCAATGTTAATGCGCCGATCCTTGCTGCCGCTCATGCTGACCACCAGCACCAGATGATACTCGCCGGGCAGGCGTGTATCCACATCAAAGGAGAAACGGCCGTCCTTGCCGATCTTCTTGGATTGCCCGCTGCGGTTGTCCAGCAATTGCAGCTGCACCCCGGTCAGCGTCCAGCCCGACAGCGTATAGGTATCCGCTGTCCACAGCGTAGGCAGATCCTTGTCGTAGTTGATGGGAATCAGCCCATCCTGATAGGTCAGCACCTGGTTCATAGCGGTATCAAGCCAATCTTGCTTGGTGGCGGTCAGCGTCAGCATATAGACGCCCTGATCGGCCAGCGTGCAGCGCAGTGTGAAGTTGCCTTCGGCATCGGTGGTGGCGACGCTGAGCGTGATCGGCTCGTCGCCCTCGTATGCCGTGTGGCTGAGCACCAGCCCGGCGCCCGGCTCGGTCTTGCCGGTGATGCGGATATTGCCGTCGCCGGTTTCGCGCGGGATGCCGCCGGAGAGCTCCAGCGGCAACGCCACCGCTGGGGCGGGCAACTGCTCCGTAAAGGAGAAGCCCGCCAGAGTATCCTTGAAATTAGCCAGATCACGGTTGGAGAACCGATTTTTCTGCACACGGTCGAGGATGTAGTTTTTGCCGTTGCGGATGGTGAAATACTGTACGCCGCGCTGGGCGATTTCACCGTCTTTCAGGATGTTGTAGCGCAGAAACAGAAACCGGCCCATCGTGGGATGCGTTTGCCACTCCGCTTCCTGATAGCGGATGTTGGTGATGCGCCATTGCGACAGGTCCGTGAAGGAATCTGCAATGGCCTTGCGTTGGGCAGCCGACGCGCGGCCGATGTCGAAGATGCGTACGCTGCGCGCGTCTTCCGTGACCATCAGGCGGTAGCTGTTGGTAAATGATTCGTTCCAGCCCTCGGCTACGATGCTTTCGGTGGCAAAGCGCGCCGCCATGTCGTCGGTGTTAAACCCGGCTTCCTCCAACTGCACGCGATAGACCGGAATGCCCGACGGCGTCACCACCAGCCACGCGTCGGGGAAGGCCAGTTGCGCGTGCACAGAGGACAGGTTGATATCCTGCGCCATGCCGACATTGGCGAACAGTATGGTGGCGGCGCAGCAGAGATACGCGGCGACTGAACGCAAGGGTTTCACGGAGCATTCCCCTTTCGCGATGCGATTGGACGGTGAATAAACGCGTTACAAATTCGCAAAGAAGAACTGGCAGACAGGCAGGTTCAACACCTTTCCTGTGACCGGACGGAACTGCATGCTTTCGCCTGTGGGGCGCACATAGAAGGTGGCGACATCGCCGACCTGATACGACAGCGGCTGATCGCTGATGATCCACAGCGAGTCCGCGCTCTCATCGGTGTGCTCCGCCAGCGCGGTGGAGATCAGCAGGCAGGGCTTGCCGTTCGACTCGCCCACATCGGTGACGCGACCGCGGAAATTCATGTTCTTGCCGGTGTAGGCGTCCGGCGTCTTGACGAGCTTTGCATAGTCGGAAGGCACCAGCTTGGTGCGGAAGGCGGCGATGGCCTCGCGCTCGGTGAACTGGCGCGTAATGGAGATGTCCAGTTTGCCATCCGCATAGCCCGGCGTGGAGGCGACCAGCAGGTATTCGTGCGTGCCTTCCTCCGCGATTTTCACGCGCATGGAGTACAGCCCCTGCACATTGGCGGTGGTGCTGGCGCGCAGCTTTTCACCTAGGATGGACACCTTGGCGTACGGCGCGGTCTGGCCGCGAATCGGGAACTCGGACTTTAGCATCGGACCGACGGGCTCGGTCATGGTCAGCGGCACCACCGGCTGCTCAAAGAGAATGCGATAGGACTTGGCGGCTTTCTTCTGACCATCTTTGATGGCCTCAATGCGCAGCTCCAGCTCGCCGCTCTCGGGCAGCGTAACGATCTGCGAGAAACTGCCGTTTTTCTTGGACGCACCACGCGCCAGCATTTTGTCGCCCAGCATGAAGCGCAGCTCGGCTTCCGGTTCGGCGGTGCCGGTAATCGTGATGCGATACGCATCGGTCCAAGCGGGCGGCTGCGCGTCCAGCGCCATGCCGGGCTGCTCACTGATCATGGGCGCGACACCGGGTGTCGGCCTGGGCGTTGGCGCGGCGGTCGGTTCAGGCGATGGTGAGGGCGTCGGTTCCGGGCTGGCCAACTGGGATAGGAACGACAGCCGACCGATCACATCCAATACCAGCTTGTCGTCAGCCTCCGTGGGCTCGCGGCCAATCACCGAGCTGGACAGCATGTATTGCTGGCCGTGCGCCAGTGTTACATAGCGCAGCGTATAGACAGATAAATTGGCCTGTTGCGAAGTGAACACCATGCGCAGCCACTCCGGCGCGTCGGGGGAGAAAGCGACCTGCTGGTAGCGGGGCATCGCCTGATAGGCGGCCAACAGCGCATCGGTCTCCACGCGGTTCAGCCCGGCGTCCGAAACGATGGCCAGTGTGATCTGGCCGCCCGCTTCGGGCAGGATTTCCATCACCACATGCTCGGCCTGAAAACTGGCCAACATCGCGTCCTCGGATGTGCCCAGCGCGGACAGAAATTCGGTGTGCTCGGCGAGGTTGTGCTGGGTCAGCACGCGCCAGTCGGGCGCGGCGGCCAGACGGAAGCCTTCATACGGGAACACGAAATCGCCGCCCAACGCGTCGGCGAGAACCGCTGACGGAGCAAGCGCGAGAAGGATGCACAGCGCGAGCGTACCAAGGCGGCGCAGGGGATGTTGCTGCATGTATTCGCACTCCTAACGGATGTTGATCTGTTCACACACGAAAAAAGTCCCCATGTATTGTACCACAACAGGCAGCGGATGCCAATCTTCTCAACAAAATGGGCGGCGCGGTAGATGTTTCCAAACAGCGAGGCGCTCCATCGCGATGCGAAGGAGCGCCTCGTGGGGATAGGCGGTTTACTGGGCGGCACTTTCTTCCAGCGCCTGCCGATAGGCGGTGAAGAAGTCCCCGCAGCTCCAGGTACCGCACGCGCTGACCAGCTCGTCGGATACCAGTAGCTGTACCGACAGCCCGCTTTGCAGCTCGATGGTCAGCGACTGCTTGCCGCGCAGCGAATCCTCGCTGTAATAATCGGCGCTGTCGAGCAGGACATCAACCAGGCTAGAAGCGGTGTCCGCGTCGGTGATCTGCCCCACACCGGACAGATCGAGCGAGACGGCTTTGCCACGGATGGCCAGCGCGTTTTCCAGCGTGCCGTCGGTGCCGTAGTCGGCAAAGGACACGCGCTGGAACAGGCGCATTTTGCCGTTGACCTCGGCGGCGACGGCGGTGCTCGCGCTCAGACCGGAGACGGCGTAGACCGCAGCGCCTTCATCGACGACGTTGGATACGCCGCTCTGCCACGCGGAGGCGTCGGCCAGCGCGGGCTCATCGGTAAAGGTGGCGATGGAACCCAGCGAGTCGCCCAGCGCGCGGCTGCTGACAGAGCTGGGGCTGGTCAGCATGCGGTAGGCATGGCAGTCAATGCCGATCATCGGGAAATTGCCACCGTCACCCTTGGCGAAAATCGAGCGGAACTTCGAGGGGGCCTGTATGCCGGAAACGGTCAGGCTGCCCTCCGGCACATCCAGCATGGCGAGCATTGGCGGCGCGCTGGTGCTTTCGCCGGAGGAGTAGGTGTCAATTTTGTGCGGGCCCAGCTGGGCGGAGGGCGCAATGGTGCGCGCGACAATGATCGCGCCGGAAACCACCAGCACCAGCGCGGCGCAGAAGGGAGCGGCGCGCAGTGCCCATGAACGACCGGTGTGTGAAGGTTGCGCGGAACGTGCAAGAATGCGCTGGCGAAGTCCAGCGTCGGCATGCACATCAGCCATCAGTTCGTTGGCGATGCGCGGCAGTTGATCCAGTCGGTTCATTGCGGCTCTCCTCCTTTCAGTAGCGCTTCCAGTTTTTTTCGTGCGCGGGATAATCGGCTGGAGATGGTGCCTTCGGGCAGGTCCAGCATGGCGGCGATCTCCACGATGCCATACCCCTGATAATAATGTAGCAGGACGACTTCCTTAAATGCGGGCGATAGCTGTTGCACGGTTTCCATAATCTCGGCTTTCTGTGAAAATTCTGCGATGCTGTCAGTTCCGGGGATGAAATCAAACGGGGAGCCTAACACCACCCGTTTGACCCAAGCGGCTCGCCACAAGTCCCGGCAGCGGTTGAGCGCTACCTTGAGCAACCATGCTTTTTCGTGGCCTTGCTGAATCTCGGGTCCTTTGGTAAGCAGGCGGATGAACACATCCTGGCAAACATCTTCCGCTTGCTGGCGATCCCCTAAATAGAAGTAGGAAACGCGCAGCACATCATCAGCATAGGCTTCGTACAGTCGCTCGAACTGCTCGCGGCGATCAAAGGTTTCTGACGCGTTTGTCAACCGACGATACCACCTTTTCTCAATGATGTAACGCGCGCGAAATGCGTTTTCATCCCAGGAAATTGCCTGAGTTACCAAAATAATATGAAATCGCACTTGATAACGTGTATACATCATTATAGAGGCGCGAAAAGGTGTGCGCAAGAGCGGAAATTATGGCTAAATTCCGGCAGGCATCGCGTCGCCGTCGTCTAACACGATGGAGGTACCCCACGCCAGCGCGGAATCATAGCTTGCGTCGCCGATCAGCGCAGCCAGCTCGCTGTCGGCCAGCGTGCCGTCGGCGTGTCGCGCGGCGGCGGTGACCAATGCCGTGGCGCGCGCGGTCGCCTGGTCGATCAACTCGGGCACGCTGTCAAAGCGCACCGGCGCGTCCGGTGCGAAGGGGCTGCGCCAGGGCTGGCGCGTCAGGTTGAGAAAATCGTGTGCAGGCAGGCGGCGCGGGATGGCGTGCGCCTCGACCAGTCCGGGCTTGCCCAGCAGTGTGGCGACCGCCGAGAACACGCGATACTTCACGCCGGTCGGACTGTAGAGCAGGCGGCAGATCGCGACCGAATCGGAGAAACTGCGCAGCACAAACTCGGTATCAATCGGGTGATCGGGGAATACTGCGGAGACGGCGGGGATCAGCGCCCGCGCGATTTCATGCCGCTGCGCATCGGTCAGCGCCATCAACCCCGTCATGTGCCGCGGGATGCCCGCATGGCCTTGACGATGGTATAACCAGGTGTCGGCGGCGGCTTCCAGTCCGCAGTGCACATTGGTGCAGTATCGCCCTTGCGCGTCAAAGGAATGCGCATAGACAAACGGATGCAGCGCCGTGTCCCCGGCGTAGTGGGTCAGAAAGCCCAGCGCGTAGCTGAACGCCACCGGCCCGGCTTGCTGTGCCGAGCGCAGCAGCGCCATCAAAAACGCGCCGGTATGCTCCTTGTGCAGCATCTCGCCGACCGGGTTGAAGGTGATGTGCAGACTAGGGCGCAGCATGCGGTAAAAGAAGAAAGGATCCGGGCCCTGCGCACCGGCCAGAAAGGCCGCGCGGTGCGTGGCGGCCAGCGCCGGTTGCTGCGCGATGGCGGCGGCCAGCGCATCGGTTGCCAGGCTCTCGTGGACATAACTTGCGGGCATGGTTCTTCTCCTGCAAAAAATTTTTTGTCGACATACAATTCGCACCCCTTGACGGTTTCTCCTGCTCGTGCTATTATTGCTTAGCCGCCTAACAATAAGTCGGCTAACGAAACGGAGTGATCCAATGGACGATCGCGAGAAACTGCGGCATGCGCTGTTTCACATGGGCCGCTTGCACCATCGCTGGATGCACAGCATGGCGGAGAAATTCGGCCTGTACCCCGGGCAGCCGCAGATTCTGCATGCGCTGACGCATCGCGAAGGCGCAAGCCAGGTTGAACTGGCGCAGGGCGCGCGCGTTAGGCCGCCGACCATGGCGGTGATGCTGCGGCGCATGGAGGCCGCCGGGCTGATCGAACGCTGCGGCGACCCGCAGGACGCGCGCGTGCAGCGCGTATACCTGACGGACAAAGGGCGCGACGTGCAGCGGCGGACCGACGTGGCCTTTGAGCGCGTTGGCGCGGAGATGTTTGTCGGCTTTTCGGATGAGGAGCTGCGCACGTTTCTGGCACTCATGGAAAAACTGAACCGAAATCTTGCGTCAAAAAACGATCAGGAGGATCTATGCGAAAACTGTTCCGATATCTGAAACCTTATGCGGGGGCGGTGGCGATCTCGCTGGCGATGATCTTCGCGCAGACCGGCATCGACCTGCTGCTGCCCACGCTGAATGCGCGCATCACCAACCACTTGGTTGGCGCGAACCCGCAAGTGTCGTTCGTAGTGGCACAGGGCGCGCTGATGCTGGGCGCGGTGCTGCTGGGCGTGCTCGCGTCGGTGGGCAGCAGCTACTTTTCCTCGCGCGCGGCGATGGGCTTTGGCCGCGCGGTGCGCAGTGCGGTATTTGCCAAGGTAGAGGGCATGAGCCAGGCTGAGATGGAAGTGTTCGGCGCGCCGTCGCTGATCACGCGTAGCACCAACGACGTGCAGCAGGTCACCATGACCACCATGATGATGATGCGCATGATGGTGATGGCGCCGATCATGTGCATCGGCGGCATTGTGATGGCGCTGCGGCAGGATGTGCAGCTTTCGTGGGTGATTGTGGCGGCGGTGCCGTTTGTCGGCATCCTGATTGGCTACTCGCTGACGCGCGCGCTGCCGTACTTCCGCATCGTACAGACCAAGATCGACCGCCTGAACCAAGTATTGCGCGAGGCGCTGACCGGTATCCGCGTCATCCGCGCGTTTGGCCGCGAGCGGCACGAGGAGCAGCGGTTCGCCCAAGCCAGCACCGAGCTGATGGATACCAACATCAAGGTTGGCAACCTGATGGCGACGGTGTTTCCGTTCATGATCCTGATCGTCAACCTAGTGACGGTGGGCATCCTGTGGTTCGGCGGCGCGCGCGTCAACGCCGGACAGATGCAGATCGGCGCGGTGAGCGCGTTCATCGTCTACGCCAGCATGATCATGTTTTCGCTGATGATGAGCACCATGGTGTTCATCATGGTGCCGCGTGCGCAGGCGTCCGCGACGCGCATCAACGAGGTGCTGGCGTCCTCCGATCCGATCCGCGACCCGGAGCATCCGGTGTTGGCGCCGCGCGGCAACGGCACGCTGGCGATGGAGCACGTCACCTTCGCCTACCCCGGCGCGGAGGCGGCAGTATTGTCGGAGATTTCGTTTGCCGCGCTGCCCGGGCAAACCACGGCGATCATCGGCTCGACCGGCTGCGGCAAGTCAACGCTGATCAACCTGATCCCACGCTTCTTTGATGTCACGGTGGGCAAGGTGACGCTGGGCGGTGCCGATGTGCGCGATATGACGCAGCACGACCTGCGCGAGCGCATCGGGTTTGTGCCGCAGAAGGCGTTCCTGTTCAGCGGCACGGTGGCCGACAACCTGCGCTATGGCAAGGCGGACGCTACCGACGACGAGCTGTGGCACGCGCTCAAGATTGCGCAGGCCGAGGACTTTGTGCGCGCGATGCCCGAGGGATTGAATGCCCCGATCAGCCAGGGCGGCGTCAACGTATCCGGCGGGCAGCGCCAGCGCCTGGCCATTGCCCGCGCGCTGGTGCGCAAACCCGATGTGTATGTGTTCGACGACAGCTTTTCTGCGCTGGACTACAAGACCGACGCGCTGCTGCGCGCCGCGCTGAAGCAGGAAACCGTGCACGCGACCGTGATCATCGTCGCGCAGCGTGTGTCTACCATCCTGCATGCCGACAACATTCTGGTCATGGACGAGGGCAAGATTGTTGGCCAAGGCACGCACACATCGCTGATGCAGGACTGCGCGGTATACCGCGAGATCGTGTCCTCGCAGCTGACAGAGGAGGAGATTGCGTAATGCAAAGACATAGCCAAAACCAAAAGAGCCGACCCAGGATGGGCGGCCCGATGGGCGGCGGACACATGGGCGTGCCCGGCGAAAAGCCCAAGAATTTTAAGGGAACCATCAGCCGCCTGTGGGGGTATCTTCGCGTCTATCGCGTGCGGCTGATCATCTCTTTTGTCGCCATTTTGCTCGGCGCGGCCATCACCATGGTCTCGCCCAGACTGATTGCCAATGCGGTGGACCTGATCGCCGGTGCGGTCATGGCGCATGCGCAGGTCAACTTTGGCGCGCTGGCTGGCATTGTCGGCATGCTGATCGCACTGTATGTGGTGGGCACGCTCTTTCAATATGTGCAGCAGCGCGCGATGGTCGCCATTGCGCAAAAGACGGTGTTTACCCTGCGCGAGCAGATCGACCAGAAGCTGTCGCGCTTGCCGCTGAGCTACTTCGATTCGCACGAGCGCGGCGATTTGATGAGCCGCGCCAGTAACGATGTGGACAACATCGCGACCACGCTGCAGCAGAGTCTGTCGCAGATCTTCGGCCCGGCGATCACCGTGGTCGGTGTGTTCATCATGATGGTCACGCTGTCCATCCCGATGACGCTGGTGGCGCTGGCCATGCTGCCGCTGCTGGCGTTTGTGATCATGGGCGTGGCCAAACGCTCGCAGAAATACTTCGGTCAGCAGTGGGGTCAAACCGGCGCGCTGAACGGACATATCGAGGAAATGTATACCGGGCATGCGGTGATGCGGTTGTTCGGGCACGAGCAGGCGTCGGTGGAGCGGTTCAATGCCATCAATCAGGAGCTGTATCAGGTGAGCTGGAAAGCGCAGTTCATCTCCGGCGTGATTCACCCACTGATGAACGCGATCAGCAACCTCGCGTATGCCGCGCTGTGCGTGGTGGGTGGCGTGCTGGTCATCTACGGCCGCCTGAGCATCGGCCAGATTACTGCTTTTGCCGGATACATGCGCCAGTTTACCCAGCCGATCGGCCAAGTGGCCAGCATGATGAACATGCTGCAATCGGCGGTTGCGTCTGCGGAACGCGTGTTCGAGCTGCTTGACGAGCAGGAGCGCATCCCCGACGCACCCGACGCGAAGGCACTGGCCGAGCCGCGGGGCGACGTGGTGTTCCACGACGTGACCTTCGGCTACGACCCGGAAAAGCCGCTGATGGAGCACCTGAACCTTTCGGTCAAAGCCGGTCAGGTGGTGGCCATCGTCGGCCCGACCGGCGCGGGCAAGACCACGCTGGTCAACCTGCTGATGCGCTTCTATGAGGTGCAGGGCGGCAGCATCCAGCTCGATGGCGTGGACATTCGCCAACTGACGCGCGAAAGCCTGCGCGGCACGTTTGGCATGGTATTGCAGGACGCGTGGCTGTTCCACGGCACCATTCGCGACAATATCGCGTATGGCCAGTCCGACGCGACCGAAACACAGGTGCGCGCCGCCGCTAAGGCTGCGTATGTCGATCACTTCGTGCGCACGCTGGCCGACGGCTACAATACTATGCTCAACGAGGACGCCAGCAATCTCTCGCAGGGGCAGCGCCAGTTGATCACCATTGCGCGCACGGTGCTCACCGATCCGCAGGTGCTGATTCTCGATGAGGCGACCTCCTCCGTGGATACGCGCACCGAGGTGCTTATCCAGCAGGCGATGCGCGATTTGATGCGGGATCGCACCAGTTTTGTGATCGCGCACCGGCTATCGACCATCCGCAACGCCGACCTGATCCTGGTGATGGACCACGGCAGCATCGTGGAGCAGGGCACACACGAGCAGCTGCTGGAGAAGCAGGGCTTCTACGCGGAGCTGTATAACAGCCAGTTTGGCAACGGCGGCGGCGAAGAAGTGTCGGCGTAACCAACAATGGTGCACAGAGGGGAAACGGAATGAAGCATCAGATCATCCGAGGCATTGCGGTGCTGCTGGCAATCGGCGTGATGGTTTGCGCGGCAGTTTCCCTGCCGTGCGGCGCCGATGCTGGCGACAATGTAGAAATCATCACGGCGGAGGGAAAAGAATTCCGGCGCGCCGGGCGTTTCGCGTTTACCGTAGCCAATGAGCAAGCGACCATTGTCGGCTACAGCGACGACCTGAAAAGTACATTCGGCAAGTGGCCGTTTAGCAAGGGCGTGGTGCGAAACCCCGACGCGAACGGCACGAAAAACGCGCTTGTGATCCCCGGCGAGCTGGGCGGATTCCCCGTGACCCGCATCGGCGAGAACGCGTTTCGCGCATGCGACAGCTTCGCGAGCGTGGTCATCCCGGGCAGCGTGGTCCATATCGACAACTGGGCGTTCATGCACTGCAATGGATTGCTGGAGGCCACCCTGTCTGAGGGGGTGGCGATGATCGGGTATCAGGCGTTCGCGCAGTGCAGGAACTTGAGCAGCGTGACCATCCCCGGCAGCGCCATCAGTACGGGCGCCGCGGCATTTGCGGATTGCACGGCCTTGATCAGCGCGGGCATCGGGGACGGCGTCACCGCTATTGGCGATAGCTCGTTCAGCGGCTGCACCAGCCTGATCAACCTGACCATCCCACCCAGCGTTACGCGCATCGGCATGAGCGCGTTTTCGCGATGCGCGGGCCTGACCAGCCTGTCTATTCCAGACGGCATGGCCAGCATCAACGAGGACGCGTTCTACCACTGCGATGGGCTGACCAGCCTCACGATTCCCGGCAGCGTCAAGGCGATCTATAGCGGCGCGTTCAACAGCTGCGTCGGGCTGACCAGCGTCACGCTCGCACCGGGTGTAGAGCAGCTCGGCAATTATGTGTTCTCGCGCTGTGCCGCTTTGACCGATGCGGTCGTCCCGCCGAGTGTGACATTCATCGGCGACAATGCTTTCAAGAACTGCCCGGTCATCTTGTCCGTTGAGGCGGGCAGCTATGCCGCGCAGTACGCGCAGCAGAACGGGCTGCCCGTGCGGTGATCCACAAAGCAAAACCACCCGCTAGCGGGTGGTTTTGTTTTAGTGTTTTTATTGTAGCGCCTGATAATCCAGCGCCCAGCCGGTGCCCTGTTGCGTCAGCGTCAGCGATGCCGACGATAGCACCGCCGCGTCGTCGGTAGGGCTTAGGATATCCAGATCGATTACCCACACCCCGCCGCTGTCGGGCGCGGGCGGCTGGTCGGTCCAGTAGCAGATACGGCCGTCATTGGTGAACGAATTGCCCACGTTGACCTCGGCGGCGTTCAGGCTGTCCCACGCGATGAATCCGCCTTGCTCGCAGTGCCAGCGAAAGCGGCAGGCCACCGGCAGCCCCTGCGCGTCGGTCAGGCTGGCTTCCAGCATCAGCCCGGGCAGCGTCGCGTCCAGCGGATCATACGCGCCCAGCGTATCAATGCGCAGTGTGCCGTGCGGCGTCGGTTTCTCCAGCCGCAGCAGCGAGTCCTGCGGACGCGCCAGCTCCAACAGATCCGGCGAGTACATCGCGGCGATCATGCCGTAGCCGCCGTTTTGGAAATAGTCGCCCATTTGGTAGCGGAACCACGCGTCGCGCTGGTCGGCGGGCAGCAAGCCGCGCGCGATGATCAGATCGGCCAGCTCATTGACGAATTTCTCGTAGGCGGGTTGCAGGCGCGTCAGGTCATCGGGCGACAGCAGCTCGCCGGTTTCTCCAAATGCCAGCGCGCAGCCCGACAGGCACAGCCAGCAGGCCAGCAGCGCGGCGGTAAACCCTAGAGTCCTAGTGCGAAAATTGCGCATGGAGAGCTCCTTTTAATCGACGAAGTAGAGGATGTCGCTGACCTGGCGCGTGCGCGCGCCGGCCGGGGTGTTGAGGATCAGCCCATCGAGATACAGCAGACTGGAGCCGCCGCCGTCCAGGTTGTAGGCGGTCTGGCAGCCATAGGAGAGGAAGATGTCCTGCATGTTTTGCAGGGTCATGCCGCGATCCGACCACTTGGGGTGACGGCCATCGACCACCAGCACCAGATAGTGCAGCGGTCCGATCTGGCCGATGGCGGTGCGCGGCTCATACGTGCGCTCGTTGGTGTAGATGAAGTATTCTTTGGGCATGGTCAATGCCTGGCCATCCTTGACCAGCGCCGGGCCAAACTCGTAGCTTTGCAGCACGCCTTCGCCCTTGAGCTGCTCGCCGGTCAGTTCGGCCTGCGATTCGCCCTTGGCGCGGTCAGCGCCGAACACAATGCGCATGTCACCGTTGGCGTCGATGATCAGCAGGTCGCGCTCCAAACCAAAGCGGTCGCGGTACACCTCGCCGTTGCGGATGATGATGCCCTTGCCAAACGCGTTGTAGTAGTCGCCGTTGATTGCCAGTGCGGCGCTATTTCGCGCGGCGATGGCCTCGGGCTCCTCCTTGGCGCGCGAATCGTACTTATCTAGCGCGAACCCGGCGCGCAGCTGCGAGGGGTCCTTGATCTTCACGTCGGCGACATAGTAAGCCAGTGGGTGGTTGCCGTCCTTCTCTTGGAACTCGGACACCGTGATGGTCAGCGTGTCCGACTCATGCACCCAAGTATTGGTTTCTTCGGCCAGAACCGGCAGAGCGGCCAGACACAGCAGCAGCAACAAGGCAATACACTTTTTCATGCGCATCTTCTTTCTTGCAATTAATGGGTAAATTGAACGATATCGGATACACTGCGTTCATCGCCGGAGGAGGGATGGTTGATCACCCTGCCATCCAGATATAGCGTGGTCGAGCCGCCACCATCCAGATTGAACGCGAACGAACAGCCGCGGTCAATGAACAGTTGTTGCAGCGTGGGCAGGTCGCAGCCCTCGGAATAACCCGGCGTGCGGCCATCGACGACGATGACCAGATAGTGCAGCGGGCCGAGCTGCCCGATGGCGGTGCGCGGCTCCACATAGCCGCGACCGGTGCGAATGAAGAAATTCTCGCTCATGCGGACCGGCTCGCCATCCTTGACCAGCAGCGGGCCAAATTCGAAGGTGTGCAGTACACCCTCTTTGACCAGCTTGTCGGCGACCTGGCCTTGCTTGCCACTGCGGTCGGTCAGCGCGCGCAGCGTACCGTCGGCCTCGACAATCAGCAGGTGCCGGGCGCTGTTTTGCTTGCGGTACAGTTCGCCGCCGCGGATGACGATGCCCACCTTATTGGATCCGCAGAAATCACCGTTGAATGCCAGCAGCGCACCATTGCGCTCGGCGATGTCGCTGACCGACTCGTTGCCCCGGCCATACGCGTCGTGCGAGAAAGCGTAGGAGAACTGCGCGGGGTCGGTGATCTGAATGTCGGCCACATAATAGGTAAAGTTGTCCTGCTTGTGCTGGGAGACCTTCAGCGTCACAGCGTCGCTGCTATAGTCCAGCTCGCCGGGCGCATAGACCGGGAACTTGTTTTGCGCGGCGGGCGGCTCGGTGTCCGTGGCGACCGGCTCTGCCGTGGCGGTGGGCGGCGGAGGGACGGGATCGTTGGCCGCGGCGGGCTGGTAAACGTCCTGTACGGCGGCGATCATACTATCCGCACCGGGCAGCGCCTGCACCAGTTGGTCGTTGCTGGTGCGTGCCCAGTCGGCAAAGCGGGATTGGACGTCGGGCAGCTCGTGCAGCGGTGCACTGGCGGTCAGCCAATAGGCCGAAAGAATCATGAGCAAGGCTAACAGCAAGCGTGTGTTGCGCGTGGCGTAATAGCGCGGGCGGTGGCTGCGCAGCCCCTGCTGCATGGGGCGCTGCCGTGTGCGTGCGGCGGGCGGAGCGGTGGCCGGACGGATTGTGCGAACAGCGGGGGTTTTGTATCCGTGTGGGTCCACGTCGCTTCCTCCTTTGCCACGCGATGAGCGCATAGAAAAGACCTGCTAAAAGGTCGCTCTTATATTACATGGTGCGTTGGGGGTTGTCAACCGGGGCGCCGCGCGCGAAAAACGCCTGATGTGGAGGGTGAAGCCGCTGTACGCGGCAAAAACAGGTGAACAGTGGTGAACGATGTGGGCAATGCGGTGGAAGTGATGCGTAAAAAGGGGCGCGGGTCGGGAACAGCGGTCGAGCTTTCTTGACAAGATGAGAAAAGATGGATACAATAAACCATGCTTCCGCAGCGCGAAAAAAACCGCAAATCCTAGGGATTCTTCCCTGTGAATATAGAACCTGCGAACGTGACAACCGAACAGCGCAGGGCATGCCCGCGAGGAGGCAATGAAATAGTGCAAGAGTTATTTGTTACCTATTTATATCATAGCGGCTTTTGCGTCGCGTATAACAACACGCTGGTGGTCTTTGATTACGCGCCGGGCGAGCAGAGCGCGCCGGGGTCACCGGGTGTGATCACCGCGCAGGATCTGGAATCGTTTCAACAGGTAGTCGTGCTGGTGACGCATAGCCATGCCGACCACTTTGATCCGACAATCTTTGACTGGGCCAAGCCGGGCAAGGTGCACTATGTACTCAGCGACGAGATTCCGCCACAGTGGCCGGGCGCGCGCATGAAACCGGGCGACAAGCTGTCTGTGGCGGGGATAAATATTGAAGCATATGATTCCACCGATTTGGGCGTGTCCTTTCTGGTGGACATGGGCGAATACCGTGTGTTTCACGCGGGTGACCTCAACCTGTGGCATTGGCGCGATGTGTCCACACTGCAGGAAATAGAGGCTGCCGAGCGTGCTTTTCACGAGGCGGTGCGTCCGCTGGAGGGGCAGGAGATCGACCTGGCCTTCTTCCCGGTGGACCCGCGCCAGGGCAGCCTGTATGACGCCGGCGCCAACTACTTTGTGATGGCGGTCAAGCCGCGCGTGCTGATCCCCATGCATTGGCAGGAGCGCACCGATGTGGCGCAGGAATATGTGCGCAAAAACCGCACGCGTCGGGTAGAGATGGTGGCGCTGCTGAACCGGGGCGACTCGGTGTTGATCGGCAAAAAGCAGGAGAGCGAAGACGCCGCGCCAATGTGGTATTACCAGATGATGAGCAAGAATATTCTGGAGGAGCGCGAGGCGCAGGCAGCGATCGCGCGGCAGGAAACCGACGCCATGCTGCCCAAGGTGGACACGCCGCCGCTGGACGAAACACCACGGCTGGACGGCAAGCGCCTGCCCATGGACATGCACGCGCTGGCGCAGGCCTATGGCCATGAAGAACCTGCCGAGGACGACCCAACCGCATAAGGGAAGAGGAGAACAGCATGCAGTTTACACTCAAGCACGTCAATATGAATGTGACCGATCTGGAAAAGTCCATTGCGTTCTATGCGCGGGCGCTGGGTTTTTCGGTGGTGAATCGCAAGAAAGCCGAGGACGGCGCGTTTGAAATCGCGTTTTTGTCAGCGCCGGACGGCGGCTGTAAGGTAGAGCTCACCTGGCTGCGCGACAAACAGGGGCGCTATGAACTGGGCGACAACGAAACGCACGTCGCGTTTGCTGCGGCTGATTTTGACGCGGCGCACGCGCTGCATCAGCAGATGGGCTGCATTTGTTACGAAAATACGAAGATGGGCATTTATTTTATCGAGGACCCGGATGGCTATTGGTTGGAGATTGTGCCGCCGGGGCGAGGCTGAGCGCGCCTGACCGTGTCGTAACAGAAAAGAAGGAAAAAGTTGGCGGCCTGTTACAGGTCGCCACATTTTTGTTAGAGTGAATGTTTTTGCGCATATTATGCATGAAGCATGTCGGAAAAAGTCGGTTTCTTTGCGATCGAAATAGCCCAAACGCTATATTTAGCGGGTGACAGGGTATCCATATACCATGGATGGAGGAAATCCCGTGGAGCAGCAGGAAAAAATAACCTGTGTAAAACTACAGGCTGTGGAAAAACGCGCCCGACAGAACCCCTTGAATCTGTCGGGTTTTTTTGCTATGATGGGGACGCTCCACGGCGGAGTTATCCACAGATCTGTGGAAAACCGCCTTGGGGCATCCTCTATGCGTCTTGTGCCGTCCGGCGCACAGATCGTTATGGAAAATCATGATGCGGCATCATATTTATGCACAGCGGCATTCGGCCTATGCACGATGCGCGGTGTGCGTTTGCGGGAGGAACCACCCGATGGATTATCAAGACCTTTGGAACAAAGCGACCGCGCTCTTGCATGAGGAGATCCCCTTCTTCTCGTACAAGGCGTGGATTGGCGACCCTCTCAAGCCGTTTGCGCTGGAGGACGACCAGCTATATCTGGAGGTCACCAACGACTTTTTTCGCCAGAATATCAAGAACCGCTACCACCAGCTCATTTCCAGCGCGGTGATGGATATTTATCGCAAACCGATCTCCATCGAGTACCTGACGCCGGAAGAGCGCGAGCAGTTCACCGTCCAGCGCGAGCCCGAACCGACGCCGATTGGTACCATCGCGCTCAATCCCCGATACACCTTCGATACCTTTGTGGTGGGCAACGCCAACCGCTTTGCGCACGCGGCGTCCCTGGCGGTGGCCGAAGCGCCCGGTGACGCCTACAATCCGCTGTTTATCTACGGTGGCGTGGGGTTGGGCAAGACACACTTGATGCACGCCATCGGACACTATGTGCAGCAGCACTGGCCGGATCAGCGCATTCTCTACATTACGTCGGAGAACTTCACCAACGAGCTGATCGCCGCCATCCAGAACAACAAGAATATGGAGTTCCGCGAGCGCTTCCGCAATCTGGACGTGCTAATGATCGACGACATCCAGTTCATTGCGGGCCGCGAGCGCACGCAGGAGGAGTTCTTCCATACGTTCAACGCGCTGCACGACGCGCGCAAGCAGATCATCATTACCTCGGACAAGCCGCCCAAGGAGATTGCCCGGCTGGAGGAACGGCTGTGCTCGCGCTTTGAGTGGGGCCTGATCGCGGATATCCAGCGCCCGGACATTGAAACGCGTATCGCCATCCTGCGCAAAAAGGCGGAGCGTGAAAACATGCAGGTGGACGACGCGGTACTGGAGCTGATCGCCAGCCGCATTGAGTCCAATATCCGCGAGCTGGAGGGCTCGCTGGCGCGCGTGATGATGTACGCGTCGCTGGTGGGCAAGCCGGTCGATGTGGCCGTGGCCGAGGAGGCGCTGCGCGATATCCTGAGCGTGCGCGATCCCAAGCGCATCACCTGCGCGGGCATCCA
>JAVBMF010000066.1:0-44140 GCA_031552735.1 Eubacteriales bacterium
CACGTGGGTTCGAATCCCACCCTCTCCGCCAAAAGGCAGTCCCCTCGCGTTAGCGGGGGGATTGCCTTTTGGCGGAGGTTGCATGGAGAGATTCGAACCCACACGGACGTGAGCGCAGCGAGGGGACGGGGTTCGGCCTGCCGCCGCGCAGCGGCCATCCCACCCTCTCCGCCATCGCGAAGCCCGCCACATACGTGGTGGGCTTTTGCGATGGCGGAGGAAGGCAGACAGGATTCGAACGGGCTGTTTTCGTCACATGGATAATGACACGCCCGCACCATATTTGCTTGTGGATGCCATCAAACGGTAAGTTGGCGGGTGCCACTTGGAAGAAGCCCCGTGCAAGGCAGCGTGCGCAAAATGCACGCGCTGCTCAAGTTTCCGGGTTGCCGATCAGCGTGGGCCTGCCCAGCGTACCGATGGTAGCGGTGTTCCAGACGCTTGTCGTGTTCCAGCCAAGCGCGGTGATGACCGCGAGCAGGTTGGCCGGGTCCATGCTCTGGCCATCCAAACCGTTGGGATCGCTGACCGGCGTAACCGGCACGCCGCCGGAGAGCAGGGTCATCGCGCTGTTGGCGTGGTTCTGGGCGAGCGTCGCGCCGTTGACCAGCTGCCCGCAAACCCTGTGCACCACGCCGCCCGCGTTGGTGGCGACCGCCGAAGGACCCAGCGCGATGCTACTTTGCATGCTGGCCGCGCCTGCCGCGTTGTTTTCCAGTGTGCCGACGAGGCCGGAGACGACGGGAGCGCCGGTGGCCGAACCCGACGCATAGCAGCGGCTGACCGACGTGCCGAGGCCATGCCCCAGCAGCGCGCCATACTGCGTGCCGCCGCCGCTGCTGTTCCCGGTCGCGTAACTGTCCCGGATGATCGTTGGGTTGGCGCACAGGCCCGCCAGCGCACCGACCTCCGACTGCCCGCTCGCTACCGCGTTGCCTGTCGCGAAGCATTGGTCGATCAGCCCGTAGGCGCAGTTGCCGCTGAAGCCGCCAGTGCCGTTGTTGGCGCTGCCCGACCCGGCGGTGCTGGTCGCGCTGCCGTGCGCTTGGCACTGGAAGAACTGTAACGAGGGATTGAGCGGATCACCCGGTGCGGGCGCGTCGGAGTTGCCGTTAAAGCCGCCGACGCGGATCGATGCTTGCGCGTTGCCGTCGGCACGGCAGCGGATATATCGGGTGCTCGAGGAGCGGCCAACGAAGCCGCCGGTTTCCTGCGTGGTGGCGATCGCGTTGGCGGTGGTGGTGCAGTCGGTCACGAACAGGATCGGCGTGGTGGGCGCGGGCGAGAGGCCTTGCAGCCCGAGGTATCCGGCAAAACCACCGTTGACGCCCGCAGAGGAGGGGCCGTTTGCCGCAATGGTGGAGGCGGTGCAGTGGCAATCGCTGAGAAAGGTTGTGCCGCCGCCGCTCATAACCTGCATCGCGCCGATTACGCCGCCCATCGACGCGACGCGCCCGGTGACGTCCACGCCGCAGCGGACATTCGTATAGCTGCTGCCCGCGGCGCGCACTTCGGTGGTGCCGAAGGCGCCGCCCAGCCGGTTGTTGCCGTAGATGGCGCCGCTCTGCACTGCGGCGTTCGCGACGGCCAGCGGCGCGGTCAGCGTCGTAAAGCCGATGAGCCCGCCTTGATGCGCGGCGGTCGTCGGCGGATTGGGCTCGTTGATCTGGATTTGCACGACAGTCAGATCCGTCAGGTTGGAGGGGACGCTGCACGCAAACAGGCCGATCATGCCGCCACAGTTCGCGGCAAGGAAGCTGTAGACGCCGTTTGTCACGAGCACATTGGCCATCCGGCTCAGCCCCGCGCTGACCACGCCGATCACACCGCCCTGGTTTTGATAGCCGGTGACCTCCGCCTCGGCAATCGACACATCGGCGACCGTAGCCGAAGCCCCGGCCTGATTCAGCAGGCCGATCAGCCCGCCGGCATTGATCGACTGCGGCGTGATTTCGGCGGTTATCAGTTGCGTGGCGACGATGCGCTCGACGGTCACCGCGCCCTCCAGCACACCGGCCATGCCGCCGACGTAGCCGAGGTTGCTGCCAGCGCCAGCGCGTCCGCCTGCGGCGCGGCCCGGCTCCAGCCGGATGTCGCGGAGGATGCCGCCCTGCAGGTAGCCCACCAGCGTGCCGATCTTGCCGGTTTGGGCGGTGTTGGCCGTGCCGGTGAACAGCGCCTGCGAAAAGCTGTTGGTCAGGGTGAACCGTTCCAGCGTCACACCGCGCGCTTGGCCGAAAAGCCCGCGCACCAATACCGGGTTTTCTGTGGTGGCGACTGCGTTGATGGTCAGGTTGCTGACGGTGGTGCCGCCCAGCGGGGTCTGCGCGATGCCGGTGAACACGTGCTCGCCGGAAAGCGGCGGCTCAATCAGCCCGGCATCCACGTTGCCGATAGGCCGCCAACCGTTGCCGTCCCATGCGGGCGGGTAGTTGACCAAGTTGAACGCGCTGTCCAGGCTGTAAACCAGCGCAAGGCTGTCGGACATGCCGTGCACGCCGCCGGTCTGGTCATAGAGCGCCTGCATGCCCTCGATATTGTCCAGAATGCGCGCGTTCTCGGTCACGCCCGCCCGGTTGCCGGGATTCCCTTGGGTCAGATCGGGATAGAACGCCATCTCCGCCGGGGTGCACATGCGCACAAAGAAGGGATCGCCAGCGACGCCGTCGCCCGAGGCGAAGGGCATGCCAATCGCCGACTCGAACAGCGTCAGCACGCCGGTCGAACGTCCCTCGCTGGTCACGCCCACTGCGTAAATGTTGTAGTTAAAGCCGTCCATCACGCCAGTCTCCAGCGGCAGCGGGGTGATGCCCTCCTTGCCGCTCAGCACGAAGGGGAAGGTCTGCGTGACGGCGGTCAGCGCGCGCGTGAACCGGCCGCGCACCGCGTTGCCGGTGGTCAAGGTGGCGGAATCGTTATATCCGATAACCTCCGCTGCGGTGGGAACGGGCTGGCCGGGGGTCAGCAGCAGGTAATAGATCGACAGCGTGGTGTTGGGTGAGGCCGAGCCGGTCATGACCATGTCCACCGTCCGGAAAACCGCGCCGCGCACCAACGAGATCAGGTTCACGTTCAGGAAGCTGGTGTCCACCGTGAAGACCGAAAACGTGCGCGAGGCGTCCGTCGGGTTGCACAGGCCGCCCAGTTGGGTGGCGACGATGGTATAGGTGCCGTCCGGCAGGTCGCTCGGTGATTGCACGCCCCATTCGCCATCCTCAAACAGCGTGGCGATTTCGCAAAAAATGGTTGTGCCGACACTGTTCAGCACGCATACCTGCACTTGGCTGCCGGGAACGCCGCGCCCCGCGATGGAGGGTCTGGAGGAGGCGATCACCTCGTTGAGCGCCGGCGAATCGATAGGCGGCGGTGGGCAGGCGGGGTATACGACGTCGAAGCAGGTTTCATCCTGCGGCGGGTTGGGGCTTTGGCTGTCCGGGCACCGGAGCACGGCGCGCACGCAATGGCGACCCTGCGTCCAAGGCGGGTTGGGTTCGTAGATCCAGTTGCCATCCGCGCCGATCGGCACCCGGCCAACGGATACGCCATCGATAAAGAGCTCCGCTTCGCAGCCGGGCTCGCCCGTGCCGGTGACGGGGTCTTCCGGATCGGCGGTGCCGCCATCCTCCGGGCCGGTGATGTGGATTTTCGGCTCCTCTGGAACGGTGAAGCACGAGGTATCCTCCGGCGCGCCCGCGCCCGGGTCGCCGGGGCAGCGCAGGATCGCGCGCACGCAATGGCGGCCGCCGGTCCACGGCGTCGGCGGCTGGTACAACCAATTGCCGTTCGCGTCGGTGGGAACCGACCCGGCAAAGCGTCCGTCGATGTACAATTCAACGCAGCAACAGGGCGTGCCCCGGCCGGTGACGGGATCGCCCGGATTGGCAGTACCACCGTTCTGTGGGCCGGTAATTCGGATATCGCGGCAAGGGGGACAGTTGCACGGCCGGCAAGAAGCATTGCAGCAACCGGGATAGGTGCTGCATCGGGGAATAGACTGGACGCAGACAGGCGACGGCAGGCAGCCCATGATCCTTTGGCAGGAAGGGGGACAGCAACCGTTTGTTCTGCGCAGATTGGATATTGTGCGGTTGCGACGCATCAGCATGAGAGAGAACCTCCTTTTCTCTTTCATCTTATGCAGGCAGCGTACGTTGGTTTTTTATATTGAAGCTGATGAGATGCTCGGTTGGCAAGCAGGGTGTGTTTATGCAAAAGGCCGTCGCCTCGCGATTGTGCGGGAAGCGGCGTTTAGCAGCCAATGAACACGACAAAAGTGCGTTTTGGCGGGGTATAGGAAAACGCTCGGCGGTCGGCCGGGCGTTCTATAGGTAGCGCGTGGTGGGCGTGCGATCAACGTGTAAACTGGCCTCTTTTGGCCATTACATAGTTGTAATTCAACGCCACCAAATCATCGGGGCAAGAACAAAAATCCGTGTCACATTGGCGCAGGACAGCTTCTATTTCGTCTGTAAAGGCGCTATCCAATAGCGCTTCTCGTTCATCACGATTTTTGGGCAAGGCTCCCCCGAAAGCGGCAAGCGCCTTATCGCATAGATCGGCGGTTTTATATGCGCCGATATCACGCAAGGCGGCGGCAATGTCATTGGCAAAGTCACCGCTGCTATTATAATAATACTGAGAAAAGCCTCCGTTATTCACTTCACTTTCAAGTTGAAAAATGAGGTAGAATGTTTTTTCCGCACCTGATAAATTCCCAATATTCTCGCCATAATTGCTTTTTTTGCATAGCCACCCGTTTAATGCGACAAGCAAGTTGTTCTTGATGTCCATGCGCCATATGTCGTCGAAGTCGGTTTCCCACAAAGCATGAAAATCATTCACCGATGCTTTGACTTGCTTTTTTAGCCTTAGTTTTTGGATGAAATGGAACATGCTTGTTCTCCTTCTTATATATAGAAATTCTGCATGCATGATAGCTTGCCATCTCGTGAAGAGACAGCGGCTTTTGCGTCTATTCCAACAGGTCTGACAGCATGGTGCACACCTTGGGATACCATTGCGTGAGGTCCAGCAAATACATGCGCGCGTATTGGTACGTCTTTTGCCGGATGCACTCGGACACATTCTTGGCAAAAGCGGTCACCGCGCCCATCACCAGCTCACCAGACAGCGTGGTAAAGGCGTCCAGCGCCTCCAGCGCGGCGGGGTAATTGCTGGTGGCCATCGCGCCGTTGAGCGCGAAGTACGCCATGCCGCGCAGGAACTCGTCGCACTTTGCCTCTAGCTTGGAGATGTCGCCGCTCTGGTTTTCCAGCGCCTGCGCAAAGTCAAACTGCCCTTCGTCGTAATCGGCGGCGGTGATGCCGCTGCGGAAATGGCGCACGTTTTTTGCCTTTTCAGCAGGTTCTGCTGTATCGCGATGGCCGCGCAGCAGTCCGCTCATGACAGTCAGCATTTCATTGATGTTGACCGGCTTGCCAATGTGCGCGTTCATGCCGGTGGCCAGCGAACGCCGCACGTCCTCCTTGAACACATTGGCGCTCATCGCGACAATCGGCACCTGGCCATGCGGCGGCGGCAACGCGCGGATCTGTTTGGTGGCTTCATAGCCGTCCATCACTGGCATTTGGATGTCCATCAGGATGATATCGTACAGCGTGTTCGAGGCTTTCTCCAGCGCCTGACTGCCATCGGTGGCCTCGTCGAACACAATGCCGGTGCCCGACAGCAACTCATCGACAATCATGCGGTTGACCTCCAAGTCATCGGCCACCAACAGGCGTTTGCCGGTGAAGAGCTTCTTCACCGACTCCGTGCTGACCGTGCCTTCTTCCTCCTGCGATACGTAGTCGGACTCGTCGGCGATCGGCAGCGTCAGGTCAAAGGCAAAGGTCGAGCCCTCGCCATAGGTAGAGGTGACCTCCACATCGGACTGCATCAGGTTGATCAGGCGCTTGCTGATCACCAGCCCCAGGCCCGTGCCGCCATATTTGCGGGAGATTGAGCCATCGGCCTGCGTGAAGGGGCTGAACAGGCGGTCGAGCTGCTCGGGCGTGATGCCAATGCCGCTGTCGCGCACCGCAAAGCGCAGCATGGCCGCCTTGGCGTCGTGCGAGAGGCACTGCACATCCAGGTGGATGGCGCCGTGATCGGGCGTGAACTTGACCGCGTTGGACAGGAAATTGAGCAGCACCTGTGAAATGCGCAGCGCGTCGCCGCTAAGATAGGCTGGGATGTCCGGATCGACCTTTGTGACAAAGTCAATGTGCTTTTCCTGCGCTTTAGGGCTGATGAGCAGCGCGATTTTGCGGATCATCTCGGTGACGGTGAAGGCTTCGGGGCTTAACTCCAGCTTGCCTTCCTCGATCTTCGAGAGATCCAGAATGTCGTTGATCAGCCCGAGCAGATGCTTCGATGATAGCTTGATGGTGTCGATGCAGCCCTTGAGCTTGTCCACCTCGGTCACTTTTTCGGAAATCTGCGTCATGCCGATGATCGCGTTCAGCGGCGTGCGCATCTCGTGGCTCATGCGCGAGAGAAACTCGCTCTTGGAGCTATTGGCAGCCTCGGCGGCAAACATCGCTTCCTGCAGGTTCTTCTCCAGCGCTTTTTGCATGGAGATGTCTACAAAGGTATCGACCAGATAAGGGGTTGCGCCGATCTGGATGCGTGTGCCGGTCTTGATGATGGGCACCGATGTGCCGTCCGAACGCTCGATGCAGCGCTCGAAGAGCAAAAACTTGTCGGTCTGATGGATGTGCGGGCACATATCCAATGAGCGGTGGCACAGCACGTCGTAGCACTTTTGGCCTACCAACGGCGCATCGCTCAGGCCAAGCAACTCTTTGGTGTATTCGTTGCTCATCTCGATGGTGTGGTTTTCCATGTTGATCAGCACAATGCCGATGCGCGCCGAGTCCATCACCTTCTGGAACATATCCATGCTCTTGCGCAGCTGCTCGTTGACCTTCGATAGTTCGTCCACATCGCGCATGATGGCGACCGTGCCGTACTCCTCACCATCCTGACCATAGATCGGAAACACCGTCATTTCCACCGTGATGGGCGAGCCGTCCTTGTGGCGGATGTAGCTGATGCCGCGCCAATAGCCGTCGCGAAAAACCGCCGGCTGGATCTGCGTGCGCGCGATCTCGTCGGCCTCGGGGGTATGCAGTTCCTCGGTGCGGAGGATGTTGGGCCGCTCATGTTCCTCATAGCCCATCATCCGGTACGCGGCAGGATTGAAATAAATGATATCGCGATTGACATTGGCGATCGAGATAAAGTCCCGATAGCAATCGAGCAGGGATGCCTTGATTCGATCCATGGTCACATCGTCGATGTTCTGCTGCATATACGCTCCTTGCAAAATGTTTGCTTGGGTTAGACTGCCTCATCCAGAGAGATGACCTCGGCGATGTCGGGCAGGCTGCAATGCAGCGCGCAGCAGATCCTGGCCAGCACATCGGTGCTGACGGTTCTGTTTTTGGCCAGTTTCGCTATGGTGGCCTGCGATAGGCCGGTCGCCTCGCGCAGATCCTTTTTCAGCCAATCCTTGTCGATCAGCAGCTTCCATAGCTTTTTGTAGCTGATGTACACGATTCTCACCACGCTTACAATAAATTCCATGATGTGTGTAGGAAATTATTGCATACACCGTCGCGAATGTCAACATTTCTTCGCGATTGCGAAGATTAAATCGGGGTTAAGCACGGGGGGGGAGGATTAGCAGAGGCATGCGCATATTCAATTGCGACAGTGAGGGCGGCGCAACTGCTTCGCCCTCTTGCCTACGCTTTCAATTCCGCCATCGCCGCCAGATATGCTTTTGCGCGCGTGGCGATGGCGGCCTTCATGGAGGGATCGGCGCCCCTCGGGATAAGATCGGATCCCAGCCCAAAGAACCGGCAACCCCGGTGATAATAATCTGCGATATTTTCTACGCTGACACCGCCCACACCGATAAACTCGGCACGCGGGAACGGGCCTTTGACATGCTTGATGAAGTCCGCCGGAATATCCGCGACGGGAAAAAGCTTGAGCTGCGTGATGCCCATGTTGAGGGCCTGCATGATGTCGGCGGGAGAAAAGACACCCGGGAAAACCTGCGCTCGCTTTTGCAGCATATAGGCGATGAGCTCTTTGTCGAACGCGGGCGTGATGAGGTACGTCGCCCCTGCGTTCAGCGCCCGATCGACGAGGTCGGGCCGCAGCACCGTACCGGCGCCCAAGGACAAATCCTTGCCGAACCGCGTGGCCAGTTCCTCAATGCAGCGCAGGCCCTCTTCCTCTTCACGAGCGATACTTCCATATAGCGCATGCCGCACGCAAGCAGCGTTTCGGCCACAAAAGCGATGTTCTCCCTTTGCACGCCCCTCGCGATGGCGATGAGGTCTCCATGTTGCAGCGTGATCATGTGCTCTCCTTTATCGCGCATTGAAATCTTTGCCGGGTTCAGCGCAAAGAGTTTTTCGTCCAGCTTCCTGGAAAATCCTTTTTTGTGCAGGATTGGGGGGGAACTTTCTGCAAAGCGGGGGGAGCCAGGTCCGCCACTGTGCTTTTCCGATTGACAGTGCAAAAGCGCGCGGGTATAATAGACAAAATTATCGAACGCCGATTGCGCGCGAAGGAGCAAGCCATGCGGAAGCTTAGCATCACAAAGACGGATTGCCCGAAAACCAAACCGATGGACGAGGGCGCGCTGGGTTTTGGCGCGGTGTTTACCGACCACATGTACCTGCTGAATTATGACGAGGGGCAGGGCTGGCACGATGCGCGCATTGTGCCCTATGGCCCCATCGCGATGGATCCCGCGAGCAGCGTGCTGCACTATTCGCAGACCATCTTTGAGGGGCTCAAGTGCTATCGCCGCGCGGATGGCGGGGTGCAACTGTTTCGCCCGGCCGACAATTTCGCGCGGATGAATCGCTCGGCGCAGCGCATGTGCATGCCGGAGCTGGACATCCAGGCGGTGCTGGCGGATTTGCTGGAGCTGTTGCGGCTGGAGGAGGACTGGGTGCCCTCTACGCCCGGCACGTCGCTCTACATCCGCCCGACGATGGTGGCCACCGATCCACGGCTCGGTGTGCACGCCTCCCATTCGTATCTGTTTTACATCATCCTGTCGCCGGTCAGCGCGTATTACCCCACGGGGCTCGCGCCGGTCAGCATCCGCGTGGAGGATGCGCTGGTGCGCGCGGTGCGCGGCGGCGTGGGACAGGCCAAGACCGGCGGCAATTACGCGTCGTCCATCCTGGCGACGGCGCGCGCGGCGGAGCAGGGGTTCACGCAGGTGCTGTGGCTGGACGGGCTGGAGCGCAAGTATATCGAAGAGGTCGGCACCATGAACATGTTCTTCCGCTTCCGCGATGCGCTGGTGACGCCGCCGCTGGGCGGGTCCATTCTGCCGGGCATCACGCGCGACAGCGTGCTGGCGCTGGCGCGGGAGATGGGCGAAAACGTGCAGGAACGCCCGATCACTGTGGATGAAGTGTTTGACGCCGCCGATGCGGGCACGCTGCTGGAAGCGTTTGGCACCGGCACGGCGGCGGTCATTTCGCCGGTGGGCATGCTGCAATGGGGCACGCGCGCGGCGCGGCTGTCGGGCGGAACCATTGGCCCGCTGACCCAGCGGCTGTACGACACCCTGACCGGCATCCAGTACGGTGCGCTGCCGGACGCGCATCAATGGGTGGTTGCGTATAAATATTCGGCGGATATGCACATGGATGACTTGACGCGACCTGCGGTTGATGGTATAATCGCAAAATAACTCAAATTTGTATCGCAAGGAGAACATCTCGTGAACTACGCGCAAAACAACAATCTGATTAGCCTGCTGGCCGTGATTATTCTAGTAGTAATCGCGCTAATTCTGATTCCTCAGAATGCCGGACAGCGGGTTTCTCGGATCGAAGGTTTGTCGAAGTAAAGAGACGACCATCCGTGATCAATCAGCCGCCGGCACTCGTAAGGAGCGCCGGTGGCTTTTTGTTACCGAGGAATGCCAAATTGTGTGGAGGTGCGGCATGGAGCTTAATGGAGCGCAGATTCTTGTGGAAGCCCTACTCGAACAGGGAGTGGATACGATATTTGGCTATCCCGGGGGACAGGTTATTGGCATTTTTGATGCGTTAAGCGCACGCGCGGACAGGCTGACACTGATTCAGCCTTCGCACGAGCAAGGCGGCTGCCACGCGGCGGACGGCTACGCGCGCATCAGCGGCCAGTGCGGCGTGATGATCGCCACATCCGGCCCGGGCGCCACCAATCTGGTGACCGGCATCGCCAACGCCTATATGGACTCCATCCCGATGGTGGTGATCACCGGCAATGTGTCCAGCGCGCTGATTGGCCGCGATTCGTTCCAAGAGGTGGATATCTGCGGCGTGACCATGCCCATCACCAAGCACAATGTGCTGGTGCGCGATGTGCGGAAAGTCGCCGAGACCATCCGCGACGCCTTCGCGATCGCGATCTCCGGCAGACCCGGGCCGGTGTTGGTGGATATTCCCAAGGATGTGTCGGTCGCGACGTGCGAATACGTTCCGGCGGGCCACCACACAACGCGCGCGATGCCCGAGGTGGTGACAGGCCGCATACGGCAGGCGGCGGACATGATAGCAAAAAGCGTGCGGCCGCTGGTGTTTTGCGGCGGCGGCGTCATCCGGGCGGGGGCTGCGGAGCAGCTGCGCGCACTGGTGGAAAAATGCAACATTCCGGTCGCGTCCAGTTTGATGGGACTCACTGCGCTGCCGTCACGTCACCCGGGCATGCTGGGCATGATCGGGATGCACGGTACGCCGATCTCCAACTACGCGGGCGGACACTGCGATTTGCTCATCGGCATCGGCTGCCGGTTCTCCGACCGCGTGGCGGGCGACCGCGAGCGGTTCGCGCCCAATGCCCGGCTGATCCATCTGGATGTCGATCCGTCGGAGTTCGACAAGAACGTGATCTGCGACCTGCACATCGCGGGCGATGCCAAGGAAGTATTGCAGCAGCTCGCGTCCGCGCTGCCACAGCGTTCCAACAAAGCTTGGTGGGAGGAGCTGGAGAAGTTCAAGTCGCTGCACCCGATGCCCGCCGAGACGCAGCCCGAGCAGACCAACCCGCGCGGCATCCTGCGTGCGCTGGCAGACAAGGTGGGCGAGGACGCCATCGTCGTCACCGATGTGGGGCAACACCAGATGTGGACGGCGCAGTATTATCCGTTCAGCAGGCCGGACAGCTTTGTCACCAGCGGCGGGCTGGGCACGATGGGCTTTGGCTTGGGCGCGGCGATTGGCGCCAAGCGCGCGGCGCCGGAGCGCACGGTAGTGCTCATCACCGGTGACGGCAGTTTTCATATGGACGTGGCGGAGCTTGCGACCGCGGTATCCCACGAGCTGCCGGTTATCGTGATCGTGATGAACAATGGCGTGCTGGGCATGGTGCGGCAGTGGCAAAACATCTTTTACGACTCGCGCTATTACGGCACGTATACCCCGCGCGGCACGGATTTTGCCAAGGTGGCCGAGGGATTCGGCGCATGCGGGTATCGGGCGGATACGATGGAGGCGTTCTCCGAGGCGCTCGGTCAGGCGCATGGCAGCGGCCGCACCTGCGTGATCGATTGCCGGATCGGTCAGGACGAGAAGGTGTTCCCCATGATCCCGCCGGGCAAATCCGACAAGGACATCCTGTATTGTGAATGAGGAGGTGATCCTGATGCAGATGTGGCTGCTGTCACTGCTGGTCAACAACCATTTTGGCGTGCTGACGCGGGTAACCGCGCTGTTCAGCCGTCGCGGGTACAACATCGCTTCCCTGTCTGTCGGGGAGACCGGTCATCCCGAGATCTCGCGCATTACGATCATGACACAGACCGACAGCGCGGCGATCCACCAGATCATCAAGCAGCTCAACAAGCTGGAGGATGTGCAATCGGTGGCGCTGCTGCCCACGGCGGAGACCATCGCGCGCGAACTCATGATCGTCAAGCTCATGGTGTCGCCCGCGCGCAGAGAGGCGCTGGCGGCATCGCTGGAGGGGCTGAACTGCCGCAGTGTCCACGACGACGGGAAAAGGCTTGTGCTGGAATTTACCGGCGATGCCCAGCAGTGCGAGCGCTTTTTGCGGATATTATCGGACTACACCATCATCGAGCTGTGCCGCACGGGCATCACGGCGATCTCTGTCACACATGAACTCTCAATATGGTAAGGAGGAATCCCCACATGATCAAGATGTACTACGACTCCGACTGCAATGTGTCCGCGCTGAAAGACAAAACCATCGCCATCATCGGCTATGGCAGCCAAGGCCACGCGCATGCGCTCAACCTGAAGGAATCGGGCTTTCAAGTGATCGTGGGCCTGATGCCCGGCTCGGCGCGTCGCGCAGACGCCAAGGCGGCGGGCTTTGCGGTCTATGACACCGCCGAGGCCGCGAGCAAGGCCGACGTCATCATGCTGCTGATTCCCGATCAGAACCAAGCCGCGGTGTATCAGAGTGATATCCGCGCGCACTTGACGCCCGGCAAATCGCTGGTATTCGCGCATGGTTTCGCCGTGCACTTCAACCAAATCAAGGCGCCTGAGGGCGTGGATGTGTTCATGATCGCGCCCAAGGGCCCCGGGCACACCGTGCGAACCCAGTATCAGGAAGGGCGCGGCGTGCCTTGCTTGATTGCCATCCATCAGGATGCGTCCGGCAGCGCGAAAGAGCGCGCGCTGGCATACGCGTCGGGCATCGGCGGCGGCCGCGCGGGCATTCTGGAAACCACCTTCAAGGAGGAAACCGAGACCGATCTGTTCGGCGAGCAGGCGGTGCTGTGCGGCGGCGTGACCGAGCTGATGAAGGCGGGCTTTGATACGCTGGTCGAGGCGGGCTACGCGCCGGAGATGGCGTACTTTGAGTGCGTGCACGAGATGAAGCTGATTGTGGATTTGATCAATTCGGGCGGGTTCGCGATGATGCGCTATTCCATCAGCGACACCGCCGAGTATGGCGACTATGTGACGGGCAGCCGCATCATCACCGAGGATACGCGCAAAGAGATGAAGAAGGTGCTGACCGAGATCCAGCGCGGCAAGTTCGCCAGCAACTGGATACAGGAAAACTCGGCGGGCGGCCGCGCGAACTTCCTGGCCATGCGCGCGGTGGAGGCGGCGCACCCGGTGGAGACCATCGGCGCGAAGCTGCGCGGCATGATGGCGTGGCTGAAAAAATAACCGAAAGGCGGACAACAATGGCCAGAGTAAGCGACCAAGTTTTTCAGGGGCCGGAGCGCGCGCCGCATCGCTCGCTGTTTTACGCGCTGGGTTTAACCGACGAGGAGATGAAACGTCCGCTGATCGGCATCGCGTCGGCTTTTAGCGAGGTGGTGCCCGGGCACGCGCATTTGAACACCATCGCCGCCGCAGTCAAGGACGGCGTGCGCATGGCCGGTGGCACGCCGCTGATGTTTCCGGTGATCGGCGTGTGCGACGGCATTGCGATGGGACACGCGGGCATGCGCTACTCGCTGCCCTCGCGCGAGCTGATCGCCGATTCCGTCGAGACGATGGCGATGGCGCACTGCTTTGATGCGCTGGTGCTGATCCCCAACTGTGACAAGATTGTGCCCGCAATGCTGATGGCGGCGGCGCGGCTGAACATTCCGTCGATCGTGGTCAGCGGCGGCCCGATGCTGGCCGGGCGGCATGCGCAACAGGCGGTCAGCCTGTCCAACATGTTCGAGGCGGTGGGCGCGCACCAGAGCGGCCGCATGGACGACGCGGCGCTGTCCGCGTGCGAGCGCGCGGCGTGCCCCACCTGTGGCAGTTGCGCGGGCATGTTCACTGCCAACAGCATGAACTGCCTGTGCGAGGCGATCGGCATGGCGCTGCCCGGCAACGGCACCGCCACCGCCGTCAGTGCCGAGCGCATCCGCCTCGCCAAGCAGAGCGGCATGAAGATCATAGAATTGTTGGAACAGGGCGTTCGCCCGCGCGATATCCTGCAAGAAGCCGCCTTTGTCACCGCGCTGACCGTGGACATGGCGCTGGGCTGCTCGTCCAATACGGTGCTGCATCTGAGTGCCATTGCCGAGGAAACCGGCGTGTCCATCCCGCTGGCGTTGATCAACGAGATCAGCGAGCGCACGCCCAACCTGTGCAAGCTGAGCCCGGCGGGCAACCACTTTATGGAGGACCTGCATCTGGTGGGCGGTGTGCCCGCCGTGATGAAGGAGCTGCTGCGAAAGAAGATGCTGGACGGCGCGCTGCCCACGGTCACCGGCAAGTCGGTGGCGGAAAACCTAGCCGACGTGCCCGCGCCAGACGGCAACGTGGTGAGGAGCGCCGACGCGCCCTACAGCGCCACTGGCGGGCTGGCGATCCTGTTCGGCAATCTGGCGACCGAAGGCTGCGTCGTCAAGCGCTCGGCGGTCGATCCGGCCATGCAGCATCGCGTGTTCTCCGCGAAGGTGTTCGACAGCGAGGAGCAGGCGTCCCGTGCCATTTTCGCAGGGCAGATTCGCGCCGGGGACATGGTGGTCATCCGGTATGAGGGGCCGCTGGGCGGCCCGGGCATGCGCGAGATGCTGGGGCCAACGGCGGCGCTGGCCGGTATGGGGCTGGATAAGGACGTCGCGCTGATCACCGACGGGCGCTTTTCCGGCGCGACGCGCGGCGCGGCCATCGGGCATGTGTCGCCGGAAGCCTGCGCAGGCGGACTGATCGCGCTGCTACAGGACGGCGACCAGATCGAACTGGACATTCCGCATTATCGGATCGACGCCAAGCTGTCCGACGCGGAAATTGCCAAGCGGCGCGCGGCGTTTTCGCCGCCGTCCGAGAGGCCGCTGACCGGATGGCTCAAACGATACAGGGATCAGCTAAAAATGAAGGGGATGAAGGAGGAACAATTCTGATGCGAACGGTGAGAGTATTTGACACGACGCTGCGCGACGGTGAGCAATCGCCGGGGTGCTCCATGAATTTGCAGGAAAAGCTGGAGGTCGCCGCGCGGCTACAGGCATTGCGGGTGGATGTGATCGAGGCGGGGTTTGCCATCGCCTCTCCCGATGATTTCGAGGCCATCAAGGCCATCGCGGGCACGGCGAAAGGCTGCTATGTGGCCAGTCTGGCGCGCGCGACCGAGAAGGACATCGACTGCGCGTGGCAGGCGCTCCAGCATGCCGAGAAGCCGTATCTGCATGTGTTTTTGGCGTCGTCGCCGATCCATATGGAGTATAAGCTGAAGATGACGCCGGAGCAGGTGCTGGCGCGCGCAGTGCAGGCGGTGACGTATGCGCGGAAGTTCTTCGCCGAGGTCGAGTTCTCCGCCGAGGACGCCACGCGCAGCGAGTGGGATTTCTTGGTCAAGCTGTATTCCGCAGTCATCGAGGCAGGCGCCACCGCCATCAATGTGCCGGATACCGTCGGCTACATCGCGCCGCAGGAAATGTTCGACCTGATCACGTACCTGAAAGCGCACGTCAAGGGCATCGACCAGGTGGCGCTGTCGGTGCATTGCCACAACGACCTGGGCATGGCGGTCGCCAATTCGCTGGCCGCCGTCAAAGCCGGCGCAACGCAGGTGGAGTGCACCATCAACGGCATCGGCGAGCGCGCGGGCAACGCGTCGCTCGAAGAGATCGTGATGAGCCTGAGCACAAAAAAGGACTTCTTTTGCGCGCAGACCCACGTCGATACCACGCAGATTTATCACGTCAGCAAGACGCTGTCCAGCATCATCGGCGTGACGCCCGCGCCCAACAAGCCCATCGTGGGTGCCAACGCCTTTGCGCACGAGGCGGGCATCCATCAGCACGGTATGCTGGCCAATCCGCTGACCTATGAGATTATGAAGCCCGAGGACATCGGCATCCCCTCCAGCAAAATGGTGCTCGGCAAACACTCCGGACGCCACGCGTTTGAGGATCGGCTGGTGAACTTGGGCTTTAAGCTGGAGAAAGCGGAGCTGGAGAGTGTGTTCGACCAGTTTAAGCAACTGGCCGACCGCAAAAAGGTGGTCAGCGATGACGACATCATCGCGCTGGCCAGCGATAAATCGTATGTGATGGGCAGCGGCTATCAGATCGTGCGCTTTGTGGTCAATTCGGGCAGCACCATCCCGGCCACCGCCGCCATCAAACTGAAAAAGGACGACCAGGAAATCGAAGAGGCCAGCACCGGCGACGGCCCGATCAACGCCGTGTTCAACGCGGTCAACCGCATTGTGGATTGCGCGTTCTCGCTGGAGGATTTCTCCATCCGCTCCATCACCGAGGGGCAGGACGCGCTGGGCGAGGCCATCGTCAAACTCAAGAAGGGCGACGAGGTGGTCACCGGACGCGGACTGTCCACGGACATCATCGAGGCGAGCATCAAGGCGTATGTGAACGGCATCAACCGCCTGCTGCTGATTCCGTAATAGGGGAAGGAGAGAGCACACATGGGCATGACCATGAGCCAAAAGATTCTGGCGGCACACGCGGGGCTGCCTGCGGTGGTGCCGGGACAGCTTATCCGCGCGAAGGTGGATATGGTGCTGGGCAATGACATTACCGCGCCGGTGGCCATCCACGCCTTTGACGAGGCGGGCTTTACCCAGGTCTTTGACACGGAAAAAATCGCGCTGGTGATGGATCACTTCACCCCCAACAAGGACATCAAAGCCGCCGAACAGTGCAAAGTGGTGCGCGAATTTGCGCACGTGCACAACATTGCGCACTTCTATGACGTGGGCGAGATGGGCATTGAGCACGCGCTGCTGCCGGAAAAAGGGCTGGTGGCGAGCGGCGAGCTGATCATCGGCGCGGATTCGCACACCTGCACATACGGCGCGCTGGGCGCGTTTTCTACCGGTGTGGGCAGCACGGACATGGCCGCCGGCATGGCCAAGGGCATGGCGTGGTTCAAGGTGCCCACCGCCATCCAGTTTGTGCTGAGCGGAAAACTTGGGCCGTGGGTGTCGGGCAAGGATGTGATTCTGCATATCATCGGCGCAATCGGCGTGGATGGCGCGCTGTATCAGTCGATGGAGTTTACGGGCCCAGGCGTCGCCGCGCTGACGATGGACGACCGATTCACCATGGCGAATATGGCCATTGAGGCGGGGGCCAAGAACGGCATCTTCCCGGTGGACGACGCGACGATCGCCTATATGAAGGGCAAGGTGAGCCGCCCCTACACGGTCTTTGCGCCCGACCCCGACGCGCCATACGAGCGCGTCATCCACATCGACCTGTCCGCCGTGCGCCCCACCGTTGCCTTCCCCTTTCGGCCGGACTGCACGCGCAGTATCGACGATGTGGGCGACGTGCCCATCGATCAGGTGGTCATCGGCTCGTGCACCAACGGCAGGCTGGAGGATCTGCGCATCGCCGCGAAGGTGTTGCGCGGACGCAAAGTGAGCCGGAACGTGCGCACAATCATCATTCCGGCCACACAACTGATCTATAAGCAGGCGATGGAAGAAGGGCTGCTGGCTGTGTTCGTGGATGCGGGCTGCGCGGTCTCCACGCCGACCTGCGGCCCTTGCCTGGGTGGGTATATGGGCATCCTGGCCAAGGGCGAGCGCGCGGTCAGCACGACCAACCGCAACTTTGTCGGGCGCATGGGACACACGCAGAGCGAGGTGTATCTGGCGAGCCCGGCGGTGGCGGCCGCGTCCGCGGTGATGGGCCGCATCGCGTCCCCGGAACAGATGTGAGGAGGAGAAAACATGCCGAAAGTCATCAAATACGGGGATCATGTGGACACGGATGTGATTATCCCCGCCCGGTATCTGAATGTGTTCACGCCCGAGGAGCTGGCGGTGCACTGCATGGAGGATTTGGACCCCGCGTTCCATCAGAAGGTCAAGCCGGGCGATATCATCGTCGGTGGGGCGAACTTCGGATGCGGCTCCTCGCGCGAGCACGCGCCGATCGCCATCAAGGCGTCGGGCATTTCGCTGGTCATCGCGGACTCGTTCGCGCGCATTTTCTTCCGCAACGCCATCAATGTCGGCCTGCCGATTCTGGAATGCCCGGAGGCGTCGAAGGCGATCCGCGACGGCGATGAGGTGGCGGTGGATTTCAGCACCGGCGAAATCAAGAACCTCAGCAAAAACGAAACCTACCACGTCCTGCCGTTCCCGCCGTTCATTCAGGACATTATGGACGCGGGCGGCTGGCTGGAATCCCTGCGCGGGGAGGATGCCGATGCGATATAACATTGCGGTCATCGCGGGCGACGGCATTGGCCCGGAAATTACGCGCGAGGCGGTGCGCACGCTGGCGCGGGTGGGCGAGTTGTTTGGACACGAGTTTGCGTTCACCGCCGTGCAGATGGGCGGATGCGCCATCGACACATGCGGCGTGCCGCTGCCGGAAGAAACGGTGCGGGTGTGCAAGGCGTCGGACGCCGTGCTGCTGGGCGCTGTGGGCGGGCCGCAGTGGGAGCATCTGCCCGGCCATCAGCGCCCGGAGGCGGGGCTGCTGGGCATACGTGCGGCGCTGGGGCTCTACGCCAACCTGCGCCCCGCGACGCTGCACAAAGCCCTGCTGGATGCCTGCCCGCTCAAGCCGTCGGTCATTGGCGAGGGGTTTGATATCATGATCGTGCGCGAGCTCATCGGCGGCATTTATTTCGGCGAGCGCGGCCGCAAGACCGTGGACACCGGCACCGCCGCGTTTGACACGGAGTATTATACCCAGCGCGATATCGAGCGCATCGGCCGCGTGGGGTTTGCGCTGGCCATGCAGCGCGGCAAGAAGCTGTGCTCTGTCGATAAAGCGAATGTGTTGGAAACCTCGCGCCTGTGGAGAGAGACCATGCACCGGCTGCGGGAGGAATACCCGCAGGTGGCGTATACCGACATGCTGGTGGACAACGCCGCCATGCAGCTCGTGCGCAATCCGCTGCAATTTGACGTGATGGTCACGTCCAACATGTTCGGGGATATCCTGTCGGACGAGGCAAGTATGATCACTGGCTCCATCGGCATGCTGCCCTCCGCCAGTTTGGGCGACGGGTCGTTCGGCCTGTATGAGCCCATTCATGGCTCCGCGCCGGACATCGCCGGGCAGGGGAAGGCAAACCCGGTGGCCACCATCTTATCGGCGGCGATGCTGCTGCGCATCTCGCTGAAGCTGGAGAAGGAAGCGGCGGCGGTGGAGGACGCGGTGCAAAAAGTGTTTGCGCAGGGGCTGCGCACTGCGGATATCCATAGCGAAGGGTGCACGCTGGTGAGCACCACGGACATGGGGGAAGCCATCCGTGCGGCGCTGGTTTCGTGAGACGCGAAATGGTGTGAGAGATAAAGGGATAAGGTAGGGATGCGAGCGACGGTGTAAAGCCGTCGCTCGTGTCGCTTGCCCCCCCACCCCCCACCCGCTTTGCGCACAGCCTGACTTTTTTCCGCGCGCCAGCTTTTGTTGCTAAAATGCTTGAAAGCGCGCGCTGCTTTGGGTATCATGGACAGGCAAACAACCCAATGAGGAGGATCATTTGTATGTCGAAGGGTCGCTTCACGATGCCCACCCAGGAGAACATGGATGAAAAGCTGATCGAGCTGATTGAACGCTGGGGGGCGGACGCGGTGCGCGACAGCGACGGCACGAAGCTTTCCGCGGCGGTCTGCAAGGTCGTGGACAAGGTATATAGCAATTTCTTTCCCGTCAGGCAGGACCAGGAGTATGCCAAGGCGCACCCGGACGAGCTGCAACACATCTATCTGCTGACCGATCAGCGCGTGGCCGAGGGCACCACGCTTTCCATCACGCTGCTGGCGGACTACTTTGGCCGCGAGTTTCTGGTGGATGCGCACCATGACCCCAAGGCATGGTGGGAAGTGATCGACCGCACCACCGGCGAGGTTGTGCATGCCTGGCACTACGCCGACGGCGTGGTGACCCTGACCGACGCCAAGCCCTTCCACGCGTACACGGTCGCGTTTCTGGCGTATCAGACCTGGGACCCCACCCACATGTACAACCATCTGGTCAACCAGTGGGGCGACGATGTGCCGCCGTCGCTGCCGTATGACCCGGCCAACCCGGCCACCTGCGAGCGGATGCTGGCCTTCTATGAGGCGTGGCTGCAAGACCACGCCGATGTGCGGGTGGTGCGCTTTACCACGTTCTTCTACCATTTCACGCTCAATTACTCCGACAAGGCGCAGAAAAAATACGTGGACTGGTTTGGGTACAACACGTCGAACAGCCCGATCCTGATCGAAGCGTTCGCCAAGGAGTACGGGCAAAAGCCGCGCCCGGAGGAGCTGGTGGATCAGGGGTATTACAACAATACGTTCCGTTCGCCCAGCAAAGTGTACCGGGCATATATGGACTTTGTACAGCGGTTTGTGGCGCGGACCGCGAAAAAGCTGGTGGACCTGACGCATCGCTATGGTAAAGAGGCGATGATGTTCCTGGGCGACAACTATATCGGCACGGAGCCGTACGGCGCGTATTGGCGCGAGATCGGCATCGACGCGGTGGTGGGCTCGGTGGGCAACGGCGTGACGCTGCGCATGATCGCCGACATCCCGCAGGTGGCATATACCGAGGGCCGCTTTCTGCCTTATTTCTTCCCCGATACGTTCCACGAGGGCGGGCAGCCCACGCTGGAGCTGAACGACTGCTGGCTGAAAGCGCGGCGCGCGATGCTGCGCAACAGCGTGGATCGCATCGGCTATGGCGGCTATCCCGCGCTGGCGGCGATGTTCCCGGACTTTGTGGAGCGCGTCAGCGAGATCGCCAACGAGTTCCGCACGCTAATGGATCAGGCGCAAAAGACCCAGCCGTATACGCTGCCCGGCAAGGTGGCGATGCTCAACGCCTGGGGCGATTTGCGCGCCTGGCAGTGCTATCTGGTGCACCACGACCTGCCCTATAAGCAGACCGCCATCTACCTCGGCGTGCTGGAGGCGCTGTCCGGGCTGGCGCTGGACGTGTCGTTCCTGTCGTTTGACGACATCCGCAACGGGGTGCCGTCGGATGTCAGCGTCATCATCAACGCGGGCCCGGCGTACACCGCCTTCAGCGGCGGCGAGGTGTGGGCGGATGCGCAGGTCATCTGCGCGCTGCGCCGGTGGGTGCATGCGGGCGGCGGATTCATCGGCGTGGGCGAACCGTCCGCGTACCAGCATCAGGGGCGCTACTTCCAGCTTGCCGATGTGCTGGGCGTGGACAAGGAGAATTGCCTGTCGCTGGGCACCAGCAAATACGAACCGTCGCAGCACAGCGCGCACTTCATCACCGAGGGGCTGGGCGCGCTGGAGCTGGGCGCGTGCGTGGACGATGTGTACGCCGTCGCGTCCGATACGGCGGTGCTGGATAGCCGCGACGGCTGCGCGCGCGTCAGCGTGCACCCCTATGGCAAGGGCCGCGCGGCGTATCTGGCCGGGCTGCCCTATAGCCCGCGCAACGCGCGCCTGCTGCTTAAAGCGGTGTACTGGGCTGCCTCTCGCGAGCAGACGCTGCGCCGCTGGTATGCGGAAAACGTGAATGTGGAGTGCGCCGCGTACCCGGAAAAGGGCGTCTATGCGCTGGCCAACAACACATCGGAGCCGCAAACCACCGACTACTATCTGGGCGACGGGCAAAAGCGCAGCGCCACGCTGGCGCCGATGGAGCTAAAGTGGTTCCCGATGTAAGCGCCGGAGAAGGGACATCACCATGCGCGTGCGCAGAAGCATTTTCAAACGGCTGATATGGGTGCTTTCCTCCGTCACGATGCTGTGCATTGCGCTGGTGGTCTTTGTGCTGTACCAATACTCGTCCATGCAGTTTGAAAAGACCTTCTTCGCCCACAACCGGAACATTCTGGACAACGCGATGAACGACTTTGAGAACTATCTGGAGGAGCTGAGCGATTTTTCGCTGAACATCCGGCAGGACGAGGGCCTGCTGGAATCGCTGATCACCGGGCGCTATTCGTTCAACACCGTGGCGGAAAAGCTGCGGCTGCTCAACGCCGGACGCAGGAACCTGAACGTCAAACGCGTCGAATACTACCTGCCCGGGATGGGGCGCGCCCTTGTGATCGACGATTCGCACCTGTCCACCAAGACGCTGGACTACAGCGCCGCCAAGTGGTTCGCCGACATCGACAAAAGCCCGCGCATGCAGTACATCGGCCCGGGCTATCAGCAGCAGGGCGTGTTTTTCAGCTACTACCGCAGCATCATCGACTTTCAGCGCAAGGACAACAAAGCGATGATCGTGCGCGTGGATGTCGATCCCAAGGTGATCAATCAACTGATCACCTTTGCGCAGTTGTCCGAGGGCGAAATGTTCTTCTTCTACCTCAACGACGCGATGCTGCTCTATACCACCGCGCCTTCCTTCATCATACAGGAAACGGTGCCGCTGCTGCTGGGTGAGGACAGCCGCTTCTCCTACGAGGGGCAGGACTATCTGCGCACAGCGGTGCGGTCGGACGACGGCGCGCTGCGCATGGTCAAGATCGTGCCGCGCACCAGCTTTTTCGCGCAGATGTCGTCGGTGCTGATCGCCTCGCTGGGCATTGCCGCGTTCTCCATCCTGCTGGCCTTCCTGCTGACCTACGCGTCGGTGCGGCGCATCACCCGCAGCGTGTATCGGCTGCTGGAGGGCATCTCGCAGGTGCCGGACGGCGACATCACCTTTGCGCAGAGCGCCACCGATGAAATCGGCGTGATCGCCCGCAAGCTGGACGAAATGACCCGGCGCATCCGCCAGCTATTGGCCACCGAGCGCGGCCTGATCCGCAGCGAGCAGCGCGCGCTGCAAAAGGCGATGGAGGCCCGCGTCAACCCGCATTTCCTGTACAACTCGTTGCAGGCGATCTCCGGCAAGGCGTATGCCAACGGTGATACGGCGGTCTGCGAGATGATCGAGGCGCTGTCGAGCACGTACCGCTACTGCATCAACAACGCCAGCAATGTGTCGATCTGCGATGAGGTCGAGAACGTGCAGAACTACATTGCGATCGGGCGGCTGCGCTTTGGCGAGCGGCTGCGCATGGAGCTGGACGTGGACGACATGGCGCTGGAGGCGGAAGTGCCGCGCCTGTGCCTGCAAATCATGGTGGAAAACGCCATGAAATACGCGCTGGAAGCCAACACCAAGGGCATTGTGATCGGCGTTGTCATCCGCCGCGAGAACGAGTTTTTGCGCATCACGGTCAGCGACGACGGCAAGGGCGTGACCGCCGAAAAGCTGGCCGCGCTGCGCGCGCAGATCGCCAGCACCAACTATCTGGCGGAGGAGGAGTCGTCCACCGGCCTGCACAGCCTGTATGGGCGGCTGAAAATGATGTACCCCAAGGGCGTACGCTTTGTCATCGACAGCCAGGAGGGCGCGTTCTTCCGCGTGGAGATCACAATCACCCTGATGTAGACGAAAGGAGGGGGCGGGATGTACACACTGCTGCTGGTGGACGACGAGCCGCATGTGCGCCAGGCGATCATCCAGATGTGCGACATGCAGCGGCTGGGCATCGGCCGCGTGATCCAGAGCGACAACGGCGTGGACGCGCTGGCGCTGATCCGGCAGGAAAACCCGGACATCGTGATCACCGACATGAAGATGCCGCTGTCTGACGGCGCCGATTTGCTGCGCAAGTGCCGGGAGATCGGCTTTGAGGGCAAGGTGATCGTGCTGAGCGGGTTTGACAACTTCGAGTATACCCGCGAGGGCATCCGCTTTGGCGTGTTCGACTATCTGCTCAAGCCGATCAATCCGCATGAGCTGTACGACACGCTGGAAAAAGCGGTGTGCGCCATTGGCAACGTGACGCCGCAAAGCTCCTTCATCGAGGAAATCAAAAGCTACATCGGCGAGCACTACGCAGAGGAGATCAGCCTGGACTTCTTCTGCAAAAAGTACTTTCTGTCGAAGGCGTACATCCTGCGCCGCTTCAAGGAGAAGTTTGGCATGGGCATCTATGAGTGGGTGATGATCGTGCGCATGAACGAGGCCAAGCGCTTCCTGACCCAGACCGACGAGCAGATACAGGAGATCGCGCACCGCGTGGGCTTTAACGACAGCCATTACTTTAGCAAGGCGTTCAAGAACCGGTTTGGCATTTCGCCCAAGGAAATACGCAAGCCATAGCGCGGCATCACGACGGCGGGGAGGCGGCGAACAATGAAGAAAATGTGGGCGTGGGTGGCGCTGGCACTGGCGCTGGCCCTGTTTGGCGCGTGGCTGTTCCGGTATGTGTTTACAGACCGCGACAGCCAGCTTAGCCAACCCACGCGGCCCGCCGCCCACCAAACCATCACCCTCCAGTGGCTGGACGACTGCGAATACGCGCAGGCGGAGATCGACGAGGCGCTGGCGCAGTTTGGCCGCGAGAACGGCGTGAAGGTGCAGGCCGAGCATGTGTCCGGCAACTATGACGTGCTGCTGAAAACGCGGCTGAACGCGGGCGAAATCCCCGATGTGTGGATGAACCGCGCCGGGGATGAGAACGGCATGTTTGCCCAGTACGCCTACGACTGGGCGGGGGACGCGGCGCTGGCGCAGTTTGACGCGGCGGACATTGCGCCGTGCCGGGAGGGGGACGCGGTGGTCGGCCTGCCCGGCGCGCGGGAAATCTATGGGCTGATCTACAACAAGCGGCTGTTTGCGCAGGCGGGCATCGGGCAAGCGCCGCAAACGCTGACCGAGCTGAAAGCGGCCTGCGCCGCGCTGAAGGCGGCGGGCATCCTGCCGTTCTGCAATGCCTATAAGGAGGCGCGCGTGCTGACAAACATCGCGGCGCAGTTCCATGCGCCACAGCAGACCCTGCCGGGCGGCAGCGGCCTGGACACCGACGCGCTGCTCGCCTATCTGGATTTGACGCTGGCGAACGGGCAGCCCAATCCGCTGGAGACCGACTGGCGCGCCGCCGCGCAGGCCATCGCCAAGGGCGAGGCCGCCATGTCGTATCTGGGCAACTGGTGCGAGACCACCATCAAGCGCATGGACCCGTATGTGAACATCGGGCTGGAGCCGCTGCCGGTCAGCGAGTCGGCGCAGGACGCGCGCCTGCGCGCCACGCCGCCCGCCGTGTGGAAGCTGAACGCCAGCGGCGAGCACTTGGCGCAGGCCAGGGCGCTGCTGCTGTTTTTCCTGACCAGCGAGCAGGGGCAGGCGCTGAACCAGCGCATCTATGGCGCGCCGCCCGCTGACGGCGCGTGGCAGTTGGGCGCGTCGGGCTGGCCCAGTGCCTTTGGCGCGACGTGCCCGGAGATTTTGCAGAGCTATCTGGACGGCAGCCTGTCCGCGCAGGAAACGGCGGCGGCGCTCAGTGCGAGCTGGGCGGACTTCGCCGGGGATACAATCGGGCGCTGAGCGGTGTTATTTGCTGGCTCTAACTGAGCAGATTATACAGATTTGTCCAATCTTCCATAGGGAAAATATCCGAATTGTACAATAATTTGCACTAATTGTTTACCATGTTCTATTTTTTGTTGCGGGTGAACCCGGTATACTGGAAGCAACAAAAACCCCATAACTGGAGGAGGAGAACATGATGAAACGTTTTGTGTCGGTTTTTCTTGTGCTGGTGCTGATGCTGGGTCTGGTGCCGAGCCTGGCCATGGCGTCGAGCAACACGCTGGAGCCTGTGACCCTGATTTGGTACTTCCCCGGCGCGTGGCCGGCCCCGGACCAAGAGGTGGTCTTTGCGGAAGTGAACAAGCTGCTGCAAGCAAAGATCAACACCACCATCGACTTCCGCCCGCTGACCTATGCGGACTACAACGAGAAGATGAGCACCGTCATCTCCGGTAGCGATGATTGGGACATCTGCTTCACCGCCAACTGGCTGCTGAACTATGGCCTGTACGCCAGCAAGGGCGCGTTCCTGGACATGACCGACCTGCTGCCCAAGTACATGCCCGAGACCTATAAGCAGGTGCCGGAAGTGTTCTGGAAGGCTGCGCAGATCAAGGGCCGCAACTACTCGGTCATCAACGAGCAGATCTCCGCGCGCATCGCGGATGTGACCATCCCCACCGAGTTCCTGACCGAGACCGGCTATGACCTGAGCCGCGACTTCGTCCCCGGTGACATCCGCTCGCTGGATTCCTTCCTGGCCAAGATGCATGAGAAGTACCCCGAGAAGTACTTCCTGACGGACATCGCCAACCAGCAGGAATACCTGAACCAAGAATGGCTGAACGGCTTTGTGACCCCCGGCGCCATTGATGTGGCCACCGGCAGCACCACCGTCGTCAACCAGTTCAAGACCGACGCCTTCAAAAAGCTGATCGGCGACCTGCGCTACTTCAACGAGCAGGGCTACATGGACGCCGACCGCCGCATCGCCATTGATGTGGGCCGCGAAGAATCCAAGGAAAAGTTGCAGACCGTCGCCATGAACGGCACCTATAAGCCCGGCGTCGATCTGATCACCACCGACATGCTCGGCTTCCCCTGCACCGTCATTCCGTCGGGCAAGCCCATGCTGACCACCGGCGGCATCATCGCCACCATGACCACCATCAACGCCAAGAGCAAGAACCCCGAGCGCGCGATGATGGCGCTGGAACTGTTCAACTCCAATGCCGAGGGCGCGCCGCACAACAGCTTCTATGACACGCTGTGCCGTGGCGTGGAAGGCACCCACTTCACCTACACCGACGACGGTCATATCCAGAAAACCCAGCAGGGCATTGACAAGTACAATGTCGTGATGGACTGGATGTGGGCCAGCAACTTCCAGACCACGCCGGACGTGGGCATGGACCTGAACATCTGGGACGAGACGCGCAAGATGAACACCGAAGCGACCGCCTCCCCGCTGTGCGGCTTCCTGTTCGATTCCGAGCCCGTCAAGTCCGAAGCCGCCGCTTGCTCCGCCGTCGCGCAGGAATACAAGAAGCCGATGGAACTGGGCATGCTCAGCGAGGCCGACTACCAGACCTTCCTGGACAAGATGGACGCGGCCGGCGCCGACGCGATCATCGCCGAAATGCAGAAGCAGGTGGATGCCTGGCTGGCCGCGAAGTAACACACGCATTCGCATCATAGCCCCCTTACGCGGGTTCCTCCCGAATCCAGGGAGGAACCCGCGCTGTATATCACACAAAACCCCACAAGTATTCGCGGGAGGTGCGGACGGCATGACAAAAGCGAGGCCTTCACGTTTGCATCGCAAAAAGACCAGGCAACTGATGGTGCTGGCGTTACCGGCGACGTTGCTGGTATTCATTTTTTCCTATATTCCGATGGGCGGCGTCTTTCTGGCGTTCAAAAACGTGCGGTATGACGATGTGTTCGGCAGCCCTTGGAACGGGTTTAAGAACTTTGAGTTTTTCTTTAAGAACGACGCGTGGGCCGTCACGCGCAATACGCTGGCGTATAACGCGGCCTTTATCGTGATTGGGACGGTGTTCGCGCTGATATTGGCGCTGATGCTCAACGAAATCCGCAGCCGCAGGCTGACGAAAACCTATCAGACCATCTTTTTCTTTCCCTACTTCTTTTCATGGGTCATTGTCACTTATATGGTCTATTCGTTCCTGGCACCCAAGGGCATTCTGCCGGTCGCGTTTGGCAAGCAGCTAAAGTCGCTGTTCGGCATCAACCTGTCCTCGTTCTACACCACCGCTAAGTGGTGGCCGGGATTCATCATATTCCTGAACACGTGGAAAACCGTGGGCTATAACAGCGTGCTGTACTACGCGGGGCTGATGGGCATATCCAACGAGTATTACGAGGCCGCGCAGATCGACGGCGCGAACAAGCTGCAAATGATCCGCTACATCACGCTGCCACTGCTAACGCCGCTGGTGTCGATCATGACGCTGCTGGCCATCGGCGGCATCTTCCGCGCGGACTTTGGCCTGTTCTATTTTGTGCCGCGCGATGTGCAGATGCTGCGCGATGTGACCGCGGTCATCGACACGCATGTGTACCGCATGCTGAAATTCAGCGGCGATCTGGGCATGAGTACTGCCGTGGGCCTGTATCAGTCCGTGCTGGGATTTGTCGTCGTCATGGTGTCCAACGCCATCGTCAAGCGCATCGAGCCGGAAAACAGCGCCTTCTGACCCCCTCTGATTGCTGAGCAAAGGAGCGTATTGCCATGGAAAGTACGAGCGGGAAGATCAGCCGCGTGGTCATCCATATCGTGATGATCGCGATCTGCGTGCTGTGCATTGTGCCACTGATTTCCATTGTGTCGATTTCACTTTCGCCGGAAACAGACCTGATCCGCAACGGCTACGCGCTGTTTCCGCGCGCCATTGACTGGACCGGGTACATCTACGTCCTAAACGACCCCACCATGATCGGCAACAGCTATATGGTGTCCATCGCGCTGACGGTGATCGGCACGCTGCTGTCGCTGATATTGACGGCGGGCATCTCCTACGCGCTGTCGCGCTCGGACTTCCGCTTCCGCAACTGGCTAAGCTTTTTCCTGTTCTTCACGATGCTGTTTTCCGGCGGGCTGGTGCCGTGGTATATGCTGATCTCCAAGTACCTGCAACTGAAGAATACCATCTGGGCGCTGATTGTGCCGTACCTGATCACGCCGTGGTTTGTGCTGGTGCTGCGCACCTTCATGCAGAAAATCCCCATGGAGATTATGGAGAGCTGCATGCTGGACGGCGCCAGCGAATACCGCACGTTCTTTCAGATCATCCTGCCGCTCTCCAAGCCCGGTCTGGCCACGGTGGCGCTGTTTATTATGCTGAAATTCTGGAACGACTGGTGGCTGGCCATGCTGTTCATTGAGAAAGAGGACATGGTGCCGCTGCAATACATGCTATACCGCATGATGAAGAACATCGAGTTCTTGACCAACTCCACCAACCAGATGCCCGCGGGCTTCCAGGTGGCCGCGCTGCCCAAGGAATCCGCGCGCATGGCCATGGCCGTGCTGGCCGCCGGGCCCATGCTGATGGTCTTTCCGTTCTTCCAGAAGTACTTTGTCAAGGGGTTGACCGTGGGCGCGGTGAAGGGTTAACGGCAGTAGACGGCTGCCGATAAGCGCCCATCTGGACATTTCTCGGCAGCCTTTACTTGGTCTGAATATGACGCGAAAGGATCATGCACCCCATGCAAAAACAAGTTGCGGTGGCCATCGCGGGGTTGGGGAACCGTGGGCGGGAGACGTATGCGCAATACGCGCTGCTGTTCCCGGATGAGATGAAGATCGTGGCGGTGGCCGATGTGTCCGCCGCGCGCAGGCAGGAAGCGATGGAGACATTTGGCCTCGCGCCCGCGCAGTGCTTTGCCAGCGCCGAGGAGATGCTGGCGCAGGGCAAGCTGGCAGACGTGCTATTTATCTGCACGCCGGACCGCGCGCACGCCGCGCAGGCCATCGCCGCGCTGGCGCTGGGGTATCACCTGCTGCTGGAAAAGCCGATCTCGCCCAAGCTGGACGAGTGCCGGGCGATCCTGCGCGCCGCCGAGCGGCACCACCGCCATGTCGCGGTGTGCCATGTGCTGCGCTATACCGCGTTCTACCGCGAGATCAAGCGCATCCTAGACGCCGGGGACATCGGCGAGATCGTCACCATACAGGCCATCGAAAACGTGGGGTACTACCATCAGGCGCACAGTTTTGTACGCGGCAACTGGCGCAACAGCGACGAGACCAGCCCGATGATCCTGCAAAAATGCTGCCACGATCTGGACATCTTGCTGTGGCTGGCGGGCAAGGAGCCGCAAAGCGTCAGCTCGTACGGCGACCTGTACCTGTTCCGGCCGGAGAAGGCCCCGGCGGGCGCGGCCATGCGCTGTCTGGACGGCTGCGCGGTCAAGGCGGACTGCCCGTTTGACGCGGAGAAAATTTATATCACCGATGCGCTAACCGGCTTTCGCCACAGCGAGCGAGACTGGCCGTGCTCTGTGCTGACCCCGGTGCACACGGAGGAGGCGGTCTATCAGGCGCTGCGCGAGGGGCCGTATGGCCGCTGCGTCTATCACTGCGACAACAACGTGGTGGATCATCAGGTGGTCAACCTGCTGCTGGACGACGGGGTGACCGTTTCGCTGACCATGTGCGGCCTGACCAGCAAGCAATACCGCAGCCTGAAAATCATGGGCACGCGCGGCGATCTGGAAGCCGACATGGACAAGAACGTCATTGAGGTGACGCGATTTGGCGGCGAGACCACCACCGTGGATGTGTCCGCGCTGTCCGACGATTTCTCCGGCCATGGCGGCGGCGACAACCAAATGGTGCGCGAACTTTTGGCACTGGTGCGCGGTGACAGCATGGACGGCGCGGCGCTCTCCGCCATTGACCAGTCGATGCGCAGCCACTTCGCAGCGTTCGCGGCGGAGCATTCGCGCACGCACGGCGGGTGCAGCGTGGCGCTGGAGGAGCTGGGCAGCGTATGAGTAAACAATACCTTGGCGCCGACCAGCGGGAGATTTCCTTTCCGCTGGGCGGCATTGGCAGCGGCTGCGTCGGCCTGGCGGGCAACGGCGCGCTGGTGGATTTTGAGCTATTCGGCAAGCCCAACAAGCGCACGCGCAACGGGTTTTCGCACTTTGCGGTCAGGGCGGAGGACAAAACCGGCGTGATCGACGCGCGGGTGCTGCACGGCGACCTGCATACCGGGTATACCGGCGAATATGTGCGCGGCGGCGTGCCGCACAGCGGCTATGGGTTTGGCCCCGAACCGGCGAGCATGGCCGGTTTTCCGCATTTTGCGCACTGCGCGTTCACCGGCGCGTTTCCCATCGCGCGGCTGGACTTTGCCGACGCGCACTTCCCCGGAAAAGTGCGCATGACCGCGTTCAATCCGTTCATCCCGCACAACGACCGCGACTCCAGCATGCCGGCGGCGTTCTTTGCCATCGAGCTGGAGAACACCGGCGAAAACACGCTGGACTATACCGTGGCGCTGAACCTGCGCAACCCGGTGGGCGCGGGGCGGCACGCGCACACGCTGGTTCAGGAGCCCGGCTTTTGTGGCATCCATCTGACGCACGCGAACCCGGCGGCGCAGCCCGAACGCCAGCGCGGCGGCTGCTGCATCGCCACCGACGCGGACAGCCTGAGCTATCAGCAGTATTGGTACCGGGGCGCGTGGTGCGACGAGCGCGAGATGTACCTGCGCGATCTGGCGCGGCCCGGCGGGTTTGTCAACCGCGTGTACGCGCCCGGCGAGGGCGAGCCCTGTCAGGACACCGCGCTGCTGGCCGCGCACGCGCGCATTCCGGCGGGGGAAAAGCGCACGCTGCGCTTTGTGCTGAGCTGGTATTACCCGCTGATGTCCAACGACTGGAACCCGGAAAAGGACGACGCGGGGCAGCCGGTGTATCGGTACTGGAAGCATTATTACGCCAGCTTGTTTGACGACGCGGTGGGCGTGGCGCGCGCCGCGCTGCGCGGGTTTGACGCGCTGCTGGCGCAGACCGAGACCTTCACGCGGGCACTGTATGCCTCCAGCCTGCCCCCGGCGGCGCTGGAAGCGGTGGGCGCGAATCTGGCAGTGCTCAAGTCGCCGGTGTGCTACCGGCTGGAGCGCGGCGAGTTCTACGCGTTCGAGGGCGCGCTGATGGCCGAGGGCTCCTGCGAGGGCTCGTGCACGCATGTGTGGAACTACGCCTACGCGCTGCCGTTTCTCTTCCCCAAGCTGGAGCGCGGCATGCGCGATCTGGAATACGCGTATTGTCAGGGCGATGCGGGCGATGTCAGCTTCCGGCTGATGCTGCCGTTAGGGCGCGCGCGGATGGATTTTCGGCCGTGCGTGGATGGGCAGATGGGCGGCGTCATCAAGTGCTGGCGCGACTATAAGATCAGCGGCGATGTGGCGTGGCTGCGCGCGAAGTGGCCCAGCCTGCAAAAAGCGCTGGCCTATGCCTGGTCGCCCGACAACCCGGATCGCTGGGACCCGGACAAGCGCGGGTTGATCACCGGCCGCCAGCACCACACATTGGACATGGAGCTGTTTGGCGCCAATAGTTGGCTGAGCGGGTTCTATCTGGCGGCACTGAAGGCCGGGGCCGAGATCGCCCGCGTGCTGGGCGACGCACAGGCGCAGGCCGAATACGCGGCGCTATATGAACAGGGCAAAGCGCGGCTGAATGCCGAGCTGTTTGACGGTGCATATTTTGCCCAGCGGCTGGACGTGCGCGACGCGCGGGTGCTGGCACCCTTCCCGGACGCTGCGGCCAGCTATTGGAACGCCGAAACCGGCGAAATCAAGTACCAGATTGTCGGCGGCTGCGGCATTGACCAGATGGTGGCGCAGTGGCACGCGCATCTGTGCGGTCTGGGGGATATCTTTGACCCGGACAAGGCGCGCGTGGCGCTGAAAAGCCTGTATCAGCACAACTTCCGCGCGATGCGCGAGGTGGCCAATACCTGGCGGCTCTTTGCGCTGCAAGAGGAATCCGGGCTGTTGATGTGCACGTGGCCCGCGCAGGATCAGCCCAGCGTGCCGCTGACCTATGCCAGCGAGTGCATGACCGGCTTTGAGTACGCCGCTGCGTGCCACATGATCCAGGCGGGGCTGATGGACGAGGGCATGCGCGTGGTGGACGCGGTGCGCGACCGCTATGACGGCAACAAGCGCAACCCGTTCAGTGAGATCGAGTGCGGCAGCAACTACGCGCGCAGCATGGCCAGCTATAGCCTGCTGCTGGCGTACAGCGGCTTTCGCTATGACGCCGCGCAGGGCCACATGGGCTTCTTTCCGCCGGACGGGCAGGGCGTGTTCTTCTGGAGCATGGCAGAGGCGTGGGGCACGGTGGACATTGCCGCGCACACCGTTACGCTGGACGTGCTGTACGGCCAGATCTGGCTGGACAGCTTTGCGTGCGGCGCGTTTGCCGGGCGGCAGGTGTCGCGCGAGGGCGTCGCCGCGCGCAAGCTTGCCGACGATACGCTGGCGCTGGGCGAGACGTGCGCCGCCGGGCAGCGCGTGGTGTGGCGCATGGAAGGGTGAGCGGGGAGACCTGGACGTGGGCATGGCGAAAAAAGACCCCCGCGCCAGATGGGCGGGGGAGGGCGGGAAGGGGCGGAGGCCCCTTCTTTTTGATTATACGGGCTGGGGGTCAGTCGCGGGCAAACGCCGCGATGGTGGTTGCGAAGGTGGGCAGTACGCGCTCTGCGGTCTCCAGTACGACAATGTCCGGCTGGAAGCGCGCGATGTATTCATCAAGGTTCGCTGCGTCTTCCCAATGAATAAGAATTGTTTTGCCAAAGTGCTGGGGAATAAAACTGCTAATTAGAGGAGAAATGCGCCAACTCATATAACTATCCCGTATGATGAGGATCGTTGGCAAGGAGGAATCGTTGTTCTCAAAGGCACATGCAAATTGCGGTTGGGCGAAACTCATGCCTTGGAAAATATCCCCGCTTATGGCAACAAACGCTGGTTCCTGCTTGAGCCTTACTTCCGGGATGTTATCATAGCCGTTTCTGTTTTTGTAGATGATGTTTACATCGTCGATCGTCAGCGGCGTCATCTCGGGGAAGTACGCGCCGATATGCAACATCAATTCCTGATAGGAAAAGAACGCGCCGAGTTCATTATAGTGCTCAAGATCATCGCTGTATTTGTCGAAGACGGGATAATCCGCCTTTGCCGCCGTCAGGCAAGCCTGAAGGTCAAACAAGTCTGCGTCGGTGTGGTCTTTGAGGTATTGCGTGATGACGGTCAACTGGTTGGGGTCGGGGCCGCGCCGGATGCTGCGGGGATAATACTCCGGGTAGATGGTGTCCTTGTCCGCGCACAGCATGACCACCAGCGGGATGTGCCTCGCGTCCAGATCGGCCTTGATGCTGTTCAGCCCGTTCGCCAGCCCCGATAATTGGTCGTCGGATAGAAAAGGCTGGCCCTGAAATTTGGGGATCAAAAAGCCGTCCACATCGGCAAAAAAGTGATGTCCCTCTTGCCCGATCAACATGACGTACTGGCCGTTCTTGTATTGCCCGGAGCTTGCCAACCGGGCGTCGATACTGCGGTTCAGCCGAATAAACAGCTTGCGAAACCCCAAGTTGTCCGAAAACCAGTCGCCGAACTGCCCGATGAAATGACTGGGCCAGCTAAACGCATTGGACAGGGGCGGGCGCGCGGCAAGCATTCTGTTTTCGCCCACGGATACTTTGCCGCCGGTGAAATCGGCGAACAGCAAGGGCATAAGCAGCGTGAGCATGAACAAAACGCAGAAAATGATCCGGGCGGTTTTTGCTTTCATACGCTGCCCTCCTAAAACCGAAAGTAGATGAAGGGGTTATAGGACGAAGAAACCACAAACACGATGGAGAGGAAAAACAGCGCGAGGGACAGCGCGAGCGAAACATGCGGCCATATCGGGCGGCGCTGTAGCGCAGCGAAGCACGCCGCGTTTTTCAGGGGAACGGAGGCGACAATCGCCAGCGCCAGCGCAACCAACACTTTCGCGTTGATGTAGTACCACGCGGTCAATCCCGCGTTTTGCGACGACACCGCACCAAACATGACACCGATATAGCGCAGCGCTTCGCTTAGCCCGTTCGCGCGGAAGAACACCCAGCCGATCAGCACGATTAGCATCGTCAGCGCCCAGCGGACAACGGACCGGGCCTTGCCGTGCGCTTTGGTGGTGTGCGTGGCGCGCTCGAGGATGAGGAAAAGACCGTGCCATAGCCCCCAGATGATAAAGTTGAAGCTGGCGCCGTGCCAGAACCCCGTGACGGCAAATACGATCAGCAGGTTGACATACACGTTTCCGGTTCTGTTGCCGCCAAGCGGGATGTACAGGTAATCCCGAAACCAAGTGGAAAGCGAAATGTGCCACCTGCGCCAGAACTCCGTGACGGTCTTTGAAATGTAGGGGTAATTGAAGTTTTCCAGAAAGTCGAAGCCGAACATTTTGCCCAGCCCGATGGCCATGTCGGAATAGCCGGAAAAATCAAAATAAATCTGGAAGGCATAACAGATAACGCCCAGCCACGCGGTGGGCAGTGTGTTCTCGACAGCGGGATGCGCGAATACCTGATCCGCCACATAGCCGAGGATGTTGGCGATGATGATCTTCTTGGCCAGACCGGCAATAAACCGCTGCGCGCCGCCAACAAACTTTTCCAGCGACTCGGTGCGCTGGTAAATCTGCTCCTCGATATCAATATAGCGCACGATCGGTCCGGCAATGAGCTGCGGAAAAAACGAAATGTAAAAAGCAATGTACGCGGGATTGCGCTGCACGCGCACCTTTCCCCAGTACAGGTCAATCACATACGACATGCCCTGAAAGGTGAAAAACGATATGCCGATGGGCATGATGATGTGCGGATACGCAAACGCTGTGCCCAGCAAGCGGTTCAGATTCGTTAAGGTGAAATGCAGGTATTTGAAATAAAAGAGGATGCCCAGGTTGCTGACCACCGCCAGGATCAGCCAGATGCGCCTGGCGATGCCCTTCTTGTCCGCGCTGGCGTGCAGCAGCAGTCCAAAGCCGTAATTGGCCAAGATGGAGCCGAGCATCACCAGGATGTACTTCGGCTCGCCCCAGGCGTAGAAAAACAGGCTGGCCAGCGTCAGGAAATAGATGCGGTATCGCTCGTGCAACAGATGATAGCCGATGATGACAAGCGGCAAAAACAGAAACAAAAAGATAGACGAACTGAAAAGCAATGTGAGCACCCCAATGCATGATGTGATGGGCTAGCGTCTTGACACTATTTGACAGCATAATGCATACCGGACGGGAAGTCAATGACGGAAACGTCCCCGCCCCTACAGCACAATCGCACCGGGCAGAAACGCCGGGGGCAGCGCCTCCTCGGTGAGGAAGGCGAAGCTGTCGTCGCGCAGGATGGGCAAAAAGGCGGAAAAGGGCAGGCGGTCGAACTCGCAGCCGTAGTCGCTGGCGCCGAACGCGCCGCCTTCCTTGGCGCGCAGGTTCAGGCCGCGGGCGAACTTGGTGTCGTTGGAGCAGTCGTGCACCACCAGCGGCCAGCGCTGGTCGTCGGCGATCTTCATCAGGCGCAGCGTCAGCGCCCGGCTGAACAGCGGGGACAGGTAGCCGCGCCGGTTCAGGTACATGTTTTCCCCGGCGTAGTTGCCGATGTTGTGCTCGTTGAGGTGCAGCTCGGCGCAATTGATGAAGTCCACGCCGGTGTCTAGGATGGCCTGCTGCTTGGCGAGGAACGCATCGTAAAACGCCGGGGTCATCGGCGTCTCGATGCCCACGTGCGGGATGTAGCGCTTGGCCAGGCGGATGTTCTCGATGACCCGGTCGGCGCAGCCCGACGCGCCCAGATTGAACCGCAGCTCGTCCAGCCCGGCCGCACCCAGCGCGCGCAGGGTGTCCTCGGTGGCCAGCGTGCCGTTGGTGTACAGGTGCTGATGCACGCCCGCCGCGTGGAATTTGCCGATGACGCCGTAATACTGCTCGATCTCCATAAACGGCTCCAGATACACATAGGAGATGCCGGTCGGCTTTTGTTGAATGGACAGCAGCAGGTCGATGTCCTTCTCGTAAAACTTGGTGCCGCCGATCTCCCACATGCCCGCGCCAATGGGCGGAATCTGATCGAGCACGCCGTAATCATAGCAGAACGGGCAGGACAGGTTGCAGCGGTTGGTCTTGCGGATGGCGGTCAGCCCCGTGCCGGTCAGGCACGAGCGGCAGCCCTGCGGAAACTTGGCCGCGTCGCCCACATAGTAGGTGCGGTTGTCCAGCGTCTGTAGGCCGCCAATCTCGGCCATCAGCCGCGCGTTGCGGGCATCGACCGCCGCCTCGATCTGCGCGAAGGCCGCGTACGCGATCTCCTGCTGGCGGGGCATGATCTCCTCGTCCTCGGGCAGCGCGGCAAAAAACTCGAACCACATCAGCGCGTCTTTTTTTGCGATATGCACAGGCGTTTTCCCTCCATTGGTGATACTGCACAGTATACCACAGCGGGCAGGGCGCAACAATGCGTGCGCGCAAAAAGAGCGCCGCTTGCGCGACGCTCTCGTATTGATCAGACCTGCCCGGGATAGTTCGCGGACGCGCGGTTAAAGTTGCTGACCAGGATCGAGCGATCCAGGGCGTTAACGAAACCATCAGCGTTGAAGTCGGCATAGGGCGTGTACGGCGGCGTGGGGTAACTGGACGCGAACACCGCGTTTAGCAGCGTCTGATCCAACCCATCGACGACGCCGTCCATATTCACGTCGCCCGCGAACAGGTTGAACACCGTGCCGCCGGGCGGGGTGAGCACCAGCGGATTCGGGCTTTGCGCGGTGACGGTGACCGCCATCGTGCGGAACAGGTAGCCCGCACGCCGCAGATACAGCACATACGAGCCGACCGGCACGTTGTTGAACGTGAAGGTGCCGACATCGGTGCCGCTGACCACCGCCGTGGTGGTTAGGCTGGGCGGCGCGGGGGTGTTGACCGAGGCGCGCAGCTCCGCCGTGATATTGAACTGGGTCAGGAACGCCGGACCCAACCCCTGATCGTTGAACACAACCGGCGAGACCGTGCCGGTGACCGTGCGCGTGATGGGCGATGCGCCCACCGTCGCCTGCACGGGCGCACTGGGGGTCGCGCCGTTGCACGTTTGCGTGGCGGACACCGTTTGGCCGGGCGTCAGGGTGACGCCGCCGGGCACCAGCACCCGCCACATGCCGTTGGCGTTGACCTGCGCGGTGGCCTGCTGCCCATTGGGCAGCGTCACAACCACCGTGCAACCCGCGCTGCCGGTCCCGGACACGGCGGTTGCGCCGCCGGTGATCGGTGCAATGGTGGGCGACGGGCTGGGCGTGACCGGACAAGGGGACGGGCGCGCGCAGCACGGATGACAACAGCAGCATTGCTGAAAACAATTTGATTGAGCGAACATAAGATCCTCCTTTCCGCTAGTATCCTATGCGCGCGATTTGGCAGGGTTCGCGCCCGCCCGGCACGACCGCGCCAAGAAGAAAGCAGTTGAAAACACACGCGGGGACATGTATAGTGGAACAAAAGGACATCGGTGCAGACCGGAAGGAGGTCGTTCCCATCAAGATCGCGGTTGCGGGAATCGGCTATGTGGGGCTGTCCAACGCCGTGCTGCTGGCGCAGCATAACGAGGTCGTGGCGCTGGACGTTGTGCCCGAAAAAGTGGAACTGCTCAACGCGCGCCGCGCGCCCATCGAGGACGCCGAGGCCAGCGAGTATCTGGCGACTAGGCCGCTGTCGCTGTGCGCCACCACCGACGCGTCGCGCGCTTTTTCCGGCGCGGACTTCATCCTGATCGCCACGCCCACCAACTATGACCCCAGCCAGAACTTCTTTGACACGTCGCTGGTCGAGCAGGTCATCGCGCAGGCCATGGCCATCAACCCCGACGCTGTGCTGGTGGTCAAATCCACGGTGCCGGTCGGCTTCACCAGCGCCATGCGCGAAAAGTACCCGGCGGCCCACCTGCTGTTCTCGCCGGAGTTTCTGCGCGAGGGCAAGGCGCTGCATGATAACCTGTATCCATCGCGCATCATCGTCGGCGTGCCGGCGGACGAAGCGCGGTTGGTGCGGCGCGCCCGCGACTTTGCCGATCTGCTCAAGCAGGGCGCCGTCAAGCAGGACGTGCCGGTCCTGATCATGCAGCCCACCGAGGCCGAGGCGGTCAAGCTGTTTTCCAACACGTATCTGGCGCTGCGCGTCAGCTTCTTTAACGAGCTGGATACCTATGCCGAGGTGCGCGGGCTGAGCACGAAAAGCATCATCGAGGGCGTCGGGCTGGACCCGCGCATCGGCACGCACTATAACAACCCCTCCTTTGGCTACGGCGGGTACTGCCTGCCCAAAGACACCAAGCAACTGCTGGCCAACTACAACAACGTGCCCAACAACATCATCGGCGCGATCGTCGCGGCCAACAGCACGCGCAAGGACTTTATCGCCGAGCGCATATTAAGCCGCAACCCCAAGGTGGTCGGCATCTACCGCCTGACGATGAAAGCCAATTCCGACAACTTCCGACAGAGCAGCATCCAGGGCGTGATGAAGCGCATCAAGGCCAAGGGCGTCAGCGTCGTGATCTTTGAACCCGCGCTCAAGGACGACACGTTCTTCCACAGCCGCGTGATCCGCGATCTGGACGAGTTTTTGGCGGTCAGCGACGTGATTGTGGCCAACCGCTATGACCCGGCGCTGGGCAACGTGCGCGACAAGGTGTACACGCGCGACCTGTACTTCCGCGACTGATCGGAGGACGCCATGCGACAGGAAACCGCAGAGAAACTGGCCGGTTCGCTGACCGCGGAGTCGGTGGAATTGATAGACGATCTGCCGTATTTGTTGCAGGATCTGTGGGAGCTGGGCAGCGACCCGGCGCGCGTCGCGGAACTGCTGGAAAAACACCTGCCGACACCCGGGCAGGCGCGCATCCTTGACCTGGCGTGCGGCAAAGGCGCGGTGTCGGTGCGCGTGGCGCAGGCGCTGGGCGCCAAGGTGCATGGGGTGGACATTCTGCCGGAATTTATCGCGTATGCGCGCCAAAAGGCGCAGGAATACGATGTTGCCAGCCACTGCGCCTTTGCGGTTGGCGACATCAACGACGCCGTGCGAACCGAGAGGGGATACGACGCCGTGATTTTTGGCGCGGTGGGCGGTGTGCTCGGCGCGACGGACGAAACCCTGACGAAACTGCAGCGTACCATCCGGGAAAAAGGACTGATCGTGCTGGACGACGCCTATTTGCGGGACCCGCAAGCGCTGGACGAGCTGGCGTATCGGCACTACGCGTATCCGACGCTGGCGCAGTGGCGCGATGCGTTTGCGCGCGCCGGGTTGACCGTGCTGGCCGAGATATGTAACGAGGCCGGAGAGATCGACGATAGCAACAGCTATAACAATGCGGCCATCGCGCGCCGCGCCGCCGAGCTGTCCGCGATGCATCCTGCGCGCAAGGCGCTGTTTGACGCGTATGTGCGCAGCCAACTGGATGAATGCCAGGATTTGGATGGGCCGGTGGTGGGCACGATGTGGCTGCTGCAAAAAGCATAACCGGAACAGGAATGGAACAGCGCCCGCCAGGCAGCGGGCGTTTTTTTTGCGCGCCGGTGCAACGAGATAAAATATAATTATAATTGAAGAATGGAAAAGAACGGAATTTCCAGAAAAATGGAAGATAGAAAAATGCGAAAAAAGAGATAAATGCTGATGGAAAAAATCAACAAAGCGTTGATATATAAGGGAATATTTAATAAACAGGGTGAAAAACTTCATATTCCGGACGGGCTATATTAAGGATGGATTGATAATCATCAAAAACGCTTGTGCACGACGCAAAAGTGCGATAAAATGCACAAGGATCAAGTGATCCACCCACACAAATGACAAAATAACCGGCGAAAGCCGCTTGACAGCGCGCAGTCCGCACACACAAAGGAGGAGAACCCCATGCACAAGAAAATGATCGCCCTGCTGCTGGCCCTGCTGCTGGCACTGACAGGAACGATGGCCGTGCTGGCCGAAAACACCGCCGAGGAAGTACAGCAGGAAATCGAAGAAACGATTGAAGAAGAGATCGCTGAGGAGATCGAAGAAGCGATCGCCGAGGAGATCGAAGAAGAAATCGTCGAGCAGACCGAAGCGGTGGACACCGAGGCCGCCATCATCGAGGAGACCGCGACCGATGAGCAGACCGCCACAGAGGGCGCGATCAGCACCTCCGACGAGCTGGAGGCCGAGATCGCCAGCCGCCAGGTGATCATCACCTCCACGCTGGGCGACCGGGTGGAGCTGGGCGAGCAGTTTGAGCTGGTGGCCACGCTGGTTGGCTTTGAGCACGCGGACATCGCGCTGCAATGGCAGTACAACAGCGGCGAAGGCTGGCAGGACGTGGATGGCGCCGATGGCGAGAGCATCGCGCTGGACGCCAGCGAGCAGACGCTGCGCAGCGACTGGCGCCTGCAAGTGACCGTGGCGGCGTAACGGATGAAAACAAGCGGCCGCTGATACAGGAGAGGCTGCATAGGCCGCCCCATCAAGGGCACAAACACAAGACCGCGCATAAACAATGCGCGGTTTTTTGTTGCGCCGGTGCTTGCAATGCGCCGCGCAAACATGGATAATACAGGAAAGGCAAACGCCGCATGGGCAAGGGGGCACGCACATGACGCTGATGAAAAGGGTGCTGCGCGAATTTTGGGCCAACAAGTTCTATCTGCTGTTCTTATTCAGCCTGCTGGTGCAGCTATTGGCATACGGCTATTCACTGCTGACCGCCACGTTCTTTCGCGAGCCGTTTACCCTGTCGCGCCTGCTCACCTTCATCGCGCTGCTGGCCGGGTTTTACGCGCTGCAATCGCTGATGGGCGGGTTGGTGCGCATCTACAGCGAGAAAAAGGCGCGCGTGTATCAGCGCAGCCTGCGCCGCCGGTCGCTGGTCACCATCCTGCGCATGCCGTCGGAAAAAATCATCAACCTCGGTCTGCAATACATCAAGGAGATCGTCTCCGACGCCAACAACCAGCTATTTACCGTGGTGTCGTCGTATATGACCAGCGTGGTCAACATGCTGATCGGGCTAGTGGTGCTCACCGTTTCGTTAAGCCAGCAGTCGCTGTGGATCGCCGGGATGGCGCTGGTGCTGATCGCCTGCACCATTGCGGTGCACATGCGCCTGCTTAAAAAGAAGGTGCGGCTGGCCAAGGAATACTTTGCGATGAACGCCAGCTACCGCGCGATGGTCAGCGATGTGCAGAACAATACGCTGACCATCAAGAAATTGAGCGCCGAGGAGTACTTCGCGAAAAAAATCGACGCCAGCTCGCACGATGTGGACGCCAAGAGCGTGGAAAAAACCGCCTATGACGTGCAGTGCCAGTGGTTGTTCGACCTGTTCACCTACGCCATCCTGTTCCTGATATTGGGCAGCATCGCGCTGAAACTGCGTCAGGACCCCAGCTACAGCGCGCTGTTTTGGGTCATCTTCTACACCGGCATCTTTACGCAGCTCAAGGGGCAGATCGCCGCCGTCACCACCACCATCCAGAGCTATGTGGATTTCCGCGTCTCGATGCAGCGCTATGACGAGCTGATGCGCGAATGCGAGATCGAGGACGTCGGCCTGCTGCACCGCAAGTGGCGCGAGATTCTCGCCGAGAATATCGACTTCGCCTACCAGTCCAGCGGGCGCGCCATCCACTGCGACCGGTTCGTCATCCACCGCGGCGACCATATCTCGCTGACCGGGCCGTCCGGCAGCGGCAAAAGCACCTTTTTGGGCGTGCTGCGCGGTGAGCTGGAGAAATCTGGCGGCATCATCACCTATGACACGCGCAAAAAAACGCGCGTCGTGCCCTACATCGAGGACTGCGTGTTCATCAGCCAGGCGCTGAACCTGTTTAACGACACGCTGCGCAATAACCTGTGTCTGGGGCAAGACATACCCGACGAACAGCTCTATGCGCTGCTGGAGCGCGCGGGCATGCGCGAATGGGCGCAGGCGCTGCCCGATGGGCTGGACAGCATGATTTCCGAAAACGCCGCCAACCTGTCCGACGGGCAGAAGATGCGCATCAAAATCCTGCGCGGCATCGTCGAGCAGCGGCAGATCATCATCATGGACGAGCCGTCGTCCAATCTGGACGCGCAGTCCACCGAGCGCATCCTCAAGCTGATCCGCGAGGATTTGGCGGAAAAAACCGTCATCATCTCCACGCACGATGTGGAGCTGGTGCGCGTGTGCAACCGCCACTATGTCACCGACGCCGCCGGGCGCATCACCGAATATGTGCCCCCGCGCCCCGGGCAGGTGCCACTGGCCGAACCGGCGATGGAGGATGAAGCTTCGCTTGAGGTTTCGCCGGGCAAGGCCGCACAGTAGCGATCGCGCAGGCGTTTCTTCATTATATGTCGCCATTTTTGCCCAGTTGGTCTCCTGCGCGGACACCGCATTTGCCTGTCAACATTAAGTGGCAATTAAATAGACATTTGCGCCAAGACCTGTATAATAGAATATGTCACAAGACAAATTGTGGAAGCGAAAAACCAGCGCGCATCGCTTGCACAGGATCGTTGGAGGGATGACCGTGCTGAACACGAAGATGAAGAAGATTATGGCCGTCGCGCTGTCCTGCGTGATGGTGATTGGTGCGGTTGCCGCCGTCCAATTCTTTGGCGCGGGCAAAATGCAGCCGCCGTCCGCGACCGAGGTGCCGCTGAACACCAAGGAAGTGCTGAGCGCCGTCGATGGCGAAGAGGATGGCGAGGCCAACCCGGAGCTGGATGTCGATCCGGAGCTGTTGGCCGAGCTGGAAGCCGAGGAAGAGGAAGAAGCGCGCCGTGAGGCCGAGCGTGAAGAGCGCGAAGAAGCCAAACGCCAGGAGCGCGAAGAAGCCGAGGAAAAGGCGCGCGAAGAGGCCGAGGCCAAAGAGCGCGAAGAAGCCGAGGCCAAGGAGCGTGCGGAAGCCGAGGAAGCCGCCAAGGCCGCCGAGCAGGAAGAAATTATCGTCGAAGCGCCGCTGCCCGAAGAAACCGCCGAACCGGCGGCCGCGCGCAGTGTGACCATTACCTCGACGTTGGATGAGCAGATCGCAGAGGGCGACACCATTGAGCTGGACGCCGAGCTGGTCGGATTCGACGATGTGTCGTATGACTTGCAGTGGCAGTACAACGACGGCTCGGGCTGGCAGGATGCCGAGAACGGCAACGACACCTCCTATGCGATCGTCGCCAACGCGCAGACCGTCAACTACGACTGGCGCATCAAGCTCACCATCTCCGAGTAAATCAAACACCTGAGGAGCCACCCAACTGGGTGGCTCTTTTTGTGCGCGGATATGAAAAAGCGTAGATTTGGAAAAAACACAAATTTTTTGCGCCGCCGCCAAATCCGCCCTGCAATCAATTGACAGTGTATTGCCCGCTGCCTTCGCGAAAAATACCGCTGAAAACAAACGGGAGGTGAAAAGCAGCATGCAGGGCAACAACAGTGGGTCCAACCGTGCCAATGTGCCGGAGGCTCGCCAGGCGCTGGATTCGATGAAGTTCGAGATCGCGCGTGAACTGGGCATCAACCTCAAGCAAGGCTACAATGGCGACCTGACTTCGCGCGAGAACGGCTACGTCGGTGGCTACATGGTCAAGCGCCTGATCGAACAGGCCGAGCGCCAGATGGCCGGTAAGTAACCCACAACCAACCCAAACCACCCCAAACAATTTTTATTGGAGGCAGACGACAATGTACAACAACCAGAACCAGAACAGCAGCTCTTCCAACCGCGCGATGGTGCCCGAAGCCAAGCAGGCGCTCTACAACATGAAGCATGAGATCGCCAACGAGCTGGGCATCAACCTGAAGCAGGGCTACAACGGCGA
>JAVBMF010000030.1:0-60727 GCA_031552735.1 Eubacteriales bacterium
CCGCCGTGAAAGGGCGGTGTCTTGACCACTTGACCACAGGGCCGGATGAAGGGGAAGATGGTCGGGGTGAAGGGATTTGAACCCTTGGCCCCATGCTCCCAAAGCACGTACGCTACCAGGCTGCGCCACACCCCGATGGCAACTACCCATCACAAGCGACGCCTTATAATATACAACATCGCCGCACCCTTGTCAAGCAGTCCTTGCGAAAAAACAAGGGCTGTTTTGCAGCCCCCAGTCTTTTCGCCCCATTACGCCTCTGCGGGTTTTTCGGGCAGCGGCACGATGTTGTCGCTATCCATCCACAGCCGCTCGAGCTGATAGTATTCTCTTTCCTGCTCATGAAAAATATGTACCAGCACTGCGCCGTAGTCCATCACGGCCCAGCGTCCCTCCGCCGCGCCCTCGCTGCGACGCGGGAATACGCCCTGCTTGGCCAGCTGCTCATCTACGTTCTCCAGCATCGCCTTGACCTGGGGCACAGACTTGCCCGAACCGATCACCAGATAATCGGCGATCACCGTCCGCTGCGCAATCTCCAGCACCAGTACATCCTGCGCTTTCTTGTCCTGTAGCGCGGCCGCCGCGCACAGCGCAATCTCCTTGGGTTCCATCATGGGTGCATTCCTCCGTTTCACTATCCTCTGCCGGATTCAAACCAACGAAGCGCCTCCAGCGTCGCCGGATGAATCCCCTTGTTCCCCTCTTGAACATATGCGATGGTATCCAGCAGCGATAACCGCATCGCTTTGCCCAGACTGTGCCGCGCGGCGTCCCGTATCGCGCCCAGCCCCTCAAAATCCTTGCGCCCGGGCTCAATCATGTCCGCCAGATAAATGACCTGCTCCAGTATGCTCATGTTCGCGCGGCCGGTGGTGTGCCAGCGAATCGCGTCCAGTGCCGCCGGATCAGACAGCCCATAGTCCCGCCGGGCCAGATACGCACCCACCGGCGCGTGCAGCAGCGCCCGGGATTGCCACATCACCTTGTCAGCGGTCAGCTCCGCTTCGATCGCCAGACGCTGCATATCGGCCAAGCTCAGATTCTTCGCGCAGTCGTGCAGCAGCGCCGCGGCAGCCGCCAGTTGCTCATCGGCCCCGAACCGCCGCGCCAGATCAACAGCCAGCGCCTCAACCGCCAGCGTGTGCGCAATGCGTCCTTCATCCAGTGTCTTTTCCAGTATTATAAGGACGGCTGCCCGCCATCCGCGCTGTCCGTATACAAGCGGTGTTGCCGGATGTAGCACGCCACTGTCGGCGGTACCAGCCCCTCGGGAATCTCGCCTTGCCGCGCATACGCGCGGATCATGGTGGCGGATATGTCCATCTCGGGCGCGTCCACAAAGCGCAAGTTCGCGCCGCGCGCGCGGAGCTCTTTGGCGCACTGGTTCACCGCCTCCTCGTTCCAGCCCGGCCTTGCGCATACGATAAAGCCGCACAGTGTGAATACCTCGTCCGGATTGCGCCAGGTATGCAGCTCTAGCAGCGTGTCCGCGCCGATGATATACCATATCTCCATGCCCGGACGCTGTGCCAGCATCGCGTGCAGCGTATCGACGGTATAGATCACGCCCTCGCGGCGCACCTCCATATCGCAGGCTGCGAATCCGGTCTGTCCCTCCACCGCCAGCTCCACCATGCGCAGCCGGTCGAATTTATCGGCCAGCCCGCTGTGCTTATGCGGCGGGTTGCCGGTGGGCAGAAACAGCACCTCGCGGAGGTCCATCGCCCGCATCGCGGCGCGCGCGATGGCTAAGTGCGCGTTGTGGATCGGATTAAAGCTGCCGCCCAGCACACCCACCCGGGGATTGTCCGGCACCGCCATCCCTCCTCACGAGATTTCTTGTATTATACCAATTTGCGTTCGAGAATGCCAGTAAGATCAAAAAGGAATTTTGATTTCCGCTCCGTCACAGTCAGAAAACGCATATCCTGCTGCCCCGCAAGCCAACCTGTTCCTATCTATCTATATGGAGGTACCGCATGCTGGCCCCATTTGAAGAAAAATCGCGCCTGGGCGCGTCGCTGGATCGCCTGGGCGTCCGCCTGCTGGTGCTGTTGGTGTGCTTTCTGTGGTTCTTCCGCCTGTGGGGGCAGTTTGTGCCCGCGCTGATGGCCGGTATATCGCTGGGCATTCTGGTGATGTACACCATGTCGCTGGGCGGCAAACGCGCGCTGATGCGGCGCGAGAGTGCGCTGCGTCGCCGTATCGGCGGCACGATCGCGCTGGAATCGCTGCTGCTCTGCCCGGCCACCGACGCCGCGCGCCAGGCAACCGCATGGCTTGGCTCCATCTACGCGCTGGACACGGCGCGCGCTTGCTCGTCGGGCATTCTGGCTGAGTACCACGGGCAAACACTGCTCATACAGTGCCTGCAAACGCACCCGCGCCACGCGAGCGGTGCCAACGCAATCCTGTCCGCCCAGCGCGCGCTGCTCGCCCTGCCCGAGGCACAGCGAGGCGTGCTGTGCGCCATTGGGCGCTTCGATGCCGAGGCGACCGCGCTGGCCGAGTCGCTGGACCCGCCGTTGCGCCTGATCGACGGCGACGCGCTGGCGGCGATTGCCGGGCGACTAGCGCCCGCCACCGATCAGCAGTTGGCGGCGCTCGGCCAAAAGAAAAGGAAGCCCTTCTCGTGGGCTTCCCTTAGGCGACATGTGTTTGCGCCGCGCAAAACACGCCGCTATGTGCTGTACGGCACCGGGCTCATGGTCTGCTACATCCTGACCGACGCGCTGTATTATCTGCTGCCCGCCGGACTGTGCCTGCTGCTGGCCATGCTGAGCCAGCGTCGCGGCGACCGCCCGGCGCAGCTATAGGTTGCGCTACACTTCCTCGTGATAGATTCTGCGCAGTTCCTCGGTTTCTTCTCCGCTGTCGTCGCGCAGAATGAGCGGCGGCAGCCAGTGCAAGCCGGGTCGAGCGCGCTTGACGCCTTCGATCAGCGCCAGTTTGGGCGCCTCGGCTGTGTGCGCGTGCACCAGCCGGACGCGCTTGGGCTGAATGTGCTGGGCACGGTACGCGTCGAGCAGCTCCAGCAGGCGCGCGGCCGGGAACACCATCGCCAGCCTGCCGCCATTGCGCAGCAGCGCCGCCGACGCGCCGACAATCTCCTCCAGCGAGCAATCACATTCATGCCGTGCCAACGCCACTGCCGGATTGGGATTGATCAGCCCCGCACCACGCTTGCCATACGGCGGATTGCACACCACCAAATCGGCGCTGCCATGCCCCAGCAGTTTGGGGGCGTTGCGCAGGTCCATCGCGTACACTTTGATGCGTTCAGCCAGCCCGTTCATCACCGCGCTGCGCCGCGCCATATCGGCCATCTCGGGCTGTATTTCCACCGCGCGGAAGGTCGCGTCGGGCACGCGCGCGGCAATCAGCAGCGGCAGCACGCCACTGCCCGCGCCCAGGTCAATCACGCGCTCTTTGGGGCGCGGCTTGGCAAAGTCGGCCAGCAGCACCGCGTCTGTACCGAAGCGGAACCCCTCCGGCTTTTGCAGAATATACAGGCCCCCGCGATCCAGACTGTCCAATCGCTCATCTTCTCTACGGAACGCTTCCATGCGCACTCCCCCTCGTCGGCTGTACTACCACCATATGTTCAGTCCGCTCACCATCACATAGCCTTCCCGGTCGGACATGGTGCGAACCAGAACCCAATCGTTCTCGACACGTTTGACGCGGACAATGCCGCTGTTGGTTTGCCCCAGCGCTTCCGATTCCGCGAAAGGTTCCGCGTACATCGTCAGGCCCCCGCTGTCGCCGCTGGGGTTGACCGCTGCCATCACATACTCCTGCGTCAGATCCTCGCGCCGCACATAGCCGCGAATCCAGTCATACGCGACCAGACACCAATCACCGTTGGCACCCTCATAGTCCAGAATTTCTACCGTCGCGTCGTGCGGAATCGTGCCCACAGTGTCGCTGCTGGACTTAGGCCGTTCGTGCGCGCTGATGCCGCTGCCGGGGCGCACTGTGCCGCGATTGATCACGTCGTTCGGGTCCACCGGGTCTGGCCGGGGCACCTCGGTGGGTTCGGGCGTGCGAACCGGGGTGGGCGTCGCCACAGCGGATACCTGCGGCGTCGGTGTGCTGTCCTCCTGCGGCGTCGGCGTCGCGTCCTGCATGATGACTTCGGTGGCCATCTGCGGCGGCGGCGATGGTGTCGCCTCGCTGGACATTAGCTGCGACATCTGCATATTGGACTGACCGCTGTTCGGATCGGACAGGACGTAGCGTTCCAGCACATAACCGAACCCCTCGCCCCAGCGCACCTTGTACCAGCCATCTACATACTCATAGGCGGTCAGCGGCGTGCCGTTGGCCAGTGTTGTGATGACGCCATGGTTGCTGCCCGGCCCGGAGCGCAGGTTCAGCACGCCGTCCACATGCACATACAGAGTGAAGGTGCTGGCGTCGCCAGGAGCGCTGGGCGGCGCGAACGGCGTCGGCGCAACGGTCGCGGGGCTCGCCACGCCGTCAAAGCGCAAGTAATCGGTGGCCACATAACCGCGCGTGTTCTGGTAAATGACTTCGCACCAGGTCGGGCCGTACTGCAACACCTGCACGCTGGCGCCGTACGGAACGGTGGTGACGACGCTCGCATTGGTAGACTGCGCGGTGCGCATGTTCAGTCGGCTGTTGCTGTATTGCAGCACCACGGTCGCGGTCTGCATCGCCGACGGTTCGGTGTCATTGGGCGTGGGCTGCACCACCGGCGGCTGGTTCGGGTCTTGCGTCGGCTCGGCGGGCACAGCGGTTTGCAGCGGCTCATCCATTGTCGTCAGATAGCTGGTCATCACGTACCCCTGCCAGCCATTGTAGGTGACGGCGCACCAACCGGCGGTGTACTGTGTATAGCTGACCACCATGCCACTGGGAATCTGCGCCAGCACCGGATACGTCGTATTGGGGCCGCTGCGCAGGTTCAGCGTCTGTCCTTGGGGTACATTGATCAGCGCCAGCCGCTGCCCATCGGCGGGCGGCGGAGTGACTGGCGGCGGCGTGGTGGCCACCGGCGCGTCGGTGACAACAGGTGGCGGGGTGGCGCCCGGTTCCGGCGTTGTCACCTGCATGCCGTCGATGCGGTCAACATAGGTGCGCATGATATAGCCATAGGTTTCGCCAACGCGCACAGACAGCCAGTCGCCTTGCTCGGCCAGCACATCGACGCGCGTACCATCGGTCAGGCGCAGGATGATGTTGCTGTTCGTGTTGGGCGCACTGCGCAGATTCACGCGCTCGTCATGGTTGGGCAAGGTCACCTGCCCCACGTACTGGACATCCGGCGTGCCGGTCGGCGCGGGCGTGGGCGTGACATCCAGCCCGGTGGGTACCGGGGTCGGTGTCGCGTCGGTGGGTACCGGGGTGGCAACCGGCGTGGAGAGCACCAGATAGCTCTGCATCACATAGCCGGTCAGGTTGTTGTACTGTATCTGGCACCAGCCGCCGTTGCTGCCCAGCACCGTAACGGTCGTGCCATGACGCAGCTGCGCCAGAATGCTGTTCTCCGTGCCCGGGCCGCTGCGCATGTTCAGCCAGCTGGAGGGATTGTCCAGCGTCACCGTCGCGGTGCCGTCGCCCGGCGTCATGGGCTGCTCGGGCTGCTGTGTCGCGTCGGGAATCGTGCCGGTGATCGGCGGCAGCGTCGTGCCGCCAAAGTCGTACTCCACCAGCGTCACGCCGGGATAATAGAAACCGATGATTTGCAGGTAGTTCATGCCCTGATTGCCCATTTGCTGCGCGCCGCGCTGGCTCATGCCAATGCCGTGCCCATAGCGCCGCGCGTTCAGCCGGAAGTCGGAACCGACGCGATCCACCGAGATCAGCTCATTGGCGGTGCCGTTGATGCTCATCCCCAGCAGGCTCTCCAGCTCGCTAAAGTAGTCCAATGTGGCGGTCAGCCCAGACACGGTCTGCCCCCCGGCGTTTACGCGCACGGTCACATCGACCTTTGTATACAGTCGCGAAGGCGACGCATACTTCGGGGTATGCGCCGTCACATTGGTCACGCCGGATATGCTTACATTGGCGGTGGAATATCCCTTCGCCGATAATTGCGACGCGATTTTCGTTTTGATCAGCGAATCCACGGCATAGCCATTGCTGCCGCTGCCGCTGAATGTATAGGAACGCACCGGCGAGGACGCATTGGCCACGTCGTACGGATCATCGTGCACATCCAGATAGCTGTATCCGCTGGAGTTCCACGCGTTCTTGACCGACTCGGTCTGACCGCCGTTGGAGGCGGTGTACAACGCGCTGATGTACGATCCGCCGGACATCGCCACTTCACCGCGAGTGCCCTCCACAGCCTGCCGCACACGATCCAGTCCGGTGGCCAGGCCGCGATAAATCTGGTCGGCAGTGGTATCCACCACATCATAGTATGCCGCGCGTCCGGCCATTTTTGACAGCGCGTATGTGCGCGCCGCCACCGACTGCGCCTTTAACGCCTCCAAGGGGAAGCTGTTGCTCATCTCATAGGGCACCACGCCCATCAGATAATCCTCAATGCCCAGATACGCGATGGCATATAGCCGCCCATTGCGGGCGGCGAGCTCCATGTCGCCGTTGTACCAATAGCTCGGATTGCGCGATTGGGCGATCTTGATGCCGCTGTAGCCGGAGCCGCCGCTGCGCCGCAGCACAAATTGCGTACCCATATTGGTGCGCGTGCCGCCGGTGGTAAAATACAGTGTGCCGCCCTCATAGCTTACCGTCGCGGATGAGCCCTGCGGCAGCGACTGGCTGCCGTTCAGCGCGTAATTGCCGTCCAGTGTCAGGTTCAGCGTCGTCGCGCCGCCCAGCGAGGAAAGCCATACGCGCACCGTGCTGGATAGCGATGTGCTCTGCGACACCACACGCGCTTCGCTGGGCGCAGCAAAGCCTGCCACCGGCAATGCCAGTGTCAGCGCCAACCCCAGCGCGGCCCAATAGCCACGTGCGCGCATGTTGATTTCCTCCGTTCCGATCGCTGCCAGCGGAACAATGTGCGGGCTTCGTCCAATTACGGTAACGTGCTAAAGTAAACGTGAAAATTTTCGGTGATCATGTCGATTGTAACATATACGTAATATTTTTGTCTAGTATTTTTTATTTTGTTAATATTTGGACTCTTTTCGTTAAGAAGTCGATTGTTCGGGTACTTGCGCGTTTTCCTTAACAATCTCATCCAAATCACACACGAATTCCCCTTGATTTTTTGTGTTTGTCCTGTTAAAATATTAGCAGATTCTCGAATATCGAGAAATTAAGAAGGAGTGTATTCCCATGAAAAAGCTTGTTTCGTTGGTTCTGGTTCTGGCTCTGGCTATGACGTTGGTTGCTTGCTCCGCCGCTGTTGCCACCGCCGAGAATAAGACCGGCCTGGGCATCGTGACCTCTATCGGCTCCTCCACGCCGGTTGGCGAGAAGGACGGCGAGAAGACCAACGGCCGCGCTCAGGTGGATTCCACCATTTGCGCCGTCACGATTGATGACGCTGGCAAGATCGTTTCCATCAGCTTCGACGTCGCGCAGACCCGTGTGGACTTCGCGCCGGACGGCACCCTCGTTTCTGACTTGGCTGCCCCCATCACTTCCAAGGTCGAGAAGAAGGAAGCGTATGGCATGAAGGAGACCTCCGGCAAGAACGGCACCAATGGCGGCGCTGGCTTCGAGCTGTATGAGCAGGTCACGAACCTGGAAGCCTACTGCATGGGCAAGACCGTTGCCGACGTGCTGGCCACCAAGACCGAGAAGAAGGATGACCATCACCTGGCCGTGCCCGCCGATGCGGACCTGAAGGCCTCTGTGACCATCGACATCGGCGCTTACCTGGCCGCTCTGGAGAAGGCCGCCGCGAACGCGAAGTAATTCGTATACGCACAGAGAGATCCCCGCATGGGGATCTCTTTTTTGTCGCGTTCTTCACAAACGTTTGGCGGCATGCTACAATGATGCCACTGCATGAGGTGCCACTGAATTTACCGTCAAGGGAGATTGTCGCGCATGAAGCAACTTCGCCATGCCCTGCTCTGTCTGCTATTGCTGACCTCACTGGCGATCAGCGGATGCGCCGCCGGTGCGCCTGCATCGCCGACCGCCGCGCCGGTATATGATCGGTTCAGCATCAACTTTTTTGATACCTTTGATACGCTGACGACACTGATGGCCTACGCGCCCGACGAGGCGACCTTTCAGACCGCGGCCAATCAGGCGCACGATCGTCTGATGCAGCTGCATCAGTTGTACGATGGATACAACGCATACGAGGGCATTGCCAACATCTATGTGCTCAACCGCGACGCCGCCAAAGCGCCGGTGGCCGTGCCGCAGGAGCTGATGGACCTGCTGCTGTTCTGCCGCGACAACCAGCCGATCACCGGCGGCACCACCAACATTGCGCTGGGCGCAGTGCTGCGCATCTGGCACGACTATCGCGATGCCGGGCTGGACGACCCAGAGCACGCGGAATTGCCGCCCATGGACGCGCTGCAAGCCGCTGCGCGGCACACGGATATGACCGACGTAGTGCTCGACACCGCCAACAACACGGTTTTTTATCGTGATCCGGAGCTCAAGCTGGATGTCGGTGCGGTCGCCAAGGGCTACGCCGCCGAGGTGGTCGCGCGGGAACTGCTGAAATCCCCCATTCCGTCGTTTATTCTGAGCGCCGGGGGCAATGTCCGCGTCGGCAACCCGCCGCTGGATGGCAAGCGCGTTGCCTGGGGCATCGGCATTCAGGATCCGCGCGGCAATGTCTTTTCCGATGCCAACTCCGACATTGTCGAAACGTTCTATCTGGCAAACATGTCGGTGGTCACCAGTGGCGTCTATCAGCGCTACTATGTGGTAGATGGCCAGCCGTATCATCACCTGATCGACCCAAAAACGCTGATGCCCGGCGCGCACTATCAGTCGGTGACCATCCTGACCGAGCACTCCGGCATGGCCGACTTGCTGTCCACCGCCGCGTTCCTGCTGCCGCTGGAGCAGAGCCGCGCGCTGGTCGCCGCACTGCCCGGTGTGGACGCGCTGTGGGTGCTGCCCGATGGTTCGATTGAAATGACAGACGGCGCGCGCGCACGTGCCAAGTCCGCCGGAGCCAGCCCCGCCACTTTGACAAAGTAGCAAAAGGTGCCGCCCATGCATCCCCACTGGTGCGCAACACACGCATGAAAAAAGCCGCTGCTATGCAGCGGCTTTTGCTATAGCACACGGCGCAGTTTCACCTGCTCCAGCGCCTTGCTCATTTTGCGGATGTTCCCTGACCATTCGTAAAAGTACAGCTGTCGCAGTGCTTCACCGTCGCGGTACGCGATGCAAAGATAATTGCCTCCGCCCTTTTGCGAACCAACCGGCGTCGTTTGTCGCTCCCTCGCGCCAAACAGTCCGCCCAGCGCAGCCCCCAGCGCATCGGCCACACGGCCGCTTGTCTGCGCACCTTTTTTCCCCTGCGCTTCGACGCCCCGCAGCCCGATGGATACCATATCACGCATCGGCAATACGTAGTGTTCCGTCCATGTGCCGTCGAAATTATCCTCCGCCACAATCACATGCGCATCGGTCAGCAGCACGTCGCACACACAATCCAGACAGTCTTTTTCCATCGAACGCGCGCGAATGTGCTGGATGACCGTTTCTCCCTGATATGCACGCATGCTGTCGCCTCCTTTGTACAATACCGCGCAATTATTTGAACACGATATCCTCCCGCAGACGGTACAATGTCGCGCCACAGTTCTTCCGGCAGATCGCCTTAATCATCCAGTCAATGCTTTCATCGCGATCCCACTGAATCCAGCCCCAGCGCACGCCGTTCTTGCGCGTGCCCTTCATGTTGCTGTCGGTCCAGTGCAGCATATCCTCGCTCGGATCGTAATCCTGTATCAGCAGTAGCGAGTGCGGGCCGTTGCCATCGACGTAGTTGCCCACCATCTGGTAGCAATCGCCGCGCTTGGCCTGTATGAGAAACTCCCGCGCCAGCTCCTGATTCTCTTCCTTGCTCAAGTCGGGATTGTAGCGGAACATGGCCGCCACATCAAACGGATTGCCGCTGTCCGCTGTGTCCGGCGCCCACTCGATGCCGTATGCATAGGGTGCCACGTCCTTTTTCCAGTTGTTCTTGGGCATACGCAGCGCCAGCCCGGGATACGCGAGCATCTCGTAAGGCTCCTTGTTTTCATCAAACATGCGCATCACAAAATTCTTGCATACGCCAATGTCCGTGTCGGTCTGCGCGGGCGCGAAGTTGTATCGGCGATCGCCAAAGTTGTCGTGCGCCAGTGCGATCATCGCGTTGATCAACACCTCACGCGGTGCCATCAACACGGTTTCCGCCTCGGCGCTAGACACCTGTCCATCGTCACCCGGCGAGGAAAACGCGCGTGCGGTCACCGTCACGTTGCCCGGAACGGGTGGCAGATTCAGCGTCGCCGTCGTGCCCCCATCGGATAGCTCGGCTTTCTGGTTGCCACCGTCCCAACTGGCTTCGATCTCCACGCGGGCCGCGTCGGCATACGCTACCTCCACTGTCAGCACATTGCCCGGCCCGATGCCCTCATCGCTGGCCGGGGACAGAATGCTGATGGTCGGCGAAGGCGGAGGCGGCAGCGCATGCGCGGGCTGCGCGGTGGGCGCGAGGGTTGGCTGCGCGGTTGATGCGGGCATGCCCTCTGTTTGTGCCACAGGTGGTTGCGTCGCGGCCACTGTGCTCGCCTGACCAAAGAAAGAATCGTCCCCCTCCGGTTGACTCGCGCCCGCCGTGCCGCACAAAAGCAGCGCGCACAGCACGCACGCGCCGACAGATCGCATCGCATTTCGCAGCATGGTTTCCCTCCCCACCGATTGGTCGCATATGTGCTATTTACGCCGCACCTTGGCGATCAGCGCCTGTATTTCACCGCGCCGCACCACAAACAGCTTGCCGATCGGCACGTGGTATGTGCGCACGAAATACAGCAGGAACACCCCGCCCGCCGCGCTATAGGACAGCACAGACGCCAGTGCCGCGCCCATGATGCCAAAGGCGGGGATCGCAGAATAATTGGCCACAATGTTGACCGCTGCGCTGGCCGCCAGCGTCGCGATGTAGACGCCTTTTTTGCCCTGCGCCAACAGCAGCGTGCCGATTAGCTTGAAGTACGACATGCTCAGCACGCCGACCAGCAGCGCCACCGTCACCGGGTACGCGGGCAAATATCGCTCGCCGAACAGGATAAACAGCATCGGCTTGCCAAGCGCCGCGATGAAGATCAGCATCGCCATGGTGATGTAGAAGTTGATTTTCAGCGAGAAGGTCACATCGTCAATGGCGTCGGTCTTTGCCGTGCGCGAGAACAGCACCTCGCGAAAGGCATCCGGGATCAGCCAGCCGTACGCCGCCAGCGACGCGCCGGTGCGATAGAACCCGCGCTGCACATCGCTCACGCCCATCCACTTGAGCATCAGCATGTCCACCTGGTAGTTGATGGTCAGCAAAATGGTGGTTACCATGGAAACGATGCCGAACCACAAAATCTTGCGCAAAAAGCGCAAATCCGCGCGAAGCGGATTGCCAAATCTCTTAAACCGCCAGACCGTCAGCACTATGGTCAGCACATTGCCGATGCCATACATTGTCAGCGCGATCCACAGCGATGGCTTCAGCAGCAGCGCGGCAAGCAGGATGAACAGTGTGTTGAGGATGCGTGCCGAAAAGAACACCACGTTCTTGTACTTCACGTCCTCGACCATGATCATGAAGGAAAGCTGGTTCGCCAGCACCTGAAACGGCGCGATCACGCACACGGCCAGCAGCGCCGTGCTTTTGAGCGTCGTGGCCAAGATCATGCCGACCGTCGTGTAGACAAAAAACTGCAACGCGAAGATATTCAGGAACTTATCGAGCGCCTCCGGCTCGTTCTGCCGCTTGTAATACGGGTATGGCTGATAGAGCCCCAGATTGGCTGCCACCGCCACAATGGTCAGGATCGAATCGATGTACCCGACCTCGCCCTCAATGGCCGGGCCCAGAAACCGTTTGGAAATCGACGACGCGATCAGACCAATGGCCACCGCCGCGATCTTGGTCAGAACAGTAAACGCGTAATCGTTGCGCACAATGCGCCGAACGAAAGACCGATGCCCCATGCGCTTCCTCCTTGGTCCAAGCTATCCTTTGTATTATACCCCGCACGCGACGCAATGTATAGGCAAAAGATTCCGCAAAAAAGCAGGCCCCGCAATTGCGCGGAGCCTGCCAAGTACGATGAGCGATTATTGCGCGGGCGCGGGCGTCGGAATGGCCTCCATCAGCTTGCCGATCACCGGATCGCTGCGCAGGGCTTCCATCGCACGCTTCATGACCGGCTGCTGCGAACGCAGCGTCATCATCAGCTCGGCGATGGCGGGCTCGACAGCCAGCTTCGGGAACTGCTCGGCGGCGGCTTTCTCGTCGGCAGCCAGCGTCAGCAGCTTCATGATCGCGGCATTCTTGTCAGCTTCGATCATCTGCTTGATCTCGGCAACGGCCTTCGCGGCATCCGCCTCGGCGGCCAGCGCCTTCGCGCCCGCAATGGCCTTATCCACACCAACGTCACCAGCCAGACCTTCCAGCGTCTTTTTCACGATCGGCTGCTCGCGGTACAGCTTGGACAGCAGCGCGTTCAGGTCCGCATCAGCGGCCATCGCCACGACATGCTCGGCGGCCTTCGCGTCGGCAAACAGCGACAGGATCTTGGTCGTCGCGGCGTTCTTGTCGGCGGCGATCAGGTCCTTCACTTCGGTCGCGATGTCTTTGACCGGGGCAACAGCAGCCTGGGCCTGCGCCTCGGCAGCGGCCTTCGCGGCCTCAGCTTCGGCGGCCAGCGCCTTTGCGCCTTCGATAACCTTATCCACGCCGACGTCACCAGCCAGACCTTCCAGCGTCTTTTTGACGATCGGCTGCTCGCGGTACAGCTTGGACAGCAGCGCGTTCAGGTCCGCATCAGCGGCCATCGCCACGACATGCTCGGCGGCCTTCGCATCGGCAAACAGCGACAGGATTTTGGTCGTCGCGGCGTTCTTGTCGGCGGCGATCAGGTCCTTCACTTCGGCCACAACGTCAGGCTTGGGCTCTTCGGTCGGCTCCGGCGTGGGCGCCTCGGTGGCGGGCACTTCGGTGGCCGGGACTTCTGTAGCGGGCACTTCCGTAGCCGGGACTTCCGTGGCGGGCACTTCGGTCGCGGGCACTTCGGTGGCAACGGGCTCGACGGCCTTGTTGCAGCCAGCCAGCGCAAATGCCAATACGACGACGAGCGCGATCACAAGCCAAGTTTTCTTGTTCATTATAAACACCCTCCCCCATTTTTTCCCTCTGCGGTAAGGAAACCTCGCGCACAAAGCTACGCTTCGTGTGACGGACTATCCACCGCATATATTCTATGTTCATTCTACTTTCTTGTGGGCGTTCTGTCAACCATTGCGTTGCAAAATCGCACGGCGCGAGTATGCAAATCTTTTCCGCGCACATATGCGCGGGGATTGCTCCGCATCGCTTCACCCAGTATAATAGAACCATCGCTTGTAAGAGAGAAGTGTGACCGAATGCAAATACGCTCCCCGCGTCTGTCCAACTGGATGTCCCTGCTGCTCATGACCGCCGGAACTGTTCTGGTCGCGTGCGGCGTCTATTTCTTCAAGTTTCCCAATCACTTCTCCACCGGCGGTGTCAGCGGCCTGTCGATTCTTATTTCACAGTTGTTGCCCAGTGTGTCCACCGGCACGATTGTCATGGTGGTCAACTTCCTGCTGCTCATCGTCGGCTTTGCCGCGTTTGGCCGTGGTTTCAGCATCAAGACGGTATACTGCACCGTGCTGCTGTCGCTGCTGATCCGCCTGCTGGAGATCGTTGTGCCGCTGGACAAGCCATTGACCAGCCAGCCGATGCTCGAGCTGTTTTACTCCATGATGCTCCCCGCGCTGGGCTCGGCCATCCTGTTTAATATGCAGGCCAGCACCGGCGGCACCGACATCCTGGCCATGCTGCTCAAGCGGCATACGTCCATGAATATTGGCAATGCGCTGTTCGCCACAGATTTTTTGATCGCCGCGTCGGCCTGCTTTGTGTTCAGCCTAGAAATCGGCCTGTTCTCGCTGCTCGGCCTGCTGCTCAAAGCCATGGTGGTTGATCTGGTGATCGAGGGCATCAATCGTAACAAGTTCTTCACCATTGTCACCCAGCACGACCAGGAGGTGCTGGAGTATATTGTGAAAACGCTGCATCGCGGCGCCACGCACTATCCGGCGACCGGCGCTTACTCCGGCGATCAGCGCACGGTGATCCTGTGCGCCACCAGCCCCTTGCAAGCAGTGCGCCTGCGCACCTTTGTCCGTCAGATTGACGCGCAAGCGTTCCTGATGATCACCAACACCAGTGAGATCATCGGCAAGGGATTTCGCGGAACGGTATAAGCCTTTCCCAAAAGAAAAGCGCCCGGCGGAATTTGCCGGGCGCTTCATCATGTCTGCTTTTATTGTTGAAAGGCAGGTCCCTTCACGGTGATCTCCTCTTCCAACACTTCCAGCGCGCGCTTGAGCTGCACGTCCTGATCATGCGCCACCGCCGGGCCCTGGCTGCGCAAGTTTTCAGGCTGCTCGACCGTCACGTCGGGCTCGATGCCAATCTTGTGGATGCACACGCCGGACGGCGTGAAGTAGTACATCGTCGTGAGCAGCAGACCGGCGCCATCGGCATGGAAGGCGAACATCTCCTGCACGATGCCCTTGCCGAACGTCGTGGTGCCCACCACCTTGCCCACCTTGTAGTCACGGATCGCGCCGGTCAGTATCTCCGATGCGCTGGCCGAATACTCGTTGACCAGCACCACCAGCGGCCAGCCCAGCATATCGGCGTTCGAGTGATACTCCTCGCGCTTGCCTTCGCGATCTTCCATGTAGGTTATGATGCCCTCCGGCAGCAGTGCGTCGGCGATCTCCACGGAGTCTACCACGTAGCCGCCGGGGTTGTCGCGCAGATCGAGGATCATGCCGCGCACCTTCTGTTCGCGGAAGTAATCCAACGCGCGGAAGAACCCATCCACATCGGTGCCGTTAAATTCATACAGCAGCAGGTAGCCGATGTTGCCGTCCAAGATTTCATACGAGGCGTTGTTGACCTCGACCTTCGCGCGCGTCATGGTGAAATCGAGCAGTTCCTCGTGCCCCTCGCGCAGATAGCTGACCGTCACGTCGGTGCCCGGCTGGCCGCGCATCACGTCCACCGCTTGCTGCATTGTGTTGCCATAAAATTCCTCGTCATTGACTTTGACGATCTTGTCGCCGCGCAGCACACCGGCTTTTTCTGCCGGACTGTTCTGGAACACGCGCGTAACCGTGATCAGGTTATCCGCCGGATCGACGGTCAGCTGCATGCCTACGCCTTCATAGTTACCGCTGCGCTCTTCCTCCTCCACCGCCATGTCCTCGGGTGAGAGGTAGTTGGTGTACGGGTCATCTAGCGGGTAGAGCACCGTGCGCTCGGCAAAGTTAATCATTTCCTGCGTGTCGGGCGCAGTGATGTAGTTTTTTTCCACAAGATCGACGATATCGCTCATGCGTTCAAACCGCTTGAGCCGCTCATACTCTTCTTTGGGGATGGTAATGGTCTCGCCGCCGGAAAAAATTTTGAGCCCGGGCAGCAGGCCACCGGCAGCCACCGGGACGCACACCAGCAATACCAGCACAATCACCAGCGCAAGCGCGACGACCCGAAAATTCCTCTGCATCATGTTTTGTTCCTTTCTGCGTCGCGGTTTTCGCTGCGCAGGGATTTGCGTCCTTAGTGTGACCCGTCAAGCGCGTGCGCAACCTTCTTCGCGCGCGGCGGCGATCACCGCTGCCGCGACTGCCGGGGCGACACGCGGATCGAGCGCCGAAGGCAGGATGCGTTCCGGACCAAGCTCCGCATCGGACACCAGCGCGGCAATCGCGCGCGCTGCGGCGATCTTCATGCCCTCGGTGATACGGCTCGCGCGCGCATCCAGCGCCCCGCGAAAGATGCCCGGGAATGCCAGCACGTTGTTGATCTGATTGGGGAAATCACTGCGTCCGGTGCCCACAATGCATGCACCGGCCGCCTTGGCCTCATCGGGAAAAATTTCCGGCGTCGGATTGGCCATCGCGAAGATGATTGGGCTGTCCGCCATCGTGCGCACCATCTCACCGGTGAGTACGCCCGGCGCGGACACGCCCAAAAACATATCCGCTCCGCACAGCGCCTCCGCCAGCGTGCCTGTGACCCCACGCGGATTGGTTTGCGCCGCCATGTCGCGGTGCGCATCGTCGGGCGCGGTGGAAATGATGCCCTGTTTGTCCACCAAAATGAGATCGCGCACACCCATGGACAGCATCAGTTTTGCACAGGCTGTGCCCGCCGCGCCTGCGCCATTGACCACGACGCGCAATGTGCCGACATCACGTCCGGTCACCCGCAGCGCGTTGGTTAATGCCGCGACTACCACCACCGCCGTGCCATGCTGGTCGTCATGAAACACCGGGATATCCAGCAATTGCTGCAACCTTTGTTCCACCTCAAAGCAACGCGGCGCGGCAATGTCCTCCAGATTGATGCCGCCGAAACCGGGCGCGATCATCCGCACAGTTTCGACAATTTGGCCAACATCCTTGGTATCGAGCATGATCGGCACGGCATCGACATCGGCAAACGCCTTGAACAGCAGTGCCTTCCCCTCCATCACCGGCAGACCAGCCATTGGTCCGATATCGCCCAGACCCAGTACCGCTGTGCCATCGGACACCACCGCGATGGTATTCCACTTGCGCGTATAGCGATACACCTCATCCGGCTGTTCGTGTATGGCCTTGCATGGCTCAGCGACGCCCGGCGTGTACGCCAGCGAAAGATCAGCGGCGGTCACAACCGGTGCTCTGCCCATGATTTCGATCTTTCCCCGCCAGCGTTCATGCGCGGACAGCGCCGCCTGCCGAAGTTCTTCTTGTGTCATGCGCACGCTCCCATCAGTTCAACTGGCGCGGCTTGTCTTTGCCGCTGCGCCCCAACTGCATCACGAGCTTGAAGGTGACGGCGTCGTCAAACCGGCGCAAATCCAGCCCGGTCTGGCGCTGCACCTTATCCAAGCGATACACCAGCGTATTGCGGTGAATGTATAACTGGCGCGCGGTGTCCGACAGATTCAGATCTTTTTCAAAGAACATCCGAATGGTATGCAGCATCTCGTCATTGAACAGCCGCGCGGTCTTGCGGTTAAACAGAATGCTGTGATAGCGCGCACCCAGCTCACGCGGGATATCGGTCATAAACCGCTCCAGCACCAACTGGCGATAGACCAGAATGGTGTTGTCCGGGCGGAAAGTGCGTCCGACTTCCAGTGCGCGGCGCGCCTCGCGATAAGACTCGCCCAGCGCTGCCAGCGTGTGCTTCTGCTCGCCAATGCCCACCAAACAAGCATGCCCGGTTTCGGCCATCAGCGTCTGCTGGATGGCTTCGCCTAACTGCCGAAGCTCGTCAAAGCTCTCTACATCGTCCATGTTTTTCAGCAGCACCAGCGTATGGCGATCCAGCTCGATGAGCAGGTCGCCATTCTCGCGCGGCACCAGCATTTCCATCTGTTGCAGCGCGGTTTCACTTTCGGTCTGCATTACTTGCAGCATCACCGCGCAGCGATCGCGCTCCAGTTCGATTTGGTGCTCGCTGGCCAGCGCTTCCAGCTCCGGGCCGGTCAGGTCCTCGCGCAGCACACGGCGATAGACATCGTATCGGCTGGCAATCGGCGCCTCGCCCCGACCCATGGCCTGCACCATCGCACCGGCCAACAGAATGCTGTCGTGCACTGCCGTACCCTGCGCCTCGCAGCACAGTACCAGCGGCGGAATAATGTCAATGGCCAAATAGGTGCGCGACTCAAACGCCACCGGCACGCCCGGCTCCATAAAGCTTGGCAGCTCCCAGCGCGCGTTCAGGCTCTCGGGCAGCAGCACATTGCCTTCCTCATCGAGCAAGCAAAGCGGCTGCATCAGCTTGCCCAGCACCTGCTGTACTTGATTCAAAAATCTCTTTTCCGGTATCACGTCGATCTCCTTTTGGCATGCGGTAGCGCGCACGCCGATTGCTATAAACATGCGTACTTGTTATTATAGTACATTTTTCACAAATAATCCATAGGAAACGTATGGGCAAAAAAAGACCGGCGCATGTGCGCCGGCCTCAAGCCAATATTACCGACTGAGCAGGGTAACTTCGGTTTCCTTGTCGAAGAAGTGCAGGCGGTTCGGGTCCAGCGCGATCTTAATGGTTTCCCCGGCGCGCGCGGTCGAGCGCGGATCGACGCGGGCGATCACGTTGTCCTCTTTGCCGTCCACTTTCAGATACAGATAGGTTTCCGAGCCCATCAGCTCGACCACCTCAACCTTGGCATCGACGACACTGTCGGGATGCGCAGTCAGGAACACTTCCTCGTCATGCAGGTTCTCCGGACGGATGCCCATCCAGACTTCCTTGCCCACATAGCCTTCGTCAGTGAACTTGCCCATCTTGCTGACCGGAATCTTGATTTTGTTGGCGCCAAAGACCGCGCAGACATCCTTACCTTCCTTCTCCAGCTTGGCGGAGAAGAAGTTCATCTGCGGGCTGCCGATGAAGGACGCGACAAAGCGGTTGACGGGGAAATCATACAGATTTTGCGGCGTATCCACCTGCTGGATAAATCCGTCCTTCATGACCACAATGCGCGAGCCCATGGTCATGGCCTCGGTCTGGTCATGGGTAACATAGATAAAGGTGGTTTGCAGGCGCTGATGCAGCTTGGTGATCTCCGTACGCATCTGCACGCGCAGCTTGGCGTCCAGGTTGGACAGCGGTTCGTCCATCAGGAACACCTTCGGCTCGCGCACGATGGCGCGGCCCAGCGCGACGCGCTGGCGCTGACCGCCGGACAGCGCCTTGGGCTTGCGGCTCAGCAGGTGCTCGATGTCCAGAATCTTCGCGGCTTCGTGCACGCGGCGGTCGATCTCCGCCTTGGGCTTTTTGCGCAGCTTCAGGCCAAACGCCATGTTGTCGTATACCGTCATGTGCGGGTATAGCGCGTAGTTCTGGAACACCATCGCGATATCGCGATCCTTGGGCGCGACATCGTTGACCACACGGCCGTCGATGATCAGCTCGCCTTCGGAAATCTCTTCCAGACCGGCAACCATGCGCAGCGTCGTGGACTTACCGCAGCCCGACGGGCCGACCAACACAATAAACTCCTTGTCCTCGATGTCCAGGCAAAAATCGCTCACAGCGGTTACGTCACCGGGATAAATCTTGTAAATGTGCTTCAAAGAAACGCTCGCCATAAAAAGAACCCCCCTCTTGCTCACGTTGGGAAGCCGCTCTCACATCGGCTACTATCTGTAGTCATTATAGACGGATTTCCTGCAAATGTGAACCGATGGATTCCACAAAGTTCTGTGCGCACATTTGTACACTCTCGCAAAGTTAAACAACGCTAATCCACCATGCATTTCCATTTGAACGCAGGGTTTCCTGCATATTTTTCTCCATCCTCCAAAAAACCGGATGTTCAACAGTGCATTTTCCAGACAACTTGCCCAAATTGAAGCTTCGCGCTACCCAATTTGCTTCCAATCCTCAGTTTCTGGTGCGCAACGCGTCCACCGGCTGCATGTTGGCCGCCCGCAGCGCCGGATACATGCCAAAGAACAGGCCGATTGCGCAGGCAAACGCCACAGCCATGGCGCGCACATCGTTGCCCACCGGAATAGACAAACGAATCAGCACCGCAGCACCGGCCACCAGCGCGGTACCGATCACCAACCCCACCGCGCCACCCAGCAGCGCATATGCCAGCGCCTCCAGCAGAAACTGTGTCAGGATCACGCGGCGCGACGCGCCCAACGCCTTGAGCACGCCGATCTCGTATCGCCGTTCGCGCACCGACACCAGCATGATGTTCATCACGCCGATGCCGCCGACCACCATGCAGATCACCGCCACACACGCCATCACCATCAGAAAGATGCGCAGGATGCTGCGCGCTGCGTCCATCTCCGCCTCATAGGTCACCGCCTGATACTGCCCGCCATAGCGCTGTGTCAGGCTGCGCGCGCCGCTTAGTCCGGCCTGCGCCGGGTCCGCCGAGGCAAAGACCGACAGCGCGATCTCGTCTACCTGCGCGCCATAGATGCCCTCGAACACCTGTAGCGGCAGCCACACCCGTCGCTCGGCAACCGGCTTGACCACCGACACCTCGCTGTCGTTGCCGGTGCCGATCACGCCGATTACCTTGATGCGCCGCCCCGCCACGTCAATCTGTTTGCCGATCGGGTCCATGCGGCCAAACAGCCGCTCTGCCAGCGTATCCTCGATGACCGCTACGGCACGCAGCTCTCGCGCGTCGCTGGCATGCACAAAGCGCCCGGTGCGCAGCGGCAAGCCTTCGATCACAGCCAAGTCCGGCTCACAGCCCACCAGCAGCACCTCTTCGCTGGCATCGCGATACATGACCGCCGCCATGCGGTAGGCCACCGCGCTGACCACCGCATCGGCGGACGCAGCGGCGGCGCGCACCAGTTCGGCGTCCTCGCGCCTGAGCGCGCGCTCCTCACCCTGTGCAGGGCGAATCCAGGCGCGCCCCACACCAATGCGCGTTAGCTGGCTCTCGATTTCGGTCTGTCCGGCCGCGCCGATGGCGATCACCGCGACGATCGCGCCAATGCCGATCGACAGCCCAAGCACGGTGAGCAGCGACCGCAAGGGCGTCTGGAAAATGCTGCGAAGCGACAACTCCGCGATGTCCCAGGTTCTCATGGTGCGCTCACCACCCGCACCAGTCTGCCATTGTCCAAGTCCTGCGGCGGGCTGACAATCACCCATGTGTCGGCGGCGATGCCCTGTACCGCCGCGTGCAGCGCATCCATCAGCCCGGCGACCACCGGCACGCGCCAGGCGCGCTGCCCATGCACAACCCACACAGCGTTTTCTCCAGCATCCAGTGCCTCCAGCGGCGCGAGCACCGCCTGCTCCTGCACCCGGCACACAATCTCCACATCCAGCCTTGCGCCTGCGGGCAGGGTGATCGGCGCATCCGGCGTCAGCTCCACGGCGGCGGTCACCACGCCGTCGGCGCGCGTTGTCGGCAGCCCTACCGTGGCAACGCTGGCCTCACCGAGCAACACATCATCGCGCAACAACCGCGCGCGCATGCCGGGGGTGACGCGCAGGCTTTCGCGCTCGCCTAACTGCATGCGCACCACTTGCGCCTGCTCGCCCATGCGCAGCGCCGGCGCGCCGGGCAGCAGCACTTCGCCCGCCCGCACATAGGTTTCCAGCACCTGCCCGGTTGTGGTCGCGCGGATGGTGCCCGCCGCGATTTCACGCGACAACTGCCCGGCCTGCGCATCAAGCTGATCGCGCTGCGCGTCGGCGATAAACGCCGCCTGTGTATCGGCCAGCGCACCGCGCAGGGCCGGTTGTCCGCGCGTCAGCTCGCCCAATGCCTGCTCCATCGCGGCGGTATCCAACCGCAGCAGCGGCTGCCCCTCCGCCACCGGCGCGCCTGCCGCCACATACACCTGCGCCACCAGCCCGCCGGTCAGCGATGAGACCGCGATCTCCCCGCGCTGACCGACCACACCGGTGCCGTCCACGCGCTGCTCAATGCGCTGCACATGCACCTGCTGTGCCCGCACCGGCAGTGGCTGTTCCTTAGGCCAAAGCACCATGGCGGCCACTGTCGCCGCCGTGATTCCGAGCATCCAGCCCAGCGCCGCTCGTTTTCGCATGCGATGCCGCCCTTCATTTTTTCGTTGGCTTTTCTATTCTGCCATCGGCGCGCAAAAATCATGCCGTGCACGACGCACGAAAAAAAGCGCCGCTTTTTCGCGACGCTTTGGCTGTCTTGACCGCCTGTTACAGCAGGTGCACGCCCTTTGCCCTGCATTCTTTTTCGGTTTCTTCCGACCACACCGATGCCTGTACCTCGCCGATGTGCGCCTTGTTTAGGAAGAACATGCACATGCGCGACTGCCCGATGCCGCCGCCCACCGTATAGGGCAACTCACCGTTCAGCAGCGCCTTCTGGAACGGCAGCTCGGCGCGTTCCTCGCAGCCGCGCTCTTTCAATTGCGCCGCAAGCGCCTTTTCATCCACGCGGATACCCATCGACGACAGCTCCAGCGCGATGTCCAGCACCGGATAGTACACCAAGATATCGCCATTGAGCGACCAATCGTCATAGTCGGGCGCGCGGCCATCGTGCGGTTGCCCGCCGCGCAGCTTGCCACCAATGCCCATAATAAACACCGCGCCATGCCGCTTGGCAATCGCGTGCTCGCGCTGCTTGGGCGTCATCTGCGGGAACTCGTCCTCCAATTGTTGGCTGGTTACAAAGGTGATCTGCTCCGGCAGGATCGGTCGCGCCCACGGATAGCGGTCGGCGACATACTCCTCGGTATGCTTGAGCGCCGCGTACACGCGCTCGACCATCCAGCGCAGCGTCTGCTCATTGCGCTCCTCGCGCTGGATGATGCGCTCCCAGTCCCATTGATCGACGAACAGCGAATGGATGTTGTCCAAATCCTCATCGCGCCGGATGGCATTCATGTCGGTGTATAGCCCCTCGCCATGCGCAAAGCCATAGCGCGCCAGCGCCAACCGCTTCCACTTGGCCAGCGAGTGCACAATGTCGATCAGCATGCCCGGCTGATCCTTGATATCGAACACAATCGGACGCTCCACGCCGTTCAAGTTATCGTTCAGGCCCGAGTCGCTGCGCACATACAGCGGCGCGGATACGCGCGTCAGCTTGAGCTCATGCGCAAGCGCCTGTTCAAAATAGTCCTTGATCTCTTTGATGGCGATCTCGGTTTCCCGGATGTCGATGTCCGCCCGATAGCCGTCCGGAATCACGCAACCCACCTGTCTTTCCGCCACATTGCTTCACCCCGATACTTATTATCGTTGCATCATACAGGAGGGCAAGGGATTTTGTCAAGGCGGAACGCTACTGTTTCTCGTCAAGCGCCTGGAAGCCAAAGCGCATCACTTCGGTCGGCAAATACAACCGCCCGGCGTCGTTTCGGTCATGCTTGCAGGCGTTGGTCACCATCACCACCACGCTGGCGTCCAGCGGATCGAAGAACGCATCGCACAAAATGCCGTAGAGGGTTCCCTGATGGCCGAACACCATCCGGTCTCGCACCCAGCCGCTGCGCCGGTCGATGCCCAGGCCATGCGGAGTCTTGCCCCACACGCTGCCTTTTCCAGTCTGCACCTCGCACATCGCGCGCGCGGTTTCGGGCTTCAAGATGCGCACACCGTTCGCCACGCCATCGTTGGCCAGCACGCCCATCACCTTTGCCAGATCCACAGCGCGGATATTCAGTGATCCGGCGGCGAGGTCGTAGTGCTGCTCTGGATCGGGCTTGTCCTCCCAGGGCTGCTGCCGCTCCGCGTAGGGATCGTAGCGGATACCCATCCCCTCTTCGGTATAGCCTACGGCGAATGGCGTATCCTCCGGCATGATGGCGGGGGCAAAACAGGCACTGATATTCAGCGGCGCAAAAAGCAGCGCCCGCATCGCTTGATCAAGGCTCTGTCCGGTGACCGCCTCGATGACGCTGCCCACAACGCCCGCGCCAAAGTTGGAGTATTCGTAGCGCTCGCCCGGCTCCCATGTCTGATAGTTCCTGCGCACATTGGGCCCATCGCACAGCATTTGTTTGAGCGACATGCGCTTCTTTGTGTCCATCAGCGCATAGTCGGCATTGTGCTTGATGCCTGACGTATGGCTCAGCAACTGACGCAGCGTAATCTTGCGATCGGGGAAGCGCGGATTGCGCACCGTATAGCCCAGATACGCGCCGATGTCCTCATCCAAGTCCAGCCGGTCTTGCTCCACAAGGCGCATCACGCCGATAGCGACCACGGTCTTGGTGACGGATGCCACGCGAAACAGCGTATCCTCCGTCACCGGCACCTTCCCGCGCGCCACCGCGTTGCCATACACATAGGTGTGCAGCACTTCGCCATCCTTCGCCAGCGCCAGCGCACCGCCATAGGTGCTGTAATCATCAAACGCCTCGCGCACCTGGCTGTCCAGCCTGCGCAGGTTGTCGGGCGTCAACCCCTCCGCCCCGGCCGGGGCAGCAGCCAGCAGCATCAACACACACAGCGCCAGTGCTGCCTTACGTCTGGCTCGCCACATCCTGTCGGTACTCATCCGGCTTCCTCCTTATGTGTCGTCGGTCAGCATGCGTATCGCTTCCCCCGCCGCGGCCAGCCCCGCCACCGATGGCACGAAGGCGACGCTGCCCGGCGTGCAGCGTTTGCCCGGCGCGTCATCCGCCAGCGGCAGCGGCGTTTTCGCCAGTTCCCGGCTATACACCACGCGCAATGCTGCCACGCCGCGCGCGCGCAGCTCCCTGCGCAGTACGCGCGCCAGCGGACACCCGCTGGTTTCGTACAAATCGCCGACGCGAAAGGCGGTCGGGTCCAGCTTGTTGCCCGCGCCCATGCAGCTAATAATCGGCACCCCCGCCGCCTGCGCGCCGACGATCAGCGCGATCTTGCCGCTCACGGTGTCAATCGCGTCGATGACGCAGTCAAACTGCCGCAGATCGACCTCGTGCGCGTTTTCCGGCGTCACAAACATCGCGTGCGCGCGTACCGTGGCCGCTGGGTTGATGTCCGCGATGCGCCGCGCCATCACATCCACCTTTTTTTGCCCCAACGTGCTGTGCAGCGCAATGAGCTGCCGGTTCAGGTTGCTCTCGGACACCACGTCATGATCAAACAAGGACAGCGCGCCGACACCGCTGCGCGCCAATGCCTCGGCGGCAAAGCTGCCCACACCGCCGATGCCGAACACCGCCACATGCGCGCGGCGCAGCTTGTCCATCGCGGCTTTGCCCAGCAGCATCTCCGTGCGCACAAATTGATGCATAGGATACCAGTCCTCGCTTACTTTCTTGGAATGGATCGCAAAAAGTCTTTCGATGGGCTGAAGCCCGCAGCCGCCACAACGTCAGGCGGAAAACATCCGCGAGGCATCAACGGCGGCGTGGCGTTACCCCTCGATTTGTTCAAATAGCCGCATGCCGCCAGAGAGATTGTACACCCGGTCAAACCCGCGCTGCATCAGGATGCGCTGCGCAAGGTAGCCGCGCAAGCCTTGCGCGCAATACACCAGCAGGGGCGTATCGGACGGAATCTCACCCAGCCGCTGTCTTAGCTCGTCCAGCGGGATGTGCAGGCTGCCGGGCAGTGCCCCGCGCGCGTTTTCCGGGGCGGTGCGCACGTCCAGCAGCGTTCCGTCAAACGTGCGCCAATCGTGCCAATGCAGCACTGGCCCGCGTCCGGAGAGTACATTCTCGGCCACCATGCCGGCCACATTGACCGGGTCTTTCGCCGAGCCATACGGCGGCGCATAGCACAGCTCCAGCTCGGCCAGGTCGTGCACCGTGCCGCCCAGCTTGATCACCGTCGCGATCACGTCGATGCGCTTGTCCACCCCCGCCTGCCCCACCGCCTGCGCGCCCAGCACCTTGCCATCAGGCGCGAAAAGCAGCTTGAGGGTCATCTGCACCGCGCCGGGGTAATAGCCCGCGTGATCGTTGGGGTGCACATAGATTTTCTCATACGGCTTGTCCGCCTTGCACAGCGCCTTTTCGCTCCGCCCGGTCATGGCCGCCGTCCAGTCGAACAGCTTGACAATCGCCGTGCCCACCACGCCGCCAAACGCGCGCGGCTGCCCCGCCACACCGTCGGCGGCGACGCGCCCTTGCCGGTTGGCCGGACCGGCCAGCGCCAGCATGGTCGGTTCGGCGGTGTCCGCGCGGTGCGTCTGCGCCGCATCGCCCACTGCCCATATCTCCGGATCATCGGTGCGCTGCGTTGTATCCACCGCGACGCCGCCGCCGGGTGCCAGCGCAAGCCCCGCCTGCTGTGCCAATTCATTTTCCGCGCGCACGCCGATGGCCAGCACGACTAGCTCGGCCTGTATTGCCTGCGCGCCCTCCAGCGAAAGCGACAGGCCGCCGTTAGCCGACGTGATGCCGGTCAGCTTGGCATTCAGCCGCACCGCCACACCGCCATGCCGGAGCGCTTTTTGCGCAATGCCCGCCACTTCCGCATCGAACGGAGGCAGAATTTGTGCCGCCGCTTCCACTAGCGTCACCGTTATATCCCTTCCGCGCAGGTTCTCCGCCACTTCCAGCCCGATAAAGCCGCCCCCGACGACCACGGCATGCCGCACATCGCCCGCGTCCACCGCTGCACGGATCGCGCGCATGTCGTCCATGGTGCGCAGCGTGTGCACGCCGGGCAGGTCTATGCCCGGAATCGGCGGCACAAAAGCCTTTGCGCCGGGCGACAGAATAAGCTGGTCAAACGCGTAATCATATGCCTCGCCGGTGACGAGGTTGACCAGATGCACCAGCTTCTTCTCGCGGTCGATGCCGCGCGCCTCGGTGCGTGTGCGCACGTCGATGGCAAAGCGCGCCTTCAGCCCCTCGGCGGTCTGCACGCGCAGCGCGCGCTCATCGGCAATCACCCCACCAATATGATACGGCAGCCCGCAGTTGGCAAACGACACCTCGGCCCCGCGTTCCACCAGCACAATCTCCGCCTGTTCGTCCATGCGGCGCAGCCGCGCAGCCGCACTCGCGCCACCCGCCACGCCGCCGATGATGATCACTTTCTTGCGCACAACAACATCTCCTTTGCAAATCGGGCTTGACATTTCGATAATAGTAATTTATACTATTATCAACCCCAAGTCAACCCGGTTTTTCTCCCGAGGCTTTCGGGAATCTATTGAGGAAAGAGGTTTGGAACATGTCTGAACAAAAATTTTTCATCTGCAAACATTGCGGCAATCTCATTGGCATGGTGCAGAACGCGGGCGTTCCGGTGGTTTGCTGCGGCGAAAAGATGGTCGAGCTGGTGCCCAACACCGTCGATGCCGCTAAGGAAAAGCATGTGCCTGTGGTCGCCGTGTCCGGTGCCACCGTGGCGGTAGAGGTCGGGTCCGTGCCGCACCCGATGCAGCCGGAGCACTTCATCGACTGGATCTATCTGCAAACCGTGCAGGGCGGCCAGCGCAAGGCGCTATCTGTGCCCGGCGAGGCAAAAGCGACCTTCGCATTGACCGATGGCGACAAGCCGATCGCCGTGTTCGCCTACTGCAACCTCCATGGGCTATGGAAGGTCACCGTCTAATCCGACGCCCAAACACAGCGAGGAATCCGCTTCCCCCACCGTTCCTCGGGGGAAAAGGGTTCCTCGCTTTCTTTATGCTATTCAAATTGCCGAAAGCGCCTGCCGAACACCGGCAAGGTGTAGCCCTCGCCGCGATAGCCGTGCAGCATCAGCAGGATGCGCAGCGCCAGCGCGCCGATGAGCATCCCCGCCCAGGCCAGCCACAGCAGCGTGCTCAGCACAACGCCAATCACCGGCATCCAGCCCACAATCAGCCCGACCACGCCCAGCCCTGCCGACGCGAACACAAACGCGCTCAGCAGCCCGACCGATTGCACCGCATAGCGACGCACCGCGCGGCTGCGCGTATCGGCAAAGAAGAAAAACAGCCCCATCAGCCCACTGGCCGCCGCCAGCAGGCAGGTCAAGTTGATCACAGGATTGGTGGAGATGATTTGCAGTGGCGGCGGCGCATATCGCTTTGGCTGGTCATATTCACCGTCATATTCGCCGTCGTCGTCCTCGTCATACGCCTGCGCATCCGCATCATCAACCTCGTCATACGGTTGCTGCGCATACCCGCCGCGCGGGTCATAGCCGTCCTGATTCCGCATGCGCTCGCCTCCTTCGTGCGTCGGTCGTCAGCGCTTGGCGCCCTTGGCCGCTGCAATGCCCTTCTCGTAGCCCTGCAAGATGGTCGAATCATACGCGAACACGCTTTGATGCTTCTGCGCATGCGCGGCAAAGGCCAGCTCCACCATCTTCTCCAGCAGCGCCGGGTACTGCATGCCCATCTCCTGCCACAGATAGAACGCCAGCGAACCGGGGATGGTGTTGATCTCGTTGATGAACAATTTTTCGTTTTTATCCAGCATCAGGTCGATGCGCGCCACGCCCTTGCAATCCAGCGCGCGGAACGCGTCGCAGGCCAACCGCTGCGCCTGCTCGGTCAGCGCGTCGCCAATCGGCGCAGGCACCTGTCGCGCCAGCGACTGCATGCCCTTGCTGGGTCCTTTCGCTTGGCGCAGATACTTGTCCTGATAGGTCAAAAACTCCTCGGTGGACACCGGCATTTCGCAGACCGACGGCGTCACGTCCTCGCCAAAGCCCAGCACCGCGCAATTGACTTCGCGCGGGGCGTCGATGCCCTGCTCCACCAGAATGCGCCGGTCGAACGACACCGCTACTTCAATGGCCTTGCGCAGCGATTCGCGATCCGTGGCGCGGCTGATGCCGATCGAGCTGCCCAGGTTGGCAGGCTTGACAAACACCGGGTAGGTCAGCTTACCCTCCACCTTGTCGAGCACCGCTTCGGGCTCTCGCTGCCAGGCGTCGCGCAGGAACCACACATCGTCCACCACCGGCAGACCGACGCCGCGGAACATGGTTTTCATCGCGATCTTGTCCATGCCGACCGCCGAGCCCATCACACCGCTGGACGTATACGGGATGTCGGCCAGCTCCAGCAGGCCTTGCAGCGTGCCATCCTCACCGTTCAGGCCATGCATGACAGGCACTGCCACGTCCATGTGCGCGATCGCGCTCTTGCCCGCGCCGCCAAACAGCCCCGCCTTTTGCGGCGGCCAAGCGACCAGCTCTCCGCTGCCCGCGCTGATGTCCAGCATCACGCGCTGGATGCCCGCCGCGCCCGGACTAAACTTGGCATAGGTTTTCACATCGCGCAGCGGCGCGCCGGTGTACCACATGCCGTCACGCGCAATGTAGACCGGCACCACCGTGTACCCGCCCTGCTCGGCGGCATCCATGCATTGCAGCGCGGACACGATCGACACGTCGTGCTCGCAGGTGCGGCTGCCATAGAATACCGCCATCGTCAGCTTGTTCATGGGTTCTTCCCCCTTATTCCGCGTAATTGTCCGGCAAATCGTTCTCGTACAGCACCGTGTCGCCCGCCCGAACCAGCGTAGCCAACAGCGCGGTGCTCTCATCCAGCGTACTGACGCGGTGCAGATTTGCGCTGTCAAACCCGGCGCTCAGCAGTCCCTCGGCGATGGGGTCTGTGCGCCGCTTACCGATGAGGATGGCGATGTCCGCCGCGTGCGCCATCTGCTCGCCAAAGGCGCGGTTGAGTGCGTCCTGCTCGTCGCCCAGCTCCACCATGCCCGGCGTAATCACAATGCGGCGCGGCGGAAACTGCGCCAGCACCGCCATGGCCGCCTTCGCGCCATTGGGGTTGCTGTTGAATGCGTCGTCGATGACGGTCACCCCGTTGCCGGTATCCAGCAGTTGCAGGCGATGCTCCACCGGCGTCAGCTTCGCGATGCCCGCTGCCAGTTGCTCCATGCTCAGCCCCAGCGCCAGCGCCACCTCGCAGCACAGCAGCAGGTTCATGATATTGTGCTCGCCCAGCAGCTTAGTCTCGCACGATATGCGGCGTCCCTGATCGTCCGCCAGCGCAAACCGGCTGCCGAATGGACCGGTGGTGATATCCGCCACGCTCAGGTGCTGTCCCGCCAGCGTCTTGTCGGCCAGCTCGCACTGCGCATACAGCCGCTCGCAGATCGCGCCGTCCCGCGCAAAGAACGCCTTGCCGTCCGTAGGCAGCCACTCGATCAGTTCGTACTTGGTGGCGGCAATCGCCTCGATGGTGCCAAAGGTATCCAAATGCTGCGGCCCGACCGAGGTCAGGATGCCAATGGTTGGGTGCACCAGCTCGCACATCTCGCTGATGTCGCCGACATGCCGTGCGCCCATCTCGGCGATGAATACCTGATCATCGGCCGCCAATTGCTCGCGGATCACGCGCGTGACGCCCATCGGCGTGTTGTAGCTGGCCGGCGTCGCATAGACCTTATACTTCTCATCTAATAATGTTTTCAGCAGGAATTTTGTGCTGGTCTTGCCATAGCTGCCGGTGATGCCAATGCGGATCAGCCCTTCGTGCTCGTCCAGCTTGCGCTGCGCATCGGCAAAAAATCCCTGATTGATCTTTCTTTCGACCGGGCTAACCAGCAGCGCGGCCACGACCAGCCACAGCGGGTTGAGGATGCTGTGCAGCGTGGGGTCGGTCAGCCACAAGACCACCCGCAGCCCGAGCGAAGAGGATGGCAGCCCGCGCAATGCCCACTCATAACCCATAAGCAGCGCGGAATGCGTGAGAAAGGCTGCCACGATCAGCCGCTTCATGCGCGGGGTGTAGACCAGCGGCTTCTTGCTGGGCAAGGCGCGCACTACGAGGAATATGACGATTGCCACAATCAAGGGCAACATCCACAGCAGTCCGAAAAACGCCTCGTAAAACATCCTGATTCTGTTGTACAGCCACATGGTGATTTCGTTCGGAAAACCAAGCCATCCCTGTGCATACACGACCGCCGCCAGAAGAATCCCGGGCAAAAACGCGCGCAGCCACACCCGGCGCAGCGCCCGGAAATACCCGGGCAACTGATAGCTCTCCAGTTGAAACAGATGCAGCAGCGTGTGCATGATCAGCGTATTGGCTGTCGCAAGCACCAGACAGCCAAGCCAAGGATTCCCCCAGGACATGAGCCTGCCAATGCCAGTCCACAGCCCGATGAACGTAAACCAAATCGCCAGCGCGTATGCCATTATCCGTTTTCCTCCAGCAAAAAGTGCGTCACCACGCGGGCGAATGCCTGCGCGTGCTCAATATACGCAAAGTGCGTGCCTTCCACGGTGACCAGTCCCGCGTCGGGAATCTCGCGCGCCATCTCCTGCCCCATCCACAGCGGCGTTTCAGTGTCCCCCGTGCCCCAGTAGAGCAGCGTCGGCGCGGCAATGCGCGGCAGGTATTCCCGCAAGTCCTGATTGATGACCTTCACAAACGTCTGGCGCATGTCCTCGTCCAGCGCGTTGTAGTCCGCCGAGCCGAAGCGTTTGCGCAGCTTTTCGCGCATGGTTTGGGGCATATCGCCAAACAGGCGCGTTTTCTCGCACAGGTCGCATGCCCCGCGCAGGAATTTGTACACATTGCTACGGCGCTTGCTTTGGGCGGTCGGCGGCTTGCGCAGGCCCGCCGCGCCGGTCAGCACCAGCTTTTCGACCAGCTCCGGGTGCTCGGCCGCCAGCACAATGGCGACGCGCCCGCCAAAGCTATGCGCCACAATGGCGCACGGCGCGAGCGCCAGCTCCCGGATCAGCTGCTCGGTCATGCGCGCAAAGTCAGGCACCCCCCACGGCTCGGGTGGCTTGCCGCTGCGCCCGTGTCCGGGAAAGTCGATGGCGGTCACGCGCGCCAGCGGCGCCAGCGCATCCATCAGCGGCGCAAACAGCGCGGTCGAGCAACCCCATCCGTGCAGCAGCAGGATGTCCTTGCCGGTTCCGCGCTGTTCATAGTGCACGCGCGCGCCGCATACTTCTCGCTCCATGCCGCCTCCGTCAAGTGCTTTTTCTACGCCCCATTGTATGTGGGCTGATTCTTTATTCTACCCCATTTTTCCAAAAAAGAAAACCCCCGCGCCCCGCGGAGGAAGGAAATTATGCTTCTTGGGTTTGCGCCAGTTGGGCGTACATGATCAGCGCGTCCTCCCGATTATCCTCGTAATAGCGCTTACGATACCCCACGTCCAGAAAGCCGACCTTGTGATACAGCGCCTGCGCCACGGCATTGGAGCGTCGCACCTCCAGCGTGATCATGTACATGCAGGTGTCCTTGGCCAGCGCCATCAGCGCGCGCGTGATCGCCTCGCCATAGCCGCGCCCGCGATAGTCCGGATGCACCGCGATGTTGGTGACGTGCGCCTCGTCAATGACCAGCCACATGCCGCCGTAGCCGACCACCCGGCCTTCGACCTCCAGCACTAGATACCTCGCCGCTACATTTTCTTTCAGTTCCCGCTCAAAGGACGCGCGCGACCACGGCATCGAGAAATTGATCTTCTCCATCTCGGCCAGAACGTCCAGATCGCGCTCCTCCATCGGGCGCAGGATGTAATCAACGGGATGTTCAGCCATGCGAAGCCTCCCGCGCGGCACGTTCACGCTCGGCCTGCGGCGCGCGCAGATAGTATGGCAGAAGCTGCTCATACGCCACCGCATCCTTTGCGTAGTGGCGCGCCAGTGTGGCCGCCGCACTGGCCTTCAACCCCTGCGCGTGCATCGGCGCGAAGTTTGCCTGATCACCCAGCGTCTCGGCAATGCGCACGGAAAATACCGGCACGCCGTCGCCGATAAACCAAAGTGGTCCTTCCAGCGCACGCACTTTGTCCAGATACTCCGGCAGCTTTAGCGCCTCATCGGGCAACAGCCGCACAGGCGGCATCCCCGCCGAAAACGCCGCGCCATACACCTGTCCCGCGCGCGCGTCCAGAATCGGGCAGATCGTGCCCTGCACGCCCGGCAGGTTCACGGCCAGCGCCTGAAGCGCGTTGATGCCGATGCAGGGAATATCGGCGACCTGCGCCATGGTGCGTGCCGCCACCACGCCAATGCGCACACCGGTAAACGACCCCGGCCCATGCACCACCGCGATCAGGTCTATGTCGGTCATGCGCTTGCCAGTTTCCGTTAGCGCGCGCTCGATCATGGGCATCAGCCACTCCGAGTGCGTGCGGCCATGCGTCAGCGCACTCTCGAACAGCACGCGCGCATCGTCGGTGATCGCCACGCTGACCGACGGCCCAGAGGTATCCATCGCCAAAATATTCACGCGTTTTCCTCCAGCCCGGTCAATATGTCCTCGGGAAAGCCGCCCTGCGGACAGACGCGGATTTGCCGGGCTTGTCCATCGTTGATGGCATGCATAGTGATGGCGAGCCGCCGCTCGGGCAGCGCATCCATCGCTCGTTCCGGCCATTCGATCACCGCCACCCCGTCGCCGCCCGCATACTCTTCCAGTCCGGCGGCGAAAAACTCCTCCTCGTCCGCCAAGCGGTACAGGTCCATGTGATACAGCGGGCAGCGCGCGCCGATATGCTGCGCCATCAGCGTAAAGGTGGGGCTGGGCAGCGGCCCGGTCACACCCATGCCGCGCGCGATGCCGCGCGCCAGCACGCTCTTGCCCGCGCCCAGCTCGCCTGTCAGCAGCACCACATCCCCGGCGCGCAGCACCGCGCCCAGGCGCTGGCCCAGCGCCCAGGTTTCGCCTTCGGTATGGGTGGTCAGTGTGCGCATTGCCGGTTCTTTCATCCTCTCTCGGGTGCGAATGCCCTATACGCGGCGATTGTGCAGCAGCGGCGACAACCGCTTGTAGGACAGGAAGGTCACCAGACTCAGCATCAATCCTTTGAATAGATTGAACGGCGCGGTGATCATCAGCACCAGATCAAACAGGCTGTCAATGCTGGGGAACACCGCCTTGCCCGCGCCAAGGATCGCTTCCATCGGCATAAAGTTCTGGTAAAACGGAATGAGCACGTAGTAGTTGGTCAGCGCACCAACCAGTGTGATGCAGGCAATGCCCACAGCCATGCCAATCAGCGCACCTTTTAGGGTGCGGTTGCGGGCGTAGATGATGCTGGCCGGTATCACAAACGACGCCGACATCAGGAAGTCGGCCAGCTCACCCACACCGCCGGTCGAGGTCTGCAACAGGTGCAACATATCCTTAATCGCCACCACCGCCACCCCGGCCAAAGGCCCCATGGAGAAGCCCGCCAGAATTGCCGGAAAGGTGCTGAAGTCCAGCTTATAGAAGGCCACGATGGGCAGCTCCAGTTGAAACAGTACATAGGCGATCGCCGACAGCAGCGCAATGCGCGTTAGCTTCCAGGTTTTAATTTTCATTGTGTATCCCCTTTCGCATCAAGAAGCCCCCGCGCATCTTGCAGGGGCGAAAAAAGGCACACACATGCTTCTTTCATCCAGACTATACTGTCGGCTCCGGAATCAAACCGGATCTGCCTTTCGGCTCGCGGGCTATACCGCCGGTGGGGAATCACACCCCGCCCTGAAGACACACGAAAACGATTTGGTTGTATGCACATTGTATCTCGGTGTGCCCCCTCTGTCAAGCGCGTGAAAAAGAACTGCTTGACTTTTGCATTTTAATTGTATACAATTCAATCGAACAAAATCATTCAGGAGGTTTTCGCAATGAGCATCTATGATATCTCCGTCCGCGACGCACAGGACAACGAGGTTTCGCTGGCGAATTATCAGGGCAAAGTGCTGCTGATCGTCAACACCGCGACAATGTGCGGCTTCACCCCGCAGTACCAGGGCTTGCAGGCGCTGTACGATCAATATCACGATCAGGGGCTGGAGATTCTCGACTTTCCCTGCAACCAGTTCGCGCATCAGGCGCCGGGCAACGCGCAAGAAATCGCCACCTTCTGCACCACGCGCTTTGGCGTCACCTTTCCGCAGTTTGCCAAGATCGAGGTCAACGGCGATCAGCAGAGCCCGCTCTATGCCTATCTCAAGTCGCAGAAGGGCGGCCTGGGCGGCAGCGCCATCAAGTGGAATTTCACCAAGTTTCTGGTAGACCGTCAGGGGCAGGTGGTGGCGCGCTTTGGTCCGACCAAGACGCCCGAAGCCATGGCGCGCGATATCCTGCCGCTGCTCAGCCAACAATAGGAGGTTCTCATGTCCTTCGATCCGCTCAAACTGGAAAACCAGCTCTGCTTTCCGCTGTATGCCTGCGCCAAGGAGGTCGTCCGCCGCTATAAGCCGCTGCTGGACCCACTCGGCCTAACCTACACGCAGTACATTGCACTAATGGTGCTGTGGGAGCATGGCGACATCACCGTCAAGGCGCTGGGCGAGCGGCTGTATCTGGACTCGGGCACGCTGACGCCGCTGCTGAAAAAACTGGAGCAGGATGGTTTGGTCACGCGCAATCGCTGTGCGCATGACGAGCGGCAGCTGCTGGTATCGCTGAGCGAAAAAGGCCGCGCGCTGCGCCAAGACGCGCTGGATGTGCCCGAACGATTGTCGGCCTGCATTCCCTTATCCACCGAGGATGCGCAGACGCTCTACCGGCTGCTCTATCAGGTGCTTGGGCAGCTATGATCATGAAAAAGGCGCACTACAACAGGTGCGCCTTTTGCTTATGCTCTCAGTTGCAGGATATGCGCCACCGCCTCGGCAAACCCTTCGCCGCCGGGCAGCGTGGTCACATAGGTCGGCAGGTGCGGGATCGTCGACACAAACGGCGCGATGTTGGCCACCGCGCAGCTGACCGGAAACGCCGCGAACATCGGCGCGTCGTTGGGTGAATCGCCAAAAAACACACCGTGCTCCAACATATCCGCCTCGCGCCACAACTGCTCAAAGAACAGCTTCGCCATCGACAGCTTATCATACACGCCATACCAGATATTCACATGGATGGAGCTGATCTTGGCCTGCGCGCCAAAGTCCAGCGCGATGTCGCGGATGCGCTCGGCGGCGCTCAGCGGCAGCACCGGCGGCTCCTCACAGAAGTCAATGGCCAGATCATACAGCCGCGCAAACTGATCCTTGGCCACGCGGCAGCCGGGCACCCCGGACAGGCACGCCGCGCGGATCGCGTCCAGCTTGGCCTTGGCCTCGCCGCCCGCTACCGCCGGATGCGTGAAGGTGCGCTGGTGCTTGCCCTCCCAGTAATAGACCAACGCGCCGTTCTCGCCGATCACCGCGTCCACCGGCCACTGGCGCAGGATCAGGTCGCACCAACCGGCGGGACGTCCAGTCACCGGCACCACGCGAACACCCGCCTCGTGAAGCGCCCACAGCGCCTGATACGACGCGGCGGGCAGCTTGCCCTCGGTGGTGATGGTGTCGTCGATGTCGTGCAGCACATATTTCAGGCCGCGCGCCCATTCGCGCTGCATCTGTGTGATCGGTTGCATGGCTTCTCCTTACAGGTCGCGCGTCGCAACGATGTTCACGTCGGTGCCGCACACGCCCTTGATCACGATATCGCCGCGCTTGACCGGCGCTTTGAGCTTCACGTCGTCCAGCGCGCGCATCACGTCGGTCATCAGCTTTTTGCTGATGTCCTTGTCGGTCTTGACCGGCATGCGCGGATAGCCCGCGCCCTCAATGCACACCGTGCTGGTCACCACGCGCGTCGGGTTTTGCAGTTCCTTCTGGCCATAGGCAATGCCGCGCTGGCAGCCAAAGCCGGTCACCTCGTAGGTCTGCTCCTCCACCTTCAGTCGGCATCCCTTGGGGCACACGATGCAAACGATATCAGCCATGCGCCTTCGCCCCCTCCACTCGAATGATGATGTCCTGGCCATTGGCCTTGTCCAGTGTGACGCGCGGCAGGATGATGCGCTCCATCTCGGCGGGCGCCATGTGCTCGCGCTTGTAGGTGTGCATCACCTCGCCGCCGATCACCACCTCGATCTTGCTGTCTTTGAACACGTCGCGCACGCGGAAGAATACCTCGACCGCTTTCTCGACATTGCCGACGCGCACATGCTGCGGCACAGTGTAGCCAACGTTGTCGCCATTGACCAGCGCCACGGTGGGCTCGCCCTGCGCGGTCTGCCCCGCCGCGTACATGGCCGCCGCCTTGCCCGCGCGCGTGCTCTCGGCGGTCACAAAGTCCACCAGATCGTGCACATGCAGCACATTGCCCGCCGCAAAGATGCCCGGCACCTCGGTCTCCATGTTCTCATAGACCGTCGCGCCGCGCGTGCGCCCGTCGATGGGGATGCGCGCGTCTTGCGTCAGCTCGTTTTCGGGGATCAGGCCGACTGACAGCAGCACGGTGTCGCAGTCAAACTCCATCTCGGTGCCAGCGATGGCGCGCATGTCGCGCCCCACCTGCGCCACGGTGACGCCGGTCACGCGCTTGTCACCGCGAATGTCGGTGATGGTGTGCGACAGATACAGCGGAATATCGAAGTCTTGCAGGCACTGCACGAGGTTTCGCGTCAGGCCGCTGGAGTACGGCATCACCTCGACACAAGCCAACACCTTCGCGCCCTCCAGCGTCAGGCGGCGCGCCATGATCAGCCCAATGTCGCCGGAGCCTAGGATCACCACGCGCTTGCCGACCGCGTAGCCCTCCATGTTGATGTACTTTTGCGCCGCGCCCGCGGTCAGCACGCCAGCCGGACGCGTGCCCGGGATGGCGATCGCGCCGCGCGTGCGCTCACGGCAGCCCATGGTCAGCACCACCGCTTGGGCGGTGAGCACCTGATAGCCCCGCGACGGATGGATGATGTGCACCTGCTTGTCCTGTGTCACCTCGAGCACCATGCTGTCCAGCAGCACCTCGACCGAGGTGTCACGCAGCATTTCTTTGAACCGCTGCGCGTACTCCGGCCCGGTCAGCTCTTCCTTGAAGTAGTGCAGGCCAAATCCGTTGTGGATACACTGATTCAGGATGCCGCCCAGTTCCTTGTCGCGCTCGACAATCAGCACCTTGGCCGCGCCCTGCTGATGCGCCGCCAGCGCCGCCGCCATGCCCGCCGGGCCGCCGCCTACCACGATCACGTCATATTGCTTGCTCATGCGCGGGCACCTCCCTTGGTCACGCCGATCAGCTGATCCGACCCCACCTTGTCCTGGGGAATGTTCAGCGGGTCTTCGCCCAGCTCGCGTGAGAGAATCTCCAGCACACGCGGGCCACAGAAGCCGCCCTGACAACGCCCCATGCCCGCCGTCACGCGGCGCTTGATGGCGTCCAGACTGCGCGGCACAATGGGCCGGTGGATCGCGTCAACGATTTCGCCCTCGGTGATGGTCTGGCAGCGGCAGATGACGCGGCCATAGCGCGGATCCTTGGCGATGAGCGCGTTCTTTTCATCAGCGGACAGGTGCTTGAAGCGCACATGCTTGCGCTGGTCGGTGAAGGTTGCCTTGGCCTTGGCGGCAAGCCCCGCGTCCGCCAGCATGCGCGCCACCGCGTCGCCAATGGCCGGGGCGCTGGTCAGGCCGGGCGATTGAATGCACGCCACGTCGAGAAAGTGCGGATGCCCAGCGGCAAACTCAATAACAAAATCGTGCTTATCGGCGTTGTTGGCACGCAGACCGGCGAAGTTGCGGATGGTCTGACGGAAATCAACACTGGGCACGGACTTTGCGGCAAACTGGCGCACCTTGTCCATCCCGGTTTGTGTGGTCGATACATCGGTCGGATCGTCCACCGGGTCGGAGGTCGGGCCAGTGATCAGGTTGCCGTGCGTGGTCGGCGATACCAGCACACCCTTGCCCGCCTTGGTCGGGCACTGGAAGATCGTGCGGCTGACCAGCGCGCCCTGGTTGTTGTCTAGCAGCAAGTATTCGCCCTTGGTGGGGATGATGCCAAAGCTCTTGGGCGCGACCATCTCGTGGATGGTTCCGGCGAACACGCCCGCCGCGTTGACCACATAGCGCGCGTCAAAGTCGCCCTGATTGGTGCGCACGGTATATCCATCGCCCATGGGCGCGATGGCCGTAACCGTGGTGTTGAGCTTGAGCTCCACGCCGTTTTGCACAGCGGTCTCGGCCAATGCCAGCGTCAGCTCCCACGGATCGACGATACCGCCGGAGGGAATATCCAGCGCGTACAGCACTTCCTTGGCAAGATTGGGCTCCAGCTTGCGCGCCTCGTCTCCGGAGATCAGGCGCAGCCCCGCCACGCCATTTTCCTGGCCGCGCGCCAGCAATGCCTCTAGGTGCGGCTTCTCCTCATCGGAAAAGGCAACCACGAGCGACCCGCAGCCCGCAAACGGCACATCCAGCCGCTTGCAGAGCTCCGGCATCATGCGGTTGCCCTCCAGATTGTATTTTGCCATCAGCGTACCCGGCTCGGGATCGTATCCGGCGTGTACGATCGCGCTGTTGGCCTTGCTGGTTTGGTTACAGACGTCATTTTCCGCGTCTACCACAAGCACCCTGGTTTCCTGTTTGGACAGCGAGTAGGCGATGCTCGCGCCCACCACACCACAACCGATCACCAATACGTCGTACACAATCTACCCCTCCACACCGAAGTACCTATATTGTATCAAAAATGAAATTGGATTTCAATAATTGATTTGTCACAGGGCGCATCCTGTGATATACTGCATGCGACGACAGAAAGTGAGCGATGCTATGCCGCACTTTGTTTATTCTACTGCACAGAACGCCTATTTGTCTACCCGCGATCCGATTCTGGGCGTAGCAATTTCTCGCATCGGGCACATCCATCGCGAGATTTTTCCCGATCCTTTCGAGGCGCTGATGCGAAGTGTGGTCGCGCAGCAGATTTCCGCGCGCGCCGCCGAAACCGTGTTTGGCCGTCTGCGCACGCTGCTGCCTATCTGCACGCCGGAGGCGCTCCTCGCGCTGCCGGTGGAGCAACTGCGCGGCTGCGGTCTGTCCGGGCGCAAGGCCGAGTATCTGCGCGGCATCGCGCGCGCCGGGGTGGATGGGATCATCGACTTTGCCACGTTGCACACGCTGTCGGACGAGGAATTGACACGACAACTGGTGGCGCTGCCCGGCATCGGCGTGTGGACGGCGGAGATGCAGCTCATCTTCTGCTTCCAGCGGCCGGATGTGGTCAGCTTTGGCGACCTGGCGATTCGCAACGGCATGATGCGCCTGTATGGGCTGCCAACGCTGTCCAAGGCGCAGTTTGACGCCTATCGGGCGAACTACAGTCCGCATGGCACGGTGGCGTCGCTGTATCTGTGGGCACTGGCGCACGAGGAGCAAGACGCCGCCGAGCCTGTGGTGCAAAAGGGCGGCGCGACAATCGCCAAATGAGCGCGATACAAAAAGCGGATCGGGATTGCTCCCGATCCGTTTTTTCATCATATGGTCTATGCCGCGACGGACAGGCTCAACACCATCAGCGTCGGCATGGCCGAATCCACACCCTTGTCGTGCTTGATTAGCAGCGCATATGAATACCCATTGGATGCGCCGCTGTCAGGGCGCAGCATGATCGCGAATTTCGCGCCATCGCCATACTTGGCCAACAGGTTCCGCGCGTCTTGGTTCAACATATCTTGCACTGCAAAGCTCAGGATCGCGTCGCCCATGACGAGCTCAATCCGCACGTATCCGTCGCCCGCCAGCCGCTGCAATTCCTCGACGCTGAGCAGCAGATACGTCAGCTCATATTCCCCCTGCGCGTTGGGTTGCGCATGGACGCGGTATGTCTGCTTTCCATTGAACACGCCCGACTCGATGCCCGCCGTCTGGGCGGTCCAATTGGCGTTGGTCAGCAGATCCTCGCGTGTTTCGCCGATGGCATCCGCCGCGCCTAACACGCCGGTCGCGGTGGCCGTGCCACTTCCGCCGCCCCTGTTGTAGGATTGATAGTTCCGGTGATCGTAATCATCGCAGTCAGCGCAGGAATAGAGGTCGTACCCATCCCGCTCCGAATTAGCCGGCACCGTGCGTGTAAACACATAGGTGTGGGCAAGCATCGCGGTTACGCGAGGCTCGACCGACGTACATTCCGGGCAAATATGGTGCAGCACACCTTCGTTTGTGCAGGTTGCGGCCAAGTTGCTGCCATGCGCCAGATGGGGTACGAAGGAATGATCGGCAACAGCCGCGATCTCTTCGCCGCCTCGCACAGCGTTACAAACAGCGACCTGGCATTTTTCAATCTTGGTTCGACCGGCAACGCAGGACGGGGCAATTGCCGCTTCAATCTCTTCCCACTGGTGCCCCGGAGAGTCGATGCCGTCCGGTACTGTATTGAGCGCTGGGCAATTGGTGCATTGGCGATATGCCTCACCGTCCGTGGTACAGGTTGGTGCCACATACCCTCTGCTTTCGTCCAGGATCAACGCTCCGTAGGCGTGTGGCAGTTTCGGAACCGTCACTGCGTTTCCTGACAGCGCACCACAGGAGGGGGTGGGGCAATAGGGTCGCCCAGAACCAGTTTTCGTGCATGTAGGCCTGTCACGATCAAAAGTATAGTACCACTGTGTCGCCTCCGCGTATTTGTGAACCTTTTCGCCTTCGACTAACCCACAGCGTGCAGTGCACCATGTGCACTTATAGTCATATAGCTCTTTAGTCCAGCAATCACCAGCAGCGACAAGTCTCCTCTTACCCGTTGGCCGGTGATCACGCGACAAAACGGGCTTATCGCTGCTCCATTCGCCACCATCTACGAGATACATTCCACAATCGTTGCAAACCTCATGCGGACTATATCCCGTATCTTGGCATGTGGTGGGGGTTTTTCCCGCAATCGCCTGCGTACTGCTGTGTTCGCACGCCACATCCATCGTCCCAAACTGCAATCCATCCAACGTCGTTTGCGCTTCGCCCATCATGGACGCAACAAACAGATCATCGCCCTCGCCATCGGCAGCGCCCGCGACGCCGGAAACCGGCGGGACAAACCCGCTCTTGGCCGGTGCAGACGCCCGACCCACGCCGTTCTCGTCTGACTGCTCGCCCTGCGTATTCTCGATCGTTTCACGCGTCGGCAGCACGATCGGCTTGCCGGTCTCGTCAAACAGCTCGATCGGATTGCCCTCCGCGTCAGTCGGCGGAATGAAATCGCCATTGTCGTCAAAGCGCGAAATGGGATTGCCGTCCGCGTCCTCGGTCGGGATGGGCGTGCCGGTGCTGTCGAACAGGCCGATCAGTTGGCCGTCATCCTTGCGCAAAGGAGTGGGCGTGCTCGAGCCCGACGAACCGCCGGTCGCGCCAGATCCGGTGCCGGTCGCATCACCGACATCACCGGAATCGCTCGTGTCGGTGCCGCTCGTGCCGGTGTCCCCGGTGCCGGTGTCGTCAGTGTCACCCGTGCCGACGTCACTCGTGCCGGTGTCGCTCGTGCCGGTGTCGCTCGTGCCGGTGTTGCTCGTGTCGGTGCCACTCGGCGCACTGACCTTTACAACCGCATGGTCGCACGTCTCATCATGCTCATGCGCATCCTCCGCGCCCGCCAGACTGGGCATCATCGCGACGCACAGCAGCGTTACACAGATGATGCACGATAGCCACCTCTTCAGCAAATTTCTCATGTTTTTTCCTCCCGTGCTACTGGTTTTAGGCATTTAGGCACCTATATTGTATGGAACGCACTCCATTTATACATGAGATACCAGCATGCAACAAAGAATGCGCAAAAAAGTGTTCATGTGCATTCAGTCCGCTGCCCTATCCGGAAAAGCGCTCAGTCGTAATCGACTGCTTACAACGCTCTTTTTCCTCTTCTCTGGGTGAGCAGTTATTATCTGGAAGGATTATAGCATCTATTTCCAATATATTCAAGAGCTCAAACAAAACCACATGGGCACTTTTTCACGTTTTCCACATAAAACGGATCGGGATTGCTCCCGATCCGTTTTTGCGCAATAACCTTGTCGTTACTTCTTGATGATGGACATGCCGGTGGCGAACTCGGTGACATCCACCAGCTTGGTGCCGATCTTGATGTACAGCGCGTGCGTATAGCTCGCCTTGCCGTTCTTTTCATACGTCGGCTCGATCATGAACGCGAACTCCACGGTATCCATGGTCAGTCCGGCCTCGGCCATCGTGGACTGAATGCCCTTTCTGTTGAACAGCTCGGGGCGGAAACGCAGGCTGGCGCCATTGAGGTTGAAGTGGATTTCATCCACATTGGCGTCGGTCAGTGCCTGCAATGCAGCGGCGTTGAACACCAGATAGCGCAGCGTGTAGTTGCCATCGGCATCGGCATACGCCGTCACGCGGAAGTACTTGCGGTTGCCCTGCATCTCCAGTTCCGGCGTGGCGTCCATCATCTGCCAGCTCTTATTGAATACCTGCGTATTCTCCAGCAGGATGTCGTCATCCACCGCGCCTAACACGCCGGTGGCGGCGGCAGGCTCATCTGCGGCGGGTTCTGGGGCCGGTTCAGGGGCCGGACCGGGCGGGACGGGGCCGGGAGGAACGGGGCCGGGAGGAACGGGGCCGGGCGGGACGGGGTCTAGTCTGTGGCCGTCGCAATTAACGTAATTCGGACACTCAAACCATTCGAATCCCGCTACACCGGGCGCGGCCGCTTGCGATTTCAGCGGCCTATGCTCAAATGTCCCATGCGGGAGCGGAGGCGTCTGCGCCGGAGCATTAATTGGGTTAGTGATTGGATTAGTTGTACACTGGTTGCAATACAACCCTGCCGTCCAACCGCCTCCATTGGGCGCACAGGATGTCGCCGGTATCGCAGAAATAGTCGTCAAGCCAATATGCTCAACCTGACTACTTTGATCCACCAAAAGCTCATTGCACCCGCTAAGCTCGCAGCGTTTCACTTTTATCTCCGTCCCAAAACATACCGTTGCCGAAATGACCGTAAAGTCAGACGGCTCTTTGTGCTGCAACCCAGGAACCGGATTTGTGTGATCGTGCGCAGTCACACCAAAGTTACAGACATATGTGTCAAGTCCCTCAACATTACACTTCGGCAAGTTCGTATGGGTGATCGCATAGTGCGAAGGATCATTCTCGTCGATCTCCTCCGTAACAATGTTATACCACCCTTTGCAGCCCCTATTGCATGACCAATACGTAGTGGTGCCGCCGTCGCAGGGTGTACCAGTAGTAGCACCGGGCTGGAAGTTGTGCTTTAGCGGCTCATCTCCAGGGGTTATCCCTTTCAGCTTGCCACAATATGAACACTTTTCTGCTACCGTAAAACCAGCAGACACACATGTCTTCGCTATTACATCGGTGGTAGCCATAAAATTGTGGTTATTCGGATCGCGTGCTCCAGCGTCTCCGGTAATTTGGCCCGGGCCACCGTCCACCAAGAACCCACACAACTTGCACAGTGTCATAGTTTTTTTCAGTGCGGGGGTACAACAAGTAGGCGCTGTATTTTCGTAAATAGTGATAAGGTTCGGGTCACCAGCGTTATGGTTTTTTCCTTGACACGACAGCGTCGAAGCATCAGGCTTTGGCAATGTAACTCTAGGCTTAGTTTCTTTTCCACAGAATACACAATACGTAATCTCAACAGCGGGCTCCAGATGATTTTCATTTTGTCCTATCGGATACGTTGTAACGGTCGTCTCAACATGCCCCGACAAAACTGAGCCCTGTGAGAGTAATCCATTGGGTTCTGGGCAGCCTTCTGCTGTGCAGACCCAGTCGCCGGTATAGCCATCGCCACCCGGTGATGTACACCCCGTCTGAGGGCTATAGCCTTGAAGCTCACGCACATGGTCATGCTGTACCGCTTGAATCCCGACGTCAAATGCCACAACTCCCTCGCCAACAAAAGTTGACATGAACAGATCGTCGCCCTCACCATCTACCGCGCCCAGCACGTCGGAAACCGGAGGCGCGCCATCGGTCGGCTCTGTCGGCAGCGTCGGTTCCACCGGCGGCGGTGCCAGCACGATCGGCGCGCCGGTCGCGTCAAACAACGGAATCTGGTTGCCATCGACATCTACCGGCGGGATGAAGCTGCCGTTCTCGTCAAAGCGAGAAATCGGGTTGCCGCTCTCATCCACTGTCGGCAGCTGCGAGCCAGTTCCATCAAACAGCGGAATCAAATGGCCATGCTCGTCCAGCAAGGGCGTAGGCGTAGCGCCCGTCGAACTACCAGCGCCGGAGCCATCGTCCGCGCCGCCAACAGGATCGGAACCGCCAGCCGGGGGCGGGTTGGCCGATGGATCGGAACCATCAGCCGGGGGCGGGTTGCCCGACGGATCGGAACCATCAGCCGGGGGCGGGTTGCCCGACGGATCGGAACCGTCAGCCGGGGGCGGGTTGTCCGACGGATCGGAACCGTCAGCCGGAGGCGGGTTGCCCGATGGATCGGAACCGTCAGTCGGGGGCGGGTTGGCCGTCGGATCGGAACCGTCAGCCGGGGGCGGGTTGGTCGTCGGATCGGAACCGCCCGCCGGGGGTGTGTTGGCCGTCGGATCGGAACCGCCCGCCGGGGGCGGGTTGCTTACCGGATCGGGATCGGCCACCGGAGGCGTGCTGCTCACCACAGGCTCGTCAAGCGCAAGCACCATGGTAGACATGGCTGCGGTTGCGAGCAGGCAAACACATACGATGCAGGCCAAGAATCCTTTCAGCGTAAACTTCATAAGTCGTTCCTCCCATTCTACATGCAGTCGGCTGTGCGGTTCCAACAACGAAATGTAAATGCGGTGCGGCACCGCCGTTGTATGGACATTGGTGCATCTTTAGCATATGCGGGATAGCTTTCCTTTATACCTATATGTTGCAACAACAAACTGTATTTGAATAGCGGAAAGAACCTGCGTTACATTATTTCATTCAAAAGAGAAAAAAATGAAATAATTGCAAGTCCGTTTTCTGTTTCTCCCATTTCGTTGGAAGCTGTTCTAATATCTGGATCGATCATAGCACGATTATCCATGAAATGCAACGCTTTAAGCTGAATTTGATATTCGCTCGAAACGCTCGTTTTGCATTCATTTTTGCATGATCTTGCATTTTTGCATTCTGTCGCACATGACCGCAAACAAAATTCCTCCTTTTTTCCCAAACCATTGTGAAAGCGCCACTTTTTTTGCATCGCGCCAGAAAAATGCACTCCATATTGTTCACAATTCGTTCGCATGATTTGCGAACGCCCGGCACTTCGCAGACGCTCCGCCGCGCAAAAAAACCGCCCTGCACACGTTGCAAAGCGGCTCTGTTTACCAATCAACAGGTTCCTCTATTTCGCTTTCCCGGCTACCGCCGCGAAAATCTTCACCATCACAAAGAACGTCAGCAGCGTCAAAAACACCGTACCCAGGCCATAGCCCATCAGTTCAACGCCCAGCTTCATCGTGTGCATATCCATCTTTGTTTCTCCCCTCTCACGTCGCTCAGCGCGCGCCCAGCAGCCATGGCACCAGCGACAGCACCACGCCGCCAGCCACCACCGAGCCCAATTGCCCGGCCACATTGGCGCTGATTGCCTGCATCAGGATGAAGTTGTAGGGGTCCTCCTCCTTGGCCATGCGCTGCACGATGCGCGCCGCCATCGGGAAGGCCGAAATGCCCGCCGCGCCGATCATCGGGTTGATCTTGCGCTTGGAGAACACATTAAGCAGCTTGGCAAAGAGCACGCCGCCCGCGGTATCGAAGATGAACGCCACCAGACCCAGCCCCAGGATCATCAGTGTTTTGAGCGTCAGGAACTGATCGTAGCGCATGGTCGCGCCGATCGTGATGCCCAGCAGCAGCGTGACGATATTGGCCAGCTCATTCTGCGCGGCCTTGTTCAGGCGTTCGACCACACCGGCTTCTTTGATCAGGTTGCCAAACATCAGCAGGCCGATCAGCGGCGCGGAGATCGGCGCGATAATGCCCGCGATGATGGTGATCAGGATCGGGAAGCAGACGATCATCCACTTCTTGGGTTCGACCACGTTGGCATCCATGCGGATCATGCGCTCTTTCTTGGTGGTCAGCGCGCGGATGACCGGCGGCTGGATAATCGGCACCAGCGCCATGTACGAATATGCCGCCACGGTAATCGGTCCGAGCAGGCTAGGCGAAAACTGCGACGCCACCATGATCGAGGTCGGGCCGTCCGCCGCGCCGATGATGCCGATGGACGCCGCATCCTTCAGATTAAAGCCCAGCGCGATCGCACCAAGAATCGTAAAGAAGATGCCAAACTGCGCCGCCGCGCCAAAGAAGATCATCTTGGGATTGGAGAACAGTGGCCGAAAATCGGTCATCGCGCCAATGCCGATGAAGATCAGCACCGGGAACAGCTCGGTCATGATGCCCCAATCATACAGCATTTGCAGCACGCCCGGCTGCCCCGCGTGTCCCCAGATAATGGCCAACGGCAGGTTGACCACAATCGCGCCAAACCCAATGGGCAGCAGCAGCATTGGCTCAAAGTCTTTCGCAATCGCCAGATAAATCAGAATGCTGCCGATCAGGTACATCACCAGATGCTGCCACTGCAGCGCGAGGAACCCTTCAAACACCTTGGAAAACGCATCCATTGTTGTGGTTGTCCTCCTCTTTGGTTCCGCTTTCGCGACCCTTTTCGTTTGAGCCGCAAGCAGTATTATCGCAAAGTGCGCCATAGAAGTCAAGCGCATGCATCACAAAGAGCTGACGCCGTATGCGCGGCGTCAGCCCTTTCCCTCAGTTACATTTTGCTGGGCAGATACATGACAAACTGCGGTACATACGTGATGAGCAGCAGCGCCGCTACCATCACACAGTACAGCGGGATCATATTTTTGCTGGTGCGTTCGATCGGCGTTTTGCCAATGGCGCAGCCCACAAACAGCGCCGAACCGACCGGCGGCGTGCACAGGCCGATGGCGAGGTTGAAGATCAGCATCACGCCAAAGTGCACCGGGTCCATGCCGATCGACGGGTGCGTCACCACCGGGTAGAGGATCGGCGTCATGATCATGATCAGCGGCGCCATGTCCATGATGCAGCCCAAGAACAGCAGCAGCACATTGATGATCAGCAACTGAATGTACTTGTTGGTGGTCAGGCCAAGCATCGCGGCGGAGATCGCCTCCGGGATGCGCAGCGTGGTCATCATGAACGCGAACGCCTTGGAGGTGGCGATCAGTGTCAGCACGATGGCCAGCGTCTTGAGCGCGTTCATCAGGATCGGGCCCATCTGCTTGATCTTGATCTGGCGGAACACAAAGTATGCCAGGATGAACGAATACAGGCAGGCCACCGCCGCCGCCTCGGTCGCGGTGCAGATGCCCAGACCAACGCCGCCCAGAATGATCACGATGGTCAGCAGCGGGCCAATGGCGTTCAACGCAATGCTCGGCACCTTTTTCCAGCCCGGGAACTCGCCGCGCGGGAACTTGTATTTGCGCGCGAAGATAAAGCAGCAGACCATCAGCGAGAAGCCGAGCAGCATGCCCGGAATCAATCCGCCCATGAACAGCTTGCCCACCGACACGCCACCGGCGGCCAGCGCGTAGAGCACCATGTTGTGGCTGGGCGGAATGAGCACGCCCTGGCACGCGCTGGTCACGGTCAGGCCGACCGCGAAGTCCACGTCGTAGCCCTGCTTGACCATCATCGGGATGACCACCGGGCCCAGCGACGATACGTCGGCCACCGCCGAACCGGAAATGCCGCCGAAGAACATCGAATCCAGACAGTTGACCATCGCCAGACCACCGCGCATCCAACCGACGCAGAGGTTGGCGAAGTCGATCAGCCGGTCGGATATGCCCCCGGCACCCATGATCTCACCGGCAAGAATGAAGAACGGGATGGATAACATTGAAAAACTGTCTACGCCTTTGACCATCGCCTGTATCAGTGCGGTCAACCCTGTACCGGATACCATAGCCGCGCCCACAGACGCAAGAATCAGCGCGAATGCCACCGGCACACGCAAAATAAGCATTACGGCAAAGCCACCCAACAGGATAAGCGTTGCCCAATCATGAGGTGTCATGACGGTTTCCTCCTATATATAATACGGAGTCAGCCGCATGCTTCGCACCTTTGAAGAAAAGATATGCAATTGTATGTTTTTTTCAAAGGGCTACGCATGCGACAGCATGGGCGGTCCTTGTGATCCAAGCGGCAGAAAGAACATGCGCTGCACCGCATAGTGGCGCGTGGCCACCAGCGTGTGGCGCATCAGATGCAGAAATGCCCCACGCGGGTTTTCCTTGACCACAAAGGGCATGACGAAGCGCGGCAGCACGGTTTGTTCGCTCTGCTGCACGCGCGCGGGCAGTATTAACTGCATGCCGATCACGCCGGTCAACAACACTTGGAACTTTAGCTGTAAATCCCTGCGCGATTCGGTATTGGCAAATTGCGCGCGCTGGGACGATGTGTCGTTATCCTCCAGTGTGACCGCGATCTGTCCACTGACAAATAGAAAGAGCGCGCACAGCAGCACGCAAAGAAGGCGCACGGAAAGTCTTGCGGGTTTGCGCATGCTGTCGCCCCCCTTTATCTCATTCTCTTTTTCCATTATAGGCCATCACCGCACAATAAGCAATGCGCGAATCCATGAATCGTATGAAAAAGCAAACGCCGGGTCCATTAGGCCGGCAATATGTTATGGAATCAGGATACTCGTATCCATCTGCTTTCGCTTTTGTGCGTCATATGCTTCGGGCTTGGGCTCGGCATACTGCGCCATCATCCAGCCAATGAGTTTCGCGGCGTTGTCACTGTTGGGCGTGTAGGCGGGAATGGCCCATACCATCCCCTCCGGATCGACCCCGTAGCGCCGCCACAGTCCATACAGCCCATCCGCCGGGATGCCGCATACCGCCCGCTGCCCCTCGTAGGTGAAGCCAGTGCCCGCAGAGAAATCCCCGCCGTCGGCGGCAATGGTTCCGTCCGCCAGATAGGGCGCCAGCGAGATGAACAGGCCGCCGGTTTCCTCCGCGCTGAACTGCGCGAACTTGTCGCGCGACAGCAGCAGCACATCGCCCTGCTGCGCGCCGATATAGGTGGTCAACTGCAAGGTCGCGGCATAGTCTTCTTCTGCACCCAGGCGGATGTGCAGCAATTGCAGCTCTTTGATATCCGGCAGCTCCGCCAACAGCGGCGCGCGCACGTCATCCGCCCACGCGCTGACTGAACCGGCGGGCGTCACGACGTACACATCCATCTTCTGCTCGCGCGGCACCCGCTCGATATACAGCAGGTCCCAGCCCAGCAGCGTCACCACGACCAGCAGCGCATACATCCACCAGCTATACGTGAAGTGGTGTCTGACACGCGCCCAGGTGATCTTGGTTTGCCGCATGGATGATCCTCCTTTAGCGCAAAAAGGCCGCCGATTGGCGGCCGATTGTGTTTAGTCCCGCGGCTTCATGGTGGGGAACAGCAGCACGTCGCGAATCGACGGCGAGTCGGTGAGCAGCATGACCAAGCGATCCACGCCCAGACCCAATCCGCCGGTCGGCGGCAGTCCGTATTCCAGCGCGGTCAGGAAATCCTCGTCCACTTCCGCGTTGGCACCCTGCGCCTTTTTCGCGGCGACCTGCGTCTCAAAGCGCGTGCGCTGGTCAATCGGGTCATTCAGCTCGGAGAATGCGTTGCCCATCTCCCGCGCGCAGATAAAATACTCGAAACGCTCGGTGATGCGCGGGTTGTCCGCGCGACGCTTGGCCAGCGGCGAAATCTCCACCGGATAATCGGTGATGAACGTTGGCTGGATCAGCTTCGGCTCGACAAACTCATCGAACAGCGCCACCAGGCAATCGCCGCGCGTGGCGTCCTTCTCGCAGAACACGTCCATCTTCTTCAACTCGGCGCGCGCCTGCTCGTCGCTGTCCCAGGCGTAGTAGTCCACCCCGCTGTGCTGCGCCACCGCGTCAGCCATCGTCACGCGCGGCCACGGCGCTTTCATGTGGATGATCTCGCCCTGGTACGGCACATCCAGTGTGCCGCAGGCCTGCATCGTCACATACTCGTACATCCGCTCGACCAGCGCCATCACGTCGTTGTAGTCGGCGAAGGCCTGATACAGCTCAATGGTGGTGAACTCCGGGTTGTGCTTGGTGTCCATGCCCTCGTTGCGGAAGATGCGGCCCACTTCGTAGACCTTCTCAAACCCGCCGACGATCAGCCGCTTTAAGTACAGCTCGGTTTCAATGCGCAGATACATCGGGATATCCAGCGTGTTGTGATGCGTAATGAACGGCCTAGCCGCCGCGCCGATTTCCAGCGTGTGCAGCACCGGGGTATCGACCTCCAGAAAGCCCTCGTTATCCAGAAACGCGCGCAGCGCCTGCATGATCTTCGAACGCTTGCGGAACACATCACGCACCTCGGGGTTGACGATCATGTCCACATACCGCTGACGATAGCGCAGGTCCTGATCCTTGAGGCCATGGAACTTCTCCGGCAGCACCTTCAGCGACTTGGACAGCAGCGTAACGCGCTCGGCATGCACCGAGATTTCCCCTGCCTTGGTGCGGAACACCTTGCCCTCAACGCCGATCAGGTCGCCCAAGTCCATCTGTTTGAAGGCATCATACGCCTGCTCGCCCACATCGTCGCGGCGAATGTAAAACTGAATCTGCCCCACGCCGTCCAGCAGGTGCGCAAAGGATGCCTTGCCCATGATGCGCTTAGACATCAGGCGTCCGGCAATGGCCACGTCGCTGTTCTCCAGCGCCTCAAAGCCGTCGAAAATCTGCGTGGAGGTGTGCGTGCGGTCATAGCGCGTGATGGCGTATGGGTTCTGCCCCTCGGCCAGCATCGCGGTCAGTTTCTGGCGGCGGATGCCTTCCTGTTCAGAGAGATCCAGTTCCTGGGCGTCCTGCTGCGGGTGCTCTTGCATGAGAACCGAGCCTCCTATGTGCGTGATGATTACAGATAGATGTCCAGTACGCGCACCTTCCAGGTGCCGTTGGGGACGGGGATGTCGACTTCCTCGCCGATGTGCTTGCCCAGCAGCGCGGAACCGACCGGCGATTCGTTGGAGATACGGTTTTTCAGCGGATCGGCCTCCGGCGCGCCGACGATGGTGTACTCCAACTCCTCTTTCTCGGCGAGGTCCAGCAGCTTGACACTGTTGCCCACACTGACGCGATCGGTCGGGATGTCGTTCTCGTCGATGACCTGGGCATTGCGGATGGTATTCTCCAGCTCCAGAATATGGTGCTCGACGCGCGACTGCTCGTTCTTCGCCTCGTCATATTCTGCATTCTCGCTCAGGTCGCCAAAGGCGATCGCGGTCTTGATCTGCTCGGCAATCTCGGCGCGGCGAACGCTTTTGAAATACTCAAGCTCCTCCACAAGATTCTTGAGTCCTTCCGCGGACACCACAGGGCGCTTGACTTCGGTCATTTCAGGGTCCACTCCTTTATCAACTGGGCATGTGCCCATCAGTTCGGGCGCCGCGCGCCGCAGATGCTGTAACGACAAGAAATAAAGTGAAGCACCACACGGAAAACCGTGCAGGTGCTGTGCGAACAGTATGTCGTTAGGGCGGAATCGCTTTTGTCACGGTTATTGATTATAGAGCATGCACTACGGTTTGTCAATGCATCGGATGGCATTTTCAGGCTTTATGCCGCTTTGTCAGCCGCCTCGTTCTTTTTCCCCTAATGCCTGAAAAGCATGCAAGCAATCCAGCATTTCCAGCTGGGTTTTTGCGGTATTTACGCGACCGCGAAGCTGCGCCGCGCCGTGCAATCCCTTCATGTACCAAGCGATATGTTTGCGCATCTCGGGCACGGCGTATGGTTCCGGCTTCCAGGCCACCATCATCGCCAGATGCCGCTCGGCCAGCGCCGCGCGCTCCGCCGCGTCGTGCGTTCGGGGCGCCAGTCCGGCCTCAACGCGCAGGATATCGCCGAATATCCATGGATTGCCCAGCGCGCCGCGCCCGATCATCACAGCATCGCAGCCGGTGTGCGCGCGCATCGCCAGCGCGTCCTCGGCGCTGAACACATCGCCGTTGCCGATCACCGGCACAGTGAGCGCGCGCTTGACCTCGGCGATGGCGTCCCAATCGGCCTTGCCCGCGTATTGCTGCGCGCGCGTGCGCCCATGCACCGTCACCGCCGCCGCCCCGGCATCGGCCATGCGCCGCGCAAAATCCGGCGCGTTGCGACTAGCATCGTCCCAGCCCAGCCGCATCTTCACGGTCACCGGCACATCGACAGCCGCCACCACCGCGCGCAGCACGCGCTCGGCGATCTCCGGCGTGCGCATCATCGCGCTGCCCGCGCCGCCGCCGACAATCTTGTGCGCCGGGCAGCCCATGTTCAGGTCCACCAGGCAAAAATCGTGTTGCGCCAGAATGCGCCGCGCGGCCTCTGCCACCTCGTCCGGCTCTTTGCCGAACAGTTGCAGCGCAGTCAGCCCGGCGTCCGGTGCGTTGGCCAGCAGATCGGCAATGGCGCGCTGCCCGGGCGGGGCGCACAGATAGCCCTTGCCGCTGATCATCTCGGTATAGGTGAGCGCCGCTCCCTGCTCGTGACAGAGCAGGCGGAACGGCGCATCGGTGATGCCGGCCATTGGCGCGAGCAGCGCGCCGTCGGCCAGCGACAGATTCGCGATATGCATGTTTCCTCCAATAGATGTGCTATGGCGCGGGCGTCGCGGTGGGCACCGGCACAGCGGTGCCGCTGTCCAGCACCTCGACCGCCTGCAACGAGGCGATTTTCCACCGCCCATTCTGGCGCACCAGCGTGGCGCGATAGCGCGTGGTCGGCCACGCAGGCGGAGTCAACGCCGCCTCACCGCCAGCGGCCAGCGCGGCGTCACGGCGCGCGGTTTTCACCTTGCCATCGATGCGCGGCACCGATTCCACAATGGTGGCGCGTGCCACGTCGTCCCACGGCCAGCTCCACATCCACTCCATGCGCATGCTGTACTGATAGCCGCGAATATCGTAATCCGTATACGGCGAGCGCTCGCTCATGCCCACGCGCAGCACCTGATCGCTCTCGAGCCATTGCCGCTGAAAAAACTTGGTCAGCTCGGTGGAGTCCTTGTGCATCAGCACCACACCGGCGCGCGCTTCCATGCCGTCATTGAGCAGGATATAGAGGTTGGAGATGTTCATACCCAGATAAAACACCACCACCATGAGTGCGGAAATCAGCGTCACCCAAAACATGCGCGTGGTGATAAACCACAAAAAGCGGCGCAGATACTTCAATGCGTTGTCCCCCTCGCGAAGCGTAATGCGTTACCCTTGCTCCAGTCCTTCCACGCGGATCACGCTGTCCACTGTTGCCACCGCGGGATCAAGCTGGCCCAGCGCGCGCATCACCGACTGCTCGTGCGCCAGATGCGTGACGAACACCATCGGCACACGCCCATCCACCGGCGCGGATCGCTGCACCATCGAAGCAATGCTGACGCCGCATGCGCCGAGCTCCCCGGCGACCTTGGCCAGCACACCGGGCTGGTCTGCGGCGGACAGGCGGATGAAGTACACGCACTGCCAGTCAAAGTCGAAGTTCAGGTCGCTGGGCGCCTGCTCCTCGTTGGCGAAGGTCGGGTGGCGGTGCTCGGCACTCTTGGCCGCGTGGATCAGGTCGGACACCACCGCGCCCGCAGTCGGCTTGTCGCCCGCGCCGCGCCCATAGAACATCATGTCGCCGAACGCGTGCCCCTTGAGGAACACCGCGTTGAACGCACCGGATACCGTGGCCAGCGGATGATCGTCGGGCACAAAGGTCGGATGCACACGCACCTCCACCAACTGCCCCTGCCGCTTGGCCACCGCCAGCAGCTTCAGCGTCAGGCGCATCTCCTTGCCGTAGGCAATGTCCTCGGCGGTCACGCGCGTGATGCCCTCGCGATAGATGCGCGCGACCGGCACATGCGCGTGGAACGACAGCGACGAGAGAATCGAAAGCTTGTACGCCGCGTCATAGCCTTCCACGTCGGCGGCGGGGTCCGGTTCGGCCAACCCCAGCCGCTGCGCGTCGAACAGCACTTCCTCATAGCTCTTGCCCTCGCGCGTCATGCGCGTAAGGATGTAGTTGGTGGTGCCGTTGATGATGCCCATGATCTGGTCGATGCGGTTGGCCTGCAACGAGTCGGTGATGGCGCGCACAATGGGGATCGCGCCGCACACACTGGCCTCATAATACAGTCCCACCCCGGCCTTTTGCGCGGCGGCTTGCAGCAGATGCCAACTCATGGCCAGCGCCACCTTGTTGGCAGTGACGACGCTCTTGCCGTTTTCCAGCGCGCGCAGCATAAACGCTGCGGCGGGCTGCTCGCCGCCCATAAATTCCAGCACAATCTGGATCTGGGGATCATCGACCACGTCGGCGACGTTCTCGGTCAGCAGCTCCTCCGGGATAGCCAGCGCACGCGACTGCGCGATGCTCTTGACCAGCACCTTTTTCACCGTAAAGCGCAGGCCATCCCTGTGCGCGATTTGTTCGGAGATTTCATTCAGCAGGTTCCACACGCCGCAGCCGATGTTGCCGCCGCCCAGAAAACCGATGATTACTTGCTTCATGCGGTCTTGCTCCCTTCCATCAGCCGCTCGTAGACAATGCGCAGGCCCTTGAGCGTTAAGAGGCCGTCAATGGTGTCAAACAACTGCCCGTCCGGATCGACCAGGCGCGCTAAGCCGCCGGTCGCGATGACCTTCGCGCTTGCGTCGCCCAGCTCACCGCGCATGCGCTCGACCATGTAGCGCACCGCGCCCACATTGCCATAGATCAGCCCGGACTGCATGTTGGACACGGTATTGGTGCCAATGACGCTAGCTGGCATCACCAGCTCGACGCGCGGCAGCTTGGCCGCGCCGCTGGTCAGCGCCTCTGCCGACAGCTTGACGCCCGGCGCGATCGCCCCGCCGACAAACTGCCCCGCCGCGTCGATCACGCCATAGCTGGTCGCGGTGCCAAAGTCGATGAAAATGCACGGCCCGCCATAGATCGCCTGCGCGGCCACCGCGTTGGCCAAGCGGTCGGTGCCCAGCTCGCGCGGGTTGTCGTAGCGGACGCTGATGCCCAGCGGCATCCCGGTATGCAAAAAGTGCGGCGTCTGATGAAAGTAGGTGTCGCACATATGCTCGATGGTGAAATTGACCGTGGGCACCACCGACGAAATCATGATGCCCTCCACGCAGTCTAGGCCCAGCGAATGAAACGCGAACAGATTCGCGAGCAGCATGCCGTATTCGTCGGAGGTCTGCGCGCGGTCGGTGGAGATGCGCCAGTATTGCGCCAAATTCTCTCCGTCAAACAGCGCTACTTTGATATTGGTGTTGCCGATATCCAGGGTCAGAATCATGTGCTTGCCTCCGTATCGGGAGATTCGTCCAGCATGGGGTTGCGAAAACGCTTGAGCGCGCGCATGATGGCCGGAACAATCAGCGCGGACACGATGGCTTCGGGCAATCCGTTGGTCAGCGCGATGCCGCCCAGCACCGCGCCCACACCGGACGGGTCAATGCCGATCATGTCGGCAATCCTTGTGCCGCTGATCAGCCACAGCATGCCCAGCACGCCGACAGTGTTGGTCAGCGTGCCGCACAGCCCAGCCGCCGCCCAGGGCAGCGTCAGGTTGGTGCGCTTGACGACCTTGCGCATCGCCTTGTACGCGGCCCACGCCACAATGGGAATGATCAGGCGCGGCAGAATGGAAATCAGTGGGTTGGTAAACAGGATATCCAGCGGTTTGGTGGGCGTAAAGGCGCGCAAAAAGCTGATCGCGCCAAAGAAGAACGCCATGATAAGCCCCGCACCCAGTCCCTCGCACAGCAGCGCGATAAAAATCGGGATGTGCGCGATGGTAATCGACACCGGCCCCACGCCGATATAGCTGATGGGCGTGACGCTGAGCAGCACCAGCACCGCCAGCAGAATGGCCATGAGTACCAGTTTGCGCGTGCGCGCGGTGGTTGTGCGCATGCCTTCTCCTCCCATCTTGCGGGATTCGTCGGTTATTGCAAAAACGGCGCGGCACTGCTGCCGCGCCGTCAGGCTGTCGATAACCGCCTACCTGCGGCGTCGGCGCGGCGCTTGACTTGTTGCCGTATGACGCAATCCGGCCCCGCGTCTTGTTTGCGCCTCCGCCATCTGGGCATTTTTCAACAGCCAGCATGTAATCGCCGCCCCGAGTAAAGACAATTACTGGTCGTCGTCCTCGCCATCCTCCGCGTTGTCGCCAAAAACCGGCTTGCCGCAGTTCGGGCACAGGTGCTCTTCTTCCATAGAGAACGCGTCCCCGTCAAAGAAGATCGTGGTCTCGCAGTGCGGGCAGTCATATTCGATCAGCCCGTCGTCCTCGTCGTCGTCCTCGTCATCCAGGAAGTGCGAGTGATGGTGATGTCCGCAATGGCAACCATCCTCCTCGTCCTCCTCGTCGCCGAACAGCGCGTCCTCGATCTCGGAGAGATCCTCGTCGATGTCCTCGACGTATTCATCCAGCTCTTTTTGCGCAGCTTCCAGCTTGCCAATCGCCCCAGCCACCGCGCCCAGCGCATCAATGATGGCCAGCATCAGCTTGCCGTTGTCGTCCTTCTCGGATACTTTCAGCCCATCGGCCAAACCCTTGAGGTATGCAACCTGATCGGAAATGGTGCTCATGGCAAATCTCCTTTTCGTCCGCGCTTAGGCGCGCTCCATGTATTCGCTGCTGCGCGTATCTACGCGCAGCTTGTCGCCGATGCTGATGAACAGCGGCACCATGATCTCCAAGCCGGTTTCCAGCTTGGCGGGCTTATAGGTGTTGCTGGCGGTATCGCCCTTGAAGCCCGGCTCGGTATCGACCACTTCCAGCACCACGAAGTTGGGCGCCTCCACCGAGAACGCGTTGCCCTTGAAGAAGCGCACCTGCACGGTGGTATCTTCCTTCACAAAGGGGATGGCGTCCTCGACCTGATCGTGGTTCAGCGGCAGCTGCTCATACGTTTCGGTGTCCATGAAGTAGTACAGGTCACCGTCTTTGTAGAGGTAGTTCATTTCCTTGGTCTCGATGATCGCGCGGGGCATTTTGTCCGTGGGGTTGAAGCTGCGCTCCACCACGGCGCCGGTCATGATGTTCTTGATCTTGGTGCGCACAAAAGCGGCACCCTTGCCCGGCTTCACATGCTGGAAGTCCACGACGGTCCATACGCCGTTCTCCCATTCCACCGTTAGCCCTTTACGAAAATCACTCGCAGTTACCATTCAGTATCCCTCCACAATATCTTTGAGTAGAATGTATTATCGCCACGGAATCAGATGGTGATCAGTTCCTTGGTGGCGGGGGTCATGATGCGGTTGCCGGTGTCGGTAATGATGACGCTGTCCTCAATGCGCACGCCGCAGAAACCGGGGATGTAGATGCCTGGCTCGATGGTCATGCTCATCCCGGCCTTGAGCGTCGCGGTGGAGATGGTGTTGCAGCGCGAGCCCTCGTGGATGTCCAGCCCGGTGCCGTGGCCCAGCCCATGGCCAAAGCGGCCCTCATAGCCCGCCGCATGGATGAAGTCGCGCGCAGCGGCGTCCACCGCCTTGCAGGCCACCCCGGCCTTCGCGGCGGTCAGCGCCAACGCTTGCGCCTGAAAGACGGTGTCGTAGATTTTCTTCTGCTCGCTGTCAATCTTGCCCAGCGCGACAGTGCGCGTCATGTCGGCGCAGTAGCCTCTATAGCGCGCGCCAAAGTCCAGCGTGATCAGGTCGCCGGTCTGCACCGGCCGGTCGGAGGGAATGGCGTGCGGCAGCGAACCGTTCGGACCGGCGGCAACGATGGTGTCGAATGCCAGGCCGTCCGCGCCGTGGGTCAGCAGCCAGTGCCAAATCTCCACCGCGATCTGCTTCTCGGTGACGCCCGGCTTGATGTAACCCAGCATATACTCAAAGCACTGGCTGGTCAGCCCATTGGCCTGCGCCAACAGTTTCTGTTCGTCCTCATCCTTGACCTCGCGCATGTGTAGCGGCAGGTCGCCCAGGCTCACCAGCTCCATGCCGGTCAGCGCCTTGGCGATGGCCTGATACTCTGTGTAGGTCACCGCGTCCTGCTCAATGGCGACGCGCTTGGCGCCCGCAGCTTGCAGCCGCTCGCAGGCGACCATATTCTGCGTGTGCGTCATGGTGGTCTCGTGCACGGCGAAACCGGGCGCTTCCTGCGCGGCCTGCTCCGTGTATCGGAAATCGGTGACGACCGCCAGCTCCTGTTCGCTGATCAGCACCAATCCCTCACCACGATAGCCGCTGAGGTAGCGCATGTTGGAGCGATTGTGAATCAATGCAGCGTCCACACTGGCAGGCAGCTTGCCGCGCAGCGTTTGGGCACGATGGATCATGGTCGTCATCCTTTCTGATCGCAGACAGGGAATCACTTTTTACACAAAGATTATTATACCACAAGCGCTACCCACGCACAAGCGCAGATTGGCTTCCCACTGCCAATTTCTTGCTCGCCGCGCTTAGCGCCGGTGCTGCTCCACTAGCCGCTTCATCTCGCAGGCGTCCTCTGCCATCGTGTCCTTCGATTCGCAGATCAGCGTAGGCGTCAGGCCGCGCGCGGCGATCAGCGGCGCGAGCAACGCAAAGTCCGGGCCGAACTGCTCATCGGCAAACGTCCAATGCCGCTTCTCCCCCGCGCCGGTGAACTCGATATGGCAGAAGTGCGCGTGAAAGCAATGTGCGCGTGGCGCGCCGAGCACTTCCTCCATGCGGTCGAGAATGCGCGCGAAGTCGTCGGTGGTCGTGATCGCGCCGCGTCCGCGCGCGTGCAGATGCGCAAAATCGATGGTCGGCAGGAAGCTGTCGTCGATCTCGCATAGGCGCAGGATGTCGTCTAGCCCGCCGATCTGCGCGTCTTTTCCCATGGTTTCGGGGCACAGCCGGATATGCGCGAGGCCTTCGTCCACCAGCTCCGCACGCACGCGCTTTAATCCATCCAGCACATTGCGAAACGCCTCGTCGGGGTCCATCTTGCTGTGGCTGCCGACGTGCACCACCACGTGCGTGCCGCCCATCCAGTCCAGCGCGCGCGCGGCGTCCAGGATGTAGGCACGATTCTTCTCGTATCGCTCCGGCTCAGGGTTAGCGAGGTTGATGAAGTATGGCGCGTGAATGCTGACGGCAACGCCGTGCAGCTTGGCCTGCTCGCCAATGCGCCGGGCGGTCTCTTCCGTCAGGTTCACCCCGCGCCCCGAGGAATATTCATAGGCGTTTAGGCCCTGGGCGGCCAGCCAGCCAGGCGCCTCATCGCTGTGCTTGTGTCCCTGGGCGTAAAACGACGCCGAGTTGCCTGCCGGGCCGAAGTGAATGGTGTGCTCTTGCATAATATCCCTCTCACCGCAAAATCTCTGTCATCATAGCCAAAGCCGCCGGGCTTGTCAACGGCTTGCGTCGTACCGATAAATTGGGTGCATCAGGCCGGTCGGCGGAAAGAACCCCTCGCCGATGCGGACGAAGCCCAGCTTGGTCAGCACCTTGCCGGAGGGCGCGTTGTCCGGATGATGTCCGGCCAGAACGGTCGGCGCGTGCAGCACATCCACGGCGTAGCGCAGCACCGCGCCCGCCGCTTCGGTGGCCAGCCCCTGCCCCCAATAGGCAGGCAACAGGTGATAGCCTAGCTCGTAGGCGAATTCTCCCAGCGAGCCGTCATGCGGGTGCAGTCCGCAGCAGCCGACAAAGTCGCTGCCGTCTCGCGTGTAGATCGGCCAATAGGCCACGCCGCTTTGTGCCTGGCTGTCTATCTCGTCGCGCAGCCGTTGCGCCGCCTGATCGGCTGTGTACGGCGTCGCGCGGATGAAGCGAGCCACTGCCTCGTCGCCCCACAGCCGTTCGGCCAGCGGTGCGTCGTCCGCTTGCCAATGCGCGAACCCCAGTCGGTCGGTGGTCAAAAAGTAATCGGACATATTTCATCCTTTCAAATCGGACCGATACATATGCAAAGACCCTTGCACAGCAAGGGCCTACGCCTAGCGAAAGGTTTTCAGGCTATTCCAAAAAGTGCAGATGCTAGGAAGCCACAAGCGAGGCACGAAGGCGTATGGTGCAACACGCCGACAAACCGATCGATGGGCCGACAGCGCGGATGGCTTTCTGGGACGGCCTGGTTCTGGTACACCATCAGGGACTCGAACCCTGGACACCCTGATTAAGAGTCAGGTGCTCTACCAACTGAGCTAATGGTGCATGTGCGACCGTTCGGCGCTTGATTATTGTATCCCAATTTCGCAGGCTTGTCAACGCTCTGCAAACAAAAAAGCCCTCGGCACAAGGCAGCGAGAACTCTTTTGTTGGTACACCATCAGGGACTCGAACCCTGGACACCCTGATTAAGAGTCAGGTGCTCTACCAACTGAGCTAATGGTGCGCATCGGGTGTGGGGCTT
>JAVBMF010000053.1:0-16527 GCA_031552735.1 Eubacteriales bacterium
TCTCAGTTTTCCTGGTCGGACTTACTTCTAGGCCGCACCATGCTCACCGGCGCTTTGACCGGCTTACGTGGATCGTTTTGCCTGCGACTGGCATCGACTTGCAACCACAGACCTGTTACACCAACCGTTGCCATGATAGCACGAGAAAAGCGAAAAAGCAAGCAATATTTGGATGAAATCCCCAGGATGTGCCATTTTTCCGCCGCGTTTTTGTGGATTTATGCAAATCAAACGTCGTCCAGTTCGTGCAGCCTGGCAATGGTGGCCGTGAGAATACCAATTTCTGCCGCTTTTTCTGCGGCCAACGCACTGGCGGCGGCCTCGGCGGTTGCACCGGTGGTGCACACGTCGTCGATTAATAATATGCGCAGCCCCGACACATCGCCACAGGCTGCAAACGCACCCGCCAGATTCTCGTGGCGCTGCACGGGGCCCAGTTGGGTTTGCGTCGTGGTATTGCGCCTTCGCACCAGCAGCTCGCGCACCGGCAGGCCGGTCTGCTCGCCTACACGGTCGGCCAGCACGCGCGCTTGATTGAACCCGCGCTGGCGTTGCCTGGCCTTGTGCAGCGGGATGGGGACCAGCGCATCCCAATGGCTGGCGATGTCGGCGCACACTGCCGCCATGCCCTGCGCCAACCCCAGCGCGGCGTCGATGTAGCCCTTGTACTTGAGCGCATGCACCAGCTCGCGCGCCGCACCATCATGCGCGTATGCCGCATACACCGCCGACAGATGCGCGGGCGGCTCGGCCAGGCAGCTTCGGCATCCGCGTGCGCCGTGCGGACGGCCACAGAGCGGGCAAGGTGCGTCGGCGGGGAATATGGTCAGCGCCGAAATGCAGGACGGGCAAAGCTCCAGCGCGGCGTCGAGTTCCAGCGGCGCGCCGCAGCCCACGCACCATAGGCCGCGTGGGTAGAGCAGGTCGATGAAGCCGGTCAGCAGCGTATTCATTTGTGCTGCAGCTCGTCCTCGTCCAGGTGGTCGAGGGCGTATTCGATACATTGTATAGCTAACTTATTCATAGAAATCAGTTTAGCATCGCAAACTTTTTCCATCTTTGCGATCAGTGTTTTGGGAAATCGAAAGGTTTTATTTTGATGATCTTCTTTTTTTACTTGAAATCCCACGTGTATCACCTCGCATATAATCTACGTGCAAAATCGGATAGATTATATACGCTATATTTACAAGATAATATTTCTTGCAATCAAACTCTCATGTTCTCTTTGGATGAGCCCAAAGAGAACCAGAAAGGCAATTGCGCCCGGGGTCGCCATCTGTCGCCATGGGCATATGCTCGCCCTGTGGCGGGCGCCTACCAATTCCGCGCGAGCCTGATGCGGCGCAAAGCGCCGCTAGGCTGCTCGCGCGTCAGTCCGGCGACATTTCCGCCCCAGGGCTTCGCAGGAACATGCCCCATGGCTCGGCTGGCTCCAACGGGCGCGGAGCCCTGCGAAACTTAGGTGATCTGTGTCGCAGCTCTAGCTTGTTCGTAGCCCCGCGCACATGCAAGGCGGGCGAGTCATGGGGCATGTTCCCTCGAAGGCGTACGGCGGAAATAGTGCCGGACCGGAGACAACGGCTTCCGATTGCAAATCGGAATCAACGCCGTTGGCGAACGTTGGTAGGGCGGAGCGCCGTCGCGCCAGGGGCGCGATAAGACGGCGCGCAAGCCCCATGAGCCAAGGAGCTTGCGCAGCAAGCGACTATGGCGAATTGAGTCCACCCGCCGTAGCCAAGCATATGCCCATGACGAGCAACCGCCGCAGCGTGCGCCCACTTTTTCGGTTCCTTTTTGGCAAAAAGGAACATCAAAAACGTTTCCCTCCCCAAAACAAAAAGAGAGTCCGCTCACGCGTCCTCCCCTTGCTCCACCATCCCCCATACCAATTGCAGCCTCTCAGCCAACGCGCTATACCGCTTCGCGATGTGCGCGTTTTCCACCAGCCCACGAATGCACTCCTCGCGCCCGACCAGCACCACCAGCTGCCGCGCGCGCGTTACCGCCGTGTAGAACAGATTGCGGGTCAGCAGCATCGGTGGGCCGCCCACCACCGGCATCACCACCACCGGAAACTCGCTGCCCTGGCTCTTGTGCACCGACACGCAGTAGGCCAGCTCCAACTCATCGAGTTGGCTGTCCTCATAGGTCGCCACGCGGTCGTCATCAAAGATCACGGTCACGGTGTGCTCCTCGTCGTCCATGCCGACGATGAAGCCCATATCACCGTTGAACACACCCTCGCCCTGCTCGTAGGCCAGTCCTTCGACATCGCGCCGCTGCCAGATCAGCTGATAGTTGTTGCGAATCTGCATCACCTTATCGCCGACGCGAAACGCGGTGTCCCCGCGCAACCGCTCCGACGCGCCGTGTTTTTTGGGGTTGAATCGCTGTTGCATCAGCGCATTGAGCGCCCACACGCCGCAATCGCCCTTCTTGGTGGGCGACAGCACCTGAATCTGCCGCGCGTCCACGCCGATAAAGTCCGGTAGCCGCTTCTCGCACAGCGACACAATCGTGCCCGCCGCCTGGCTGGGCGACTGCTGCCGCTCAAAGAAGAAATCACTGCCCTGCACATTGAGCAGCGGCATCTCGCCGTGGTTGATGCGGTGCGCGTTGACCACGATCATGCTGCGCTCGTCCTGGCGGAAGATCTCGGTCAGGCGCACCGTGGGCACCACATCGGAGCCCAGGATGTCGCGCAGCACATTGCCCGCGCCCACCGACGGCAGCTGGTCGGCGTCGCCCACCATGATCAGCCGTACGCCGGGCAACAGCGCGCGCAGCAGCCCGCGCATCAGGAAAATGTCCACCATGCTCATCTCGTCAATGATCACGGTATCGAACTCTAGCGGATTGTCCTGGCCACGCGCAAAGCGGCCCTCGTCGCCGCCGTATTCCAGCAGGCGGTGCAGCGTCTTGGCCTCGACGCCGGTAGCCTCCTGCATGCGCTTGGCGGCGCGTCCGGTCGGCGCGGCCAGCGCCACCTCGCCGTCGCCCGCCAGCAGGTGAATGATGCTCTTGATAATGGTGGTTTTTCCGGTGCCCGGGCCGCCGGTAATCACCGTCATGCCGGTGCGCACCGCCGTGAGGATCGCCTCGCGTTGCTGATGGTGGAAGGTGATGCCCTCTTTCGCCTCCAGCCTTGCGAGCTCGGCCTCGGCATCGGGGAAGGGGCTGTCCGGCGTTGCGCGGAGCAGCTCGCACAGCCGCCGCGCAACCTCGCCCTCGGCGCTGTACGCGCCGGGCAGGTACACCGCCACCTCGCCGTCGATCTCTTGCGCCACCACGTCTTTGCGCAGAATCAGCGTGTCCATCGCCACATCGAGCAGCGACATTGGCACATCCAGCAGCGTCAGCGCCTGCTCCACCAGCACCACGCGCGGCAGGTATGTGTGGCCGTTGGCGTTGCTGGCCTCCTGCAACACATACTTGATGCCGGCGGTCAGGCGGTCCAGGCTGTCGGGCGCAATGCCCAGCGACACCGCGATGCGGTCGGCAGTGCGAAAGCCCACACCGACAATATCCTCGACCAAGCGGTAAGGGTTTTGCTTCAGCACCGCCTGCACGCGGTCACCGTATTGCTTGAAAATCTTCACCGCCAGCGCGGGCGTGACGCCGTAGCCCTGCAAAAAAACCATGGCCTCGCGCTGCTGCATCTGCTCGGCGAAGGATTCCAGAATGACCTCGGCGCGCTTTTTGCCGATGCCGCCGATCTCTTTTAAGCGCTCGGGGCTGAATTGCAGCACGTCCAGCGCGTCCTTGCCAAAGGCGGCGACGATGCGCTTGGCGGTCGCCGGGCCGATGCCTTTGATCAGACCGGAGCCCAGATACCGCTCGATGCCGTTCAGCGTGGTCGGCTTTTGCACCTCGTATTGCGACACCTTGATCTGTCGCCCATACTGCGGATGCTCCACCCAATCGCCGGTCAACACCAGGCGCTCTCCGGCGGCAAGCATGGGCAATACGCCCACCGCAGTGGTGCGCTGCCGGTCCACCTTGACCTCCACCACGCTGTAGCCGTTGTCCTCGTTTCGGAAGATGATGTCCTCCACGACCGCCTCGATGCGCTCCATAGGCCTCCTTGTCTCGCAAAACAGAAAACCGCAGGCTGTACAGAAAGCCCCTATCGCTAGAAGGCACAAGTCCGTCCGCAGGCGGCGTATGGTGAAATACGCCGACAAGGCGGATGCAGTGCCGGCACCGCGAGAGGGGCTTTATCGACAGCCTGAGCTATTGTATCATATTCCTGCGGCCTTTTTCAACCGCTCCGCCTTATCGGTCTTTTCCCACGGGAACGCGCCGTCCTCGCGGCCAAAGTGGCCGTATGCGGCGGTCTGGCGGTAGATCGGGCGGCGCAGGTCCAGCATCTTGATGATGCCATTCGGGCGCAGATCGAACTCCTGCATGACGATGCCAGCCAGCTGCTCGTCGGCCATCTTGCCGGTGCCAAAGGTATCGACCAATAGCGACACCGGCCTCGCGACGCCGATCGCGTACGCCAGCTGGATCTCGCACTGCTCGGCCAAACCGGCGGCGATGATGTTCTTGGCGATGTAGCGCGCCGCGTAGGCCGCGCTGCGGTCCACCTTGGTCGGGTCCTTGCCGGAGAATGCGCCGCCGCCGTGCCGCGCGTAGCCGCCGTAGGTATCCACGATGATCTTACGGCCGGTCAGACCGGAGTCGCCCGCCGGGCCGCCCAGCACGAACCGGCCGGTCGGATTGACGTAGAACTTGGTCTTGCTGTCCAGCAGCTCCGCAGGCACCGCCGGGCGGATGACCTGCTCAATGACTTCCTTTTCGATCGTGTCATGCGGCACTTCGGGCGCGTGCTGGGTAGAGATGACCACCGTGTCGATGCGCACAGGCTTGCCGTCCTCATACTCCACGGTCACCTGGCTCTTGCCATCGGGGCGCAACCAGGGCAGCGTGCCGTTCTTGCGCAGCTCGGTCAGGCGGCGGGTCAGGCGGTGCGCCAGCGCGATGGGCATGGGCATGCGCTCCGGCGTCTCGTCGCAGGCATAGCCAAACATCATGCCCTGGTCGCCCGCGCCAGTCTCGCTCTGCTCCTCCAGCGAGGCGTCCACGCCCTGCGCGATGTCCGGCGACTGCTCGTGCACGGCGGTCAGCACCGCGCAGGTGTTGCCGTCGAAGCACAGCTCCGCGCTGTTGTAGCCGATGTCCAGGATCACCTGGCGTGCGATCTGGTCGATCGACACGTAGGTATCGGTGGTGATTTCGCCCATCACCATCACCAGGCCGGTGGTGGTGGCAGTTTCGCAGGCGACGCGCGCGTTCGGGTCTTTTTCGAGGATCGCATCGAGCACCGCGTCGGACACCTGGTCGCACAGCTTGTCCGGATGTCCTTCGGTGACCGATTCGGAGGTAAAGAGTTTGCGCATAAGAAGGCCTCCCTGATATGATGTCGCCCAGTTGTCATAACCCAGAACCATTCAGAAAAAGGCTCATTCACACAGAATGAGCCTTCGATTCGCTTGGCTTGCAAGCTATCCTCATCTGTCGGCGTCTCCGCCGTGGGAATTGGCACCGCAGCGTCTGCTCGGTTGCCGGGTTTCATCGGGCCCAGTCCCTCCACCACTCTGGATAAGGTTATGCAATTGTAGAGCGCATAAATAGTATAGCGAGCAGGCGCCGTTTTGTCAATTACGCAAATAGATGAATCACGCCGGTGGCGGCCAGCGCCATGATGGTGCACGCCGCCAGGTTGCCCAGCACGATGGCGATCATGGACTTCTTGACGTCCATTTTCAGCAGCGTGGCAATCGCGCTGCCGGTCCACACGCCGGTGCCGGGCAGCGGCACGGCCACAAACACAAACAGCGCGAACAGGCTGCCCGCGTCCATGCCCTTGGATTTTTTCTCGGCGCGATGCTCCACCCAGGCGGCGAAGCGCTGCAAGGGCTTGATCGGCAACGTGTACAGCCACTTCAAGATCGGCTTGAGCAACCAATAGATAAACGGCATGGGCAGCGTGGACATGACGAAAGCCAGCAGGAAGGTAAAGACAAACGGCATGCCCATTGCCAGCCCGACGGTCAGCGCATAGCGCCCCTCGAAGGTCGGCACCATCGACAGCAGCGCGGTGGTGATGACTTTGCCAATGTGTTCGGACCACACGAAGGTCTGCTGCGCGGCGGGCGTGGCGGCGGCCTGGGTGATCAGCCCCAGCGCGGTATGATAAAATTTCATGCTTCATTGCTCCTCATTCATTGTTTTGGCGTACATTTCCAACTATATCAGTTGTTGCATGGGGTGTCAACCGCTGCTATAATGGCAGGGCACATCCCGCATTTGGAGGGTCGCTGATGAAAACCGTTCTGGGCTGCATCCGGCGCGCCGACCAGGATTTTCATATGATCCAGGAAGGCGACCACATCGCGGTGGGCGTATCCGGCGGCAAGGACAGCCTGCTGCTGCTCTACGCCTTGTCGCTCTATCAGAAATTCGCGTACACCAACTTCACCCTCGAAGCCATGACGCTCAAGATGGGCTTAGAGCCGTTTGATGTCGCGCCAATCGAGGCGATGTGTGCGCGGCTGGGCATCCCCTACACCGTCAAAGAGACCGACATCGCGCACATCATCTTCGACATCCGCAAGGATCCGAATCCCTGCGCGCTGTGCGCGAAGATGCGCCGCGCGGTGCTGAATCAGCTGGCCAAGGAGCATGGCTGCAACAAGCTCGCGCTGGGGCACCACCGCGAGGATGTGCTGGAAACGCTGCTCATGAGCCTGCTGTATGAAGGCCGCCTGCACACCTTCCATCCGGTCACGCACTTATCTCGCAGCGACATCACGGTCATCCGCCCCATGGTGTATCTGCCGGAGAAGCACGTCATCCATATGGCAAAGCAGCTCGATCTGCCGGTGGTGCACAATCCCTGCCCGGCCAACGGCCACACCAAGCGGCAGGAAATGAAGGAGCTGCTGGCCACCGCCGCCAAGACTTATCCGCTGATCCAAGAGCGCATGCTCTCCGCGCTGCAAAACCGCGAACAGTATGGTCTGTGGGATCAATTGATCGTCGGCAAGCTGATCGACAAGCAATAAAAAGAACCGCCGCTTGGCGGTTCTTTTTTCTTACATCGACGCACCTTCGCCAGCCTGCGCCTCGGCCTGTTTGTCCTCGACTTCTTCTTCCTTCTCGGCGGGCGCCTGCTTGGCCGCCTCTACCGCCGCCAGCTTCGTGCGGTACTGATCGACCGCCGCCTTGAAGCCTTCGAAGTTCTTCGCGCTATACAGCGTATCCAGCTCCTTGTAGTAGCCGACGATCGCGCCGGGCACTACGCCGTCGGCCAGTACCTGCACCAGCTCATTCTTCTGCTTCTCATTGCGGCAGGCAATGGTCATGTCGTGCTTCGGGCCGGTGGTAAAGCACATCCGGATGGAATGCGTCTTGCCGGTGGGGATGCCGTTGGTGTAGTGGCGCGTGGTGATCGGGTACACCCAGGCAGCGTCGGCCAGTTTGCCGATGGTCAAGCTGTGCGCGTGCGCCTGCACCGCATAGGTCTTGGTCACGGTCACATTGCCCTGTGTGAGCACATGGCAGCTCTTGTCGGCCATCTCCTGGCCCACCGCCTGATCCAGCGCATCCACGTCGCCATCGCCGTCCAGGTCATGGTTCTGCGCCACCTTCTTGTATAGCTTGTGCGCGCGGTAGTTGCCCAGCAGCCCCAGCGTGCGGATGATCTTTCCCAGCAGGAACAGCGCAACCAAGGCCATCGCGATCAGCGCAATCTGCTCAAAGAGCCGCTCGGACGACTGGCGCACAATGAATGTGTCAACCAGGATCTCGCGCGCTTGTTCATCGTTCAGCTCCCATGCTTCTTTGATATCAGTGAGCACACCCTCATAAATCTTTCGCTCGTCGCTGTCGAGCCGACCCATCCTGCCCTGCAAGCGATAGCTGGCGGTCTGCGCCTCGGTCAGCTCCTTTTTCGATCCAAACAGCACGATGCGCGAGGCATCGACGTCCGAAAATACCGCGCCGTAGTAGAAGTCCGTTTTCTTGCCATCGGTGGTCATATACCAGCCAGTATCGATCAGCTCCACGCCCTCGATATCCACAAAACGCTGCTGGTTCAGATACGCGATATGGATATCGCGGAATTCCTTGCCGTCAAATGCTTTGCCGAACAAATTCGAAAGGCTCGGATTCCAATACACAAATACGCCGACCAGCGCGATGATGCCCGCCAGGCACAGCAGAATGGTGTTGCGGCAGGCGCGGCGCACCTGATTCTCCAAAAACGATCTCTCCACAGTACACTCTCCTTCGGTTATCAAAAAAATATGTATGATTATACCAAAGCATGCAGTTCGCCGCAACGTTTTTCCCAAATCTAAAAAACCCTTGCTAAAAAGCAAGGGTTGCGGTGGTTAATTCCCCCGGGTTCGGTTGCCGTCGAACAGCAGCTTGCCGTGGGTTTCCATCTCCTCGAGCACCATGCCGGTGCCCAGCGCCACACACGCCACCGGATCATCGACCACGCGACAGGATACGCGGATGCGCTCGCTGAGCACTTTGTCCAGGCCGAACAGCAGCGAGCCGCCGCCGGTCATCACGATGCCACGGTCAAAAATATCGGCGGCCAGCTCGGGCGGCGTGCGCTCGAGGATGGCCTGCACATTCTCGGTCAGCGCCAGGATCGGCTCATCCAGCGCCTCGACCATCTCCGACGAGCTGACCGAAATGGTCTTAGGCAGGCCGGTGATCAGGCTGCGGCCGGTCACGTCCATATGCAGCACCTCTTGGCGCGGATAGGCCGCGCCCAGATGCATCTTCAGCTCCTCGGCGGAACGCTCGCCGATCATCAGGTTGTGCTTGCGGCGCAGATAGCGGATCACCGCCTCATCCATGCGGTCACCGGCTACCTTGATGGTCTCGGCCACGACGCAGCGCCCCATCGAAATCACCGCCAGGTCGGTGGTGCCGCCGCCGATATCGACCACCATGGAGCCGTACGCCTTCTCGATATCCAGTCCCGCGCCGATCGCCGCAGCCATCGGCTCGTCGATGAGCTGCGCCTTGCGCGCGCCGGCGTCCAGGATCGCATCGACCACCGAACGCTTCTCTACCTCGGTGACGCCGCTGGGCACACAGGCAACCACGCGCGGGCGAAACATCAGGCGCTTGCCCATCACCTTGCGCAGAAAATAGCGCAGCATACGCTCGGCGACGTCGTAATCGGAAATCACGCCGTCCACCAGCGGCCGCACCACCGAGATGTGCGCGGGCGTGCGGCCCTGCATGCGATGCGCGTCCTCGCCCACGGCCAAAATGCTGCGCGTATTGCGGTCAATGGCGACCATCGCCGGTTCGCGCAGCAGAATGCCTTTTCCCTTTACGTACACCAATACCGTTGCCGTACCCAGATCGACACCGATATCATCCATTCCCAGCATCGTTTGTAAGCTCCTTCTTTTGCAAATGTTCGGCGCTACGCGCGCTGATCGCGCGTCTGCATATATTTTTTACAGGTCGCCTCGCCGCCGCGAATGTGCCGCTCCGCCTTGTTATGCGCCAGCACCTGCCGCGCATTCTCGGCCAGTTGCGCGTCAATCTCCGGCAGACGCTCGTCGATATCCTTGTGTACGGTGCTCTTGGATACCCGGAATACCTTGGCTGTTTCGCGTACGGTGGCTCCGGTCCGAATGATGTGCTCGGCAATTTGCAGGACACGGGTTTCGATGTAATCCTTCATCGTGCTCCCTCCATAGCATGGCATTTTGTTGCCAGTCTATGCGGAGCAAGTGGAAATAATGGCAGCCTGGACCAACCCGAGAAAAATGTTGTTACAGGGTCGGATGCTCAAAGTAGGTGGCGGCCTGTGGATCGTCGCCATAGAACACGCGCAGCAGCGTCAGCCCATGCGCGGGCGCGGTGACGCCCAGGTCCAGCCGGTCAAGGGACTTGAGTGCCTTTTCCATCGCGCCGGGGGCGACTTGCCGCCTTCCCACGTCGATCAGCGTGCCTGCAACGATGCGCACCATATTATACAGGAACGCGTTGCCATGCACAAGAATATCGATGCGCGGCCCTTCGCGGAACAACGCGATGCGGTGAATGGTGCGCGTTGTGGTCTTAGCCACCGCGCCTGCCGCCTGAAACGCGGCGAAGTCGTGTGTGCCGACCAGCGGATTTGCCTCGGCGACCATTGCGTCAAAGTCCAGCGGCACAGGTATATGCGCATGCGTCAACCGGTGCAGCGCCGATGCGTGCCGCGCGTTCCAAACGCTGTAACGATATACCTTGCCGGTGGCGCTAAACCGCGCGTGGAACCCCTCCGGCACGTCGATAGATTCCTGCACGCGGATGTCCGCCGGCAGCATGGTATTTAGCGCAAAGGCGATCTTCTCGCCGGGGATGCGCCCGGTCATGTCGAAGTGCACCACCTGCCCCTCGGCGTGCACGCCGCCGTCTGTGCGGCTGGCGCCATAGACCACCACGCGCTCCTGACCGCAAAGTTTGCTGAGCGCTTTCTCCAATTCATACTGCACGCTGGGCACGCCCAGTTGCATCTGGAAGCCCGCGTATGCCGTGCCGTCGTATTCCACGCGCATGCGGATGCGCCGCGCGGACATCGGCTCCTGCGGCCGCTCATCCATACAGGCGTCCCTCCAGCACGATCAGTGCGATCAGCGCCGCCATGCACAGCACCGCGTACAGATCGGCGCGACCAAAGTGCAGTACCTTCATACGCGTGCGGTGGTCGCCGCCGCGATAGCAGCGCGCTTCCATCGCCATGGCCAGCTCGGCGGCACGCTGGAACGCACTGACGAACAGCGGCACCAACAGCGGCACCAGCGCCTTGGCGCGGCTGAATAAGTTGCCGCTCTCAAAGTCCGCGCCGCGCGCCATCTGCGCCTTCATGATCTTGTCGGTCTCCTCCAGCAGTGTGGGGATAAAACGCAGTGCGATGCTCATCATCATTGCCAGCTCGTGCGCCGGAAAATGAATGACCTTCAGCGGCGAGAGCAGTCGCTCCAGCGCATCGGTCAACGCCACCGGCGAGGTGGTCAGCGTCAGCAGCGATGTACCCATCACCAGAAAAATGAGCCGTAGCGAGAAAAACAGTGCGGTGGTGAATCCTTCTTTTGTCAGGCGCACCGGTCCAACCTGTAGCCAGATCGTCTCGCCCGGCGAAAAAAACAGGTTCAGCAGAAAGGTCAGCGCGAGGATCATGGTCAGCGGCTTGATGCCCTTGAGCAGGTACCTGAGCGAGATACCCGCCAAGTGCGTCACCCACAGCAGGAACGCCGCCGCCATCACATAGCCGAGCAGTCCCTTTACCATAAACACCGCCGCGATGTACGCGATGGTCAGCAGCAGCTTGGTGCGCGGGTCCAGCCGATGCACCACGGAATCGCCGGGATGATACTGTCCCAGCGTGATGTCCTTTAGCACGGCTTGTCACCTCCCAGCGCATGCGCGATCGCGTCGGCGACCTCGTCGGGCAGGCAGGCTTCCAGTGGGATCGCAAACCCCTTTTCGCGCAGCGCATCGGCCAGCAGTACCGCCTGTGGCACATCCAGCCCCATTGCGCGCAGCTCTCCGCCGCGCATAAACACCGCACGCGGCGTGCCGTCCATCGCGACACGCCCTTTGTTCATCACAATGATGCGATTGACCAGCCGCGCCACATCGTCCATGCTGTGCGACACCATCACCACGGTAATCGCGCGCATGGCGTGCAATTCCTGCACCATGCGCAGGATGTCCTCGCGGCCCTTAGGGTCCAGCCCGGCAGTCGGCTCGTCGAGCACCAGCACGTCCGGTTCCATCGCCAGCACCCCGGCGATGGCGACGCGGCGCATCTGCCCGCCGGACAGCTCGTAGATCGAGCGATCGCAAAGCGCCTCGTAGTCGATATGCACCGCTTCGCAAGCCGCGCGCACGCGCGCTTCAATCTGCTCGGCTGGCAGGCCCAGATTCTTCGGGCCAAAAGCGATGTCCTTGGCAACGGTTTCCTCGAATAGTTGGTGTTCGGGATACTGAAACACCAGCCCCACCTTGCGACGGATCGCGCGGCGGTCAGCACCCTTGGCGAAGATATCGACGCCGTCCACCAACACACGCCCCGACGTGGGTGTCAGCAGCGCGTTGAGGTGCTGCACCAGCGTGGACTTTCCACTGCCGGTGTGCCCGATCAATGCGACAAACTCACCGTCGCCGATGGTCAGCGATACCTCGTGTACCGCCGTCGCCTGAAACGGGCTGCCCGACATATAGGTATGCGTCAGGTTCTCGATGACAATCGGCATAGTTCCTCCAGCATCTCCGGGACGGTCAGCACGTCCCCGGCTACGGATACGCCGCGCTGCTTGAGCAGGCGCGCCATCTCGGTCATCGGCGGCACGTCCAGCTTCAGCTCGCGCATGCGGTCAATCTGTGCAAACACCTCGCGCGGGGTGCCGGTCAGCGCCACCTGCCCCTGCGATAGCACCACAATGCGCTGCGCGGTGGCGGCCTCATCCATCGCGTGGGTGATCCACACGACGGTGATGCCGTGCTCTCTGTGCAGCAGGTGGATGGTGTCCAGCACCTCGCGCCGCCCCGATGGATCAAGCATCGCGGTCGATTCATCCAGAATGATGATGCGCGGCTGCATCGCCAGCACCCCGGCGATCGCCACCCGCTGCTTCTGTCCGCCGGAGAGCATGTGCGGCGCGGCCAGTCGAAAGTCGGTCATCTGCACGACCTGCAATGCCTCGTCCACCTTCTCGCGAATCAACGGCGGTGGCACGCCCAGATTCTCCAATCCGAAGGCGACGTCCTCCTCCACGATAGTGGACACCAGTTGGTTGTCCGGATTCTGGAACACCATTCCTGCGTGTTTGCGTATATCCCACAGATGCTCGTCCTCGCGCGTGTCCATGCCACCCACGTACACCACGCCCTCTGTGGGCAGGTGCAGCGCGTTGAGCAGTTTGGCCAGCGACGACTTGCCGCTGCCGTTCGCGCCGAGCACCGCGACAAACTCGCCATCCGCGATGGACAGCGACACGTGATACACTGCGGGGCTGGGCGCCTCGGGGTAGGTAAAGACCGTGTCTTGCAAAACGGCCTGTGGTTGTTCTGCTAATTTGGTCAAGGTTCTTTCTCCTGTTGTTTCATGTCGGATTGCGATATGGGTATCAGATATATGATAGCCCAATTTGTGATGCGCGGCAAGGTTTTTCTTGCGACACAAAAGCCCCGACGCATAAACGCGCCGGGGCTTTGCTGAACAAGACTACTTACACCAGCTCCAGGATGACCATCTCAGCCGCGTCGCCGCGACGGGGGCCCTTCTTGAGGATGCGGGTGTAGCCGCCGGCGCAATTTTTCTCTTCATTGCGCTTCTTGTACTTCGGGCCGATCTCCTGGAACAGCTTTTCCACGCAAGGATGCTTCACGTCCTTGGTGCGCTTCTTGAAGTCCGCCTTGCTCTCGTCGTCCTTCTGCTGCTCCTGGATGTCGTAGAGGTACGCCATGATCAGGCGGCGCGCGTGCAGCTTGGACGGGCTGTCGTTGCGCACGGTGATGGTGACCGACTGACCCTTGTCGTTGTTGACGGTCTTGGAGACCTCCAGATTGTTGTCACACTCGCGAATGGCGAGGGTGATCAGACGCTCCGCAGCGGACCGCACTTCCTTGGCGCGGGCCAGCGTGGTCTCAATACGGCCATACCAAATCAGGTTTGTCACCTGATTGCGCAGCAGCGCCTTGCGCTGATCCGCCGGCCGGCCGAGTTTGCGTTGATATGCCATGGGAAACCCTCCTTACTCTAAACTGGCTGGCGTCATTCTTCGTTATCGCGGAGCTCCAGGCTGAGCGCGGCGAGCTTCTGCTCGACCTCTTCCAGCGACTTCTTGCCCAGGTTGCGCACCTTCATCATGTCCTCCTGGTTACGCTGCACCAACTCGGCAACCGTGTTGATGCCCGCGCGCTTGAGGCAGTTGTAGGCGCGAACCGAAAGGTCCAGCTCCTCGATGGTCATTTCCAGCACTTTTTCCTTCTTGTCATCCTCCGGCTCATTGAAATCCACCGGCATCACATGCTCGGTCAGATTGATGAACAGTGTGAGGTGACCGGCCAGAATCTTGGCCGCGACGCTGACCGCTTCATCCGGCAGGATGCTGCCGTTGGTCCACACTTCGAGCACCAGCTTGTCAAAGTCAGTCATCTGACCGACGCGGGTGTCCTCGACCGTGTAGTTGACCTTGCGGATCGGCGTAAAGATGGAATCCACCGGAATGACCCCGATGGGTGCGTTGGCCTGCTTGTTGCGGTCGGCGGTCACGTAGCCGCGACCGCGATCCAGTGTGATGTGCATCGTCAGATGCGCGTCCTCGTTGAGCGTGGCGATATGCAGATCGCCGTTGAGCACCTCGACTTCTTCATCCACCGCAAAGTCGGCGGCGGTCAGCTCGCAGGGGCCCTTTTTCTCGATGGTGATGAGCTTGGTGCCCTCCGAATGCAGGCGGGCGGACAGCTCTTTGAAATTCAGGATGATCTCGGTGACATCCTCTTTGACGCCGGGGATCGACGAAAACTCATGCTGAATCCCGTCGATGCGCACGCTGGTCACAGACACGCCCGGAAGCGACGACAGCAGCACACGGCGCAGCGAATTGCCCAGTGTATGGCCAAATCCGCGCTCCAGTGGCTCGACAACGAACTTTCCGTAACTGTTGTTCTCGCCAGCCTCTACTCGCTCGATTCTGGGCTTTTCGATTTCGATCATTCAACAAACCCTCCTCATGGTCCCGTTGTTCGCGCGGCAATCCCCGCGCATTAGCGGGAGTAGAGCTCGACGATGAGGTGCTCTTCGATGGAGAGGTCAACATCCTCACGGGCGGGCATGGCAGTCACGGTAGCGGTCAGGTTTTCCGGATCATAGGTCAGCCACTTCGGGATGATGCGGCCGGTTCCGTCCTTCAGATCCTTGAAATGCACCTGCTCCTTGCTGCGCGGGCGGATGGTGATGACCTCGCCGGCTTCGACCAGGTAGGAAGGGATGTCCACCTTCTTGCCGTTGATCTGCACATGACCGTGACGGACCAACTGACGAGCCTGCGGACGCGAGGCGGCCAGCCCCAAGCGGAAGATGACATTGTCCAGGCGGCGCTCCAGCAGTTGGAGCAGGTTCTCGCCGGTGATGCCCTTCATGGTGGTGGCCTTCTCGTAATAGCGGTGGAACTGGCTCTCCAGCACGCCGTATGCGCGGCGGGCCTTCTGCTTCTCACGCAGCTGGATGCCATACTCCGACATTTTCTTCTGGCGCGCCTGGCCATGCTGGCCGGGCGGGGTGGGACGCAGCGTCACCGCGCACTTCCCGGAAAAGCAGCGCTCGCCCTTGAGGAAGAGTTTCTGTCCCTCGCGGCGGCACAGACGGCAAACCGAACCTGTATATCTAGCCATAACAGTACCTCCTCCTTACACTCTTCTACGCTTGGGCGGACGGCAGCCATTGTGCGGAATGGGCGTAACGTCCTTAATCATGTTGACCTCCAGACCGGCAGCTTGCAGCGAACGGATCGCGGCCTCGCGTCCGGAACCGGGGCCCTTCACATACACTTCAACGGTGCGCAGGCCATATTCCATCGCAGCCTTGGCAGCGGTCTCCGCAGCGGTCTGCGCCGCGAAGGGCGTAGATTTCTTGCTGCCGCGGAAGCCCAGGCCACCGGCCGACGCCCACGAAAGCGCGTTGCCCGCGGTGTCGGTGATGGTGACGATGGTATTGTTGAAGGACGAGCGAATATGCGCGGCGCCACGCTCGACGAGCTTGCGCTCGCGGCGCTTGCGCGAGACCTTCTTGAGCTTTTGCTTGGGTGCCATGTCATTTCCCTCCTATCACTTGGCGGCCTTCTTCTTGCCGGACACGATGCGCTTGGGACCTTTGCGCGTACGCGCATTTTGCTTGGTGTTCTGTCCACGCACCGGCAGGCCACGACGATGGCGCACGCCGCGATAGCAGCCGATTTCCACCATGCGCTTGATGTTCAGAGATACCTCGCGGCGCAGGTCGCCCTCCACCTTGAGGTTCTTCTCGATGTACTCGCGCAGTTTGTTGATCTCTTGCTCGGTCAGATCCTTGATGCGGGTGTCCGGATTGATGCCGGTCGCCGCGATGGTCTGCTGAGCGGTCTTCAGGCCAATGCCGAAGATGTAGGTCAGACCGATCTCCACCCGCTTGTCGCGCGGCAGGTCTACGCCCGAAATACGTGCCATGTGTGTCAAGCACCTCCAGATTATGATCGCTATGGTTGTTGTAGGGATGTTGCGATGTATGAAAAGTCGCCGGGTTCACAAGCTACGGGTGAATCGCAGCCCATGCAGCCGCCCCAGCGAACCTTCCTGTCGGTTCGTAGGCGATTAGCCCTGCTTCTGCTTGTGCTTAGGGTTCTCGCAGATGATCATCACGCGGCCCTTGCGCCGGATGATCTTGCACTTCTCGCAAATGGGTTTTACGGAAGGTCTAACTTTCATGGTGCCATCCTCCTCGCTGAAAAGTGTGCT
>JAVBMF010000040.1:0-13150 GCA_031552735.1 Eubacteriales bacterium
GGTGTAGATCCGCTGCCGCCGCCGCTTCCTCGCACCAACCGGAAGCTCTCTGCAGGCTGTTAGGCCGCGTTTTGTCCCCATCCTCGCGTGTTGCAGACAGTATAGCGGCAAGGCGTGCGGCTGTCAACTGGTTTTTTTCGCGCGTCCGGGCAGATTGGTGATGATCAGGCTGAGCGCGATCAGCGCGCCGCCCGCAAGCTGCATGGGCGCGATGGTCTCGCCCAGGATCAGCACGCCGCCGATGACCGCGGCGATCGGATTGATATTGATAAACAGCGACGCGGTGAACGGCCCGACCGCGCTGAGCGCCTCAGCATAGAGAAAGTAGCACAGCGCCGAGCAGATCACCGCCAGCGCGGCCACGCACACCCAGCCCAGCATTGGAATCGGCACCCAGCGCGCCCTCTCGCCCAGCGCAAAGGGGATCAGCGTCACCATGCCGATCACCGCCTGCCAGCCGGTCAGTGTCAGGCTGCTGTACTTGCCGCGCAGTTTGTCGATGATCTGGATGTAGGCGACCCAGCACAGGCAGCAGCACAAGACAAGCAGGTTGCCCTTCAGGCTGCCCGCGCCCTCGAGCCCGCCCGCGCCAAACCGGATCACCAGGAACACGCCCAGCATTGACAGCACGACACAGATCCAGCGCATCCATCCGGCGCGCTGGCGCAGAAAAATGGCGCTGTACACCAGCGAGAAGATCGGGATGGCGGCCAGAATCAGCGACGCGGTGGACGCCGTGGTGTAGAGCATGCCAGTGTATTCGAAGAAGTAATACAGCGTGACGCCGAACAGCGCCGACAGCACCAGCCACAGCCAATCAGCGCGCGCGATGCGCGGCAGCTTGCCGCCCTTTTGCATGAGCGGCAGCAGAATGATGGTGGTGAGGATATAGCGCGCGCAGGCCAGCGTCATCGGCGGCAGGCCGGCGGTGAGCACGAACTTGGACGCGATAAAGGACAAGCCCCAGCAGATATTGACAAAGAGCAGCATGATCATGCCCAGGGCGCGGGACGGGCGGAAAGCGGATGGTTGCATGCGGTGTACCTCGTATCGTGTTTATCGGTCGTCGTAGTCGGCGGGCGCCATGGGGCGCTGGTCGATCACTTCGACGTAGTATTTCTTGGGGTTGTATGGCTCGACCCACACGCGCGCGGTAAAGTACGTGGGATCTTCGAGCAGGTTGTATTCCCACAGGTTCTTGGACTTGACCAGGTGCACTGAGCCGCTGCTATCCTTGTAGCGGCACTCGAGCACCAGCGGGCTCTTGCCGTTGGTTTGCACAAAGGAATTGTAGTACGCGCGGGTGATCTCGGCGTCGTAGGGTGTGCCTTCGCGCATCATGCGCGCGGCAAAGTGGCGCTGGCCGCGATCGGCGAACACAAAGATCAGGCCGAGGATCAGGAAGATCGCGCCCATGCCCGTGAAAATCGCGCCGCCGATGAGCTGATCCTCGCTGTACGGTCCGCCGCTGAGTGAGATCAGCGCGATGGCGCCCAGCATCACAAACGGCGCGCCGATCAAAGAGAAAATCAGGCCGATGAGCCGCAAAACTTTGTTGCCTGGCTGCATGAGAATTCCTCCTGTGCAATGAATCCATATCAGTATACGACATTTTTGCACAAAGCACCAGCAATCTACATTGACAGGACGCAATGGATTTCTTACAATGATTTGTGATAGCATGAAAGGAAGGACTGTGCAACAAAGACGGTTTGCACAGGAGGAACGAAAATGGAAACAATGATCTTTGGACTCATGGGTGGCCTGGGCTTGTTCCTGTTCGGTATGAAAATGATGGGCGACGGCCTGGAGCGCGTCGCGGGGGACAAGCTGCGCGGGCTGCTGAACGTGCTGACGAGAAACCGCCTGCTGGGCGTGCTGGTCGGCGCGGGCTTTACGATGCTCATCCAATCTTCGTCGGCCACCACGGTGATGGTGGTCGGCTTTGTCAACGCCGGACTGATGAATCTGCTGCAAGCCACCGGCGTCATCATGGGCGCCAACTTCGGCACGTCGATCACCGCGCAGTTGGCGGCGTTCCGCTTAAATGAGGTCGCGCCGGTCGCGCTGCTCATCGGCGTCGTGATGATGCTGTTCTTCAAGCGCTCGATGACGCAGCGCATCGGCACGGTCATCGCCGGTTTCGGCATTCTGTTTGTCGGCATGGATCTGATGAGCAAGGCGATGGCGCCGCTGCGCACCGATCCGGGCTTCACGAACCTGATGCACACTGTCGCCACCCATCCCCTGCCCGCGCTGCTCACCGGCGTGGTGGTTACCTGCATCATCCAGAGCTCGTCGGCGTCGATCGTGCTGGTGCAGCTATTGGCGCAGCAGGGGCTAATCTCGCTGGAGATGTCGCTGTATATTTGCCTGGGCTGCGCCATTGGCACCTGTATTACCGCGATGCTGGCCTCCATCGGCACAACGCGTACCGCGCGCCGCGCGGCGGTGGTGCATCTGCTGTACAACATTTTCGGCTCGACGCTGATGGCCATTGCGCTGCAATTTATCCCGCTGGCCGACTGGGTGCGCGCGCTGCCCGGCGAGCACAACGTGATGCGCGAAATCGCCAACGCGATGATGATCATGAAGCTTACAGAAGTGCTGCTCTTCTTTCCCTTCGCCGACCTGCTGGCAAAGCTTGCCTGCCGCATCATCCCCGGCGAGGATGCCGCGCCCGAAGAGAACCGCGTCTACTACCTCGACCCGCGCATCATCAGCCAGCCGCCTATCGCGGTGGCGCAGGCGGTCAAGGAGGTTGACCGCATGGGCATGGTCGCCATCGAAAATCTGGCGCGCGCGATGCGCGGCTTTATGCATACGGACTTGAGCGAGTCGGATACCATCATGCGCAACGAGGCGCTGACCAATTATCTGAACCACGAGATCACCAAGTATTTGGTGCGCATCAGCCAGGAGGACCTGAACCCCAAGGATTCGGCGCTGGTCGGTACGCTGTACCATGTGATCAACGACTTGGAGCGCGTTGGCGACCACGCCGAGAACGTGCTGGAATACACGCAGAGCATGCATACCGAGGGCATCAAATTCTCTGAGCAGGCGATGCAAGAGCTGCGCGACATGTACAACCGCGTGCATCGAATCCTGCTTGCCGCGATGGATACATTCCGCACGCGCGACGCGGATGGTCTGGGCGATATCCACGACCAGGAGGAACTGGTGGACGAAGAGGAGAAGCGCTTGCAACAGGCGCACATTGACCGCCTGAACGCAGGGCAATGCACCGCGCGCGCCGGGATGATCTTCTCGGATTTGCTCAGCAACCTAGAGCGCGTGGCTGACCACGCGACCAACATCGCTTTCTCGATCACCACGGAGGGTGAGCCGGGCTGATAGGCTGTCCGAGGGAAGCAAAGCGGCGGGTGATGCGTTGTATCATCAGAGCGCCGAAGGGAGGGAACTGGCATGCGCGATCCGATTGAGCGCACGCACGCGGGATTCCGCGTGGCGGCAGGCGTGTTCGATTTCTTTGGCGTGGCGCTGGCGACGGTGTGCATCATTGGCCTGATGGTCATCATGGCCAGCCTATACAGTTGGCTGCGCCAGGATTTGAACACCACTTTTGCCGACATTGGGAAGAACCTGAATGAGGCGGTTGTGATTGAAGTGACCGCAAATCCATAAAGCCGGGAGGTCGCGAACATGCGAAAAGCCTTTGTCATCGTGCTGGTGCTCGCCCTGACATTTTGTGGATCCGCCCTCGCGGAGGACCCGGCGGCGATTCTTGCCCAGGCGGCAGAGACCATGAGCGCAGTGAAGAACATGACCATCGAAGGTGTACTCGCTGTCAAGTTTGGCGGGTGGAGCATGGACATCACGATGACCATGCTGTCGTTCACGGACCCCGACAGACTCCAAGCGGAGCTGCACGATCCGGCGGGTAGCGACGTTGAGCTGTACTTGGAGCAGACCGACGGGCAGATGATGGCGTATGTTCATGTGGATGAGCAATGGTCTGTGATGCCTGTCAGCACGCCCGAGGAAGCCCTGCGTACGGTGCAGATGCCCTCCGCCGCGGCCATGCTGAGGCAGGCGCAGACCATGCAGCGGCTGCAGATAGATGGCGAAGAGGACGTGGATGGAAAGACCTGCTACAAGATATCCGGCGTGGTGGAGACGCCCGCGCAGGGGACCCTCCCGGCGGTACGGATGCCAATGATGGTCTACATCACCAAGGAGGATCACATGGTGCTGCGCGCGGCGAGCAGCGCGTCCGTGGATTATCACGAACAGGAAATGAGCACGACCACCACGATGGACTTCAAGGATTTTAACGCCACTGCGGACTTTGTGATTCCTGCGGAGGCCAAGGCCGCTGTGCCCGGTGCGTAAATTCGGTCAAAATCAAGTGCCGCGATGCCATTGCGGCATTTTTTTGTGCGCGGATTTGTGCTATACTGTGCACAGATGATCTGCGGAGGGGATGCGCGTGGAGGTTTCGTGGCCGACGCTGCTGACCGAGATCGCGGGCTGCGAGAAGTGCGGCCTGTGCAAGACGCGCACGCATGTCGTGCCCGGCGAAGGCGATCCACACAGCCTGCTGATGTTCGTCGGCGAGGGACCCGGCGCGCAAGAGGATGCCACCGGGCGGCCGTTTGTGGGCGCGGCGGGCCAACTGCTGGACAAGATGCTGGCCGCCATCCATCTAACCCGGCAGCAGGTGTATATCGCTAATGTGGTCAAGTGCCGACCGCCGCAGAACCGTGCGCCCGAACCCGCCGAGGCCGCTGCCTGCCTGCCCTATCTGCGCGCGCAGGTCGCGGTGATTAAGCCGCGCATCATTGTTTGTCTGGGCGCGACGCCCGCGCGGTATCTGCTGGGCGAGGACGCGCGCGTGACGCGCGATCGCGGCAAGTGGGTTGTGCGCGGCCATTACCGCATGATGTGCACCTTCCACCCGGCAGCGCTATTGCGCGACCCGGCAAAAAAACGCCCGGCTTGGGAGGATTTTCAGGCGATTTCGGCCACACTACAGCACATATCGCAATGCGAGGAGGAGCCATGAGCACGCCGATGGAGAAGTACCGCGAGGCATGCGGAAAGTTCTTTCAGGAGATTTTCGTGGGGCAGGATCGCGTGCTGGTCTTTGGCGAAGGCCCGGCGCGCGCGCGGCTGATGCTCATTGGCGAGGCGCCGGGCGAACAGGAAACGCTGGCGCGCAGACCGTTTGTGGGCAACGCGGGCAAAAATTTGGATCAGTTTCTGGAAGCGGTTTCGTTTCAACGAGAACAACTGTATATCAGCAACGTGGTCAAGGTGCGTCCCACCAAGGTCAGCGCCAAAGGCCGTGTATCCAACCGACCGCCCAGCCGCGAGGAGATCGCGCTGTTTACACCCTGGCTGCTGCGCGAAATCGCGCTGGTACAGCCGCAGGCGCTGGTGACGCTGGGCAATGTGGCGCTGCGCGCCGTCACCGGCAAAAACCTGACCATTGGGCAGGCGCATGGGCAGTGGTTGGCGGTCGAGGGACTGGAGATGCCGCTGTTTCCGCTCTATCACCCAGCCAGCGTGATCTACAACCGCGCGCTGGCCGATACCTATGCCGCCGACATGCGCGCGTTGGCCGCCAGTCTGCGCGAGCGGGAAGCCAAAGCCGACGTTTGAACCGCGCGGATGTATGGTTGGGCGCGCAGGCATAGGCGCTGCACAAACCGCGTGTTATACTGTGCCCAAGTAACGCGGGAGGAGCGGTTCACATGTTGGATTTCATTATTAACAATTTGCCCATCATTCTGTGCTTGGTGGCGGGCATGGGACTGATTGTGCTGGAGGTATTCCTGCCCGGCTTTGGCGTGCCCGGTATCTCCGGTATCGTGCTGTTGCTGACCGCCATTGGCATTACGCTGTACAACTATGGCGGGGTAGCCGCGCTGGGCATGACCATTGTCATCATCGCGGTGTTGGCGGTGACGGTGTCTGTGTCGCTCAAATCCGCGTCGCACGGCGCGCTGTCGCGCTCGCCGCTGGTGCTCAAGGATACCGAGGACACTGACGGCAAGCTGCTCTCCGCCGAGGACATGCAGCTCTTCCTTGGCAAAACCGGCAAGTCGCAGACCGTGCTGCGGCCGGTGGGCATTGCGGAATTTGATGGCGTCCGCCTCAATGTGGTGACCGAGGGCGACTACATCCAGGTGGATGAGGCGGTGCACATTGTCCGCGTGGAGGGCAGCCGTATCGTGGTGCGCAAGGCGTAAGCCTTGAAGATACAGACTTTTTACGAACTAAAAGGAGGAATTTCTCATGCCGGAACTCGGATTTATACTGCTGGTGGCCATCGTTGTGATCGCTGCGTTCGTATTCCTCACCTTTGTACCGCTGGGCTTGTGGATTTCCGCGCTGGCGTCCGGCGTGCATGTGTCGATCGGTGCGCTGATGGGCATGCGCATCCGCCGCGTCGCGCCCGCGCGCATCGTGCACCCGATGATCAAGGCCACCAAGGCCGGTCTGCACGTCAACATGGGCAAGCTGGAGGCGCACTATCTGGCGGGCGGCAACGTGGATCGCGTGATCAATGCACTGATCGCCGCGCAGGGCGCCAACATTGACCTTGAATTTGAAAAAGCGCGCGCCATTGACCTGGCTGGCCGCGATGTGTTGCAGGCCGTACAGATGAGCGTCAACCCCAAGGTCATCGAGACCCCAGTGGTCGCCGCCATCGCCAAGGACGGCATTGAGCTGCGCGCCAAAGCGCGCGTCACCGTGCGGACCAACATTGAGCGCCTGGTCGGCGGCGCCGGAGAAGAAACCGTCATCGCTCGTGTCGGCGAGGGTATCGTCACCACCGTCGGCTCCGCTGAAACGCACAAGTCCGTGCTGGAGAACCCCGATTTGATCAGCCGCACCGTGCTCAGCAAGGGCCTAGACGCCGGTACCGCGTTCGAGATTCTGTCCATCGACATCGCCGACGTCGATGTGGGCCGCAATATCGGCGCGCAGTTGCAGATGGATCAGGCGGAAGCCGATCGCCGCATCGCGCAGGCCAAGGCCGAGGAGCGCCGCGCGATGGCCGTCGCGCATGAGCAGGAGATGAAGGCGCACACGCAGGAGATGCGCGCCAAGGTGGTCGAGTCCGAGGCCGAGGTGCCCAAGGCGATGGCCGCCGCGCTGCGCGAAGGCAAGCTGGGCGTGCTGGACTACTATCAGATGCAGAATACTATCGCCGATACCTCCATGCGTGAGGGGATCGCGCAGGCCAGCAAGGCCGATACCGTGCCTGGCGAGCAGCACGACAAGCTCAACAAGAAGTAACGCGCATCGGTCGCTGCCCGGGAGGAGCACTCCCGGGCGCGCCTGATTCGAAAGGAGGTGCAGCGCATTTGGAAGGCCTTATTTTAGTCGCCATTGTGTGGGGCATCTTTTCGGCGATCACCAAGGCGGCCAAGAAAGCGCAGGGCGGTACGACACCACCGGGCCGACAGACGCCCAAGCCGCCGAGCAAGGGCGACACGTCCTGGCAACAGATGATGGGCGGATCGTTTGGCAACCTGCTCCAGCAGTTAGAAAATATGGAGAAGAGCATCAACCAAACGCAGTCCGCGCCCAAACCCCAGCCGTCACCCAAACCGATCGCGCAGCCCACTGCGCAGCATGGGCAGCGACTGCGTACCGCGCTGGATGATTATGTCTCCGGCGAGGGCATGGCAAGCCGCGAGGGTTTCGACGATTGCCACGAGTCGATGCTGACCGGGCCTATTGCGCGGAGCGAATCATCGCCCACTTCCGCGACGCCCGGATTCTCGCTGCAATTTGACCAGAACGCGCTGTTGCAGGGCGTGGTCTATGCCGAGATTCTGTCGCGCCACACGCCGCGCCGGAGGGGTCTGCGATGAGCGAACGCCCCATTCCGGTGGTCATTGCCGACGATGAGCCGGGCATGCGCAATGTGATGAAGAAGATATTGGCGCGCACCGAGGGCTTTGCGCTCATGGGCGAGGCGGACAATGGGCGCGCGCTGCTGGAACTGGTGGAGCAGCACAGGCCGCGAGTGGTCTTTCTGGATGTGGAGATGCCGGAGATGACCGGTGTGGAGTGTGCCCGCGCCATTCAGGACACCGATCCGACCATTATGCTGATCTTTGCCACCGCGCATGATCGGTACATGGCTGACGCCTTTGAGGTGTACGCTTTCGACTATCTGGTCAAACCCTTCAAGCTGGAGCGCGTCACCCAGACGCTGGAGCGTGCGCGCGACATGGCGCGGGGACGGCTGGAGCCGCCAGCGGCGATGCACCTGCCCGCGCGGGAAGTGGCGCGCGCCGGAGACAGCGGACGCATGATGCTGCACCACCGCGAAGGCGTGCAGTTCCTGAACATGGAGGAAATCCTGCTGGTACAGCGGGAGGATCGCGCCACGGTGCTCTACACCACCGGCGGCGGACGCTATGTGACCAGCGACGCGCTCGGCGAGGTCGAGGCAAGGCTTGATCCGGCTATGTTCTTTCGCTGTCACAAGAGCTACATCATCAACCTGCGCCATCTGGACAACATCACGCCGTATGGCCGCTGGACGTATATCGCCCGGCTGCGCGGCACGCAGCACGACGCGCTGATCACCCATGAGAAGTACGAGGAGCTGGAAAAGAGATTCTCCTGATGCGCGTGCGAAGCCTTCCCGCCAATGATCGGGAGGGCTTCTTTTTGCCTTTGCAGGACATCGGTCTGTTATATACTGATCCTCATCCGATTTCTAGCATATCTCGCGGATTTTTTTCGCTTGGCGTTGTGGCGCTGAAGGCAACGTAGCTGCTGGCTACGTCTATTTCAGGCTCCTGGTCAAGCAAAAAAATATCCCGGATCCATGGCAAGAAATCAAACAAGATCAGTATGACTTGCTAAAAAAATATCATGCTGGTATACTACAATAAGTGATTCCGTGGGCAGCTGTGGCCGGGAGGCCGCTGGAATGGAGGACTCCATATGGCATACCATCATGTTTCCGATGCGGTGGTGCGGCGCATGCCGGGCTATTACCGCCATCTGCGCGAACTGGAAAAGCTGGGCGTCAAGCGCATCTCCTCGCAGGAATTGAGCGAGCGCATGGGACTGACCGCCTCGCAAATCCGGCAGGATTTGAATTGCTTCGGCGGATTTGGCCAGCAGGGTTATGGATACAATGTACTAGAGCTGAAGATGCGCGTGGGCGAAATCCTGGGCTTAAACCGCGCGTATCATACGATCATCGTTGGCGCGGGCAATATCGGCCGTGCGGTGGCGCATTACGACTCATTCCGCCGCGAGGGGTTTGAGGTGCAGGCGATCTTTGATGTGTCGCCGAAACTGGTGGGCGTCGATGTGCAGGACGTGCTGGTGCAGCCCATGGACCATCTGGAGAGCTGGCTGGCGGAGCATGCGGTGGATATTGCTGTGCTGTCCGTGCCCGCCGATGCCGCCCAGCAGGTGTTCGACCGGCTGGTCGCCGCCGGGGTGCGCGCGGTATGGAACTTCGCGCCGGTGGATCTGTCCGCGCCGGGCGTACTGGTCAACAATGTGCACCTGACCGACAGTCTCTACACGCTGACATTCCACATGCGTGAAAGCCTGACGTAACCAATGCGTAAAGGGGAGCAGAACCCGTGTCCAATTATCAAAGACCGGTGACGCGCAGCGCGCACCCGCAGAATCGCGCGGACGCCGAGCAGGAGTATGGTTATTACGACCAGCCGGTCAGACGTCAGGGCAATGGCGGCGGCCGCAGAAAACGCACGCCGTTGTGGACCATTCCGGTCATGACGGTGTGTGTGCTGCTCATCGCGGTGTTCGGCTGGTGGGTGCAGCAGCAGCACACCAACTATCGCAAGTATTTGGCGGTGCGCGAACAGGTCAACCAGAGCACCTTCTATCCCGGCACTGTGGTGGATGGCGTCGATCTGGGCGGCAAGACGCTGGACGAGGCCAAGACGCTGATTCAGCAGCAACTGGCCAAGCAAAGCGAGCAATTCGCCATCACGATCCAATATGGCGATAAAAATTGGCGCATCACCTCGCAGGAGTTGCCTGTGGGCGCGGACAGCGACTACATCCTGCGCCGCGCATACGCGATTGGCCGCGGTGGCAGTCTGCAACAGCGGTATGGACAGGTGCTGTCGCTGGCCAAGCATGGCCTGCAATTGTCCGCCGACTGGGGCTATGATCAGGCGCAGGTGCGCGCGCTGGTCGATATGGTGGCCGAGCGCGTTGATCAGCCGCCGGTCGATGCCAAGCTGACTGCCTTTAACCCCAACACCAAGGAGTTTGTGTTCGTGCCCGAGCAGGACGGCATGATGCTCGATCGCGACCGGCTGTATAACGATGTGGTGGCCGCGCTGGACGCGAAGAACTACACCGCGTCTGTGACCGTGCAGACCACGCCGGTGTCGGCGGCGATCCGCAAGGACCAGATCGGCTCGCTCTTTGGGCTGGTGTCCTCCTTCACCACCGAAACCACCGACGACCGCAACCGCAACAATAATATCAACCTTGCGGCGCAGGCCATCAATGGCAAGATGATTATGCCCGGCGAGAAACTGTCGTTCAACACCAGTACGGGACAGCGCACGCAGGCAAAGGGATATCTGGAGGCCGGCGCGATCCAGGGCGGGCAGTTGGTGGACGAGACCGGCGGCGGCGTATGCCAGGCGTCGTCCACGCTGTTTAACGCCGTGGTGCGCGCTGACTTGGAGATCGTCACCCGCTCGCAGCACATGTGGCCATCCACCTATGTAAACCGTGGCGAGGACGCGGCAGTGGACTATCCGCGCTTGGATTTTGTGTTCCGCAACAACCAGAAAACGCCGGTGTTTGTCATCGCGTTTTACGCGGATCGCAAGATCACCGTGCAGATTTATGGCAAGCTGATGCCGCCGGGCTACAGCATCAACCTGTTCAGCGAAACCGTCAGAACCACCAAGGCATCGGATGAGGTCATCTATACCCGCAATGAGTCGCTGGCGCCCGAAAGCAGCAAAGTGGCGAAAAAGAAGCGTGACGGCTATATCGTGGACACCTATAAGGTGTACTATCAGGACGGCGTCGAGGTGGACCGCAAGAAGCTGTGGCGCACCGAGTACCGGCCGGTGCAGCAGGAAGTCTACTTTAATTAACGCAGTCCACACAAGGGAGGGATCGCCGTGCGCAAAGGGGACGACCGCAGGCGCGCCATTTTGGAAACCGCCGAGGGGCTGTTTTACGCGCGCGGATTCGAGCATACCTCGGTGCAGGACATCATTGACGCGCTGGGCTTTTCAAAGGGCGGTTTCTATCACCACTTTGAGAGCAAGCTTTCGCTACTGGAGGCAATCTGCGAGGATCGCGCGCAGCGCTCCGCCGAGCTAGCCGAGCAGGCCATCGCACAGTGTGAAGGCACGGCGATTGACAAACTCAACGCGCTGTTTCAGCGCGCGACCATGCTGCAAACCGACAGCCAGGATTTTGTGACGCTGCTGGTGCGCGTGGCGTATCGCGAGGATGGCGCACTGATGCGCGAGAAGATGAAGCAGCGCCAGTTGGAACTGAACGTGCCACTGATCGACGGCATCGTGCGCGAAGGCATTGCGCAGGACGCGTTCTTTTCGCCCTACCCGGCGCAGATCGGTGAGCTGGTCATGCGGCTGGTGATGCAGCTGACGGACGAGATTGCCTTCCTATTGGCCGGGGCGCAGCACAATGCCGAGGTGCTGGTGAGCATCTTTGAAAAGCTGAAGCTGTATCGCCACGCGCTGGAGAACCTGCTCTTCGCACCATTTGGCTCGATTTTGATTTTTGACCTAAAGCAGTTAGAGGGCGTGTGCCAGAGCATCCTGAGCACGCCGGAATAACGCAGCGAGATCAAAAAAACGACGGTGATATATCACCGTCGTTTTTGCGTTCAGACAGATTGCGCGTCCGGTGGCGGCATCAGCACCCACATCTCCTTGTCAGCCACCGAGATGCGCGCGTCCTCGATGTCCAGCGCGTTGCCGTCCAGCTGCATTTTCATGCCCGGCTGGCGCAGGCGCACCGTGCGGCAGCGGGTGTGCTCAACAATGTCTGTGAGGCGGATAAACGAACCATCAATAAATTTAGGCAGCAGGAAGGGGATGCGCCAGCGCGGCACCGGCTTGATGAGCACCACGTCCAGCAGGTCATCATCGACGCGCGCCATCGGGGCCATGTGCATGCCGCCGCCGATGTACTGCCCATTGGCCACCGCGATGAGCAGCACCTCGCGCTCTTGCGTCTGGCCGTCGATCTCAATGGACAGTTTGACCGGCTTGTAGGTGAAGAGGGTATGCAGCACCCCGTAGAGGTAGGGCAGCATGCCGGTCACAAAACGCTTGGCCTTTTCGCACGCCAGCGTCACCTCCACATCAAAACCCGCGCCGCAGATGTTCAGAAAGATGCGCTCGTTGAGTTGGCAGACATTGATAGTGCGCGGGGAGGCGTTCAGCAGCACATCCAGCGCCTCGATGGGTTGCTTGGGGATGCCCAGCGAACGCACAAAGTCGTTGCCGGTGCCTGCGGGCAGGATGCCCAGCGCGGTTTTACTGCCCATCAGGCCGTTGGCGACCTCAAAGGCGGTGCCGTCGCCGCCGATGCACAGCACTTTTTCATCGCCGCGCTCGGCGCAGGCGCGCGCCAGCTCGGTGGCGTGCAACGGATATTCAGTATAGTAGACATTGACCGGAATCTTCCGCTGCGCGAGCACCGTCAGCACTTCGTTGGCGGTTTTTTTTGCACGGCCGGAGCCCGCGATGGGGTTGATGATCATCGATAGCATGGGAGAGGGCCTCCATAAAGTAAATTGACGTTTACATGTGAAGCGCGGAACCTTGTCTATGGTATCACTTGCCAGGGACGGACGCAAGCGGAAGTTGCGCGGGCAGCGGATATGCAGGCAAGATGAATTTTATGCATATCAAAAATATTTTGGTAATTTTGAGAATGCATTATAAAACAAAGAAAACGGACGGAAAAAATTTTCAAAAAAGGGGTTGACAGATTTATGATTATGCGTTATCATGCATCTATACCGAATGTTAATACATTGCGAAAGCAAGGAGGCACCCTGTATGAAGAAGGTATTGGCGGTTGTTCTGGCGGTTCTGATGTTGGTTCCCACCCTGGCGTTGGCCGAGACCGTTGTGATGGGCTCGAACTGCTCCTTCCCGCC
>JAVBMF010000022.1:0-19250 GCA_031552735.1 Eubacteriales bacterium
CATTCTGTTCAAGGATGACGAGCTGATACAGGCGTACGAGACGGGGCGCGGCAAGTTGCAAAACCGCGCGAAGGTCGAGATCGAGCCCGGCCCGAACGGGCGCACGCTGCTGGTCGTGACCGAGATGCCGTATCAGGTGAACAAGGCGAACATGCTCGAGAAGATAATGCGGCTGAGCGAGGAAAAGAAGGCGCTGTTCTCCGGCATACACGATATAAGGGACGAGTCCGACCGCACGGGCATGCGCGCGGTCATCGAGCTCAAGCGCGATGTGGACGCTGAAAAGACGCTGAACGCGCTGTATAAGTACTCCGACTTGCAAGTGACGTTCGGCGTGAACATGGTCGCCATCGCGGGCGGCAAGCCGGTGCAGATGGGGCTGAAAGAAGCGATCGGCCACTATATCGCGCACCAGAAGAATGTGGTGACCGCGCGCACGCAGTACGAGCTGGAGCAGGCCAAGGCGCGCGAGCACATTTTGGCCGGATTGATCATCGCGGTGGACAATCTGGACGCGGTGATCAAGCTGATCCGTGCCAGCAAGAACGGAAAGGAAGCGCGCGAAGGGCTGGTTGCCACCTTTGGCCTGACCGAGATTCAGGCGCAGGCCATTCTGGATCTGCGACTCCAGCGCCTGACCGGGCTGGAGATTGTGTCGCTGCGACAGGAGTACGCCGATATCCTAAAGCTGATCGACACGCTGGAGGCCATCCTGGCCAGCGAAAAGAAGCTGTTGGCGGTCATCAAGAAAGAGCTGGGCGTCATCCGCGATCAATACGCCGACGTGCGCCGCACGCAGATTGTCGATGAGGGCGAGAATGCGCTGCCTGAGCCGGATGAGAAGCCGATTGCCGAGGAAGCGGTGGTCATCTATACGCGCGGCGGCTCGATGAAGCGGATGTGGCCCAAGGCCTATGAGAAGCTGGGTCCGCCGGAGGACGCGCAGTCCGAGCCGGTACAGGTCTTTGCCACGATGACTGACCATGTGTTCTACTTCTTTACCAACAAGGGCAATTGCTATGTGCTGCCGGTCAGCGCCGTGCCCGAGACCAATCGCCCCAAGGATCGCGGGCTGCTGCTGTCCGGTCTGCTGGCCGGGCTGGAGGACGGCGAACAGCCGGTGCGCATCTTCTGCCTGCCGCCCGGTGTGCTGGAGAGTGGCATGCCCGACCTGCTGATGGTCACCTCCGGCGGCATGATCAAGCGCACGCAAGCCAGTGAGTATGCTGTGCGTAAGCAAAAGTACGCGGCGCTGTCGCTGCGGGTAAACGACGCGCTGTGCTATATCGAGCCGCTGCAACCCAACTGCACCATGCTGCTGATTTCCGAGCAGGGGATGAGCATCCAGTTCACACTGGACGCCGTGCCGGTAACCGGCCGCGTAACCGGCGGCGTAAAGGCGATGCAACTGGACGCGGGCGACGCGGTCAAGTGGTGCGGGCAAGTAACGCCCGAGGGCGAGATGCTGGTGATCAGCGACCGCGGGTATGGCAAGCGCGTGCTGATGGTCGATTTTGATATCCAGAATCGCAACGGCAAGGGACTGAAGGTATTCACCTTCAACAAGAACGGCTCCAACGGTACCGTGGTGGCGGCTGCCTGCTATGTGACCGCGCCATACACCGTGCTGGTGCACCAAAAGAGCGGCATGACCACCCCGCTGTTCACCGAGGAAGTGCTCATCGAGGAGCGTGCCTCCAAGGGGAAAATGCTGGTGATGGCGCTGATGGACGATGTGGTAACCGGAATCAGTCTGCCCGACGACGCGCCGGGCACAAACGCCCAATAAACCGCGACAATGCGGAAAGGGGACTACAATGCGAAATACTGTACCGGTTTTCCTATATATCGCGCTGGCTGTGGCGATCTGCGCGCTGGCTGTGCTGGCGGTGTGGTATTACAGACTGCGGCAACAGCGTGACCCCGCGCGCAGTGCGCTGGTGGATTTGCTGCCACAGATGCTGATGGTGCTGGACGAGAACGGGCGCATCATTGATGCCAACCCGGCCGCGCGTGAGGCGCTGCGCATTGAGATGCCCTTGGGCAAGCAAAAGTGTGATCAGGTGCTGGACACCTGGCTGGAAAGCCGGGGCGGGGAGCGGTTGGTGCTGGAGGACGAACACTATCTGTTTGTCAGCGAAGGCGACCGCAAGGTCTGCTACCAATTGACCAAGCATCAGCTAGAGTCCGGCGGCATGCATCAGGGCTTTGCGGTGGTCATTAACGATGTGACCTCCATGCACAAGATGCTGGAAACGCTGCGCACCCAGGCCAACCATGACACCATGACCGGGTTGCCCAACCGTCGCGCGTATGACGAAAAAACGCGCCAGATGGTACGTCAGGGACAGTACCCGTTTGCGGTGGTGCTCGTCGATCTGGATCACCTGAAGCGCATCAACGATACTTGCGGGCACATCGAAGGCGACAAAGCGCTAAGCTTTGTGGCCACTGTGCTGGCGCAGCATGTGCCGCCCATGGGCATTGCCGCACGCATCGGCGGCGACGAATTTGCCATGGTGATCCCCGACGTGGACCAGATCGCCGCCGACGCGCTGTGCGAAAAGATGCTGACCGAGATTCACCAGCTCATGCTGCCATATGGCGCGCCGCTGTCCGCGTCGTTTGGCACGGCGGTGATGCGCAGTGGCGAGCAACTGTTCATCGACGTATACGAAACCGCCGACAAACGCATGTATGTGCAAAAGCTGCTGCACCACGCGGTGCGCGAGGTGTAGGGCACGATGCAAACGTTGTAATTTGCGCGTGGTCGTGGTATACTAACGTTTCGCAACAAGAAAAGGGATGCGGGAGGGGATGCCGGTGCTGAGCATGACCGGGTATGGGCGCAAGCAGGTGCTGCGCGATGGGCGCGAGATGACCATCGAGGTCAAGAGCGTCAACCACCGCTTTCTGGATATTTCGTTTCGCATGCCACGACACTTGGGCTTTCTGGAAGACCCAATCCGCAAGGCGCTGGGCGAGCGCATGCAGCGCGGGCATGTGGACATCAATCTGAGCTATCGCAACGGGCGCGAGGATGCGCGCGTCGTCACGGTGGACAGCGCGCTGCTGGGCGCGTATAAGGCGGCGTTTGGCCAGATTCAGCAGGCTGCCGATTGCCGCGACGACATGGCGCTGTCCCACTATACGCGCCTGCCGGATGTGTTGGTCGTCACTGAGCAGGAGGAAAACCGCGATGCGGTGATCGCACTGATGCAAGAAACGCTGTCGCTTGCCTGTGATGAGGCCTGCGCCATGCGCGCACGGGAAGGCGCGACATTGCGCCGCGACATGGAAGAGAAGATTGCGCACATCGAGCAACTGGCCGCCGAGATTGCCCTACGCGCGCCGCTGGTCGCGCAGGCGTATCAAGAAAAGCTGATGGCGCGCCTCGCCGAGCTGACGGACGTGCCCATCGAGCCGCAGCGTCTGGCGCAGGAAGTGGCGATCTACGCGGATCGCTGCGCCATCGACGAGGAACTGGTGCGGCTGGCAAGCCATATCCAGCAGATTCGCGAGGCGTTCGCCTCCGACGAGGCAGTAGGACGCCGTCTGGATTTCTTGATCCAAGAGCTCAACCGCGAGGTCAACACCATCGGCTCGAAAGCGTCCGATCTGACCATCGCCGCGCGTGTGGTCGATGCCAAGGCCGATATCGAGAAGCTGCGCGAGCAGGTGCAGAATATCGAGTAGTCATCCGCGCAAGCCGCAGCAAAGGAGGCCCTGCATGCCCATCCGGCTGATCAACATCGGGTTTGGCAACATCGTATCGGCGAACCGCCTGGTCGCCATCGTTGGACCGGATTCCGCGCCGATTAAGCGCACCATCCAGGAGGCGCGCGAGCAGGGTCGCCTGATCGACGCCACGTATGGCCGTCGCACGCGCGCGGTGATCATCACCGACAGCGACCATGTGATCCTGTCGGCTGTGCAGCCGGAAACTGTGGCGCACCGCCTGGACGCGAAGGAACCCGCAAACGCCGTCGATGAGGCGGACGACGAGGAGGAATAACAAGTGCCCACTATTCGCAAAGGCATGCTGTTGGTCATCTCGGGGCCGTCCGGCGCAGGCAAAGGCACGCTGTGCAAGCGACTGCTGGCCGACGACGCGAACATCTGCTTTTCGGTATCGGCGACGACGCGCAAGCCGCGCGTTGGCGAAGAGGACGGCCGCGACTATTACTTCATGACCGAAGAGGCGTTCCAGCAGCGCGTCGATCTGGGCGAGTTTCTGGAGTGCGCGGTGGTGCATGGGCATCGCTACGGCACATTGCGCCGTCAAGTGACTGAGAAGCTGGATCGCGGGCAGGATGTGCTGCTGGACATTGATCCGCAGGGTGCCCGCAGTGTGGCCGCCGCGATGCCGGAGTGTGTGACCGTGTTTATCCTGCCCCCAAGTTTCGATGAGCTGCGCGTGCGGCTGCATACCCGCAATACCGAGGATGAGTCCGAGATTTCCCGCCGTCTGGGCAATGCCAAGGGAGAGATTGACCAGCTCAGCAAGTACCAATACGCAATCATCAACAGTTCGGTTGATCAGGCGATGCGCGAGTTATCCGCCATCGTGCAGGCCGAGCGCCAGAGCACGACCCGCTTCTTTCCGGAGATTCCGCAGAGTCTGTAGTTCATGCAATCCACTACCTTAAAGGAGGAACCCATTATGCCTATGACCAATCCGCCCATTGGCACGCTGCTGGAGAAAGCCGATTGCCGCTACACCTTGGTGGTTGAGGTTGCCAAGCGCGCGCGTCAGCTCGTGTCCGGCTTGCAGCCGCTGATCGACACCAAGGAAGTCAAACCCGTCTGCATCGCGGTGGACGAGGTGAAGCGCGGTTTGATCGCCTACGATCGCCCGGCCGCCGCCACCGAGGACTGATCCACACAACCAAAGCAAAGAAGGTGCCCGCATGCTACAGGGACGCACGATCGTGCTGGGTATCACCGGCGGCATCGCGGCCTATAAGGCGGCGGAGCTGACCAGCCGGTTTGTCAAGCTGGGCGCGCAGGTGTATGTCGTCATGACAGAGCACGCCTGCGCGTTTGTTGCGCCGCTGACGTTTGAAACGCTGTCCGGCCATCCGGTGGCGCGCGATTTGTTCGAGCGCCCGGCCACCTGGGAGGTGGAGCACATCGCGCTGGCCAAGCGCGCTGATCTGTTTCTGATCGCTCCAGCCACCGCCAACATCCTTGGCAAGATGGCGGGCGGCATCGCCGACGATATGCTGTCCACCACGGTCATGGCGACGCGCGCGCCGGTGCTGGTCGCGCCCGCGATGAACACCGGCATGTGGGAGAACGCGGCCACGCGGCACAATATCGAGATTTTGTGCCAGCGTGGAGTGCTGATCGTTCCGCCCGAGAGCGGGCGACTGGCCTGCGGCGACGAGGGCGACGGCCGGTTGGCGCAGGTCGATGTAATTGTGCAGCGCGTGTGCGAGGTGCTGACACCTAAGGCCGATCTGGCGGGCAAGGCCGTGCTGGTCACCGCCGGGCCGACGCGCGAGCCGCTGGACCCGGTGCGATACCTGACCAACCGCTCCTCGGGCAAGATGGGCTATGCCATCGCCGAGGCGGCGGCGCAAAGAGGCGCGCGGGTGACGCTGCTGACCGGGCCGGTGGCTATTGCACCGCCCAAGGGTGTGACCGTGCACCGCTTTGACACGACGGCGCAGCTCTATGACCTGATGATGGCCGAAGCGCCCGTTGCCGATATCGTCATCCAGGCCGCCGCGCCTGCCGACTTTTGCGCCAAGCAAGTCGCGGCGCAGAAGATCAAGAAGCAGGGCGACGGCGGGCTGACGCTGGAGCTGACGCAGACGCCGGATATCGCCGCAGCGGTGGGCAAAGCCAAGCGTAAGGGACAGTTGCTGGTCGCCTTTGCCGCCGAGACCGAGCACATCGAAGAAAACGCGAAAAAGAAGCTGGACAAGAAGAGCGCCGATCTGATCGTCGCCAACGATGTGACGCAAGCGGGCGCGGGGTTCGATGTGGATACCAACATCGCCACGCTGATTACCGCTGCCGGACAGACCGCGCTGCCCAAGATGCGCAAGCGAGAGTTGGCCGACGCGATACTGGACGCCATATTGAAGCTGTCGGAGTGATTCGGCAGCTTTTTTGGAGGACAATGCAGTATGGAGATTGTATTCTGCAACCACAACGATCCGGACTATCAGCGCGGGCTGAACGCGCTGCTGAGTAAGGTGTTTTTCAGCTTTGATTTTTGGTTTGCGCTGCATCTGTGGGATGCGCAGTATGAGAGCTACGCCATCGTCGAAGATGGCCAGTTTGTGTCTAATATCTGTGTGTTTAAGAGCCGGATTTTGCTGCGTGGGCAGGAGCATCTGGCGCTGTCGATCGGCGCGGTGTGCACACTGCCGGACTATCGTGGCAGAGGGTATTCGCGCATGCTAATGGAACACATCATTGCGCGCTATCCGGGTGTGCCGATGTATCTTTCGGCCAATCAGTCAGTGGTGGATTTCTATCCGCGATTTGGGTTTTTGCGCGTGGCAGAGCGCTTGCCTGTGTCTGCGTGTTGTGTGGACAACGCAACATCAGCCGTGCGTATCACGCCGCAGGATGTGCGGCAATACCTGGCTGATCGACGCAACCTGTCGGAGATGCTGGACATGCGCAACAGTTTTCCGCTCTCGATGTTTCACCTGCATTCCGGGGCGTATGACAACATGTTGTATACGCTGCCAGCGCTGGGCGCGCTGTTGGTCGCCGAGCAAAACGGAGAGACGCTGCACATCGTCGGACTGTTCGCCAAAAGAGAATTGACCTGGGCGCAGCTTGCACCGCATCTGCCCTTTTCCGACGTGCGTCGTGTCACCTTCGGCTTTATGCCCGATCGACTGGACATTCCGTATGCCATGGAGCCTGATCCGAATCCAAACATTTGGTTTGCGCGCGGGGTAAAGTCCGACGTGGAGGGGCTAAAGTTCCCGGAGTTGGCGGCTACGTGACGTCCATGGCGACACAGGCGGCTCATTGCGAGCCGTTTTTCTTTTGCGGCGCACCCCTTGCCGCTTGACGCGCCAGACTGTATAATATAGTTTGCGAATTTATGCGAAAGGGGGAATCGGCTTGCGTTATTGTGAAGTGATTGTGGACATCGCGCACGAGCAGGTGGATCGCGTGTTCACCTATCGCGTGCCCAATGGGCTGGCGCTGCAACCGGGTATGCGCGTGCTGGTTCCCTTTGGGCCGCGCAAGATCGAAGGCTATGTGGTGCGCCTGATGGATGCGACCGAGTATCCCGACGCGCGTGTGAAGGACGTGATCCGCGCGCTGGAGGACTATCCGGCGCTGTTGCCACACCTGATGTCGCTGGCGGTGGATGTGAAGCAGCAGGCGCACTGCCCGCTGGTCGAAGCGCTGCGGCTGCTCATTCCTGCGCAGATGCGCGGCGCGCGCATTCAGGAAAAGACCGAGGCGGTGTATGCGGCGGCGTTTGCGCCCGAGCAGCTCGATGGACTGCTGGCTGCGCACAAGCGGTCGGCCAAGCGGCAACAAATCCTGCGCCTGCTGGCCGGGCAACCGCTGTCGCGCGCGCGCATTGCCGTGGAGGTGACCGACCCCGCCGATGCGCTCAAGACACTGTGTGAGGCGGGGCTGATTATCGAACAACGGCAGGAAGTGCTTCGCCGCCCATACGATGCGATGGCGGAGCAGACCACACCTGACCCCGAACTGACAAAAGCGCAACAGCGCGTGTTGGACGATATTTTGCCCGCTATGCGCGGCGGCGGGGGCAAGTTTTTGCTGCACGGCGTAACTGGCAGCGGCAAGACCGAGGTGTACATCCGCGCGGTGCGCGAGTGCCTGAAAGCGGGCAAAAGCGCCATCGTGCTGGTGCCGGAGATCGCGCTGACACCGCAAATGGTCGATTGGTTCCGTGCGCGCTTTGGCGAACAGGGCGCGGTGCTGCACTCGCGCCTGACCGCCGGGCAGCGCTTTGACGAGTGGCGGCGCGTGCGGCGCGGCGATGCGCGGGTGGTGATCGGCGCGCGCTCGGCGATCTTCGCGCCGGTCAGCGATCTGGGGTTGATCATTGTGGATGAGGAGCACGAATCGAGCTACCTGTCCGACCGCATGCCGCGATACGACGCGCGCGAGGTGGCCGAGGCGCGCGGCGCGAACGAACGCGCCACACTCATCTTGGCCAGCGCGACGCCCAGCATGCAGTCGTTCGAGCGGGCGCTGTCCGGGGAACTGTCGCTGCTGGAGATGCCGCAGCGCGTGCTCGGCCGCCCGATGCCCAGCGTGCGCGTGGTGGACATGCGCAAGGAGCTGGAGCAGGGCAACAAATCCATCTTCTCCGGCGCGCTGCATCAGGCGCTGGAAGACTGCCTGCGTCAGGGGCAGCAGGCCATGCTATTCATCAACCGGCGCGGGTACAATACCTTCGTCAAGTGCCGCGCGTGCGGGTATGTGGTGCAGTGCGAGCAGTGCGCGGTCAGCATGACCTATCATCAGGAGGGCGACATCCTGCGCTGCCACTATTGCGGCGCGACAAAGCAGCCGGTGCGCGTTTGCCCGGCCTGCGGCAGCGACAGCATCCGCTACTTTGGCGCGGGCACACAGATGGTGGAGGAACAGGTGAAGAAGTACTTCCCGGGTGTGCCGCTGTTGCGCATGGACAACGACACCACGCGCACACGGGACGCGCACTGGGAGATCCTGCAAGCGTTTCGCGAGGGCAAGGCGCGCATCCTCATCGGCACGCAGATGATCGCCAAGGGGCTGGATTTTCCAGAGGTGACGCTGGTGGGCGTGGTGGCAGCCGACGCGACGCTCAACCTGCCCGACTACCGCGCCGCCGAGCGGACATTCCAGTTGGTGACGCAGGTCGCCGGACGTGCCGGACGCGCCGACAAGCCGGGGCAGGTGATCGTGCAGACCTATGAACCGGAGCACTATTGCATCCAGACGGCATCGCGTCAGGACTACCGCGCATTTTTCGACCGGGAGATGGTCTTTCGCAAGCGGCTGCTGTACCCGCCGTGCGCGACCATGGCGCGGCTGCTCATCGAAGGCGATGCGCCCGAGCAGGCAGCGCACACCGCACAGGCACTGGGCGCGCAGCTAGAGGCATTCTTCGCCAAGCACCCGGACCTAGCCGAGCAAGTGCTGATGCAGGACGTGGAGCAGGCGCCTATCCCGGTCATTCGCGGCAAGGCGCGCTGGCAGGTGTTTTTGAAGCTGATCATGCGCCCCGACGAGGCGCTGCTGGACAAGCTGGCATCGCTGTCGCAGATGGATTGGCCGGGCGCGCAAGTCTATACCGAGATCAACCCGATTTCGATGGCATAACATGTGGGATATTGGAAAGGCGGAAGGCAAATGGCACTGAGAAAGATTTTGCAAATCGGCGATGAACAGCTGCACAAAAAGGCGCGCATGGTGGAGAAGTTTGACGCGCGGCTGCACACGCTGCTCGATGATATGGCGCAGACCATGTATGACGCGAATGGCTGCGGTCTGGCCGCGCCGCAGGTGGGCATCCTGCAGCGCGTCGTGGTCATTGATCTGGGTGGCGAGGAGGATGAGCGCTACGAGCTGATCAACCCCGAGATCGTCGCCAGTGAGGGCGCGGAGGAGGGCACCGAAGGCTGCCTGTCTGTGATCGGCAGGCAAGGCTATGTGGTGCGCCCGACGCAGGTAACCGTGCGGGCGGTGGATCGCCACGGCGAGCCGTTTGAGCTGCTGGGCGAGGGGCTGATGGCGCGCTGCCTGTGCCACGAAATCGACCACCTGCATGGGCGGTTGTATGTGGACATCATGACGCGCGAGGTATCGTCCGAGGAGTTGGCGGCGCAACGCGCACAGGACGAGCAGGACGAGGAGGACGATGTCTGATGCGCATAGTCTTTATGGGCACTCCGCTCTTCGCGGTGCCCAGCCTTGCCGCGCTGCTGGACAGCGCGCACGAGGTAGTCGGCGTGTTTTGCCAGCCGGACCGTCCGCAGGGGCGCGGCAACAAGCTGACTGCTTGCCCGGTCAAGCAACTGGCGGAATCGCGCGCAGTACCGGTCTATCAGTTCCAGAAGCTGCGCGCGCCAGAAGGCGTGGCCGCACTGATGGCATTGAAGTCCGACTATGTCGTGACCGCCGCGTTTGGGCAGATTCTGTCGCAAGCGCTGTTGGACATCCCGGCGCATGGCACGGTCAATGTGCACGCGTCGCTGCTGCCTAACTATCGCGGCCCCGCGCCGATCAATTGGTGCCTGATCAACGGCGAAACCATGACCGGCGTGACCACCATGATGACCGATGCGGGCATCGATACCGGTGATACGCTGCTGTTTGACGCGGTCCCCATCCTGCCTGACGAGTGCGCCGGGGCGTTGACTGAGCGGCTGAGCCACGTGGGCGCGGCACTGCTGATGCGCACGCTGGACAAGCTGGAAAAAGGGGTTTGCCCGCGTGCCCCACAAGACCACGCGTTGGCCTCTAGGCATCCGATGCTGACCAAAGAGTTAGGGCGCATCGACTGGAGTCGTTCCGCCAAGCAGATTGTCGATCTGATTCGCGGCACAGACCCATGGCCGGGCGCGCATACCGCGATGGACGGCGGCGTGCTCAAGGTGATCTGGGCGCGCGCGCTGGCGCAGGATACCGATGCTGCGCCCGGCACTGTGCTGACCGGCGACGCGAAGCATGGGCTGACCATTGCAACCGGGCAAGGCGTGCTGGCTGTTGAGCAGCTGCAAGCGCCAGGTGGCAAGCGCATGCCTGCCGCCGACTATCTGCGCGGACACCCCATGACGCCGGGCATGCGCCTGGGAGAGGAACAAGCATGAGTGACACACCAAGGAGAACACCCGGGCCCAAGAAGCCCTTTTCCGCGAAGGCTGGAGAGAGGTCGGCGACGAAGCCAGTGGGGAGGCCGGTAGGGAAGCCAGTCGGGAGGCCGACGGCGAAGCCGGGCGACAGGCCTTATGCCAAGCCGGTTGGCAAACCCACAAGACCGGCCGGCAAACCGGGTGAACGGCCTATGGCCACGCCGGGCGACCGCCCCTTTGCGAAGCCTGGCGATAGGCCTTACGCCAAGCCGGTTGGCAGACCCGCAGGCAGACCGGTCGGCAAACCGGGTGAACGGCCTATGGCCGCGCCTGGCGACCGCCCCTTTGCGAAGCCTGTTGGCAGGCCGGGCGACCGCCCCTTTGCGAAGCCTGTCGGCAAGCCTATAGGCAAGTCCGGCGATCGCCCGCCAGCGAGTTCCGCACCGCGCCGCGTTGGGCCGTATGGCAAGCCAGCGCCGCGTGCCGTGCCCGCAAAGCCGGTCGTGCCGCCACCGCCGACGATGTCGCTGGGCGCGCGTATGGTCGCGCTGGATGTGTTGCTGGATGTCCACCAGCAGGGCGCGTACGCGTCGCTGGCGCTGAATGAGCGGCTGAAGAATAACCGGGCGCTGGCCGCGCGCGACAAGCGTTTGGTGACCGAACTGGTCTACGGCACGCTGGAAAATCAGATTCGGCTGGATTACATGATCGACCACTTTTTGGAGCGCAAGGATGTGGAGATCCTGGTGCGCGATGTGCTGCGGCTTGGCGCGTATCAGCTGTTCTTCCTTGATCGCGTGCCCAACAGCGCAGCGGTGGATGAGTCGGTCAAGCTGACCCGCGCCAAGGATCGCGAGGCATACACCGGACTGGTCAACGCGGTGCTGCGCAATATGATCCGCGAGCCGGGACGCACGAAATACCCCGACGCGGACACACAGCCCGCCAAGTATCTTTCGGTGATGCACAGCCTGCCGGAGTGGTTGGCGCAGCGGCTGATCGACGCCTATTCGCTGCCGCTGGCGACCGAGATCGCCAGCTTCCGCCAGTCTGACTCGTTTGTCACCGTGCGCCCCAATCTGGAGCGCACCACTGAGGAAGCGTTTCAACAATACCTTGCGCGCCGTCACTACAACGCAACGCCGGGCATTGTGCCGCATGCGTACCGCATCACCCAGCCCGGCGATCTGGCTGCCGAGCGTGAGTTTATGCAAGGGCTGTTCAGCATTCAAGGCGAAAGCTCGATGCTGGCGGCGCTGGCGGTTGGCGTGCAACCCGGCTGGACCATTCTGGACGCCTGCGCCGCGCCGGGCGGCAAGACCGCGCTGATCGCAGAAACACTGCACGGCAGCGGGCGCGTGCAGGCATGGGATGTGCACGCGCACCGTGTCGAGTTGATCCGCAGCATGGTGCAGCGCATGAAGCTGGACAACGTGCGCCCGGTAGAACGCGACGCGTCGGCGCATCGTGAGGAACTGGACGGCACATTTGACGCGGTGCTGATCGACGCACCTTGCTCCGGGCTGGGCGTGATGCTCAACAAGCCCGATGTGAAGTATCGCCAGACGCCCGAGGGCGTGGCCGAGCTGGCGGCGCTGCAACAGCGCATCCTAGACGCGTGCAGCCGCTATGTGAAACCCGGCGGCGTGTTGGTTTATTCCACTTGCTCCATCCTGCCCGAAGAAAATCGTGATCAGGTGGCGGCTTTCCTCGCCGCGCATCCGGATTTTGCGCCGGACAACCTTGCGCCGACCCTGCCCGAGAGCCTGCGAGACCGGACGGAGGGCGGGCAGGTGCAGTTCTTTGCGCACCGGGATGGCGTGGATGGATTCTACATCGCGCGCATGCGGCGCGCCAAATAGCGGAGAGAAGGACCATGCGAGAATTACACGGCATGACGGTATCCGAGCTGGCTGGGTTGCTCACCGATTGGGGGCAGCCTGCTTTTCGTGCCAAGCAGGTATTTGCCTGGCTGCAAAAGGGCGCGGACTTTGCCGAAATGTCGAATCTGCCTGCCGCGCTGCGCGAACGGTTGGCATCCGAGGCGATCGAGCATCCGGTAAATTTGCTCGATTCAGTGCGCTCCAAGCTGGACGATACCGTCAAATTGCTGTATACTTTGCAGGATGGGCACGTTGTCGAGGGCGTGCTGATGCGCTATAAGCACGGCACGACGCTGTGCCTGTCCACCCAGGTGGGCTGCAACATGGGCTGCGCGTTCTGCGCCTCGACACTGGACGGCTGTGCGCGCAACCTAACCGCTGCGGAGATGATCGGGCAGGTGCAGTGCGCCAACCGGCTGCTTTCCGGCGAAGCGACCGTGCACAACGTGGTGCTGATGGGCAGTGGCGAGCCGCTGGACAATTACGACCACACGGTGCGGTTCCTGCGGCTGCTGCGCGATCCAGAGGGGCTGAACATCGGCCTGCGCAATGTGTCGCTGTCCACCTGCGGACTGGTGCCGCGCATGCTTGCGTTCGCCGAGGAGGGGCTGCCGGTGACGCTGTCGGTGTCGCTGCACGCGCCCAATGACGATATCCGTCGCGGACTTATGCCGGTGGCCGCCGTCTACCCGATGGAGCAGTTGCTGGATGCCTGCCGCGCCTACATCGATAAAACCGGGCGGCGCGTGATCTTTGAGTATGCGCTGATCCATGGCGTGAACTGCGGCAACGAGCACGCCGACGAGCTGGCGCGGCGGCTCCGGGGCATGCAGTGCCACGTGAATCTGATCCCGCTGAACACCGTGACTGAGCGCGGGCTGACCGCCGCCACGCCGGGTGAGATACAGGCTTTTCAAAAACAGTTGGAGCTGCGCCATATCTCCGCAACCTTGCGCCGGGAGATGGGCGACGACATACAGGGCGCTTGCGGGCAACTGCGCAGGCGATACATCACCATTACGCAAGGCGGTTCGTCCGCCGCGCATACCAAGGAGGAATGACCATGCGTTACGCCATGCGCACAGATATTGGACGCGTGCGGGATACCAACGAGGATTCCGCGCTGGCGCTGCCCAAGCAAGGGGTATACATGGTGGCGGACGGCATGGGCGGGCATAACGCCGGCGAGGTTGCGTCCGGTCTGGCGATCGAGAGCATGAAAAATCGCGTCACTGGCAAAAAACCTACCCCGGACACGCTAATGGCGCTAATCCAGGAAACCAACCTGACGCTACTCCGGCGCGCGCAGAGCGATGAAAAAACATCGGGCATGGGCACAACGCTGACCATGCTGTGGCAGAGCGGCAACGACGCGTTGATTGGGCATGTCGGCGACAGCCGCTGCTATTTGCTGCGCGGCGGGGATTTGTCGCAGCTGACCGCCGATCACTCCGTGGTGGCCGAGCTGGTGCAGCAGGGCATCCTGACGCCCGAGGAAGCGCGCGTGCATCCGTATCGCAATGTCGTCACCCGCGCGCTGGGCACTGCCGGATATGTCGAGGTCGATGTGCTGGCGGTGGATATTCACCCTGGCGATCGTTTCCTGCTGTGCTCCGATGGCCTGTCGGGTATGATTGGCGACGAGGATATCGCCAAGATCATGGCGCGACACGACATCGACGCGGCGGCAAACGCGCTGATCGACGCGGCGCTCAAGGCCGGTGGCCGGGACAACATCACGCTGATCCTGTGCGAAGCCGACAAGGAGGTGAGCGCATGATCGGAAAAACGCTGGGCAAGCGCTACCGCATTGAGGCGCTCATCGGCTCGGGCGGCATGGCGGTGGTCTATCGCGCGTTCGATCTGCGCGCACGCCGGGCCGTCGCGGTGAAGGTGTTGCGCGAGGAGTTTAGCAAGGATCATGAATTTCTGCGCCGGTTTGACCGCGAGGCGATGGCCGCCGCCAAAACGCAGCACCACAACATTGTGAACTTGCTGGACATTGGCGAGGAAGGCGATACGCGCTATCTCGTCATGGAATATGTGCAGGGCAGCACGCTCAAGGAACTGATCCAGGAGCGCGGCAAACTGCACCCCGAAGAAGCGGTGCGCATCGCGCTGGCGATCCTGGCGGCGCTTCAGCACGCGCACTCCAAGCACATCGTGCACCGCGACGTCAAACCGCAGAACATGCTGATTGATACGCACGGCGACGTGAAGATTACCGACTTTGGCATTGCGCGCATGACTGACGTGAACACTGTGACGGTGACCGATGGCAATATCATGGGCTCGGTGCACTACTTCTCGCCGGAGCAGGCCAAAGGTCAGCAGGTCAACCACACCAGCGATATCTACTCGCTGGGCGTCGTGCTCTATGAGATGCTGACTGGGCGCGTGCCTTTCGACGGCGATACGCCGGTGGCGGTGGCCATGAAGCACCTGACCGAGCTGCCGCAACCGATTTCCTCCATTTCACCGGAGGTATCCCCGGCCATCGAGCAGGTGGTAGCCAAAGCGATGTGCAAGAGCACCGCACAACGCTACGCCAGCGCGGATCAAATGGCGTCCGATCTGCGCAGGGCGCTGCGGCAGCCCGAGGGCGGGTTTGTCAAGATGCGCCCCGACCCTGGGCAGCGCACCCAGCGCACACCGGTGAAGGCCGCCGCGAAAGGCAAGCGTCGCATGCGCCGCGTACTGTTTTTTGCGCTGACCGCCGTCGTGTTTACCACTGCGTTGGGTGTGATCGGCTACACGGGCTACACCATTGTTGGTCGACTGATGCGGTCTGTCACCATGCCCGATGTGGTCGATCTGGACGAAGCCATGGCGGTGGCGCGACTGACGCGGCTGTCGCTGGAGCCGGTGATCACGCGCGAATATAACGAGGCGGCCGCCGGTACGATTGTTGATCAGCAGCCCGCCGAGGGCACGCCCATGGAGCGCGGGCAAAGCGTGCAGCTTCGCATCAGCATGGGGATGAACGTGCAAAGTGTGCCTGATCTGTCCAGCATGACCATCGACGAAGCCGAGCTTGCGCTGGCGGCGGTGGGGCTGCTGCCCGGCGATATTGTGGTGCAGATATCCGAGATGCCGATTGACCGTGTGTTCCAGCAGATGCCGGTGGCTGGCGATGCCATTCAGGGCGGTGAGATGGTCGATGTGTATGTGTCGGGCGGCAAGGTAATCATCCCCGACCTGACCGGTTTGACGCAGAACGAAGCCGAACTGAAACTGCGCGAGATGCAGCTGAAAATGGGCGCGGTGACGCTCATTGATTCGGAAAATCTGAAGCAAAACAAGCAGGTGCAAAGTCAGCACCCGGTGGTGGGCGAGGCTGTGTTCCCGGGCACCGAGGTGGATTTGAGCATCATTCACGCGGTCAGCCGTCCGTTCCGCGCTAACTTGTCCATTCCGGTGAAGATTCCCGCGCAGGGCGCGCATGTGCGCGTGACGCTGGTGGATTTCAACGGCCGCGAGGTGGAACAGTATGCCGCGGTGTATGCCGCCGCGGGTGACGTGACGCTGGCTGTGGAACTGCGCAGCGAATACGACGGCGAAATGAACTATCGCGTATACATCGACAATACGCTGTATCTGGAAGCAAAAGCGACGCTCAAGGAATAGGAGGGCTCGCGACGAGTCAGTTGGAGCAAGAAAAACGTCCCGGGGACGAGGGAATCATCCTGCGCGGTGTCGGCGGGCTGTACACGGTGTGGCGGCTGATCGACCGGCAGGAACATGTGCTGCGTGCGCGCGGTATCTTTCGGCGCGAGAAGCGCGCGCCGATGGTCGGCGACCATGTGCTGTGCACGCCCGGCGAGGGCGAGCAGCACGGCTGGATTGAGGACATTCTGCCACGCCGCAACGCGTGTCTGCGTCCGCCGGTCGCCAATGTGGATCAGCTGCTGCTGGTGATCGCGCCGTCGCCACAACCGGACTGGCTGCTGATCGACAAGCTGCTGGTCTGGGCGCGTCGCGCGGGCATCGCGCCCATGCTGGCGGTCAATAAGGCCGACGTGGACAGTGCGTTGGCCGCACAGGTGGCCGTGCAGTACGCTGGCACCGACATTCCTGTGTACCCGGTCAGTGCGAAAACCGGCGTGGGCATTACCGCGCTGAAAGCCGCGTTGACCGACAAAGTGACCTGTCTGGCCGGGCAGTCGGCGGTGGGGAAGAGTTCGCTGCTCAACGCGTTATTCGGGCTGCGCCTGGCCACCGGCGGATTAAGTCGCAAGGTGGAGCGCGGCAAGCACACCACGCGGCATGCCGAGCTAATGCGCTGCGAGAACGCGCTGGTGGTCGATACGCCCGGGTTCAGCCTGTTGGAGCTGTGGGAGAAACTGCCGCCGGAAGAACTGTGCTCGTATTACCCGGAATACGGCGCGCTGGCAGGTCAGTGCCGTTTTCAGCCCTGTCAGCACGACCGCGAACCGGACTGCGCGGTGCAGGAGGCGGTTGGGCAAGGCGCGCTGTCTTTGGCGCGCTGGCAACGCTATCGCGCGCTGCTTGATGAAGTGCGCATACAATGGAGGGGACGTTATGACTAAGGTTTCGGTATCGCTGCTGGCCGCCAACCCGCTGTATATCGGCGAGGCGGTGCGCGACATGGAGAAGGCCGGTGTGGATTGGCTGCACGTCGATGTGATGGACGGGCATTTTGTGCCCAATCTGAACTTCGGACCGGCGATTGTGACCGCACTGAAAAAGGAAACGCGACTGCCGCTGGATGTGCACCTGATGATGGACAATCCCGGCGAGCATCTGGATGCGTTCATCAAAGCGGGCAGCGATTTGATCACCATTCATCAGGAGATTGCGGAGGACGTGCCCGCGCTGCTCAAGCGCATCCGCGCGGCGGGCGTCAAGCCCGGCATTTCGGTGAAGCCCGATACGCCGGTGGACACCGTGCTGCCGCTGCTCGATCTGGTGGACATGGTGCTGGTGATGACCGTGCACCCCGGCTTTGGCGGGCAAAAGATGATCGCGGACGCATTGCAGAAGCTGGCGGTGCTGCGTGAAAGCGCCAAAGGGCTGGGCCGCGAGCTATACCTGCAAGTCGATGGCGGCATCAGCGCGGACAACGCGCACCTGGCCACAGAGCAGGGCGCCAATGTATTGGTGGTGGGCAGCGCGCTGGTCGGCATCGCCGATCCGGCGGCGGCGCTGGAAAAGATGCATGCGCTGTAAAAAAGAGGGCTTCGCTGGTCAAGATCACGCGGAGCCTTTTCTTTTGCGCAAATCAGGCACAGGACAAACCATCCCCGCGTAGGATAGAGTATGCGAGGTGATAGCAGTGGCGACTCGTGGCAAATGCACGACCCTATCCAGCACCGAGGTGACGGTCAAGACCAACCGGAGCGGCCTGCGCTTAATCGGCGCGGGGATGATCGTGCTGGGGTTGCTGCTGGTGTTTCTCGCGGTGCCGTTCTGGCTGTGGGTGATGCTGCTTGGCATTGCGCTGATCGCGGTCGGATTCATTCTGGTGCTGATGGACTAGCGTAAGGAGGAGAGTGCGTCATGGGCGTTCGGATGGTGTGCCTGCGGGCTCCGCGGTTTTTGAGAGGGTTCCTGCGTTTGTTCGCGCCCAAGGGGCAGTAAAGCTACTCAAAACTACATACAAAAAACCGGACGAAGCATCGTCCGGTTCTTTTCTTGAAAACCGAAAGGGAGATTACAGCGCGCGCTGCACGTGACCGCTGCGCAGGCAACGCGTGCATACGCTCATACGGCACACACGGCCGTTGACCAGCACGCGAACCTTCTGGGTATTGGGCTCCCAGTTACGGCGCGTCTTGCGGTTGGAGTGGCTAACGGCGTTGCCGGACATGGCGGTCTTGGCGCAAACCTCACAAATTCTGCTCATGGTTGTTTCCACCTCCGTTCGGAATCGTTACGACTGCTTGCGCAGCCGATAAATGCTGCATAATCAGAGCAAGAGATAGTGTAGCATTTGTTGGACGAATTCGCAAGTCTTTTTTTGTGATCCTGCGCATTTTTTGCAGTGGTTTATTTGTCCGCGCGCCCGGCCAGCCTACATCCCAATAACCGGCGCGGCTTGATTTGCTGATTTTGCCTTGCGCCTGGAGTTGATTTCCTGTATACTAAGGTGCGATCCAAGCAACTGCATGCAAAGTGTGTGCAAGGAGGAGATCTCATGGAGTGCAAGATAAAGAATGATATCGGGACCATCTTTATTACCGAAGATGTGCTGCTCAAGGTGGCCGGATACGCCGCGCTGGAGTGCTATGGTATCGTTGCGATGTCGTCCAAGCGCGCCAAGGACGGCTTTGTGGAGTGGCTCGGCCGCGAGACGCTGACCAAGGGCGTCCAGCTGCGCATGAGCGAGGATATGATCGACGTAGATCTGTTCATCATCGTTGAATATGGCATTTCGATCGCCGCCGTCTGTAGCACCATCACCGAGACCGTGCGCTACAAGATGGAAAGCATGACCGGCGTGAAGGTTCGTCACGTCAATATTACCGTGGAAGGCATCCGCATCTGATGTGGCGCTTAACGCGAAGTGGAGGCGAAGAATTTGGCTCGTCCGACCGTTGATGGTTTGTTG
>JAVBMF010000008.1:0-3645 GCA_031552735.1 Eubacteriales bacterium
ATGGCCAAGAAACTGCGCGTTTACGCTGGCGCCGAGCACGAGCAAGAGGCCCAAAAGCCCGAAAAGCTCGAGCTGAAGTGATCCGGAAGGAGAGAAAGACATCATGGCTCAAGCTCAGTATCAGGCTGTTGGCCGCCGCAAAAAGGCCATCGCCCGCGTTCGTTTGGTGCCCGGTGAGGGCAAGGTAATCATCAATCAGCGCGAGATCGATAATTATTTCGGCCTCGAAACGCTGAAGATGACTGTTCGCCAGCCTTTGGTGCTCACGCAGACCTCCGGCCGCTTCGACGTGCTGGTCAATGTGCACGGTGGCGGTCTGACCGGTCAGGCAGGCGCCATTCGCCACGGCATTTCCCGTGCGCTGATCAAGGCCGACGGCGAGCTGCGTCCGGCGATCAAGGCCGCTGGCTTCCTCACGCGCGATCCGCGCATGAAGGAGCGTAAAAAGTACGGCCTGAAGGCCGCGCGTCGCGCGCCGCAGTTCTCCAAGCGCTAATTTCCGCACACCGGGCCTCCCGCAAGCCGGGAGGCCTTTTTATTCCCAACGCAATGGCGGCTTTTCTGTGAAATACCTTGCCTTTTTCAAGGCGAAATGGTATGATACTGCCGCTAGATATCAAGGAGGCTGAAAATATGGGCGCGATTTCTCTTATTGCTAAAATTCTTCTGCTGATCGCTTCGCTGGTGCTGATCGCCACGGTGCTGCTACAGCCCGGTGAGGCGCGCGGCCTTGGCTCGATCGCCGGCGGTGCCGAGACGTTCTTCGGTAAGAACAAAGCCCGCAGCATGGAAGGCAAGCTGGCGCTGGCCACTAAGGTCTCCGCGATCGTTTTCACGGTGATGGCGCTGATCATCGCGGCGGTGGTCTGATCACCAGGTCGATCAAGCAAAAGGCTGACGCGATTGCGTTTCGGCCTTTTTTTCAAACAGAGAGCAGATAGACAGGCAGGGAGGGAACGCTGTGGACGAGCGCGTATTGGCAGAGGAACTGGTGCAGGAACACATTGGTGGCGCGGCGCTGCTGGCGCACACGCGCGCGGTGGAGGCCGTGATGCGCGCGCTGGCCGTGCGCCTGGGGCAAAATCCCGAGAAGTGGGCACTGGCCGGACTGCTGCACGACATCGACTATGAGCAGACCGCGCAGACCCCCGAGCGCCACGGTGCCGCCGGTGCGGACATGCTGAGCATGATAGACTTCGATCCGGAAATTGTGCATGCGGTGTTGTCGCACGCGCAGACCGGGGAGCCGCGCACGTCGCTGCTGGACAAGGCGCTATATGCCGCCGATCCCGCCACCGGGCTGATCATGGCATCCGCCTTTGTGCAGCCCAGCCGCAAGCTGGCGGATGTGGGCCTGTCGTCGCTGATCAAAAAATTCAAGAGCAAAGCGTTTGCCGCCGGGGCGAACCGCGACCAGATCGATACCTGCGGGGAGATCGGCTTTACGCGGGAGGACTTTTTACAGCTCGCGCTGGACGCGATGCAGGGCGTCGCCGGGACGCTGGGCGTATAAAACACCGCCGCCGCTTGATGCTAACATCAACCCGGCGGCTTTTTGTTTCCGGCAAACATGCGTGACCAGGCGGCTGTTGGTGGCCGTGGAAAGGAGTGCCCATGCACAGTAAGAAGCGCAACGCAACGCGCGAAAAAAAGAGCAACAGAATACAGTCGCCGACGATGGAGCCGGTCGCCCGCGGAAGTGCCGCCGTGCGCGACGCGGCGCTGGAAGAAACGATCCTCGCGCATCTGCACGGTGCCACCGAAGCACAGTCCGCCGAGAAAATCGGCGCAGCGCTGTCGCTGTCACCGATGGTGATCGGCGCGCTGTGCGACGCGTTGTGGGAGGATGGATTGCTGCTGCGCACCAAAAAAGTGGCGTATGCGCTGCCCGAGCGCGTGGGCATGCTGGTGGGCACGGTGCAGATCACTGCGCGCGGCGACGCGTTCTGCCTGCCCCAAGACCGCGACGAACAGCGCGAACCCATCCGCGAGCTGCGTGGGGCGCTGCACGGCGACGGCGTGTGGGTATTTGGCAGCGGCGCGCGTCGCGGCGAGGTGGCGCGCATTGTGCGCCGCGCGCACGAGATATTGGTGGGCACGCTGGTGCTGGAGCGCGGCAAACTGGCGCTTAAGCCGGACGATCTGCGCCTGCCTGAACACGTAGCGTTGAAACCCGGTGACCTGATGGGTGCGAAACCCGGCGATTTGGTGGTGGCGCGCGTGCTGCGCTTTGCTGATCAGGGCGGCATGCTGGCCTGCGTGCAGCAACTGCTCGGCGACGCCAGACTGACGCGCAGCGCACTGATGGGCATTGTGCACCAGCACGGGCTGGATGCGGACTTTACACCGGCATGCGATGCACAGGCGCAGGAGGTGAGCGCATGGGGCATCGAGCAGGAGGCGGCGCGCCGCCTTGACCTGCGCGGGATTACCACCGTCACCATCGACGGTGCCGACGCAAAGGACTTTGACGACGCGATTTCCATCGAGGCGCTGCCCGATGGCGGCGAGCGGCTGGGCGTGCACATCGCCGATGTGAGCTGGTATGTGCGCGCGGGCACGACGCTGGACGCCGAGGCACAGGATCGCGCGACATCGGTTTACCTACCCGGACTGGTGCTGCCCATGCTGCCCGAAGCGATCAGCAACGGCTGCTGCTCGCTGCTGCCGCGTGAGGACCGGCTGACCTATTCGGCGATCATGGACCTGAACGGCGAGGGCGAGATGGTCGCCTATCGGCTGGCAAAGAGTGTCATCCGCTCGCGCGAGCGGCTGGTGTATGACGACGTGAACGCGCTGCTCGACGGTGATGACCAGCAGGTGGCGCGATATGCGCACATCCTAGACGATCTGCGGCGCATGGCCGCACTGTCCGGCAAGATCAGAAAGTGCCGCCACGCCAAGGGCAGTCTGGATTTTGACATTGAGGAGGCGCACATCACCGTCGATGACGAGGGTGAGCCAACAGACATCGCGCCGCGCCCGCGCGGCGTGTCCGAGCGGATGATCGAGGACTTTATGCTGCTGGCCAATGAGACCGTCGCGCAGCATGCTAAAGACAAGGCGCTGCCTTTCCTGTATCGCGTGCACGAGCAGCCCGATGGGGACAAGTTTCAGGAGTTCGCAACGTTTTTGAGCAATCTGGGCTTGCGCATCCACAGCGATCAGGGGCGCGTCACGCCCAAGGCACTGCAACAGGTGCTGGAACAGGCGGAGGGCATGCCGGAGTATCCGGTGGTATCCCGGCTGATGCTGCGCGCCATGCAAAAGGCGCGCTATGATCCGCAGCCCATCGGGCACTTTGGGTTGGCGACCGCGGATTACTGCCACTTTACCGCACCGATTCGACGGTATCCCGACCTGTTCATCCACCGCATGCTGGCCGCTGAGCAGGACGGCACACTGCCGACCTTTGCCCGCGCGATGGCCGCGAAAGCCACCACGCTGGCCGTGCACACCTCCGAGCGTGAGCGCAACGCGATGGAGGCCGAGCGCGAAGCCGACAAGCTGATGATGGCGCGCTATATGTACCGGCACATCGGCGAGCGGTTCCACGGCCATATCTCCAGCGTTGTTGCGTGGGGCTTTTATGTGACGCTGCCCAGCACCGTGGAAGGGCTGGTGCACGAGCGCACGCTGGGCGAG
>JAVBMF010000025.1:0-3949 GCA_031552735.1 Eubacteriales bacterium
TCGCCGATCACTTCCACAACAGCGTTGACAGCGGCTTCCGCCTGCTTGCGGGTCAGGTCAGCCTTCGCGGCCAGAGCAGCGCTCAGTTCGGTCTTGTTCATAAATGATAGCCTCCTCAAACTTGTTTGTTTGCTATTGCGCAGCGTCATGCGCTGCGTAGCATGCCTATGGGACTTGCATACAATTCGCCGCAAAAACCTTGAATCCTTTATTTCCAGAGGGATTTTCGGATTTTTTCTTTGTTTTTCCATGTTTTTTTGAAAAAAAGCGGCGTTATGGCGCTATGAACGCTCCAATTGCTTGATTTTCGCCCAATATACGTCCATTTCAGGCAGTGTCATGCGCGAGAGATCGCCGCCGTCGGCCAGGATCACCGCTTCCATTTTGGCAAAGCGCGTGATGAATTTTTCGGTGGCGGCGGACAGCGCCAACTCCGGTTGGACCCCAGCCAGTCGCAGCGCGTTGACCGCCGCAAACAGCAAATCCCCGGCTTCCTCGTCAGGGCTCGCGCCCTTCTCCAGCTCTGCGCGCAGCTCGTCGGCCTCCTCGTACACCTTGGCCAGTGCGCCCTGTGCGCGATCCCAGTCGAAGCCCACATTGGCCGCCTTCTTCTGCACCTTGGCGGCGCGCATCAGCGCGGGCAGGTACTTGGGCACAGACCGCAGCACTTCGCCCTGCGTGGTTTGGCCGCGTTCCTTTTGTTTGATCTTGTCCCAACTGACCAGCACATCCTGCGCGGTGGCGCAGTGCGCGTCGCCAAAGATGTGCGCATGCCGCGTGATCATCTTGTGGCAAATCGCGGTGGTAACATCCGCGATGTCAAAGTCCGCGTGCTGGCGCGCCACCTCGGCATGGAACACCACTTGCAGCAGCACATCGCCCAGCTCATCGGCCAACGCAAGCGAATCGCCGCTGTCGATGGCGTCCACCGCCTCGTACGCCTCTTCGATCAGGTAAGGGCGCAGCGTTTCATGCGTTTGCTCGCGATCCCATGGGCAACCACCCGGCCCGCGCAGTACGCCCATGATGCGCACCAAATCCTCAAACCCGAAACGCTCGCGCTGGCGATAATCCACCGCCGGCACCCACAGCGCGGCGGTATGGTCGTACGCGCTCTGGCGATCCAGTTCGGCCAGCGGCAGCGGCGTCAGCGCGCATCCCGCCGTCTGCTGCGGCGCGGCAAAGTATACCGTTGTGTCCGCCGGGTATCGCTCCAGCAGCCATAGCTTGGTCTCCGCGGCCAGCAGCGCGCTGCCCAGCTCTGTGACAATCAGCGGCACAGTTGGGTCCTGCGTAAGCGTGCCCAGTGACAACGCGTCGGTTACGCGCCAACCTGACGCGCTGCGCCGATGCGCCAGCGCACCTGCGTGCGCCGCCGCGTCCAGCGTCACGCCGGGCAGCGCGGTGATGGGCGTGCCCTCGGGCAGCAAGGACAGCAGCGCGGCCACCGTCGCGTCACTGCACGGGTCGCTGGCCGCGTAACACAGGTCGCCTTGCGCTAGCCTGTCCAGCAGCGACCGCGCGGCGCGCGCGCACAGTGCGTCAAAATCCTCGCTGTCGGCATACAGCCCATCCAGCGTATCAAAGGCAACGCCTTCCGCGCGCAAATAGGCGGCCACGCCATGCCGATCGGTGCGCAGCACCAACTGCCCGGCTTGCCGCAGCGCGTGCATCGCGCCAACGGTCAGCAGATCGGGATGTCCCGGCCCCAGCGCCACCAGCGTGATGCCTGATTGCTTGTCCACGTGTGTCCTCCCCTGCCGCGCGAGCGGCCCACAAAGTCCTTCCTATTATAACAAATGTTTTACCGTGCACAAGAAAAACCTCTCCGATGCCATCAGGAGAGGTTGTCTCTTTTTTCATTTGCCAATCCGCATCGACCAGTCTGGCAATCGTGTCATCCAGCTCCGCCGGACGCACGGGCGTTTTTTATTGCTCCATCTGCCGCCCGACAATGCTGGCGGTGGTCTCCGCCACTTTCATCTCGGTGTCGCCCATCTTGGCGTTCTGCTCACGCGAGAGCAGCATCACCGCACCGATCGATTCGCCGTCAGCGATAATGGGACACACCACCTGCGCGGTATACGGCGCGGCGTCCTCCTCGTTGGTGATGGCAAACACTTTGCCGCCGGTCGCGCGGTTGATGGTCATCGCCTGGCGGCCTTGGATCACGTTCTCCAGATCGCGGCTGATCGGCTTGTCCCACAGTTCCTTCTTGGACACGCCGGACGCCGCCACCACCATATCGCGGTCGCAGATGCAGGCAATATGTCCCAGCGAGCGGAACAGCGACTCTGTGTAGTCCTTGGCGAAGGATGAAATTTCGCCAATCGGGGAGTATTTCTTGAGGATGACTTCGCCATCCCGGTCTGTATAGATTTCCAGCGGATCGCCGTCATTGATAACATGGACATCGAAAACCTTGTTCTTCTGGTGCGTAGCGCTTTGGACAATACGGCAGGCGAAGCTTTCGATGCCCGGGTTAAAATTTACGGTGTCCTCCAGCGAGCTAGATCGGAGCAGAGCATCAATGTCCGATTGCAGCTCAATCTCCAGATGATCCTCAAACACCTTGACGCGGTCAATGATCAGCTCCAGGTCGTTGCGCTCCAGCTTTTCCTTCTCCAGCACATCCCGGAACACGTCCAGCGCGGTCTTGGCTACTCGATTGACCTGGAGGATGGTATTGCGCTTGTCGGATAACAGGTTGATCTGGTGGTTCAGCCCCTCGATCTTTTTTTGCAGGTCGCTTTCCATCTCGTCATAGGTCTTTTCCAGCAGGGCCTCCTGTTCGGGGTGCTTCATCATATCCCGGATGCGCTGGCGCTTGGTGGCTTTCAGCTCCTCGTGAAGTTCTTGGAGGACTGCCGCCAGGTGATCCGCCGACTGCTCGGTTTCGGTCACGTCCTCGGTCTCGCGGGCCAGATCGGCATTCAGCTGATCCAGCATCGCAGCGGAACTGTCCATCACCCGCTTGACGTAGATTTTCAGCAGCTCGTCCAGCTTGTCTACCCGGATGTGATGCGACGTACAGCCGGCCAGCCCTCGCCGGTGATAGGTGCCGCAGGTGTAGGCCGGGTTTAAGTCGCTGCGACTCATCGCGAACATGGGGCTTAAGCAATCACCGCACTCCAGAAAACCGCTGTACACATTGTCATACTTCTTCACGCCTCGGTAGTTGGAGCGGGTGCGCTTATCTCGGAGTGCTCTGGTGGTGGCAAAGGTGCGGTAGTCGATGATCGCCTGATGATGATTCTCGATGACGATATGCTCGCCCTCGTCGCGCTTCACGTCCTTGCCGTTGATCTTGGCGCGGGTGTATTTACCCTGCCGCAGCGTGCCGATATAGAAGTCATTGTCCAGGATGCCCTGGATGCTGACGATGCTCCATGCGGCCTTCACGACGCGGTTGTATGCCTCGCCCTCCCCTTCCTTGCGCAGTTGCTCCGACATGCGCGGGGTGGGGATGCCCTGCGCGGTCAGGTAGTTGGCGATCTTCTTGTAGCCCCAGCCGTCGTTGTTGTAGTGGTCGAATATCCGCCGCACAATGTCGGCCTCGGTGGGGACGATCTCGAATTGCTTTTGCTTATTGACAATGTATCCGTATGGCGCGGCGCAAATCCACTCGCCATCTGCCTGCCGCCGCTTGATGACGTTCTTCACCTTTTTGGAGGTGTCGGTGACCGGCATTTCGTTGATCAAGAATTGAAACTGAATTTTCAGCCAGTCGTCGTCGTTAGGAAAGTCGATGCCGTCGCCAATGGAGATGATGCGGACGCCCGCGTCGCGCAGATCCTCCAGTTCCACCAGGCCCCGGCTGTTCCGGCGGGAGAAACGGGAAAAGTCCTTCACGACGAGAATGTCCTTCTTGTGGGCGACCAGCTCTTGGCGCATGGCCTGATAGCCCTCGCGCTGCTCAAAGGTGTAGCCCGAGCGATCCCGATCCTCA
>JAVBMF010000045.1:0-4946 GCA_031552735.1 Eubacteriales bacterium
GAAGAAATAACATCCGACACAAGGAGGCTACGCCATGGAACTGCTTACTTTGACCATTGACGGCGTACAAGTGCAGGTAGAGCCCGGCACGACGGTGTTGGATGCGGCGCGAAAGGCCAATATCCACATCCCTACGCTGTGTTATCTGAAGGAAAAGAATGAGATCGGCGCGTGCCGCGTCTGCTGTGTGGACGTCGGCGGACGCGCGCTGCAAGCCGCGTGCGTGCTGCCCGCCGCCAACGGCATGAAGGTCAAGACCAATACCCCCGCCGTGCGTACCGCGCGCAAGACCAACCTTGAACTGCTGCTTAGTAACCACGACAAGAAGTGCCTGTCCTGCGTGCGCAACCAGAATTGCGAATTGCAGCGCCTGTGCAACGACTTGGGCGTGGACGACGATGGCGCCTTTGAAGGCAAGCGCGTCGATCTGCCGGTGGACAACATGTCGCCGTCTGTGGTGCGCGATCCGAACAAGTGCATCCTATGCCGCCGCTGCGTGGCGACCTGCCAGGGCGTGCAGAAGATCGGCGTGATCGGCGCGGTTGGTCGCGGCTTTGATACCACCATCGCCCCGGCGTGGGACAACAGCCTGGCCAGCGTATCGTGCGTTAATTGCGGCCAGTGCATTACCGCCTGCCCGGTGGGCGCGCTGCGCGAAAAGGACGAGACTGACGCCGTGTGGGCGATGCTGGCCGATCCGGAGAAGATCGTGATCGTGCAGCCCGCGCCTGCCGTGCGTGCCGCGCTGGGCGAGGAATTTGGCATGCCGATGGGCACGCGCGTGACCGGCAAGATGGCCGCCGCGCTGCGCCGCCTAGGCTTTGACAAGGTATTTGATACCGACTTTGCCGCCGATCTGACCATCATGGAGGAGGGCACGGAGTTCCTGGGCCGCCTGAACAACGGCGGCGTACTGCCGATGATCACCTCCTGCTCGCCGGGTTGGATCAAATTCTGCGAGCATAACTACCCGGACTTCCTGCAAAACCTGTCCAGCTGCAAGTCGCCGCATGAGATGATGGGCGCGGTCATTAAGAGCTACTACGCCGAGCGCGAGGGCATTGACCCCGCGAAGATCGCGGTGGTGTCGGTGATGCCATGCACCGCTAAGAAGTTCGAGGCCAAGCGCCCCGAACTGTCGGTGGACGGCCATCAGGATGTCGATGCGGTCATCACCACGCGTGAGCTGGCGCGCATGATCAAGCAGGCGGGCATCCGTTTCACCGAGCTGGCTGACGAGGATTTCGACGAGATGCTGGGCGATTCGACCGGCGCGGGCGTCATCTTTGGCACCACCGGCGGCGTGATGGAAGCCGCGCTACGCACCGTGTACGAAGTGGTCACCAAGAAGGCGCTGGACAAGGTGGAGTTCCATCAGGTGCGCGGCGAAGAGGGCGTGAAGGAAGCGACCATCGACGTCGGCGGCACGAAGGTCAATGTGGCGGTGGCGCATGGCACCGGCAACGCGGCGCGCCTGCTGGACAAGATCCGCGACGGCGAGCGCAAGTATCACTTCATCGAGGTGATGGGCTGCCCGGGTGGCTGCGTCACCGGCGGCGGCCAGCCGATCGTCAGCGCCGATGTGCTCAACAGCTGCGATCCGCGCGCCATCCGCGCCCAGGCGCTGTATGCCGAGGATGAGGCCAAGGCGATTCGCAAGTCCCACGAGAATCCGTCGATTCAGAAGCTGTACAAGGATTATCTGGGAGAGCCCAACAGCCACAAGGCGCATCACCTGCTGCACACTACGTATAAGGCGCGCGAGAAGTACTAATGCAATCCACAAAGGACCGCCGACTTTCGCCGGCGGTCCTTTTCTTGCGTGCGTTACCACACGGCAATGCCTTGCGCGCCGATGGCGGGCAGGCCCGTGTTCTGGTATACCTCCAGCAGCGTCAGGTTGCCGTCCGTCGCGATAGAGAACACCGCGATAGAACCGGCACCGCCGTTGAGCACATACAGATTGCGGCCCATGCGGTCGATAGCGCTGTCGGTGGGGGATGCGTTGCCGTTGTTGTTGGTCGGCGTGCTGCCCAGCAGCGTCAGGCGGCCGTCGGCAGCCACGCTAAAGCGCGACACATTGCCGCTGCCGGTGTTGCTGGTATAGGCATAGCGCCCGTCCGGCGTGACCGATACCCAGCAGGTGGCAGTCTGGCCGGTACCCACCGACGCGCTGATGATCGCCAGCCGCCCCTGACAGGTGGCAGCATAGCTGGACAGCGCGTTGGGACCCGCTTCGGCGACTAACAGCAGGTCATCATCGGCACTGGCCAGCCCGAACGGTGCCGTGCCAGTGGACGGAATCTGCATGCCGTCGTCGGCCACACCACACCAGTTAAGAACAAACGTGCGCAACTGGTTGGTGCCGCGCTCGCTGACCACCAGCACTTCGCCGCAGGAGGTAAAGTCCAACGCTGCGGGCAGCGCGCCCATCGGCAACGTGCGTACACTGCCTTTGAGTGGGCACAGTCTGCCGGACTCGCTGATGCGGAACCCGGCGATTTTGGGCGGTGTGGTGCCGTTTCCGAGGTTGGATACATACAACAGCCCGCCGATTACCGCCAGCGCATTGGGCATCACGCCCTTCGAGGACACCTGATCAATCAGCGTCAGGGTGCCGTCGTCGCGCACGCACAGCGCGCTGATGGTGTTGCTGCCCGCGTTGACCGCGAACAGTACGCGCCCTTTCAGGCCGAGCGCCAGCGCGCCCTGCGAGGTGAGCGGATCAACCTGCATGACGCCGGTGCCCGCGCCGCCCGTCGGCGTGCTGCCCAGGAAGGTGAGTCGGCCTTCGTCGTCGCGCGAAAAAACAGAGATTGTATTCTGCACCGCGTTGCTCATCGCGAAGAGCAGGCGCGGCGTGCGCATGGTATTTGACATTGTGTTTCCTCCTTTGCATAGGGTGCAAAAAAGCACCCAGACCATCGTATGCGGTCTGGGCGGGCGGGGTGTAAGCGGTTATGGCTCGGCCTGCGCGCCGCCGAGCACTTCGAGCTTTTTGACATACGCTTCATCTGGTGTGATAAACAATGTTTTTTGGTTGGTGTAGATCACAAACCCGAGTGGCGAGCCGCCGGGCTTCTTCACGAATTTTCGCAGCGTATAGTCCACCGGCACACGCGAGGAGCGCGCGCCCTTGCTATAGTAAGCGGCCAGCATCGCGGCGTCGCGCAGCGTGGGCTCGGGGATCGGCTCGGCGTGCGCGATCAGGACATGCGAGCCGGGCATATCTTTGGCATGCATCCATGTAAAGCCCCCATCGGCGGCGGCGGTCAGGCGATCGTTCTGCGCACTGTTTTTGCCCACATAGATGCGCATTCCGTCGCTGGAGCGATAGCAAAAGGGCTTCGAGGGCGGCAGCTTGCGCGGCTTGACGCGGCTGTGCGACGCGCGCAGGTAACCGCCCTCCACCAGCAGCGCGCGGATTTCCGACACTTCCGTGTCGTCCTCGCACTTGCGCAGGTCGTCCAGCTGCGCCTCCAGCCACTCCTTTTCAGTCTGTGTCTTGCGCATCTGCTCGGTGGCCATCTTTTGCCCGGCGCGCGCTTTCTGATAGCGCTTGAAGTAGCGCTGAGCGTTGCCCGCCGGGGAAATCTGCACATCCAGCGGGATGGCGACCGGCGCGCTGTCCTCGGCATAGAAGTTGGGCACCGTGGCCGTGGGCGCACCCTTGGCGATGGCATGGAGGTTCGCAGTCAGCAGCTCGCCATAGATGCGCCATTGCTCGGCGTGCTCACCTGCGTCAATGGCCTCCTGTTGCAGCGCCAGCTTTTTCTCGCAGCGCTCGATGTGTGTTTTGAGCGACTTGGCCAGCGAAACGGTGCGTTGGCTCATGCGCTCTCGCGCATCCCGCGCGCGATAGAAAGCGTCCAGCGCGGCGCTGATGCCCTCGGGCACCGCGCGCTGTTGTTCCGGCGCAAACCGGCGCTGGGGCAGGGGGTAGACATCGACCGGTTCCTCCGCTTCGTTAAGCAGCAGCACCGGCGGCTGCTCGCCGGGCAAACCGACCAGCAATGCGTGCAGGCGTTCAGCTAGTTGCGGGGCGTGCTCGGCAAAAAAAGGCGCGTGCACATCGCCCAGCAAGCGGAAAGAAAGCTCCTGCGCGGTCTGCGGCGACAACCCGGCGACAGTGTCCAGCAGCGCTTGATCCAGCCGCCCGGCGCGCTCGGTCAGCGCGGCGGACAGTTCTGCGATGGTGGCGGTCGCGGGATTCTGCTTGCCCTGCGCGGGCGGGTGGGCGTAGCGCAGTCCGGGCAGCACCTCGCGCACGCGGCTCATGTCGCCGCTGACGTGGCGGATGGCATCGACAATGCGCCCCTCGTGGTCACGCAAAATGATGTTGCTATGGCGTCCCATGATTTCCACTACCAGCGTGCGCGTGCGCAGGTCGCCGAGCTCGTCCAGCGCGTCGATATCGATCTCGGCGATGCGGTCGCCGCCGATTTGCCGCACAGCGGACACACGGCCGCCCATCAGCAGCTTGCGAAGCAGCATGCAGAACATCGGCGGTTCCATGGGGTTGGTTTTGCCATCCTGCGCAAGATGCAGGCGGGCGTGGTGCGCGCCCGCGCACAGCAGCAGGCGGTGATTGCCGCCCTGATTGCGGATAATCAAGTGCAGTTCGTCACGCTCAGGCTGCTGCACGCGATCGACGCGACCGCCGACCAGTTTGCCTTCCAACTCTCTGCATACAAAGCCTAGCGCCAATCCATCCAGCGGCATACAGCAACCTCCTTTGGCATGTCCTGATTATCATAGCATACTCATGGTGTGTCCGCAAAGCAAAAGCGCGGCTTTCCTTCCCGATTCCGATGTGCTAAAATAGTGCGTGCGCACATAGCTTTCTTTGCGGATGAACAAAGAGCTGCAAGGAGTGAGCTATGGTGAAGATTTCGCGGACGCATGTGGAGCGGCTACTGATCGGCGGCGCGGCCGGTTTGGTGCTG
>JAVBMF010000029.1:0-5796 GCA_031552735.1 Eubacteriales bacterium
GCGCCAGTGGCGCGATGGGACGGCGCGGAAGCCCAATGAGCCAACGAGCTTGCGTAGCAAGCGACTATGGCGAATTGAGGGAGGCGCCCGCCGTAGCCAAGTATAAGCGCGTAGGGGCTGAGGGGCGAACCCGGGCGCAAATGCCTTTCTGGTACTCTTTGGGCGTAATCCAAAGAGTACATCGTCTCCCCTTTGGGCGTAATCCAAAGAGTACATCATCTCCCCTTCCCCAAGGGAAATCAAGCGTCATCCAAAGAGTACATCGTCTCCCCCCAGCCATGGGAAAATCACACACTCCAAAGTGCACTCCGTAACCCCCCCTCAATTCACGCGGCCTCCCATGCGCACTGCGCATGGATCGCCTCGCGTTCATTGGGCTTCCGCGCCGTCTTTTCGCTCCTCAATTCGCCATAGTCGCCTGCTGCGCACGCTCCTTGGCTCATTGGCCTGCCGCGCCGTCCTTTCGGCCCACCGGGCCGACGGCGCTCTGGCCCACTGGGCGGCCTCGGCCCCGCCCCCACCAAACAACAAAACGCACGAACTTCACGTTCATGCGTCCTGTTGGCCGTATTGATGGAGGAAAGCATCAAAGTGTACGCAGCCGCGCTTGTCAGTCAGGAAGCGCATCCACAGGTTGTAGTAGAACCGGCATTTGGCAATGAGCGCATCCTCATTCCGCTGCAGCCTGACGCACAACGCCTCGAATGCCTCCACACCAGCCAGCAGCTCTTGGGTTTGCGTGACGCTGGCGCCGTTCGCGTCGTACAGCACGCCCCAGGGCACTTCATGCAGGGTGTATGCAAAGTAGCGTTTCTGGCGATCAAATTGCCGCTGTAGCAGCTGCGGGTCGTCGGGCGCATAGCCCAGCGCGACGTCCAGCAAATCCAGCGCATAATCCTGCTTATATTGAAGAAACGCCGTGCTGTTGTATTTGCCAAGCAGCAGCTTGATCGCGTCAACATTTTTGTGCACAAAAATCTCCCGGTCGAATACCGGGAAAAGCACCCGGGATTCAAACGGGAGGCTGATCTTGATCGTGTCTTGGCGCTCGATCATGGCCAAAAAAGCCGTCAATTCCGCATAGGTCGGCAAAGCGGGATACTGCGTTTGCGCCCATTGCTGGATGCGCGCATGCCGCGCTTTTCGGTCCCACGCTTGCGTGCTGGTATAGATATCGCAATAATCGCGCAATATGTCCAGCATTCGGGCACCTCCTCGGCTTCGCGCATCACAATGCGGCGGCGCATCCCCCCGCCCGTACCTTCCCCTCGTCAAGCGAGCCCCACAGCCCTAACCTTCCCCTCGTCAAACGACGCCTCCACCCGGTGATGCGCAGGGCAGGTCAGGAACGCGTCGTCGTCCCACGGGCCGTTGACCAGCCGCTCCAGCAGCGCCATGTCGCCAGCCACATGCTCGCAGCGCCAGCCATAGGCCGCCGCCATGTCGCGCGCCACCTGCGCGTGCGCCGGGTCGTGGTGCGCGGGCGATTCGATGAACGCGCACGCCTGATAATTCTTTTTCCACAGCGCGTCCTGCGCCATCAGGTAGTTGGCGTTGTCCTCGCCAAAGCGTTCCACATAGCCGCGCCAGGTCGCCTGCTCCTTCGCGCGCACCGCGTCCATGCTGGGGTAGCAGGTCTCGATCCAGCCGTTGTTGAGCCAGAACGTGCCCGGACAGGCGTCGAACAGCGTGCGGTAGCGCGCCTGCGAGCCAAGGAACAGCGCGATGCAGTCGTCGGTGCGCGGCACAATCAGCGGGATGTCGCGCGCGACAAGGCCGACCACGCCGTTGCAGCACAGGCCATAACCCAACACAAAGAAATCCGGCGCGTGCTTGACCACGCCGGACAGCACGTCGGCGCGCACCTGATCCATCGCGGCTTGCACGCGCGCGCGCAGCAGGTCCGGCGTGTCGTGCAGCCCCTGCGGCAGCCAAATAATATCAATCGTGTGCGCGCTGTGCGCGGCCAGCAGGCTGACCTCCCGCAGCAGCACGCGGCAGGCGATGAGGGTCAGGCGCATGCCCGCGCCTTACGCGAAGAAAGCGCGCGCCGCGTCCGCCGCGGTCGCCGCATCCGGCGTATAGCAGTCCGCGCCGATCGCGTCGCAGAACGCCTGCGTCACGGGCGCGCCGCCCACCATGATCTTGAGCTGATCGCGCAGGTTGCGCTGTTCGGCCTGCTCGACCACGGCCTTCATCTGGCCCATGGTGGTGGTCAGCAGCGCCGAGCAGCAGATCACCTTCGCGCCGTTTTCCAGCGCCGCGTCGATAAACCGGTCGGCGGGCACGTCCACGCCCAGGTCGATGACCTGAATGCCCTTGCCCTCGAGCATCAGCCGAACCAGATTTTTGCCGATGTCGTGCAGGTCGCCCTGCACCGTGCCGATCACCGCCGTGCCGCACGGCTTGACGCCCTGCTCGGCCAGATGCGGCTTTAGCACCTCGGTGCCCATGTTCATCGCGCGCGCGGCCACCAGCACCTCGGGCACGAACACCTCGTTGTTCTTGAATTTTTCGCCGATCACCGACATGCCGCTAAGCAGCCCTTCGTCCAGTATGGTCTGCGCGGGCACGCCCGCATCCAGCGCGGCCTGCACCAGTTCCTTGACCACCTTGGCCTTGCCCATCTGCAATTGCTGCGAGATTTCCGCCATGTTTGCCATCACGCTGCGCCTCCTCTATTGACAAGTATCATACTAAGCGCTAGTATACCCGTGAATAGCACTTTTTTATTGTAATAATTTACGGTTTTTCGGAAGAAATTTCGGTTCAGGAGGCGCTGATGCAAGCCGCACTGTTTACGCTGGTCGATCGCGGGCAGCTCGCCGAGCTGCTGGACACCTTTCACGCGTGCACGGGGCTGCCGGTGCGCGTGCTGGATGCGCACGGCGACACGCTGGAGAATCGCGGCGCGGACAACGGCTATTGTCGCCTGTTGGCGCGGCATGTGTTCGCGGGCGGCGCGTGCCAGCGGGTCTATCAGCGGGCGATGCGGCAGGCGCAGGCCATCGGCGAGCCGTACATCTTTAGCTGCGACGCCAGCCTAAACCACATCCTCTTCCCGCTGTCCGACAAGGGCGCGCTGCTGGGCGCGATCGCGGTGGGGCCGTTTTTGATGGACGCGCCGGACTCCACACTGGTGTCCGCGCTGCCCGCCGGGGCGGCGCTGGCCCCGGCCACGCTGCTGGAGCTATACGATGCGCTGTCGGGCATCGCGGTGCTGCCGCCGGCGCGCGCGCGGCACATCAGCCGCCTCATCTTCTACCTGTTCGCGCCGCTGATCCCCGGCGAGCGCCAGCGCCACCTGATCAACCAAGGCAAGCTGTATCAGCAGGCGCGCATCTCCGAGAGCATCCAGCGCGTGAAGGAGCAGGGCATCACCGAGCACGGCGGGTCGGTGTACGCGCACGAGCGCGAGCTGCTGGACAAGGTGCGTCTGGGCGACCTGCCCGCCGCCAAAGGCACGCTGAATACGCTGCTGGGCTATGTGTTCTTTAGCGAGGGCGGCAAGATGGCTCCCATGCGTCACCGCGCGATGGAGCTGTGCACGCTGCTGTCGCGCGTGGCGATCGAGTCCGGCGCGCTGCCCGAGCGCGCGCTGTCGCTGAGCGACCAGTTCCTGTCCGCGCTGCAAGCCACCGACGATGCGGACGCGCTGTGCCTGACCATGCAGGAGATCGTCGAGGCGTTTGTGGACACCGCGTTTTCCGCCAGCGCGCAGGGCGAGCCCAGCGCCGCGCGGCAGGCCATGCGCTACATCGCCCAGCACTATGCGGGGCAGGTCACGCTGACCGATGTGGCGGCGCATGTCGGGCTGAGTCCGGCGTACTTTTCCGGGCTGTTCCGGCGCGCGACGGGCGTCAGTTTCAAGGATTATCTGACGCATGTGCGCATCGAGGAGAGCAAGCGCCTGTTGTCCAGCACCGACATGGGCATTGTGGACATCGCGATGGCGATGGGCTTTAGCGACCAAAGCTACTTTTCGAAGGTATTCCGGCGGCACACCGGGCTGTCGCCCAAGCAATACCGATAAAAATTACCGAAAATAATTGCCTTTGCACCAGATGCGCGCCGCCCGCCGCGCTATGCTGTACGCAGCAAATATGCGCGGAGGCGATGAGAACATGAAACGGAATATGAAGCAATGGCTGGCGGAGATGATTGCGGAACCGGTTAAAAAGCCGCTGCCGGTGCTGTCGTTCCCGGCGATTCAGTTGCTGGACTGCACTGTGCGCGACCTGATCCACGATAGCGCCACGCAGGCCAAGGGCATGGTCGCCGTCGCCGAGCGCACCGCCAGTGCGGCGTCGGTCAGCCTGATGGACCTGTCGGTGGAGGCGGAGTGCTTTGGCGCGAACATCCGCTTTGCCGACGACGAGGTGCCCACCGTCACCGGCTGCCTGATCAGCAGCACCGAGCAGGCCGAGGCGCTGGCGGTGCCGCCGGTGGGCGCGGGCCGTACACAGATTTATATTGATGCGATCGGGCAGGCGGCGCAAAGCATCACCGATCGTCCGGTGCTGGCCGGGGTGATCGGGCCGTTCTCGCTGGCGGGGCGGCTGATGGACGTGACCGAGGTCATGTACGCGTGCTATGACGAGCCGGAGCTGGTGCATCTGGTGCTGGAGAAGGTGACCGGCTTCCTGCTGGAGTACATCCGCGCGTACCGCGACATCGGCGCGAACGGCGTGGTCATGGCCGAGCCGCTGGCGGGGCTGCTGACCCCGGCGCTGGCCGAGGAGTTTTCCTGCCGGTATGTGAAGCGCATTGTGGACGCGCTGCAAACCGACGAGTTTGTGGTGGTGTATCACAACTGCGGCAACGCCACCATCCAGATGATTGCGCCCATCCTGGCGACCGGCGCGGCGGCGTTCCACTTTGGCAACGCCATCGACATGGCCGAGATGATGCCGCGCATCCCCGCCGATACGGTCGCGATGGGCAATGTGGACCCTGCGCGCGAGTTCCGCAACGGCACGCCGGAATCGGTGCGCGCGGCGACGCTGGCGCTGCTGGGCAAGTGCGCGCAGTATCCCAATTTCGTGATCTCGTCGGGCTGTGATATCCCGCCGCTGTCGCGCTGGGAGAACATTGACGCGTTCTTTGCCGCGGTGGCGGAGTTTTATGGGATGTGAGGGAGATTGGGAATGGCCCTTCGGCATAAGGCTGGGGGGCTTTTTCATTTCCCCCCTTATTTCCATGCGCATGGGAGACGATGTACTCTTTGGATTACGCCCAAAGAGTACCAGAAAGGCGTTTGCGCCCGGGTTCGCCATCTGTCGCCATGGGCATATGCTCGGTTCGCTCGGGCGACTACCAACGTTCGCCAACGGCTTTTATTCCGATTTGCAATCGGAAGCCGTTGTCTCCGGTCCGTCGCTTTTCCTCGCACGCCATCGCAAGTAAATGCCCCAACGCACGGCTGTCTCCACCGGGCGCGGGGCCCTGCGAAACCTGTGTGGTTTGTGTCGTAGCTTTGGCTTGTTCGTAGCCCCCGCGCCCGTTGGAGCCGGGGACGCTATGGGGCATGTACCTGCGATGCCAAGCGAGGAAAAGTGCCGGACTGGAGGCGCGGGCTTCCGGCCTTGGCCGGATTCAGGCCCGCGACGAACATTGGGGCGGAGCGCCGTCGCGCCAGTGGCGCGATGAGACGGCTCGGAAGCCCAATGAGCCAACGAGCTTGCGTAGCAAGCGACTATGGCGAATTGAGGGAGGCACCCGAGCGAGGCGAGCATATGCCCATAGCGGCCAACCGGCGAACCCGGGCGCAATTGCCTTTCTGGTTCTCTTTGGGCT
>JAVBMF010000023.1:0-3964 GCA_031552735.1 Eubacteriales bacterium
ACCATTGAGAACGTCAACAACCTGGGCGCGAAAGCGGTCGACAAGTTCGCGGAGCTGATGAAGGAGCGCACCAACGGCAACTTCATCATCGAAACCTACCATGCCTCGCAGTTGGGCGACGCGATGGCGCAGCTCGACCAGGTGAAGTCGGGTACCATCCAAGCCTTCCGCTGCTCGATCAGCTGGCTGGGCGGCTACGTCGGCGATGTCGCCATCGTGGAATTCCCCTACATGTTCAAGACCGCCGAGGAAGCGGAAAAAGTCATCATGGGCCCGACCATGAGCGCCGTCAATGATCGCCTAGCCCAGGAGCACGGCATCCGCTGGGTGACCGCGTCCTGGTCCCGCCTGCCGCGCCACATCCTGACCAAGAACCCGGTGACCAAGCTGGCAGACCTGAAGGGCGTCAAGCTGCGCGTGCCGGATTCCAAGACCTATATCGAGTCCTTTAAGGCGATGGGCGTCGCCACCACCATCGTGGCCTTTAACGAGACCTATCTGGCGCTGCAACAGGGCCTGGTGGACGGCGCGGAAAACCACGTGGAGTCGCTGTATAACATGAAGTGGTACGAAGTGGCCAAGAACCTGGCGCTGACTGGCCATGCGCAGGACGTGACCGGCTTCATGGTCAACGATGCCTGGTGGCAGTCTGTGCCGGAAGAGTACAAGCAGATCTTCATCGACACCGACAAGGAAGTCAACGAATGGTTCAAGGGCGAGTTGGCCAAGGCCTCCGACGACTACATCAACAAGATGAAGGCCGAAGGCGTGACCGTGTACGAAGTGGATGTGTCCGAGTTCCAGAACGCCGTGATGCCGTCCGTGGCGTACGCGATCGAGAACGAGGGCTTCTGGGCGAAGGGCCTGGTCGACAATATCCTGGCCGAACTGGCGCAGTAACACATAGTAGCCGCATCAACTGCAAAGGGGGTATCGTATCCGTTTAGATACGGTACCCCTTTCTCTTAAGTAATGGGGGAAACGACATGAAAACCATCAGGGAACCGGCACGGGACATTCCCGTACTGATGCAAACCGATGTGCTGGTGGTGGGCGGCGGGCCCTCCGGTCTGGCGGCGGCGATCGCCAGCGCGCAGGCCGGTGTGGATACGCTGCTGATGGATCGCTACGGCTGCTTTGGCGGCGTGATCAGTCAAGTGGGTGTGGAGGGCGTCGCCTGGTACCGTCACAACGGGCAAACCGTGGAGGCCGGCGGCCTGATGCGCGTATTCGAGGATACCGCAAAGCAAATGGGCGGATCGCAAAAAGAACCGCAATCCGACAGCGAGGCGCTGGACGCCGAGATGTTCAAGGTGGTGGCCGACCGCATGGTGCTGGGCGCGGGCGTGACGCCGCTACTGCACTGCACCGGCGTGCAGGCCATCGTGGAGGACGGCGCGATCACCGGCATCATCACCGAGAGCAAGTCGGGCCGCATGGCCATTCTGGCCAAGCGCGTGATCGACTGCACCGGCGACGCGGATATCGCCGCCTCAGCGGGCGCGCCCTTTACCAAGGCGGACAAGGGCTCGCTGATGGACGTGACGCAGCTATTTAACCTGCGCGGCATCGACAGCAAGGCGTTCCAGCGCTATGTGGATGAGGAATTGAAGCCCACCTATCGCGATTGGGGCGGCGAGGCGTGGTCGCAGAACATGAGCGAGGGGCTGGATATGTTCAGCCCGTACATCGAGCATCCGTTTGTCCGCGCGCGCAACGAGGGGCTGATCCCGCGCGAGCCGAACGTCAGCTTGGGCGGCACGTGGAGCTCGGTTTCGCCGGACAACGACATCACGCAGATGAACATGATCTTCATGAAGAATTATGACTGCACCGATGTGCGCGACCTGACCGAAGCGGAGATCAAGGGCCGCGAGGCGGCCATGCACGCCATCACCGCGCTACAGGCCTATGTGCCCGGCTTTGCGCACGCGCGGCTGCGCAACTTTGGCATGACGCTGGGCACGCGCGAATCGCGCAAGATCGAGGGTCACTACTACCTGACCGAGCAGGATGTGTCCGGTCAGGCACGGTTCGAGGATTCTATCGGCATCTTCCCGGAGTTTATTGACGGCTGCAATACGTTGGTGCTTCCCATCAGCGGGCGGTATTTTCAGTTGCCATACCGCGCGCTGTTGCCCAAGAAGGTGGACAATCTGCTGGTGGCAGGCCGCGCGATCAGCGGCGACCGCATCGCGCACTGCGCGTTCCGCAACATGAGCTGCTGCGTGGTGACCGGACAGGGCGCCGGTGTGGCGGCGGCGATGTCGGTGAGGAGCGGCAAGCGTACCAGCGAGGTAGACATCCATCTGGTGCAGGAAGCACTGAAAAAACAAGACGTGAGAATTGATTAGGAGGTGCACTATGAAACGACTGGACAAGGCTGCTGACTATGCCTACAAAGCGATGCTGGCATTTACGATGTTTGGCATTGTGGCCTGCGTAACGCTGCAAATCATTGCACGTTACGCGCTCTCCTCGCCGCTGATTTGGACGGATGAGTATTCGCGCTTGTGCTTCTGCTGGGCGACCTTTATGGGTGCGGCCGTAGCCTCGCGCGAGGATTCGCATCTGGAGGTCGAGTTCTTCTACGAGCGGTTCGGCAAGAAAACCAAGAAGGTTCTGGATGTCTGCAACCACCTGCTGGTGGGCGGGCTCTCTTGCTCGGTGCTGTATTATGGCGCGATCAAGGTGTTCAAAGAGGCGGGCGCCCGCTCCACCGCGACGCGCACGCCGGTGGCGGTGTTCACCGCCGCGCTGCTCATTGGCTTTCTCGGTATTGCCGTGTACAGCTTTATCGCTGCGATTCGATATGCCAAAGGCGAGAATCCTCGCGCTGATTACAAGGAGGCGATTGAGGAATGATGGACTTTATCGCGAACTATGGCTTTTTGATTCTCTTTCTGGTGCTGATGTGCCTGCGCATGCCCATCGCGTTTAGTTTGGGCGTTTCGTCGGCTTTCTACTTTATCATGTCTGGCACGCCGTTTATCACGATGGCAGCCAAGTTGGTGGAAACCTTTGGTTCCTTCACGCTGCTGGCCATTCCGCTGTTCATGTTGGCCGGGTTCCTGATGAACTCCGGCGGCGTCACCAGCAGAATGTTCCACTTCGCGCAGGTCTGCGTGGGACATATCCCCGGCGGTTTGGGCCAGGTGAATGTCATCAGCTCGCTGATCTTCGCGGGCATGTCCGGCTCGGCCACCGCCGATGCGGGCGGCCTGGGCGTCATCGAGATCGAGGCCATGAAGAAGGAAGGCTACGACGCGGCGTTCTCCGCGGCGACCACGGCGGCGACCTCGGTGGTGGCCACCATCATGCCGCCTTCGCTGGGCTTTGTCATCTACGGCGCGATGACCGGCGTGTCGGTCGGCAAGCTGTTCCTGGCGGGCGTGCTGCCGGCGTTTGTCATCACCGCCGCACAGATGCTTGTGGTCTATCGCGCGGCCAAGAAGAAGGGCTTCCCGATCATGCCCAAGGCGACGCGACAAGAGAAATGGGTGGCTTTTAAGGCTGCGTTCCTGCCGCTGATGGCGCCGGTCATCATGCTGGCGTCGATCACCTTCGGCTTTGTGACCCCGACCGAAGCAGCGGTGCTGGCGGTGCTGTATTCGATTCTGCTGGGCATCATTTATAAGGAACTGACTTTCAAAAAGTTTGTTCAGGATCTGGTCGGTGTCGGTAAAACTTGTGGCAAGGTCATGCTAATTGTGGCGTTTGCGTCTGTATTCGGCTGGATCCTGACCTATGAGCGTATCCCGGCCATGCTGGCCTCCGCGCTGCTGTCGGTGAGCACCAACCCGATCATCGTGCTGCTGATTGTCAACGCGATGCTGCTGGTGATGGGCTGCTTCATGGAGGGCCTAAGCATCCAGTTGATCACCATCCCGATCCTGCTGCCGCTACTGCAAACCGCTGGCGTGAACTTGCTACAATTTGGCGTGCTGATGGAGCTGAACCTGAA
>JAVBMF010000038.1:0-9161 GCA_031552735.1 Eubacteriales bacterium
TCGCCAATTTGAATGAGTACGGCATCGCGGTCTATAACCGTGGTGCGGGCATGATACACGGCCTCTGCCAGGCGGTCGGCCAGGAGACCTTTGAGCGAATTCTGCGCACCTACTATGAGCGGTATCGTTTCGGCATCGCCACGGGCCAGGACTTCATTGACGTGTGCAACCAGGTATCCGGAAGCAATTGGCAGGGATACTTCGATGATTATCTGTTCAGCAGTCCAAACGCGCAATAATTTGAACCTTCCGACAACCGCTTCTTCAGGGCGCCAGCGTTTCCAGCGTCTGCGCCATATCCTTGGGATCGATGATCGTCTTGTGGCGAATGGGGAAGGTGGGCAGTTGGGCGATTTGCGGCGGCATCTCCAGGCCGGTGGCGTCGCAGAGGAGGCGGCCGCAGGCAAAGTCGTCCGGTTCTTGCAGCACCACGTCGCCCAGCAATGCCCTGGCCACGTCCCGGCAAAACTTGAAGGGACTGGCGGTGGAGACTACCACCGCCGGGGTATCGTCGCCGGTCTCTTCCCGGTACTTCCATAGGGCGCGGGCGGCTACGGCGGTGTGAGGATCCATCAAGTAACGGAACCGGTTCCATATCCGCTGGATGGACTCGCGGGTGTCTTCGTCGCTGACCCACGCGCCCAGAAAGGTCTCGCGCATTTGCCTCAAACGGTCTTGACCAATATCGTAGGGCTGACCGTTTTTTAAGGTCTCCATCCACTGCGATACCTGTGTCTCATCCCTGCCGCTCAGCTCGAAAAGCAGCCGCTCCAGGTTGGAGGAAATGAGGATGTCCATAGAGGGCGAGATGGTCTGGTGGAAGGGGCGGCGGGCGTCGTACACGCCGGTGGACAGGAAGTCCGCCAGCACGTTGTTGCGATTGGAGGCGCACAGGAGCTTGCCGATGGGCAGACCCATTCGGCGGGCATACTCGGCGGCCAGGATGTTGCCAAAGTTGCCCGTGGGCACGGCGAAGTGTACCTTCTGGCCCGGCAGAATAGCTTTGGTATGCACTAGGTCCGCATAGGCCGAGAAGTAGTAGGCCACTTGCGGTGCCAGGCGACCAAAGTTGATGCTGTTGGCGGAGGAAAGCACCCGTCCGCGGTCGTCCATGCGCCGGACGAAATCCGGATCGGCGAAGATGCGCTTGACGCCGTTTTGCGCGTCGTCAAAGTTGCCGCGCACCGCGAATACATGCGTGTTGTCGCCGGTTTGCGTGGTCATTTGCAGCCGTTGCGCCATGCTGACCCCGACCTCGGGGAAGAACACCGCGCAGCGCGTGCCCGGCACATCGGCAAATCCCTCCAGCGCCGCCTTGCCGGTATCGCCGGAGGTGGCAACCAGCACGAACAGCTCGCGCGATTCGTCATGCTTGTCCATCGCCAGGCGCGTTAAGTGCGGCAGCAGTTGCAGCGCGACATCCTTGAAGGCCAGCGTCGGGCCGTGGAACAGCTCCAGCACGTGCGCGCCATCGCCCAGCGGCACCAGCGGCGCGACCCGCGCGTCATCAAAGCGGCGGTAGGCCTGATGCACCGCGTCGGCCAGCTCGACCTGATGATAATCGTCCAGCAGCGCGCCCAGCACCCTGAGCGCACGCGCCTGATAGCCCATGCGCGCCATGCCCTCAATGTCGGCCAGCGAAAAATGCGGGAAACGATCGGGCACAAACAGACCGCCATCCCGCGCCAGACCACGCAAAATGGCCTGGGAAGCGGACAGGCGGTCGCCGCCGCGCGTACTGATCAGCGCCATACAGAGCCCTCCCTCCGGAAACAAAAAGATGTACCGCAAAAGCCTCTTCCCCCGGCAGGCGTGGGAAGAGGCCGAATTGCGCGAAGAACAGTTAGATGGCGAACTTGCGGATCTGCTCGGGCACCAGCTCGGCGTCCTCGCTCAGGCTGATCACAAAGTCCACATTGCAGCGGGCGGACACGCCTTCCAATTCCTCAAAGAAGGGGACGAGCTGGGGAATGTCCGGCTTGTCGGTCTCCACCAGATGCAGGAACGCGTCGATGAACACTAGGCTGACATCAAAGTTGCCCGCCATGATGCCCTTGATGAAGCCCATGAACTTCTGCGCGCCGGTCGCGCCATACTCTCCGGCGTTGACAAAGCGCACTTCATGCCGCAGATCGAACATGTAGCGGTTGTCGTCGTCGATAAAGAGTATGTCGCCCTTTTGGTCCTTGATCGCGTCGTTCGCCTGGTCTATGATACGCTTGGTCTTGCCAGATCCACGCTTGCCAAAGATGATTTGGATCACGGTCAATCCCTCCCCTTCGTTATCTTGTGCCTATTATACCCCAGAGAAATGGGTTTGCGCTAGTACCAAAATGTCGCCGGAGGAAAAACCAGCCAAAATGGATGCCGCAAAAGGTAGTGGAGCGCCTTGCCGCCTATGCTTGTGTTTGTGTACAAAATGTGGTATAAATTATCATGGATTATCCTTCGAAAAGGAGGGGATGGCACGATGCGTCTACAGAAGAAAAGCGAGGCCATCGCAAAGGGACTCGCTTGGTGCCTGATGCTCTGCATGCTATTGCCGATCGCGACGGCGGCGATTGCCGACGGCGCTAACGCTTCGGCGACCATGCGCTACTGGCAGCTTAGCGAAATCACCGTCAGTGTGCCCAAAGAATCGGAGCACACGAAGTTTTCGCTGAACACCGAGCTGACCGGCGTGCAAGCGGTCGCCGCGCATGAAAACCTGCACGGATACCAGATGGAGCAGCGCATGCAGCCGGAAACCACATTCACGCTGCAAATCCTGCGCGACAACGGCAAAGAGGCCGCCAAACACACCTACATGTGGCCGCAAATTCCCGTATACGTCGATGATTCCGGATTCATGATCAAAGTGGATACCAAGGATGAGCCGGTGGACGGGCGCAAGACCATCAGCACATATTATGAAGTGGGCGTGGAAGATAAGCGGCTGGCGCGCATCAGCGCCGTGGGCTATAACAACATGCCCATCATGCGCGAAGTGCCCATCAAGCTGCCCACGCTGAGCGCCAAATCAAAGGCGACCTATGTGTATATGCTGATCAAGGATCAATATGGCGCGCTGAACGCGCGCATCGCGTACCTGTTTAAGGCGTTTGATGGGCCGCTGCCCACCGCGACGCCCGAGCCGACGCCGACGCCCACGCCCACCCCCACGCCGACGCCGACGCCCACCCCCACGCCTACCCCGACGCCGACGCCGACGCCTACCCCGACACCGACGCCTACCCCGACGCCGACGCCGACACCCACCCCGACGCCTTCGCCCACCCCGGTGCCGACGCCGACGCCCACCCCGACGCCCATACCGACGCCGACGCCGATCCCCACCCCAACGCCGACGCCCGCGCCCACAGCATTGCCCAAGAACACGATGGCGCGCGGATTTGTGCCCATCGCCCCAGATGCGGCCATCGTGCCGCCGCACTACGCGCCGGTGCCCACCGAGGGGCTGGGCGAGGAGGCCGTGGCAGTCTGGAGCATCCAGAATGGGGAAGGCGACAAGAAATATCGCGTGTTCGGCAGCCTGAACGGCGCGCCGCCCGCATTTTATCCGTCCGACGCGCAGGGCGTGTTGCAGCCTGGCGCACAGCGCATTGATTCCGCCAGCGAGCAGGCGTGGATGCAGATCGGTGCCGATCCGCAAGCACCCGGCGCGGGTGTGGGCGCGATTCGCATCTTGGGCGGGCAAACGCCGACGCCACAGCCGACACCGGTGAAAACCGGCACGCCGCTGCCGACGCAGCCGCCGGTGCCGACGCGCGCGCCGACCCGTGCGCCGACGCCCGAGCCCACACCGGAGCCGACTGCCACACCAGTACCTACCCCAGCGCCGACCGCACCGCCCACCGTAACGCCGGTGCCCACGCCGGAGCCGACCGCCACACCAGTGCCCACCCCGGCACCGACTGCGCCGCCCACCGTAACGCCCGTGCCGACGGATGCGCCGACCACGGCGTCGCCGGTGCCCACCACCACCCCCGTGACGACGGCCACAGGCGCGCTGGGCGGTGACATCGCTACCCCGGCGCCGACGCCCGCTGTGGCCTCCACCACCGCGCCGACGCCGGTGGCCACGCTGTTGCCCACCACCGAGCCGCTGCCGCTGCCCACCGTCAACACCTTCACGCATTGGCCGTGGTGGCTGCTCATCCTAGGCGGCGCGTCGTTCCTAGCCTTTGTGCCGCGCGATCGCAGCAAAAAGCGCAGGCCGCGCGTGTAAAGACCAACCCAAACGTTCCTGAATCACCAGATAGAACCCGGTGCAGCGTGTTGGCTGCGCCGGGTTTTTTATGCTGCGCGCGCGTAAAAAAGCGGACAAACACGGCAAATTGCGTAAAACTTTATGGAAAAGCAACAAATAATTAACATAAAACAGAAGCGAATAGACCGATAGGAACGTTGAATATAGTGGAAGGGGGTTTCCCTTCCGCGAACAAAGAAAGGGGAGGCGCACCATGAGGAAAATCCATCAAATCGTGTTGGTTTTATTGACGCTTGTGCTGTGCTGCGGTGTCCTCCCGGCGGCGACCGCTGAAACGCTCGGCTACTACACCGTGGCAAAGGGCGATACTTTGCAGCGGATTGCGAACCGCCATGACACCACGGTGGACTATCTGATGTCGCTGAACGACCTGTACGATGCGGACGTGATCTTCATTGGGGAGGAGCTGCGCGTGCCGATTTCGTATACGTCGCGCGGGCTGGACAGCGACGGCGGCTATCAGGTGCGCAGTGGCGATACCCTGCGCAAGATCGCGCGGCGGTTTAGCACCACGGTGCAGGCCATCGTCGATCGCAACGGCATTGACGACCCGGACCGCATCCATGTCGGCCAGATTCTGCTGATTGATTCCGGCAGCGGCAGCAGCGGCAGCAGCAGCGGCGGTTCTTCCTCGGACAATGTCTATATCGTCCAGAAGGGCGACACGGTCAGCCGCATCGCGCACCGCTTTCGCATCGACGTGGAGGAACTGATCGCGTTGAACGGGCTGTCCGACAGGGATTTGATTTATGTCGGGCAGTGGATGATCATCCGATAAGGATTGCTGGAAAACCAAAGAATCCACCCGGGAGGCAGTGTGAACGCGCTGTGCTCCCGGTTTTTTTGCTCGGTTATGAAGTTTGCTTTCAGCCACATCTTAATTCTTTCTTATTTTCCGGCCAAAGTTCTTTTTTTTTTCGCAAATGGTGATATACTCCAAACATCGTAGGCGTTTGCGCTGCGATCATCGCATGAAACAGAGCGAAACGAAGCAGTGTACAAAAATATCCAGAGTACGATGAGGAGGACACATATCATGAACAAGCGCATTTCATCTTGGGTGGCAATCGGATTGGCCATCTGCATGAGCTTTGGCATTGCGCAGTCCGCGGCACTCGCGGAGGAAACCATCTATTCGCCGACGTTTAACATCCTGAAGGATCAGGGTGTGAAGCTGATCAACGCCGACGGCACCGAGGCACCCGTCGCTGAGCCGGAGGTCACCGCCGACCCGGAGGTCACCGCCGACCCGAACGCGACCGCCGACCCGAACGCGACCGCCGCGCCGGAAGTCTCCGCTGCGCCGCAGGTGCACAGGGAAGTGGTGGTCACCTGCGAGATTGATGATTCGTCCGCGGATGCGCAGGAATTTGTGCTGCAAGGTACGCTGATCGGGTTCGAAGGCGCGAAGCTGCGCCTGCAATGGCAGTACGACAACGGCAAGGACGAGGACGGCGACGGCACGCTGGATGGCTGGAAGGACGCCCCGGGCGCCAGCCAGGACTTGCAGTACAGCCTGCCGGTTAGCGAGGAAATCCTCAACGCCAAATGGCGTCTGTGCGTGTCGGTGGAAGAAGAGCCGCAACCGGTCGCAGAACCGCAACCGGATGCCGAGCAGCAGCCGGATGTAGAGCAGCAACCGGATGCCGAACCGCAGCCGACCGACGTGCCGGAGAATGCCGTCGTGGGCTGATCAGAGCAGGCATAGCGGCGGAGCGAGCCCCCTCGCCCCGCCGCTTTTTTGCACCCTCTTGTGCGCCAAATCCGCATTGCAATCCCCCCTGCAAAGTGATATGATCGTATCATTCGTGGGCGTTGCTGTCGGCAAAAGACAGGCAACGCTTCGCGCGCGCAAAACCAGCGACAGGAGGAGTACCATGCCCATCAAGTACAGACCGGAACCGTTTCGCATCAAAATGGTGGAGCCCATCAAGACCCTGACGCGCCAAGAGCGCGAGGATAAGATTCGCATGGCGGACTACAACGTGTTTCGTCTGCGCAGCGAGGATGTGTACATCGACCTCTTAACCGACTCGGGCACCAACGCGATGAGCGACAAGCAGTGGGGCGGCATCATGTCCGGCGACGAGGCCTATGCGGGCTCGCGCAGCTACTTTAAGCTGACCGATGCCGGGCAGGACATCTTCGGTTATGGCTATATTCAGCCGGTGCATCAGGGCCGCGCCGCCGAAAAGGTGCTGCTGCCGCTGTTCCTGCACAAGGGCAATTATGCGATCTCCAACATGTTCTTTGACACCACACGCGCGCATGTCGAGCTGGCCGGTGCTCGCGCCATCGATTGCGTGGTAGCCGAGGCACTGATCCCCTCCAAGCGCGCGCCGTTCAAGGGCAACATGGACGTCGCCAAGATGGAGAAAATCATTAACGAATACGGCAAGGACAAGATCGGTCTGGTGGTGATGACCGTCACCAACAACTCCGCCGGTGGCCAGCCGGTGTCGCTGCAAAACCTGCGCGATACCAGCGCGGTGTGCAAGAAGTACGGCATCCCGATGTGCATCGACGCCGCGCGCTATGCCGAGAACGCGTACTTTATCCAGCGCGACGAACCGGCGTGCAAGCACATGACCATCAAGGAGATCGTGCGCGAGATGTTCGCCTGTGCCGATATGTTCGTTATGTCCGCCAAGAAGGACACCATCGTGAACATGGGCGGCCTGCTGGGCGTCAAGGACGGCAAGTCCGACCTGATCCTGGGCATCAAGAGCAACTGCATCAGCTACGAGGGCTTCTATACCTACGGCGGTCTGGCCGGGCGCGATCTGGATGCGCTGGCCATCGGCTTGTACGAGGGCATTGAGCAGGCGTATTTGGAATACCGCATCGGGCAGATGGAATACCTGGCCGCGTTGCTGGACGACGCGGGCGTCGCATATCAGTCGCCGGTGGGCGGCCACGGCGTGTTTGTGGATGCGGCGGCGATGTTCCCGCACATCCCGTACAACGAGTATCCCGGACAGGTGCTGGCGGTGGAGCTGTACAAAGAGGCGGGCATCCGCGCCTGCGACATCGGATCGTACATGCTGGGCAACGACCCGGACACCGGCAAGCAACTGCGCGCCGAGTTCGAGTTCACGCGCTGTGCCATCCCGCGCCGTGTGTATACACAGGCGCATCTGGATGTGGTGGCCGAAGCGCTGGTCAATATCCAGCAGCGCGCCAAGGACATTCGGCGCGGCTATCGCATCACCTGGGAGCCGCCGGTGTTGCGCCACTTCCAAGCGTATCTGGAGCCGATTACGGAATAATACGTAACAAAAAAGAGCCTTTCGGCTCTTTTTTATTGCTTCTCAATCAGCTTGCCGACGATCATCTGATCCCACAGGCCGTACTGCTCGCGATTTTTCAGTGCGGACAGCATGCGCTCCTGGATCAGCGGATAGGTCTTGGCGGCGGTGGCCAGCAGTTCCTTCATCTCTTGCCGCTTGGTGTGGCCGTTGGCCGGGCACGGGTTGTGCACCACCGGCAGGTCAAGCTGCTTGGCCAGGTGGATGACATGCTTTTCCGGCAGGTACACCATGGGCCGGATCACCGTAATGTCACTGCGCGACAGGTGCGTGACCGGGTGGAAGGTGTGCAGGCGTCCCTCGTAGAGCAGACTCATCAGCAGCGTTTCCAGCACGTCCTCGCGGTGGTGGCCCAGCGCCACCTTGTTGCAGTCGCGCTCCTTGGCCAATTGATTCAGCACCGCGCGGCGCATCTTCGCGCACAGTGCGCAGGGGTTCGGGTCCTTGCGGATGTCAAAGATGATGTGCGCGATGTCGGTTTCTTTTACGGTATAGGGGATGTCTAGCTGCTCGCACAGCGCGGCGATCGGCGCGGTATCAAAGGGCTCCAGACCCATCTTGAGCGTGATGGCTTCCAGTGTGAAGTTGGTGTAGGCGAATTTCCGATACAGAGAAAGCGCGTACAGTAGCAGCAGGCTGTCCTTGCCGCCGGATACGCCTACCGCGATGCGGTCGCCTTCCTGAATCATGTGGAAATCCTGATCGGCGCGCCGGATGCAGCCCAGAACGGTTTTCATGCGGGAACCTCCAAATCGGGGATGTGTCTAGCCATTATAGCAGCGGTTGACACCCCATGCAACAACTGATATAGTGGGGTGGCATTGCCAGAACAACGAATGAGGAGAACAGAAAATGAGACTGTATCATACCGCGCTGGGGCTGATCACCCAGGCCGCCGCCACCCCCGCCGCGCAGCAGACCTTTGTCTGGTCCGAGCATATTGGCAAGATCATCACCACCGCGCTGCTGTCGATGGTGCCGACCTTCGAGGGGCGCTATGCGCTGACCGTCGGGCTGGCGATGGGCATGCCGTTTGTGTTCACCTTCCTGCTGGCGTTCATCATGTCCACGCTGCCCATGCCGTTCATTTACTGGCTGCTCAAGCCGATTTTGAAATGGCTGTACACGCTGCCGATTAAGCCGCTGCAACGCTTCGCCGCCTGGGTGGAGAATCGTGCGGAAAGAAAATCAAAGGGCATGGACGCGGGCAGCCTGTTCGCGCTGTTCGTGTTTGTGGCGGTGCCGCTGCCCGGCACCGGTGTGTGGACCGGCAGCGCGATCGCCACGCTGCTGAAGATGGACGTCAAAAAGTCAATGATCGCCATCGTGTTGGGCAATCTGGTCGCCTGCACCATCATGGCGCTGGCCGCCACCGGCGTCATTCACCTGTTTACCTGATTGACAAACCCGCGCCGGGTGGGTATACTATCCATGCGCTCTACAATTGCATAACCTTATCCAGAGTGGTGGAGGGACTGGGCCCGATGAAACCCGGCAACCGAGCAGACGCTGCGGTGCCAATTCCCACGGCGGAAACGCCGACAGATGAGGATAGCTTGCAAGCCAAGCGATTCAAAGGCTCA
>JAVBMF010000057.1:0-3358 GCA_031552735.1 Eubacteriales bacterium
TCCTTGACAAAACCGATCGCATCCTCCACCTGGTCCAGCGTGAGCGCCAGCTGCTCATAGGTCTCGGTATCCATAAAGTAGTACAGATCGCCGTCCTTGTAGAGGTAGTTCATCTCCTTGGTCTCGATGATCGCACGGGGCATTTTGTCCGTGGGGTTGAAGCTGCGCTCCACCACGGCGCCGGTCATGATCTTCTTGATCTTGGTGCGCACGAAGGCAGCGCCCTTGCCCGGCTTCACATGCTGGAAGTCCACGACGACCCATACGCCGTTCTCCCATTCAACCGTTAGCCCTTTACGAAAATCGCTCGCAGTTACCATTCAGTATCCCTCCACAATATCTTTGAGTAAAATGCATCGCCACAGAATCAGATGGTGATCAGTTCCTTGGTGGCGGGGGTCATGATGCGGTTGCCTGTGTCGGTGATGATCACGCTATCCTCGATGCGCACGCCGCAGAACCCGGGGATATAGATGCCCGGCTCAATGGTCATGCTCATTCCGGCCTTGAGCGTCGCGGTCGAGATGGTGTTGCAGCGCGAGCCCTCGTGGATGTCCAGGCCGGTGCCGTGACCCAGCCCGTGGCCAAAGCGGCCCTCGTAGCCCGCAGCGTTGATATAGTCGCGCGCAGCGGCATCAACCGCCTTGCAGGCAGCGCCCGCCTTGGCAGCGGACAGCGCCAGCGCCTGCGCCGCAAACACGGTGTCGTAGATCTTCTTCTGCTCGCCGTCGATCTTGCCCAGCGCGACGGTGCGCGTCATGTCGGCGCAGTAGCCGTTCAGGCGCGCGCCAAAGTCCAGCGTGATCAGATCGCCGGTGCGCACCGGCCGATCGGAGGGAATGGCGTGCGGCAGCGAGCCGTTCGGCCCGGCGGCGACGATGGTATCAAACGCCAGACCGTCCGCGCCGTGCGTCAGCAGCCAGTGCCAAATCTCCACGGCGATTTGCTTCTCGGTGATACCGGGCTTGATGTAGCCCAGCATGTATTCAAAGCACTGACTGGTCAGCCCATTGGCCTGCGTCAGCAGCTTTTGCTCGTCCTCGTCCTTGATCTCGCGCATTCTCAGCGGCAGATCGCCCAGATCGACCAGCTCCATGCCGGTCAGCGCCTTTGCGATCGCCTGATATTCCGTATAGGTGACCGCGTCCTGCTCGATGGCGATACGCTTCGCGCCCGCGGCCTGTAGTCGTTCAAAGGTGACCATGTTCTGCGTGTGCGTCATCGTGGTCTCGTGCACGGCAAAACCGGGCGCTTCCTGCGCGGCCTGCTCGGTGTATCGGAAATCGGTGACGACCGCCAGTTCCTGCGCGCTGATCAGCACCAGACCCTCGCCGCGATAACCGCTCAGGTAGCGCATATTGGAACGATTGTGAATCAATGCGGCATCCACGCCAGCGGGCAGCTTCCCGCGCAGCGTTTGGGCACGATGGATCATGGTCGTCATCCTTTCTGCTCTTCGTTAGCACTTGCCTTTTAACACAAAGATTATTATACCACAAGCGCTACTGGCACACAAGCGCAGATTGGCTTCGCCTGCCAATTTCGCAGCGCCTGTGCTTATCGCCTGTGCTGCGCCACCAATCGCATCATCTCGCAGGCGTCCTCCGCCATGGTGTCCTTGGATTCGCAGATCAGTGTCGGCGTCAGGTTTCGCGCGGCAATCAGCGGTGCCAGCAGCGCAAAGTCCGGGCCATACTGCGTGTCGGCAAACGTCCAGTGCCGCTTTTCCCCCGCGCCGGTGAACTCGATATGGCAGAAATGCGCGTGAAAGCTGTGCGCGCGGGGCGTGCCCAGCACTTCCTCCATGCGGTCGAGGATGCGCGCAAAATCGTCGGTGGTGGTAATCGCGCCACGACCGCGCGCGTGCAGGTGCGCAAAGTCGATGGTTGGCAGGAAGCTCTCGTCGAGCTCGCACAGACGCAGGATGTTGTCCAGCCCGCCGATCTGCGCGTCGCGCCCCATGGTTTCCGGGCAGAGGCGGATGTGCGCAAACCCTTCGTCCACCAGCTCTGCGCGCACGCGCTTCAGCCCATCCAGTACGTTCCCAAACGCCTCGTCCGGGTCCATCTTGCTGTGGCTGCCGACGTGCACCACCACATGCGTGCCGCCCATCCAATCCAGCGCGCGCGCGGCATCCAGAATGTAGGCGCGGTTTTTCGCATATCGCTCGGGCTCCGGGTTGGCCAGATTGATAAAGTACGGCGCGTGGATGCTGACCGCGATGTCGTGCAGCCTAGCCTGCTCGCCAATGCGCCGCGCGGTCTCTTCCGTCAGGTTCACCCCGCGTCCCGATGCGTATTCATACGCGTTCAAGCCTTGCGCCGCCAGCCATGCGGGCGCTTCGTAGCTATGCTTGTGCCCCTGTTCGTAAAACGACGCCGAGTTGCCCGCCGGACCAAAGTGGATGGTTTGCTCTTGCATATAGACCTCACGATTTCTTGCGCGTGCACTGCGCTGTCATGGGCATTGTATCTGGCAGGCGCCGCTTTTGTCAACGGTTCTCCCGGGGCGCGTCATATCGGTAAATCGGATGCATCAGGCCGGTCGGCGGAAAGAATCCCGCGCCGACGCGGACAAAACCCAGCTTGGTCAACACCTTACCCGACGACGCGTTGTCGGGGTGATGCCCGGCCAGCACGGTCGGCGCGCCGAGCACATCCACCGCATAGCGCAGCACAGCGCCCGCCGCCTCGGTGGCCAGCCCCTGTCCCCAATACACAGGCAGCAGGTGATAGCCCAACTCATAGGCGTATTCCCCCAGCGCGCCGTCGTGCGGATGCAATCCGCAACAGCCAACAAATTCGCCGTTCTCCAGCGAAAAGATCGGCCAGTAGGCCACCCCGCTGTTCTTCTGGCTGTCCAGCTCGTCGCATAGGCGCTGTCGCGCCTGTTCCGCGGTGTACGGCGTGGCGCGGATGAAGCGGGTCACCGTCTCGTCGCACCACAACCGCTCGGCCAGCGGCGCGTCGCTTGTCCGCCAGTGCATGAATCCTAGTCGTCCGGTGGTCAGAAAGTGCGCTGCCATACATATCCTTTCAAATCCGATCCATACATATGCAAAAACCCTTGCATAGCAAGGGTCTGGTACACCATCAGGGACTCGAACCCTGGACACCCTGATTAAGAGTCAGGTGCTCTACCAACTGAGCTAATGGTGCATACACGGTGTTTGGAGCGCTTGATTATTGTATCCCAATCTTGTAGGCTTGTCAACGCCCTGCAAACAAAAAAGCCCTCGGCACAAGGCAGCGAGAACTCTTTTGTTGGTACACCATCAGGGACTCGAACCCTGGACACCCTGATTAAGAGTCAGGTGCTCTACCAACTGAGCTAATGGTGCGCATCGGGTGTGGGGCTT
>JAVBMF010000006.1:0-120051 GCA_031552735.1 Eubacteriales bacterium
TGCGGCGATATCGCTGATAGGCTGTTCCCTGTGCGGCCTTGCTGTCAGCCTGATGTGGCCGGGAATGCTGAGCCTCACAGCGCAGGGCTATCCTTCCGGCGGCACGGCGATGTTTGCGCTGCTGGCGGCCTGCGGCGATATTGGCTGCTCGATCGGGCCTTGGCTGGCCGGGGCGGTGGCCGACCACGCGAGCGGCGGCGGTGTATTCGGCTGGATTAATGGCGCGCTCTATGGTGGGCTGTCGCCGCTCAAGACCGGCCTTTTGATCGGCACGCTGTTCCCGATGATTTTGCTGCTCGCGGTGGCGGCGCTCAGGCAGAAAAAAGCAAAAAACGCATAAAGAAAGAGCGTACCGAATCATCGGTACGCTCTTTTTGTGCGGGAATTACTTGCGGGTCAGCACGGTCGTGCCCGCCAAGGTCAGCTTGTCGCCATCGATGGTGAAGGGCACATCGGCCGTCTGGCCGGTCGCCATGCCGCCCATCGCGCCGGCGTCCATCTTGATGTTGCTGCCTTCGACGGTGTAGTCACCGGCGGGCACAGTCTGGCCAGCGGCCACGACGTTCAGCTTGCCTTCGGCGGTGAACTCCAGGCAGATCGCGGGCAGCTGCGACGCATCCACGCCGGCGGCCTTCGCGATTTCGGTCATGTCCATCTCCCAGGAGCCGACCACAGAGGCACCGGCCTCAGCAGCGGGGGCAGCAACCTCGGCAACGGGCGCTTCGGTCGCGGCGACTTCAGCGGCGGGCGCATCGGTCGCAGCGGCGGCCGGAGCGGCAGCGGGGGCTTCATCCTTCTTCGCGCCACAGCCAGCCAGAACGACCAGCGCCAGCACCAGCACCAGGGAAAGAGCAAGATACTTCTTCATCAGGGGTTCCCTCCAAATTAGAATAATTATCAAAAAGCCTCGATAATTATACGATGAATTGAAACGTTTGGCAAGAAGAAAACTACAGGAAAAAAATGTGCGAAATGACGAAAAAAAGGACTACAGCGCGTTATAAAACGCGCGCAGATTCGCCTTTGCATCCTCGGGCAAAAACTTGTCGTGGACACCGTCAATGGCACCCTGTATGCCGTAGAGCATGTGCAGGCATGCGCCCGGATCCACAGCGGCGCGGATGCGCAAGAATGCTTCTTGCGCGCCGACCGCGCGCAGCGTCTCGGGGGTATCAATGCCCACGGCACGCAGGTTTTTCTCCAGTACAGGTCCGACGTTGGGCAACGTGGAAAGGGGTGTATTCATCATGTTTGCTCCTTATTTGCGTTTGCCGCCGGGTTTGCCTTTGGCGCGTGGCGAGGCTTTGCTGGCTGCTTTCGTTGGATGAGGTTTGGCTGTGGCGATTGGCTTGCCGGGCGTCCCGCGTCTTGGCGCGTGTTGCGGCGGTTTCGCGCCGGCGGGCGGCACCAGACAGCCCTTCCCGAAACCGATCAGGTCCTCGCGGTGCGCCATACGCAACGCCTCGCGCACCAGTGCATGGTTAGCGGGACGACGATACTGCAACAGCGCGCGTTGCAGTGCTTTTTCGTGCGCGCTGCGTGGCACATATACCGGCTGCATGGTGCGCGGGTCCAGCCCTGTGTGGAACATACAGGTCGACAGCGTGCCCGGTGTGGGGTAGAAGTCCTGCACCTGTTCCGGTTGGTGGCCAATATCGCGCAGGTACAACGCCAGCTCGACAGCGGCGCTGATGTCGCTGCCCGGGTGGCTGCTCATCAGATAGGGCACGAGAAATTGTGGCTTGCCCAAGCTTTTGTTCATGGTGGCGTAGCGCTGGGTGAAGGCATCGTACACCGGCCTGCCGGGCTTGCCCATCACCTCAAGCACGCGCGGGCAGACATGCTCCGGCGCAACCTTAAGCTGCCCGCTAATGTGGTGCTCGCACAGCTCGCGAAAAAACGCTCCGTCCGGGTCGGCCTGTATGTAGTCATAGCGCAGGCCGGAGCGCACAAAGACCTTCTTGACGCCGGGCAGGCCGCGCAGTTCGCGCAGCAGCCCCAACAGCTCCTTGTGATCGACCACCAGTTGTTTGCAGGGCTTGGGGAACAGGCATTGTTTGTGCGCGCAGGCGCCGTTCTTTAGCTGCCCATCGCAAGCTGGGCGGCGAAAGTTGGCGGTCGGTCCGCCGACATCGTGGATGTATCCCTTGAAGTCGGGCAGGTGGGTGAGCAGCCTCGCCTCCTGAATCAGCGACTGTGGGCTGCGCGAGGCGACGATGCGCCCCTGATGAAACGTGATCGCGCAAAAACTGCACCCGCCGAAGCAGCCGCGCGTGGCGGCCAGCGAGAACTTGACTTCTTCCAGCGCGGGTACGCCGCCTAGCGCGTCATAGTCCGGGTGCCATGCCCGCTGGAAAGACAGAGCGTGCGCCTTGTCCAGCTCGGCGCGGGTCAGCGGCATATCCGGCGCGTTCTGCATGAGGTAGCGCCCGGCGGCCTGACGCTGCATCATTGGTTTACCGCGAACCGGGTCCTGCTCGATATACTGCCGCGCAAAGGCCTGTGCGTATGCTTTCTTGTCCTTGGCGCACAGATCGTGATCGAACAATTCGGCATAGCCTTCCTCGGGCACAGGCGATAACCAGCACGCGCCACGCAGATGTCGCAGCGTGCTTTGTGGCGCACCATCGGCCAGCCACTTGGCAGCGGACAGAATGGTACGTTCGCCCATGCCATAGAGCAGCAGATCCGCGCCGCTGTCTACCAGAATCGAGCGGCGAACTTTGTCCTCCCAGTAATCATAGTGCGAAAAGCGGCGCAGCGACGCCTCGACGCCGCCGATGATGATGGGCACCTTGCCGAACGCCTGACGGATCAGATTGCAGTAGACGATGGTGGCGCGGTCGGGGCGCATGCCCGCCTTGCCACCCGGCGCGTAGGCATCCTGACTGCGCGGCTTTTTGGCGGCGGTATAGTGATTCACCATGCTGTCGATCACCCCGGCGGATACCATAAAGCCCAGTTTGGGCTTGCCCAGACGGCGAATATCGTCCAGAGAGCGCCAATCGGGCTGCGCAAGCATGGCGACGCGGTATCCGGCGTGCTCCAGCACACGACCCAAAATGGCCGCGCCAAAGGAAGGGTGATCCACATACGCGTCGCCAGACACAAAGATCAGGTCCGGCGCGTCCCAGCCGCGCGCTTTCATATCGGCATGGGTGGTGGGCAAAAAGGCTTCTCGCATGGCGCAACTCATTTCTATACAAAGGATGTCCTTTAGTATAGCGTCACAGCCGATGAAGCGCAAGCCATTTACCGCGCGGGAAAAACTGCCTCGTGCGCCTCGCTGTCGGCTTTCAGCTCAATCCAGCCGTCGGATTGCCGCTCGCCATCCAGCAGCACATGCGGTGCGTCGCGTCGTGCGGTCAGCGCATAGATCGCGTCGCCGTAGCGATAGTTGCAGGATACCTCCGACCAATCATCGGGCAGTCGCGGCGCAAAGCGCAGCCTGTTGCCCACTTTTTCAAACCCCAGCAGCGTCTGCACCCCGGCAATCCACAGCCACGACGCAGAGCCGGTGTACCACGTCCAGCCGCCTCGCCCAACCTGCTGTGGGTTGGTGTATACATCGGCGGCGCACACATACGGCTCCACGCGATAGCGCAGCGCGGCGTCCACACTGTCGCTGTGATGATACGGCATGAGCATGCGGTACAGCGCCCAGGCGCGCGCATTTTGTCCCAACCCGGCAAATCCCTGCACCGCCCAGGCGGCGGCATGCGTATATTGCCCGCCATTTTCACGCACACCGGGCAGATAACCCTGGATGTAGCCCGGATCGTGCGAATACCCATCGAACGGCGGCGTCAACAGTCGCGCAATGCCGTGCTCGTGGTCGATCAATCTGTCCCACAGCGACTGCATCGCCTGTTCGCCGCGTTCGCGCGGACTTCCGGCAAGCACCGCCCAACTCTGCGCGACGCAGTCCAGCTCGCAGGCGGAATCTCCGGCGACACCCAGCGGGTGTCCGTCGTCAAACCACGCCCGGCGGTACCATGCACCATCCCACGCGTGCTGTTGCGCGCTGGCAAGCACCTGTGTCTCCAGCGCAAGCAGCTCATCGCGCACAGCGGCGGTGCACAGTGGCGCGAACTCGCGCAGCGTCGCGGCGAAGAACCAACCCAGCCACACGCTTTCGCCTTGCCCTTCGATGCCCACGCGGTTCATGGCGTCGTTCCAGTCGCCGCCCCCCATCAGCGGCAGGCCGTGCGCGCCCAGCGCCACATGCCGGATGGCGCGCAGACAGTGTTGCAACAGTGTTTCGCTCAATGCCGAGGGCTCGGCGGCGGTATACAGGTCCTCTTGCCCGGCGGGAATCTCCGCGCCGGTCAGATAGGGCACACTCTCGCGCAGCACGCCCTTATCGCCAGTGGCGTGCACATACGCGGCGGCGACAAATGGCAGGAACAGCAGATCGTCGCTGATGCGCGTGCGCACGCCGCGCGCCAGGGGATGCCACCAATGCTGCACATCCCCGGCCTCGAACTGATGCGCGGCGGCGAGCAGCAGATGCGCGCGGACACTGGCGGGATCGGTGTGGATCAGTGCCAGCGTATCCTGCAACTGATCGCGGAAGCCATACGCGCCGCCTGCTTGATAGAACCCGGCGCGCGCCCACAGCCGCGATACCGTGAGCTGATAGGGCAGCCAGCGGTTAAGCAGGTGATTCATCACCCGATCTGGCGTGCGCACAGTCAGCATGCCCAGCCGCTCGGACCAGTGCAAGCGCATCGCGTCAAAGCGCGCACGCGCGCAACCGCCCAGCGCCTTGGCGGTGCGCTGCGCCTCGGTCAGGCTGGCGGCAAACCCCAACGCAATGTGCATATCTTGCTGCGTACGCGGCGCAAGCGAGATCATACCGCGCAACACGGCACAGGGGTCGTCGCTGCCCAGGGTATCTAACTGCGGCAGACGTATGCCGCGCGGGCCGCGTTTGCCGCCCAGTCCGAGGAAGGCGGTGCGGTCACAAGTGTGCTGCTTCTTGGGTGTGTCGGGCATCGCCAGATACGCCACGCCACGCATGGACGGACTGTAGGCGACGCACATGCCGCTGGTTGCTTGCGCGCGCGCATGGCGGCGGTCGCTTTCCTGATCGCCCATGCACCAGGCGGCATAGGCGGTCACCGACAGCTCGCGCGGTGCGTCCTCAGCGTTTTTGAGCGACACCAGCGTGTGCTTGATTGCGTCCTCGGCATCGACAAACACCGTCAGTGCATAGCCGATCCCCAGCGCCCAGCCTTCGTAGAGCGAGAAACCGGGGCTGTGCGTCACGCGTCGCGCTTGGCCAAACAGATCGGCAAATTGCCCGGTGCGTTCGTCTCGCAGGTATAGCGCCTCGCCATTGCGCGGGCAGACCGGGTCGTTCATCCAAGGCGTCAGGCGGCCGCTGTGGCTGTTGCCCGCATAGGTAAAACCCGCGCCGCGTTCGGTCACCAAGGTGCCGAATCGCGGGTTGGCCAGAATGTTGCACCATGGTGCCGGCGTGGCATGCCCGGCAACGAGGTCAATGCAGTAATCGCCTTCCGCCGTAAAGCCGCCCCAGCCATTATAGGCGTCGCGCTGGACGGGCGGCAGCTCCGGCGTGTCGTATGCGCGGGGCAGCTCGGGCCACGCGGTGGTTGGTGTCGGGATGTTGCCGCGCAGGGCTTTCATCTGCACGGCAAGCGGTCCGTCCTCGCCGGACAGCACCAGTGCCGAGGTAGCCAGCAACAGGGCTGTGCGCGGTGCGCCCAGCACTTGCGCGTCCAGAAAATGCACGCCGCCCGGCTTGCCGATTAGATCGCGCGCATGCCCAAAGGACACCATCTCCTGTAGCGCGTTCTTGGTTGGCGGAAAGTAATCGCCGCCATGATCGTCGAGCAGCACCAAATCGACCCACAGCCCCCATTGCCGCCACGCTTCGTGGATTTTCAATATCGCGCGCGCCAGCGGCAAATGACTTGGCTCGCCGATGCGCAGCGTCAGGATGGGCAGATCGCCCGACAGACCGCACGCCCAGATCTCCTCACGCGGCAGTTGAATCGCGGTCAGGTATTGCGCGCGCTGCGTGTTCTGACCATGGTAGAGCATCAGCGACGCCAGGCGCTGCGCCTGATGCTGCGCAGCCGGGTCGAGCGAGAGATAATCGGCGGTGACATGCGCCTGCGTCTGCGCCAGTTCCAGCGCGCGTGTCGCCGCGCCGATGTCGGCATAGCGCGAAGCCATCTGCGCCGCCTCTTCCGGCGTGTCCGCGGTCAGTGTGGCAAACGCGATGCGCATCGTATCGCCCGGGGCAATGGTGGCCTCTGTCAGCAGCGCCATGCAGGGATCGACCACCGCGCCGACACGATCCTCGTCCGGGGGCGACAGCAGCGCTTGTGGTGTGAAGCGCCCATGCTCGCGACCCAGAAAGGCACCGCGGTCGGTGCACACGCGCCAGCACAAATCGTGCGCGTCGCTGGCGGCGACATGCACCAGCATGGGGAAGTGCTCCCCGGCGGCGCGGGGACGACGACGCGCCTGCGCGGCCGAAGCGCCCAGCCGGGCGGTTTCAATAAACAGATTGCGGAACGCGGGATGCGCGGCATCGGCAGTCTGCGAGGACAGCGCAACCTCGAAAAAGCTAGACACCATCACACGCTTGGGCGCATCGCCGGTGTTGGTCAGCGACAGGCTTGCCATCGCCGCGCCGTCCAGCGGGCAGACGTAGCACGACAGGCTGCTTTCGATGCCGCCATGCTGCCGGTGAAAGACCGCCTGCCCAGTTTCAAAGCGTGTGTCGCCGGGCAAGTCCGGCTGCGCGGCGCGCCATACGTCGCCGTCGTCCGCGTCGCGCAGATAGCATTGCAGTCCGTAGCCCTGCGTCAGCGGATTGGGTCGCCAGCGCGTCAGCATCAGTCCGTTGTGCGCGATGTAGCCGCCGCCACGCGCGTCGCATAACAACGTGGTGCCATCGCCGTAGAGCAATTGCGTTTCCAGTGGCAGCGCATCGGGCTGCACCTGACGGATGGCGCGCACTTGGCGCGGCGCGGCGGTGTCGGCTTTGCGCTTTTGCTGCGTGCGCCAGCGCAGCATGGGGCTCTTGATCGGGCGCTCTTCTAGCAACAGCTCAAACGCTTCCACATCGGCACGCAGGTGAAACGCGCGCGTCAGTGCTTGATCGGTCAGCGCGTTGCACAGCGCGCACAGCAGCATGCCCTGATGGTGCGCCATGTGGCTCTTGACCAGCTGATAGGCGACGCCGGGCTGTGAGGCCGTGTAGTCGGCGGCTTCGTAAAAGCCAAGCTGGCTCGACCAGCCCAGCCGTTGCATGGTCAGCAGGTTATCGGTTGCCTCCTCTGGCAGCACGGCCAAAGCCAGTGCGGACGCATACGGCGCAATCACCTGTGCCAGTGTTTCCGTGCGCAGTGCCAAATGCGGCAAGCCAAACGCGCGATACTGGTAATTTAGCTGTGGGTCGAACGCGTAGTACCCGGATTCGGAGATGCCCCAAGGGGCTTTGTGCACGCCACGCTTCTGTTCGCGCGCAGCCTCCAGACAGGTGGCTGACAGCAGCGTGTCTGGCGTGAGGCGCATGAGCAGAGCGGGCATCAGGTATTCGAACATCGTACCGCTCCAACTGGCCAGCGCCGCGCCTTTTTGCGTGCGCAGCAGGGGGCGGCCCAGGCGCTGCCAGTGTCGCATCGGCACCGCGCCGCGCATAATCGCTAGGAAGCTGAGCAAACGCGACTCGGAGGCCAGCAGGTCGTAGTGCGCGTCGCCGGTGCGCCCGGTTTGCGGATGGATGCCGATGTAGAACAGATCAGCGGTTGTATCGTATGCGGCGGCAAAGTCCATGTCGTGCCACAGCGACTCCAGCGCATCGGGCAGCGCGCGGTGCGTGGGGTCCAGTTCGTCAGCCCAGTCGCGCAGTGCTTGCGCGCAGGCCAACAGACAGCCCGCAAGATTGCCGCTGTCCACTGTGGATACATAGTGCGGGTTGAGCGGCGCGAGCGTGCGCGTATCGTACCAGTTATACAGGTGCCCGCGCCACTTGGGCAGCGTGTTCAGTGTGCGCACGGTATCAGCGATGCGTCGCGCCGCCTCATCAGCCTCGATCAGCCCAAGCTGATGCGCGGCCACGCAGGACAGCAAATACAAGCCAATGTTGGTTGGCGAGGTGCGATGCGCCAGACCGCGATCCGGTGCGAGTTGCAGGTTATCCGGTGGCAGGAAATGATCGGCGCGCGTCACCACCTGCTCGAAAAAGCGCCATGTATCGCGCGCAATGCCCAGCAGTGCTTGGCGTTTGACCTCTGCCAGCGGTTTTTCCGCGTGCAACGGCGCGTCCAGCCATTCGGCGGTGCGCGGCAAAAACAACCACACTGCGCCAAGCAGCACGGTCAGCGGCAGCGCCCAAGTCGCGCCCATCGAAAGCAGCAACAAAATCGCGACCAGCGCATACACCGGCCACAGCAGCACGCGATACGGCCTGCCGCGCGTGCGCTCGGCATCGCTGGCTGTGACCCACTCCAGCAGGTGCTTGCGGCTGAAAAGCACGCGCCAGAGCGTGCGGACAATGGCGTCCGCCTCGGTATAGGCGCGATAGGGCGCCAGCAGCAGCGCCCAGCCCGCGCCTTCGAGCGCGCGCCACGACGGCGACAACAATACGCCGATGGCCGGGAGCAGCATCGCGCTGAGCAGCGCGACCGGATCGCGCAGTGCGATGCCCAGCGCCAAGAGTAGCAGTTGCATGATTGTTTGCAGACTGCGGCGCAGGTTATCCCAAATCTTATAGCGCGAAAGGATATCCAGCGGGTTGTGCATGCGGCCTTCCACAACGCGCACCCAAGGCATCAGCCAGGGCAGCAGTTGCCAGTCGCCACGCGTCCAGCGGTGCAGGCGCATCATCCAGCCGCGCAGTGACGCGGGCTGGCTGTCGTACAGCGCCACATCCGAGGCCAGCGCCGCGCCGCACAGCTCGCCTTCAATCAAATCGTGCGAAAGCACTGTGTTGGGGCGGATCATCGGCTCGGCGTGCTCGTGAAAGCTGGCCACATGATAGATCCCCTTGCCGGCAAAGCTGCCGCGCCCGCACAGGTCTTGATAGATATCCGACGTGGCGGTCAGGTACGGATCGACGCCGCCGTCACCGCCCAGAATGCGCGCCACCCGTGTGCGCACGCTGTGGGTGGTGTTCTCCATGCGCGGCTGGATGACCGCGCGCCCGCGCCGCGTTTGTCCGCCCAATGTCATCGGTCGGTTGAGTGGATGCGTCAGCATGCCAATCAGCTCCAGCGCGCTGCCAGGCGGCAGCAGGGTATCGCTGTCCAGCGTGATGACCTGCGTATAGCGCCCGCGCAGTGTCGTCGGCTCAAACGATGCTGCGGCAAAGGGCTGATCGGTCGCGCCTTCTATGATCAGCCGGTTGAGCAGCGACAGCGCGCCGCGTTTGCGCTCAACCCCCATGTATTTCTTCTGCGCGTCACACCAGACACGCGCGCGATGCAGGTACAGGAACGTGTTGGGGAATGGCTCGTTGAGCGACTGCGCGGCGGACAACGCGGCACGCGTGATCAGCGCGTCGTCGGGCAATTCGGCGGCGGGTGCGTCCGGAAAGTCGGCCAGCAGTAGAAATTGCAGATTGGGATCGGGGTTGGCGCGTTGCAATACGGCGAGATGGCGCATCATATCCGCACCCTGCTGCGGACGGCTGAGCAGCGTTGGCACCACAACCAGCGTGCGCAGTGCGTCTGGGAGTGCGTCATAAGCGATACGCGGCAGGATGCGCGGTGGACGCAGACGGCGAAGCAGCGCGTGCAGCAGCGTCGCCCAAGCCTCGCTGGCGACCAGCGCGGCGGGCAGGATCAGCGCAGGTGAAAGTCCTAGCGAAAGCAACAGGGAAGCCGCGCACAGCGTGCCGGTGATGCGCAGCGCGACATACAGACCTTTTGCGTGGCGGCGCAAAAATCCGCGCGCCTTCGCCGCCATCGGTTGCCCGCCGATTCGTTGCCACAGCGCGTCTTGTCCATTATCGATCAAATAATAACCGACATGCGCTTGCAGCTCGGCGGTGTTTCCGGGTTGTTGCGCCGCTTCTGCGGCCAATTCGCTGGCGTTGCGCGCGACCATGATTTCAGAGAAACCGGCGGTGCGCGCGATATACTCCACGCGCCCGCGATAGACCGCGCGCGAGCCTTCGCTCATGCGCGGGTATACGCCGGTGGGGTCGTCGCGCAGCCATTGCTCGACGGCGGACAGTTGCTCCAGCGCCTCGGTCCAGCGCACTTGTCCCAGCGTTTTTAGCGTCGTGATCGCGTTGCCGATCCATTGGCGTTCCAGCGTTTGCCGCGCATGCTCGCGCTCGACCACACGCTCGGCGCGCAAATCCAGTGCGTCCAGCTGGCGATCCAGCCAGGACAGCGCGGCGGCGTTCTCTTGATTGCGCAGGCACTTGAGCAGATGCTCGAAGAAGGTGGTGCTGCGCGGTGCGCGCGCAAACTTGACACCCAGCGACGCAAAATCGGCGTGCGCCAGCGTGCGCGCCCAGGTCTCGGCGGCGGCGCGGTCGCGCTGCGCGGCGACGCAAGCAGTCGCTAGGTGCGACAGCAGTTCCATCAGCGTGGCGCGCAGGATGGTGGGCAGCATCCACAGCTCACGCAGCGTCAGCACCTGCACAGCCTGCCATGCGTCGATCGCCAGGCGAATGTTATCGGCGTGCAGTTTGGCATCGGTATGCGACACCAGTTCGCGCGCGATCAGTTGGATGCGCGGTTGCCGCCCGCATAGCGGCACGGGCTGCGCATCAGGCAAATCGCGCGCCAGCGACAGCGCCATATCTTCTAGCGTGCGCGCATTGTCGGCCAACCATTGCGCGCCGGGCAGCAGTTCCGGATGCGTGTCGGCATTGGAAGCCTGCAGGGCGGTGAGCGTGGACAGCGCGCGATGCAGCCGATGCGCACTGCGACGCGCGCCGTGCGGGCGTGCGCGACCACGAGGCCGGTGCGCAGCAGCTACCGCTTGCAGATGCGCGCAAAACGCCTCTTCTTCCAGCGCTACATCCTGCACAGGCGGTGTGCGTCTGCGCTGAATGGCTGACAGAATCATCAGCAACAGCAGCCCGGCAAAGGCAATCCATGCTTCCATGTCCACGCTCCTTGCGGCATCGCCGCGGCAAAATGGGTGTGGCTATTGTGCGCGCACGCGCGTGTGTTCATGCGCGACGGGATTTTCGCTTGCCAGCACAAAGCGCATGCGGTATCATGGAAAGGACAAACATTATGGGAGGTATGCGCATGCCGGAAATCCTTTGCCGCGATGCTTCAGGCAAGGAAATTCGCAGGCTGGTGGCGGGCGGCACGCGGCTTTCCGACGCGTTGCGTGCAATTGGGCTGGTGTTGCCGCTGGATTGCGGCGGGCGCGGCACCTGCGGCAAGTGCCGTGTGATGGTGAATGGAGAATCTTCCCTAGCATGCCAGACATTGGTGGATCGCGATCTGGATGTGCGCGTGACACAACACTTTTTGACCGAGATAGAAGTAGAACAAACGCGGTGGCCGCAGCCGATGACCGGCGCACCGGCTTGCCTGGCCTTTGACCTAGGCACGACCACCATCGTCGGTCTGTTGTATCCCGGCGCGGGCGATCAGGTCTATACCGCTGGCCTCGCCAATCCGCAGCGAGCAATCGCCGCCGATGTGATGGGGCGCGTGGGGCATGCGGCGCAGCACAGCGACGGCGCGGATACCTTGCGAACACTGGCTGTCGGCGCGATCTCGCGGCTGACAGGTACGCTGCTGGCGGCATCCGGTGTGGACGCGCAGGCGATCGTGCGCATTGCGCTGGTTGGCAATCCGGCAATGGCGCACGCCGTGCTGGGACTGCCGATCGCGCAGTTGGGGCGCGCGCCGTACACACCGGCGACTTTTGACGCGCTGCACCACCCTGCACAGGAGATGGCGCTACCTGTTCCGACGGATATCTATGTGCCGCCGTGCGTGTCCGGCTTTGTTGGGCCGGATGCGCTGGCGGCCAGCATGGCTTGCGGACTGGATCAGCCGGGCGGCTGGCGTCTTATGGTCGATATCGGCACCAATACGGAAATGGTGCTGTCCAACGGCAAACAGGCATATTGCTGCGCGGCGGCGGCTGGCCCCGCGCTGGAAGGCGCGCACATCGCGCAAGGCATGTCGGCATTGCCCGGCGCAATCGACGCAGTGCACGTAGATGCGCGCGGTTGCCATTGTTCGGTGATCGGCGGCGGTGTTGCGACCGGCCTGTGCGGCAGCGGCATTCTGTCGGCTATCGACGCGTTGCTGGGTGCGGGCAGGCTGGCGCCCGAGGGACTGCTCGCGGGCAACCAGCCGTGCGCATTGACGGAATCTGTATCGCTGGCGCCGCAGGATGTGCGGCAGGTGCAGCTGGCAAAAGCAGCGGTGGCGGCGGGCATCACACTGCTGCTGCGCCGCGCGGGCATTGTGCTGGATCAGCTGGAGGCGCTCTATGTCTGCGGCGCTTTTGGTGCGCATATCGACGTGCCCGGTGCGATGCGCATTGGCTTGTTGCCCACGATTGCGCAAGACAAGATCCAAGCGGTTGGCAATGCCGCCGGGTGGGGCGCGCTGGCGTTGGCGGCGGAAGGGAATACGCGGTCGCGCCTAGAGGCGTTCGCCGCGATGTGCACCGATGTTCCGCTGAATGAGAACCCCGATTTTATGGACTGTTTCGTGGCGCACATGCGGCTGGCTGCATGGCAAACGCTGACGGCGATGGAGGATGACATCGAATGAACAAGTATTTTGACTGGACAGGGCGCTGCGAATACGCGGGAAATCCCGCGTATGACTTTTATCGGCGCCATCCATTGCAGCGCTGGGTGCCCTACGGCTTGGTGGCGGTGATGATCGCAGTCGCGATCTATGCCTGGGTTTCTTCCGGGTTTCATCCGCAGATGCTGACCGGCATGGGCGTCACGGCGCTGCTGTGCGCGTTTGTGGTCTTTTGGGTGACGCGCCGCCGCCGACTGGTGTTCGCGCCGGACACGCTGGATATCGACTGGTTCAATGATTCGCTGTCGGTCAGGCAGCGCATCCCGTATGCGCACATTCGCGGCATCCAGTTTATTACCAAGCGCAATTGGGCGACCTTCCAGCGCCAGACACTGATGCAAATCGCGCTGCATGACAATAAGTCGCTGGAACTTGTGCTGTCGCCGGAAACCGCCAAGGAGATCAACGACCTGCTGAGCGGCATTCTGCGCGAGCGCGGCTTATTGGAAAAATGAATTACAAATAAACGCCCCGCCTGCTTGCTTGCCGGCGGGGCGTTTGTGATGTGCGTCGCGCTATACCTCGAGCGCGCCATAGCTCTCCATCGCCTTTTGTCCGTCGGCGGGCACATCAACGACCGCCGCACGCCCCACATACGCGCGCAACGCGGCGTCCAGACAAGCAGCGTCCTTCACGCGCAGGATCATCGGGACCGCGCAGGCGGTCTGCGCCTCGGGCATGGCCTCGTCGATGTCGGCAGGGGATAGCTGGGTCAGATCGAGCAGCACAGCTTCCGGCGCGTCCAGATCGTAGAGCGCGGAGATGTCGCTGTCATCCAGTTTGCAGAGCTGTGCTTTTTCGATGGCCTCGGCTAGCGGCATCACAAACCGGGCGGAGGAGAGGGTCGGTGCGCCGTCGCACACCGGAAGTGGCGGCAACGCTTCGGTCAGCGGGCGCATTTTTTCGATGTGCGCGGGGGTGGTGCCGCAGCAACCGCCGACGCCAGACGCGCCGCCTTCTAGGAGGCCAACCATCGCGGCAGCCAGTGCATCGGCGTCCACGGCATAATGCGTGTGCCCGTCGGCATCGGTGCAGGGAAGGCCCGCATTGGGCTGGATGATGATCGGCAAGCGCGAGGCGGCGCGCATATCCGCCAGTGGTTCGCGCATACCCTCCGGTCCGGTAGAACAGTTGATGCCTAGCGCCGTGACGCCCAGCGCCTCGGCGGCGATGGCGGCGCAGGCGGGCGTGCCGCCGGTCAGGGTGCGGCCGTTGGGCTGGAAGGTATACGAGGCGACCACCGGCAACAGCAGCGGTTGCGCGGCGAGGATGGCGGCGCGCATCTCGGCGATGTCGGACATGGTTTCAATGATGAACAGATCGGCACCGGCTTCGGCAGCGGCACGCATCGGCTCGCGATAGTACTGGATTGCTTCGTCCAGTGTCAGGTCGCCAACCGGCGCGAGAAAGTGCCCCAGTGTGCTGACCGAAAACGCGACCAGCGCTTTGCCCTGGGCAGCGGCTTTGGCGTTTTTTACAGCGGCCTGCGCCAGCTCGGCCACACGGTCTTGCAGTCCGTGCCGCTTGAGTTGCGGCGCGTTCGTGCTCAGCGAGTGGGTTTCGATCACCTGCGCGCCTGCAGCCACATAGGCGCTGTGCACCGCCTGCACCGATTCGGGGTGGGTGATGTTCAGCATCTCCATGCACGGCTCGCTGTGGCCCGATTGCGCGATCATGGTACCAAAACCGCCGTCAAACTGCACAATATGCTTAGCCAGCAATGCCGCAAAATTCTGCATCAGAAGCCTCCTTTTCGTGACCAAACAAAAAACAACGTTAAGTGTCAGACCCAGTATACCATTTCGATACCATTCGCACAATCGCGCGAATTGTTTTATGTTTTTCGCTGGATCGATTGGTTGAAATGCATGGGAAAGCATGGTATACTATCCTGTGCGCCTCTGTGCCATAGCGGGCGCGACCATGCAAATCGGGAGGAACAAATCGGATGATCACCAGTACGATCGAGAACCTTGGTAACAACAAAGTCAAAATTCGCTTCGAGGCCGATGCCGAGACCTTTGAGCGCGGCATGCAGGCTTCTTATCTGAAAAACAAGGGGCGCGTGAATGTGCCGGGCTTCCGCAAGGGGCACGCGCCGCGCAAGATGATTGAAAGCATGTACGGCGAAGCCATCTTTTATGATGATGCCTTCGACGCCGTGTTCCCCGAAGCCTATGAGCAGGCCATCAGCGAGCACAAGCTTGATGTGGTGTCCCGCCCAGATGTCGATATCGAAAAGATAGGCGGCGGCCAGCCGATGGTCTTTGTTGCCGAGGTCTATGTGCGCCCGGACGTAAAGCTGGGTCAGTACAAGGGGCTGAAAGTCACCAAGCACGAGCATCCTGTGACAGATGACGCGGTGAGCCAGAAGATGGACGAGGCGCGTGAAAAGGTCAGCCGTATGGTGGATGTCGAGGATCGCGCTGTCAAGGATGGCGACATCGTTTCGATGGACTACCTGGGCACCGTGGATGCCGTCGCTTTCCCTGGCGGCACTGCCGAAAAGCAGTCGCTGACCATCGGTTCCGGCCAGTTTATCCCAGGCTTTGAGGAGCAGATGGTGGGCATGAAAATCGGTGAGGAACGTGATCTGAAAGTCACCTTCCCCAAGGAATACCATGCCGAGGAGCTGGCGGGCAAGGACGCCAACTTCCACGTGAAGTTGCACGGCATCCAGCGAAAGGAACTGCCCGAACTGGATGACGACTTTGCGCGCGATGTGTCCGAATTTGACACGCTGGCTGCATATAAGGCCGACATCCGGGCAAAGCTGGAGGCGGACGCCGCCGAGCATGCCGCCCAGCACTTCGAAAACGCCGCGGTCGAGGCGGCGGTGGCCAATGCCGAGGTGGAAATCCCCGAACCGATGATCGAGCGGCAGATCGACGCGATGCTGCGCGATTTTGAGATGCGTTTGGCCTATCAGGGTCTGCGCATGGAGGACTTCCTGAAATATACTGGCGGTACGCCCGAGCAGATGCGCGCGCAGTACCACGAGCAGGCGGAACAGCGCGTCAAGACGCAGCTGGTGCTCGACGCGATCCGCAAGGCGGAGGGCATTGAGCCGACCGAAACCGAGACGGATGCCGAAATCCAGAAATACGCCGATCAGGGCGGCAAATCGATTGAGGAATTCAAGGCGACGCTCAAGCCCGACGATATTGAGTACTTCAAGGATGCGGTAGCGGTTGACAAGGTCGTCTCGCTGATCAAGGACAGCGCGGTCGTGGACCTCTGCGATCATGACCACGACGAGCCGAAAAAGCCCGCCAAGAAAGCCGCCAAGACCGATGCCGAGACCGCCGAAGAGCCCGCGCCCAAGAAGCCGCGCGCCAAGAAGTAAGGAGGCGTCCTGATGAGTTTGATTCCCATGGTCGTAGAGCAAACCAATCGCGGTGAGCGCTCCTACGATATCTATTCCCGTCTGCTCAAGGATCGTATCGTGTTTGTCAGCGGTGAAGTCAACGACGACATGGCCAACCTGGTGGTGGCGCAGCTGTTGTTTCTGGAGATGGAAAACCCTGACGCCGATATCTCCATGTACATCAACAGCCCGGGCGGCTCAGTGACGGCGGGCATGGCGATTTTTGACACCATGCGCTACATCAAACCGGCTGTGCGCACCGTCTGCATCGGTATGGCCGCGTCGATGGGCGCGTTTCTGCTGATGGCGGGCGAAAAGGGCAAGCGTCTGGCGCTGCCCAACAGCGAAGTGATGATCCACCAGCCGTCGGGCGGCGCACGCGGCATGGCCACCGATGTGCAGATACAAGTGGAATGGCTGCTGAAGACCAAGAAAAAGATGAACCAGCTGATGAGCGAGATGACCGGCAAGCCGCTGGAGCAGATTCAGCAGGATGTGGAGCGCGACTACTTTATGTCCGCCGAGGAAGCGCTGAACTACGGCATCATCGATGAGATCTATCGTCCGCGCGACAAATCGGCGAAGTAACTAGCTATCGAAAACCAACGAGGTGTGAAATGCCAAAAGAAGACAACAACCGGCCGCCACGCATGGCAAAATGTTCGTTCTGCGACAAGCCGCAAGACCAGGTGCGCCGGATTATCGCTGGCCCCGGGGTCTATATTTGCGACGAGTGCGTACTGCTGTGCCAGGAGATTATCGCGGATGATCTGGGCGCGCCGCACGATCTGGAGCAGGGCTCTGTGCCGCGTCCGACCGAGATCAAGGAAATCCTCGATCAGTATGTGATCGGACAGGAAAAAGCGAAGCGTTCGCTGGCGGTGGCGGTCTATAACCACTATAAGCGCATCTACGCGCCCAACAAGCGCGACGAGGTGGAGCTGCAAAAGTCCAACATTGTCATGCTTGGGCCGACCGGTTGCGGCAAGACTTTTCTGGCGCAGTCGCTGGCCAAGATTCTCAATGTGCCGTTCGCCATTGCCGATGCCACCAGTCTGACCGAGGCTGGCTATGTCGGCGAGGATGTGGAGAACATTCTGCTGCGCCTGATTCAGAATGCCGATTATGACATTCAGGCAGCGCAGCGCGGCATCATCTACATTGATGAAGTCGATAAGATCGCGCGCAAGAGCGAGAATCCGTCGATCACGCGCGACGTGTCCGGCGAGGGTGTGCAGCAGGCGCTGCTGAAAATCATCGAAGGTACGGTGGCTAGCGTTCCGCCGCAGGGCGGCCGCAAACACCCGCATCAAGAGTTCATCCAGATCGACACCACCAACATCCTCTTCATCTGCGGCGGCGCGTTCGATGGCATCGACAAGATCATCGAGCAGCGCATTGGCAAGAAGGCGATGGGCTTTGGCGCGGACATCAAGGGCAAGGACGAAAAGCGACTGGGGCAGGTGCTCGAGCAGATTCGCCCCGAGGACCTGATGAAGTATGGGCTGATCCCTGAGTTTGTCGGCCGACTGCCGGTGGTGGTCACCCTGCACGATCTGGACGAGGAAGCGCTGGTCAAGATCCTGACCGAACCGCGCAACGCGCTGGTCAAGCAGTATAAGCGGCTGCTGGAGCTGGACGGCATGGAACTGGAGTTTGAGCAGGACGCGCTCAAAGCCATCGCACACATGGCGATCGAGCGCAAGAGTGGCGCGCGCGGCCTGCGTGCGATCATTGAAGGCGCGCTGCTGGACACCATGTTTGAGCTACCGGTGCGTGACGATGTGGCCAAGTGCATCATTACCACCGACGCGGTGACGCAAAACGGTAAGCCGACGCTGATTCCCGGTGAGCCCACCAAGCGCCGCGTGCAGAGCAAACAATGGAAAGAGGACAGCCACCGCCGCACCGGATCGGTGTCGTAAGCACGGCCATGTATACGCCGGAAGAATTATCCGAGGCTCTGCGGTCGATTGTCTCGACGCTGCACAAGTGCGAGAAGGCGATCGAGAAACTTTCGCCAGGCACGCCGCAGCACACGCTGACCCGTCGCCGCATCGAGGCGTTTCGGATCGCCATCGCGCTGATCGAGCGCGAGATGGAACCATAACCCACAAGCGCTCGTTCAAAACGGGCGCTTTTTTTCGCCAATTCAGCGCGAAATTGCCAGCAACCTTTTGCATGTCAACGCACGGCATTCACCATGCTAAGTGCGATCGTTATCACGCAAAAGGAGGATTCTTTCATTGTTCAGCTATGTTTTGTTGGCCATCCAAGTGGTCGTCACGGTGGTCATCGGCGTCTATTTTTTTGTGCAGTTGCGCTCGCAGCAGAACAAGCAGCCCGCCGCGCGCAAAGAGAGCGGCCGCGAGATGGACAAATTGCAGCGCCTGCGCGCTATTCAGCTGTCCGAACCGCTCAGCGAGCGCGTGCGCCCCGCGCGCTTTGAGGATGTGATTGGCCAGCAGGAGGGCATCCGCGCGTTAGAAGCCATTCTCTGCGGCCCGAACCCGCAGCATGTGATCATCTATGGACCGCCGGGCATCGGCAAGACTTGCGCAGCCAGACTGGTGCTGGAAGCGGCCAAGAAAACGCGCGGTACACCTTTTTCCACAGAAGCGCCGTTTGTGGAAATGGACGCAACCTGTGTGCGCTTTGACGAGCGCGCGATTGCCGATCCGTTGATCGGCTCGGTACATGACCCAATTTATCAAGGCGCGGGGCCGCTGGGCGTTGCCGGTGTGCCACAGCCAAAGCCCGGCGCGGTCACCAAGGCGCACGGTGGCATATTGTTCCTGGATGAAATTGGCGAACTGCATCCCACGCAGATGAATAAGCTGCTGAAGGTGTTGGAGGATCGCAAGGTGATGTTTGAGTCGGCCTACTATAACCCTGACGACACCGCTGTGCCGCGCCATATCCACGATATTTTCAAGCGCGGGATGCCTGCCGACTTCCGGCTGGTGGCGGCGACCACGCGCAGCCCCAATGAACTGCCACCTGCGCTGCGCTCGCGCTGCATGGAGATTTACTTCCGCGCGCTCGAGCCCAGTGAGGTATCGCAAATCGCGGCGGGTGCGGCCAAACGCGCCGGGTTCGACATGCGCGATGAGGACGCGGCGCTGATCGGGCAGTACGCCTCCTGTGGTCGTGACGCGGTGAATATTGTGCAGATGGCCGCTGGGGTCGCGCAGATGGAAAACCGCAAGCGCGTCCTGCGCACCGATTTGGAGTGGGTGGTGGATACCGGTCACTACGCGGTGCGCCCGGAGCAGCGCGCGCTGCGCGAGAGCAATGTGGGCAGCGTGCATGGGCTAGCGGTGTATGGCTCGCATCAGGGCGCGGTGATGGATATTGAGGCGGTGGCGATGCCGGGCAGCGGCACTGTGACGGTCACCGGCATTGTGGAAGAAGAGGAACTGGGCGTGGACGGGCATCGCCTGCGCAGAAAGAGCACCGCGCGCGGCTCGGCGGAGAATGTGGTGACGTTGCTGCGGCGCATGGGCTACGATGTGGATCATTTTGATCTGCACATCAACTTCCCGGGCGGTGCGCCGGTCGACGGGCCGTCTGCGGGCGTTGCGATGGCGATCGCCGCATGCTCCGCGCTGACCGGGCAAGCGCCGGACGGCACCACCGCGCTAACCGGCGAGGTATCGGTGCGCGGCGAGGTGCGCGCGGTCGGCGGTGTACCCAGCAAGGTGGAGGCGGCCAAGCGCGCGGGCTTGTCGCGTGTGCTGGTGCCGCGAGAGAACTACTTGCAGCGGTTCGAAGCGTTCGGCATTGAGGTGGTTCCGATTGATACGCTGCATCAGGCGATGTCGCTGATGTTCTCGGTCTCTGTGCAGCCATCCGTCGTTTCATCTGCGGCGGTGGAGGAGCCGCTGTCCGCGCAGGCGGATGCATTTACTTTGGTGACCGAGTGACGCGCTTGCCTTGCATTCGGCTGGGGATTTCGCTATAATGAGTGTACCCGGGAATTACCAAATGATCGGGCTCACAGCACAATGAAGTGGCGGACAGGTGCTCCTGCTCGCCCTTTCTTATCCTAAGGAGGGAATTCTTTTGCCGAAGTCCGTTACGCACACCACTGGGGTGGTGTTTCAGGAGCCGGTGTTGCTGCCCATGCTGCCGCTGCGCGGTTTGATGGTGTACCCGCATATGGTGCTCCACTTTGACGTGGGCAGAAAGCGCTCCGTATTGGCGCTGGAGCAAGCGATGGTCGAGGACCAGCGCGTGTTCCTGACCGCCCAGCGCGACGCCGATCAGGATGAGCCGAGCCAGTCCGGCGTGTACCCGGTGGGCACCATTGCGCATGTCAAGCAAATCCTGAAGCTGCCCGGCGACAACATCCGCGTGCTGGTCGAGGGTCTTATGCGCGCGCAGCTCGAAAACATCATCGACGAGGACCCGTGCTACAGCGCGACAGTGATCCCGATTGAGGTGACCGCACCCAAACCGGGCATGGAACTGGATGCGCTGCTGAAAACCACGCGCCATTTTGTGTCGGAATACGCGAAGGTATCCGGCCGTGTGACCAATGACACGCTGGATTCCATGAACGGGATTGATGACGCGCGGCAACTGGCGGACGTGATCGCCGCCAATCTGCTGACCCGATTGGAGGATCGTCAGCACATCTTGGAAACCTTCGAGATCGGCCAGCGGCTGACCGAACTGTGCAGCATCCTGGCGCGCGAAACCGAGCTGGCCGGGGTGGAGAAGCAGGTGCAGGCGCGCGTAAAGAAGCAGATCGAGAAGAACCAGAAGGAATACTATCTGCGCGAGCAGATCAAGGCCATACAGACCGAGCTGGGCGACAAGGAGTCCACCGATGTGGAGGATTTGCGTGAGCGCCTAGCCAAGACGCCGCTGAATGATGAAGCACGAGACAAAGTGACGCGCGAGATGCAGCGGCTATCGCGCATGGCGCCCGGCTCGCCGGAGATCGGCGTCAGCCGCACCTATATCGAGTGGATTCTTGACCTGCCGTGGGGAAAGCGCACGCCGGATAATCTGGACTTAAAGCGGGCGCGCACCGTGCTGGATCAGGATCACTATGGGTTGAAAGACGTGAAGGACCGCATCGTCGAGTATCTGGCGGTGCGCCGCATCAAGAACGACATGCGCGGCCCGATCCTGTGCCTGGTGGGGCCGCCCGGCGTGGGCAAGACCTCGATCGCCAAATCGGTGGCGCGCTCGCTGGGGCGCAAGTTTGTGCAGATGTCGCTGGGCGGCGTGCGCGACGAGGCGGAGATTCGTGGTCATCGCCGCACCTATATCGGCGCGATTCCCGGACGCATTATTTCGTCGATCAAGCAGGGCGGCACCGAGAACCCGGTGTTTCTCTTCGACGAGATTGACAAGATGTCCAGCGACTTTCGGGGCGATCCGGCGTCGGCGATGCTTGAGGTGCTGGACAGCGAGCAGAACAGCGCTTTCCGCGATCATTATCTTGAGCTGCCGTACGACCTGTCGCGCGTGCTGTTCCTGACCACCGCCAACACCACCGACACCATCCCGCGCCCGCTGCTGGATCGCATGGAAGTCATTCAGCTATCCGGCTATACCGAGCAGGAGAAGCTGCAAATCGCCAAGCGACATTTGTTGCCCAAGCAGTTGCATGAGCACGGCCTTGCGCCGCGCTCCGTGCGCATCAGCGACCGCGTGATGCTGGCCATCATCAATGGCTACACGCGCGAGGCCGGGGTGCGCCAGCTCGAGCGCACCATCGGCAAAGTCGTGCGCAAGGCGGCGGTGCGCATGCTGGACGAGGGTTGGCAGCAGACTGCGATCACGCCCATTCAACTGGAAAAGGATCTGGGCGCGGCGCGCTATCATTACGACAAAGCGGGCAAAAAGCCCGAGATCGGCGTGGTCAATGGGTTGGCGTACACCGCGTTTGGCGGCGATACGCTGCAGATTGAGACCAGCGTGATGCCCGGCAGCGGTGCGCTGGAGCTGACCGGTCAGTTAGGCGACGTGATGAAGGAATCCGCGCGCGCCGCCAAGAGCTGGGTGCGCGCCCATGCCGATGGGCTTGGCATCTCGCCGGACTTCTATGAGAAGATGGACATCCACATCCATGTGCCCGAAGGCGCTGTGCCCAAGGACGGTCCCTCGGCGGGCGTGACGCTGACCACGGCGCTGACCAGCGCGCTAACCGGCATCCCGGTCAAGCAGAACGTGGCGATGACCGGCGAAATCACGCTGTTAGGCCGCGTGTTGCCTATCGGCGGGCTGAAAGAAAAGCTGTTGGCCGCGCACCGCGCCGGCGTGGATACCGTGCTGATCCCACAGGAAAATGTCAAGGATCTGGAGGATGTACCGGAGAATGTGCGTGGGCAACTGAACGTGCTGCCGGTATCGCATGTGGATGAGGTACTGCACATCGCGCTGACGCGCGTGCCGGAGGCTCAGCATGGACATTAAACGCGCGGAGTTTATCACCTCCATGGCGGGCTATCGTGACTACCCGGGCATTGGTCTGCCCGAAGTGGCGGTGGCTGGCAAAAGCAACGTGGGTAAATCCTCGATGATCAACCGCCTGTGCCGCCGCAACAAGCTGGCCAAGACCAGCGCCACGCCCGGCAAAACGCGGTTGCTCAATGTGTTCGCCATTAACGACGACATGATGCTGGTCGATTTGCCCGGTTACGGGTTTGCGAAGGTGAGCAAGGCCGAGAAGCTCAAGTGGGTGGACATGCTCGAGGGATACTTTCGCGATTCGGTGACGCTGCGCCATGTGCTGCATCTGGTGGATATTCGCCACGATCCGACCGCGGACGACCGCGATATGAACCGCTTTTTGCGTCGCTTTGGCGTGCCGTTTACCGTGATTGCCACCAAGGCGGACAAAATCAGCCGTGGCGCGCGCATGCAGCATGTTGCGGCGATTTGCCGGGCGCTGCAAGTACAGCCGTGGGAAGTCATCCCATGGTCGTCCGAGGATGGCACAGGGCGCGACCAGGTGCTGGCACTGGTGGAGAAGGTGATCAGCGCGGGGCAGGAGGCGGGCATGGAAGCACTGGACGCGGAAAAGGTTCTGGCCGACGCGGTTTCTGTCGAAATAGAATAGATGTTTTGCGTTAGACGACAAAAAAAGCTCCGCTTGCGCGGAGCGCCCTTAGCAAAAAGCATTATGACATCCCCTGCTACGGCGATGCTAACAGGATCGCTTTTTTTGCATACCCAGCAATGCGGATCAGCTGATCTCAACGATATTGAAGCGCTTTACGGATTTCCTCCATACACGCTTCGACATCTTTTCTCATCCTATTATCTATTTCCTCCCAAAGAAGTATTCTCTCTAAAATCATCCTGAATTCCCCCAAATACTCCGATGCTGTTGTACAACTCGTTCTGCTCCATTTTTGCAAATCTTCAACAAAATCAGTTTTTCCAAGAATAGCTAACTCGTCCGCCAAATATTGAGAAAAGGCTTTCAAATCACTGTTATTGTGCATTTTCATTCATGATCATTCCCTGTCATGGCCTATAGAAAAAGCTGTTGATACGCTGCCAGGATTATTGGCAATCTCTATACCGCCACCAAAATTTGGAATTCCCTTGCACGGGGCTTTTTCCGTTACGCCAGATTCAGATGTTTCTTGAGCGCGTTGTTGGCTAGGAAGGTATACAGCACACTGAACACCGCGCACGAGACCAGCAGATACCAGAACATGTTGATGAACATCGTGTGGGCGTTGCCGACTTGGTCAATGATCAGATTCGGCCAGAAGCGGTCAATCAGCGTGACCAGCAAGATCGGAATAATCTGCTCGGCCAGGTTGAGCAGCACCGCGAAACCGATGGCGGCGCCGATTTTAGCCTTGTTGGCGAACCGCTGGCCTAGCCCCATCGCAGCGTAGAGCATCAGTGTCTTAGAGATCGCATAGGCCAGTGCCAGCACGATGCCGCAGCAGAGCACCCATTGCGGCGTGGTGCCGGTTTCCTGCGCGAGCGAGGCCAGAGCATTCCACATGCCGGTAAAGAAAGAGCCCCAATCCTGCATATCCATGCCCATATACAGCACCGACAGCAACACGACAATGGTGGACAGGACGTTCCACAGCAGCGACACCAGCAGCTTGCTGAAGATGTGCTGCCCGGCGGTGACCGGCAGCGTGTGCATCAGGTACCCTTCGTCTTGCAGCAGGTTTTTGTGGAAGCGCTGGATGAGCATGATAAAGCTCAGCGCGACAATCGCTGCGATCACCGCGGTATACAGCAGCGAACTGATCATCTTGATGATCGCTTCGGTGGCGGCATACTTCTGCGGCAGTTCAAAGACGATCTTGTTGACAACGGTGAGGATAATCAGCAGGCCATAGAGTGGCAGAAACATGCGAGCCGTGGCTTTCAGCTCGTTTTTGATGAGCTTTCCTAGCATTTGAACACCTCCCGAAATAGCGCGTCCACCGATTTTCCCTCTTGCTCGCGCAGCACATCCACCTGCTCTTGACGCACGACTGCACCATCTTTGATGAACACGACCTCATCGAGCACGCGCTCGACATCGGCGATTAGGTGTGTGGAAATAATGATGGTGGCGTCCTCGTTGTAGTTGGTCAAGATGGTGCTCAGGATATAATCTCGCGCCGCCGGATCAACGCCGCCGATTGGCTCATCCAGCAAGTACAGCTTGGCCTGACGACTCATCACCGCGATCAGCTGCACCTTTTCCTTGGTGCCTTTGGACAGGGTTTTGATTCTATCCGCCTCGTTGATGCTGAGCCGCTGCAACATATCGCGCGCCTTTTGCGGGTCAAAATCCCGATAAAAATCGGCAAAAAACGCGAGCAGGTCGCGCACGCGCATCCAATCGGGCAAGTAGGTGCGCTCGGGAAGATAGGATACGATCGCTTTTGTCTGTGCACCCGGCGCCATGCCGTCAATGAGGATTTCGCCTTCGGTGGGGGTGATCAGGCCATTTGCCAGTTTGATCAGCGTGGTTTTGCCGCTGCCATTGGGTCCCAACAGACCGACAATGTGACCGGGCTCGATGGCAAGGTTGATCGTGCCCAGCGCCTGCTTCTTGCCAAAGCGCTTGCTGAGCCCCTTGCATTCCAGGATTGCTGCCATGCGGTTATTTCTCCTTCTCTTGGTTTGTATATTGGGAGAGGAATGTGCTTGCGTCCTGAGTAGTATAGCCTAGGCGCTGCATGCGGTCCAGATATTGCCGCAATTGCTGGTGCGCCAGTTCAGTGCGCAGGGCATCGATGCGCGATTGATCCTCGGTGATGAAGCGCCCCGCAGTGCGCTGTGTATTGACCAGTCCGGCCTCTTCCAATTCGGTCAAGGCTCGCTGCATCGTATTGGCGTTGACGGACGCCTCTTCCGCCAGATCACGTACTGATGGCAAACGCTGCCCAGCGGAATACACGCCCGTGATAATGCGCACCTGCAAATGCTCCAGCAGCTGCGTATAGAATGGGCGATCGGGCAGCAGCTCCCACGCCATAGGCACACCTCCGATTCATTGTATTAAGACAATAACACAATCGTATTGTATAGAACGCGGGAATTTTTGTCAAGCATCAATCTGTTTTGGTTGTCACATCCAATGGATAGTGCTATAATCATAGAATCGTTTCATGAATATTTGCTGCAATCATGCGGGAGTAATGCTATGATTCAAGTTACTCGTTTGGAACCGACCCGAAAAAACCTGCGCAAATTCATCGAACTGGCGTTTGCGGTCTACAAAGGCGATCCATACTGGGTACCGCCGCTGGTGTTTGACCAGATGAATGTGCTGTTGGGCAAACACAACGGCTTGTTCGAGAATGGCCCGCATCAGTTCTTCATGGCCTATGATGATGGCAAGCCTGTCGCGCGTGCTTTGGCCGGTGTGGACTATAAATTGGTCGAACGCACCGGCGTGAAGGAGGGATACATTTCTCTCTTCGAAAGCTATGACAACCCGGCATACGCGCAGGCAATCTTTGACGCGGTGTCGGAGTATCTGCGGTCGATGGACATGGACATCGTCATCGGCCCCAATCCGGCAACCTTTGATGATTTCAACAAAGGCATGCTGTATGAGGGGTTTGATGGGGAGCCGGTGCTGTTTAACGCGTACAACCGGCCCTATTATATTGACCTGTTTGAGCGATATGGCTTCACAAAGTACTGCGATCATTACGCGTACGACATGACGCTGGAAACCTTTGAGGTGGACAAGATCGCGCCGCTGGTGGACAAGGCGCAGGAACGATTCGGGTTCCGCGTGGAAGAGGTGAATCTTAAAGGCGATATCATGCCGACGATGAAGGCGATTGCCGAGGTAGTGGCCGATGCGTTCCCCAAGGACTGGAATTTGCTGCCGCCGACCACAGAGGATATCTACCATGAGTTCCATCAAATGAAAACCTTCATTGATACCCGCTTTGCGCTGCTGGCCTTTGCAGGCGATCGCCCGGTCGGTTTCCTGCTGGCCATACCGGACTACAACCAAGTGATCAAGAGAATGGGCGGGCGCTTGACCCCCAAAGGCATCTGGATATTCCTCACCCAGCGCAAGCGCATCAACCGCCTGCGCGCGACCATGCAGTTCGTGGTGCCGGACTATCAGAACAAGGCGGTCAATTCCGTGATGTTCTACAAGGCGTTCGTCAACGCAAAGGCAGCCGGATTTGTATCCGCAGAGTGCTCGACCATTGATGAGAAGAATCCCGCTTCCTATCTCAGCATTGAAAAGGCAGGCGGCAAACGTTACCGTATCTACCGCCAGTATGTGTACAAACTGAAGTAATATCGTCATGATCTTTTCGTTTTGCAAGAAGCTCCGTTGGGAGCTTTTTTGTTGCACGCATGGGGCACACGCGCATAACATTTAGCAGGGTTCCACCCGGAGAGGAGGCCGCCTATGCGATATGACTTCCATCGTCCCGCGCGATTGCCGTCCGAGGCGATCCTGCTGCCCGCGACCGATGAGCGCGCGACGCGCATCAACATAACCACCCTCACCAGCGCGCTGCGTTATCCGTGGCCGGATACGTCCAACGTGGAGCAACGTCCACTGTGGTGTGATCGGCCAGAGCAGAAAAAAGAGCGGGGGATTTCGCTGGGGCAGGCGGCGTTGCGGTCGCTGCTGAAAACATAAAGCACCGGCAATGTGCCGGTGCTTTAGGAAAACCTGCGGTGAATTACCGAACGAACAGCTGCGTCATGTACACAAAACCGTTTTCATCCAGCGCGATGCCGATGCCAACCTTTGTCCACGCTTGTCCCAGAATGTTGGCGCGATGGCCAGCACTGGACATGAATGCAGCGTGCGCCTTGGCGACGGTCGCGTGGCGGGCAATGTTCTCGCCCACACCTGTGAAGCGATAGCCGTAGGTGGTCAGCATTTGCTTGGCGGAGCCATACGTCGGCGATGTATGCGCGAAGTAGCGATTGGTCAGCATATCCTCGGATTTCATGCGGGCCAGCGCGCAAAGCTTCTCGTCCAGCACCAGCGCGGGCAGCCCCTGACGCTGCCGCTCAATATTCACATAATTCCACGCCTGGGACTCTTGCGCGGAGACAGATCCTATAGTATAATGTCCGTCAGTCGTGGGGACGCTGGGCGAGGGATTGCCGTTTCCCGCAGACGAGCCCGAACCGGTGTTGATCACCGAACCGTTGCTGTTGCAGGCCTTGCCGGGGCAGATGGCGCAAGTGCTGGCCAGACATACGCTGCAACGGTCGCAGCCGCTGGCGCTGCAGCAGGCAGAGCCGTTTTTGCAGGTGGTGTTGCCGGGGCAATTGCGGTTGACATTGCCCGCATTCTGTGGGCAGGTGTTACCCGAGGAACCGTAGGCATAGTTTCCGTTACTGACGTAGCAGTATGGTGACAGGTTCCCATATCCACACCCGGCCGCTAAGGCCGAGCCGGCAGTCAGTAGCATACATAGTACGATCGTAAACGCCACAAAAGAATGTTTCCGAGACATGGGGTGTCCTCCTCTTCGTTGATAGAATCTGTCTTTGCTAAGCATAGGTACCAGTGCGTCCAGATCGTAACGCTTCTGAAACAAAATGGCAATCAAAATGCCAACGAATTGACATGGGAATAGATGACAGCGCTAGTGCGTAAATCAAATGACCGTAGGAGGCTTGTGCATGGGATTTGTCAAATGCCCTCGGTGCGACCTGAACTACATGCAGGATGGGGAAGCGTATTGTTCGGTGTGCCGTCGCGAAATGAAAGGCGACGCAAAAGACGACCCCTTTGAGATTTGTTCGGTATGCGGTGAAAACCCGGTGCTTCCGGGCAAGGATCTCTGCCTGTTCTGTCTGAAAGAAATGGGCAAGAGCAATGAAACCGCAGCCAATACCGAAGAAGAAGAGCAGGCGCCGGCCGATGAATCCGCGCTGGAGCTGGGCACCGCCAGCAATATGGATGAGATCACGCTGGATATCGAGGCCGACATCCCAGCGCCCGAGTTTGGCGAAATCTCTCGCGAGCTGTCTTTGCAGGAAGCTGCTGAGGAAGAGGAAGCGGGCGAGGACGATGAGGACGAAGAAGAGATGTAGGCCTCGGCTTGCAGCTTGAGGAGAACATGAGCATATTTGCAATCAGCGATCTGCACCTGCCCGGCGGCGATATAAAGCCGATGGATGTGTTTGGCGCGCAGTGGGAGCGCCACTTTGAGCAGATCAGCGAGGATTGGCGTGCGCGTGTGACGGAACATGATATTGTGCTGATGCCGGGAGACCTATCCTGGGCGATGCATCTGAACGACGCGCGTCCCGATCTTGCCGCTATCGGCGCGCTGCCTGGCCGCAAGATTATCCTGCGCGGCAACCACGATTATTGGTGGAGCTCACTGACGCAGGTGCGCACCGCGCTGCCCGATGGGATGTACGCGCTGCAAAACGATGCCATCGCGCTGGATGGGCACGTATTCTGCGGCACGCGCGGTTGGAGTTGTCCCGGAGAGTCGCCGCAAACGCAGGAGGACGCCAAGATCTATGCGCGCGAAGTGTTGCGGCTGAACATGTCGCTTCAGGCTGCGCGGAGGTTGGCGCCGGACACACCGCCGGTTGTGCTCATGCACTACCCGCCGTGCAACGAGCGGCGTGATCCCTCCGGCTTTATGGATGCGCTGAAAGCGCAGCCGGTGGCGGCGGTGGTCTATGGGCATCTACACGGCCCCGGGTTGCGCCATGCGGTGGAGGGGGAGCACGAGGGTTTGCGCATGTTTCAGGTATCTTGTGATCATTTACAGTTCAAGCTGTTGCGGTTGGACTTGGCATAAACCACAACGGGGAGTGTTTTGGATCAATTCTATGCAGAATTGATCTTTTTTTATGCAAAATTTATTGATATGAAACATAACGAAACTTCAGATCATGAAAACACTCGATTTATGTCGAAAATGTGACAAACACTACATCTTGTGTTCCCTATTTTGAAAAGCACAACCTGATATGGTTTTGACAAATATAGTAACGAAGCCAAATTTTCTAGCAATGAACGTATGTTCCCATATACGTTCTTTTTTCACATTCCACGGCAATATGAAGTGAGAAGTAATATCTTGTTCGCATGTTTTCCGCGATTATTTTCCAAAAACGCTTGCAATAGGGAGCGAAGTGGTGTATAAAGGAGTCAAGTGGTACGAAGTAGAGGCGTTTGGGGAGAAAAAGGGGGTGCGGTGGCGTTGAGTGGCTTCGCAGGTTCGTATGACCACACGATCGACGCAAAAGGCCGCATTATCGTGCCTGTTCCCTTCCGCGAGGAGCTTGGTGAGAACTTCACCATCGGCCTGAACGGACAAGCCAACACCATCGCCATCTACCCGCAGGACGCCTGGGAGACTATCAACCAGCGCCTGGACCGCATCAGCGACACCGACGAACTGGGCAACTTCTATAAGCGTTTCATCCTTGGCAACGCCTTCCCGAACAACACGCTGGACGCACAGGGACGCATCCTGTTGCCCGCCAAGCTGCGCACCAAGTTCAATCTGGAGAAGGATGTCGTGCTTACCGGCATGACCCGCTGCATCGAAATCTGGCCGACCGAGGCCTACGAGCAGCAGGAGAGCAGCACCATGGTCGATATGAAGGCCATCTTGCAGCACATGGAAGAGAAGTACTAAGTCAAAACCACCCGCGTTCTACGACTGGAAATGGAGGAATACGTTATGTCGTCCGCACTGTATCGCACTGGCTACACAAACGCATATGCCGTTTCCGGCTCCTCCGCGCTGGCTACGTCGCGGGTGATCCGGGAAACCTCACGCCGTCCCAACGCTGTGCAGCGCACCGCGCGTCCTGCCGCGCGCCGCGCCCGCCTGCGTCTGCTGCGTCAGGTGCTTGTGCTGTCGATCTGCGCGATGGCGGCTGTGTTTTCCATCATGCTCATCAGCCAGAAGGCGCGCGTTACCGCCAACCAGAAGCAGATCGCTATGATGGAGCTGCAAATCAAGCAGGCGCAAGACACCAACACCCGTCTGGCGCAGGAAATGGTCGCGCTGACCGATGGATTCCAGATCCGCAATTATGCTGTCAATCAGCTGGGCATGGTGCAGCTGACCGACGAACAAACCCGCGTGATCAGCATGCCCGCCACGCGCGCACAAACCGCGCCAAGTGCGCAGGCAGAAACCGTACGTCAGGATGAAAACGACATCTTCGCGATGTTGGGCAATTTATTTAGGAGGATCAAAATCTAACAGGATCAAGGAGGGCTAACCTTGCCTTCACCAGGGATGATTGTACGAAAGCGTCTGATCTGGATGATGAGTGGGTTCGGCCTTCTTTTTCTGCTTTTGGTGGGACGGTTGTTCAGCCTGCAGGTTCTGCAGGCTGAAACGTTGTCCCGTATTGGCGTTCAGCAATGGACGCGCAGTGGCACTGTCACCGCGCAGCGCGGGGGCATCTACGACCGCAACGGTACGTTGCTTGTGCAGAGCACGACGGCCTATATCGTCTGCGTCAATCCGCGACAGGTAAAGAATGTGGAGGGTTTGGCGCGCGCGGTGTCCGATCTGCTGGATTTGGACATGGACACCGTGCGACAGAAGGCGTCGGATACCGGGAAATCATCGCTGATACTCAAGCGGCAGGTGCCACGCGAGAAGGTGGACGAGCTGCGCACACTGCGCGAGCGATCGCCCTATAAGGAAGATCAGTCGCTGGAAGGGCTGACATTCGACGAGGACACGCGCCGCTGGTATCCGTATGGCGCACTGTTGGTGCAAGCGCTGGGCCTGACCAATGTGGACAGCGTCGGTCAATCGGGGCTGGAGCAGCAGTACGAGGAATATCTGGCGGGCAGAGCAGGCAAAATCGTGGGAGAGGTTGACGCGAAAGCGCGCGCCTTGCCCGATGGGCGCAGCGAATATATTGCGCCGGTCGCCGGAGACAACCTGGTGCTTACCATCGACCAGCGCATCCAGAGCTTCGTGGAGAAAGCGCTGCGGCAATGCCTGGAGGTCAACAAGGCACTGCGCGTGCAGGCCATCGTGATGGATGTGAACACCGGCGAGATTCTGGCGATGAGCACCAAGCCAGATTATGACCCCAACGATCCGCCTCGCAGCGACTTGGATACCCTGCGCGAGCGCATGCGCATCGGCAATATCAGCGATGTGTACGAGCCGGGTTCGACCTTCAAGATACTGACCACTGCCGCCGCGCTGGACGCGGGCGTGACCACGCCGGACGACCGATTCTATTGCTCCGGCAAGGTGAAGGTGGATGGCGACACGATCCGCTGCTGGGGCGCGGCGCACAAGGCCGAGAGCATGACGGAGGGGCTGCAAAACTCCTGCAACCCGGTGTTTGTGGAGCTGGGGCTCCGTCTGGGTACCGAGCGGTTCTATCAGTATCTGCGCGCGTTTGGTTTGGGCGTGCCATCTGGCATCGACCTGCCGGGAGAAACGGGCGGCATACTTATTGGCCAGCGATACGTGAAGAACGTGGATCTGGCGCGCATTGGGTTTGGGCAGAGCGTGGCGGTGACACCGCTGCAACTGATCACCGCCGCCTGCGCGGCGATCAATGGCGGCAAGCTGATGCGGCCATACATGGTCAAAGAAGTACGCGCGGGGGACGGTACGGTGCTGGAGCGCACACAGCCGCGTGTGGTGTCCACGCCGATCAAGCCGGAGACATCGGCGACCGTGCGCAACATGCTGGAGAGTGTCGTCGCAGAGGGCGGCGGGCGCAACGCCGCTGTGACCGGCTATCGCATTGGCGGCAAGACCGGCACCGCGCAGGTCTACAAGGAAGGCAAAATCGTGCGCAATGTGCACATCGGTTCGTTTCTGGGCTTTGCGCCCGCGGACAATCCAAAGTTCGCGGTGCTGGTGGTAGTCGATGAAGCGGGGATACAGCCCGACTATGGCAGCACAACAGCCGCGCCGTATGCCAAACAAATCTTTGAGGACACACTGGCATACATGGGCGTCGCGGCGCAGACCGCGCCCGGCGCGACGCAGAAACCGGATGTCGCCGTACCCGATGTGCGCGGAAAGACGGTAGGCGACGCCGCACAGGCGCTCAAGCAGCTAGGATTGACCTATCTGGTGGATGGCGAGCAGCAGACCGTGCGGGATCAACTGCCGCCGCCCGGCGCGATCATGGCTGCCGGATCGCTGATCATGCTGTACGTGAATGACCGACAACCACCGGCCACCGAGGATTTTCTGTCTGTGCCAGACGTGCGCGGTATGACCATTGTGGAAGCAAATCGCGCGCTTAGGGCACGCGGGTTTACGATGCGCATTGAAGGGTCTGGTTTCGCGATACACCAAAAACCGGCAGCGGGAGAATTTGCGCCGCCGGATACAATAGTTGAAGTATCTTTTCTGGTAGAATAGTGGTATACTATCAGTTGTGGCTTAAAGAGTCTTGTATACACTCCAAGGGGGTTTGGACATGACATTGGCGGAATTGGTTCAGGGATTGCCGGAGCAAGTGGCGCTGCATGGCGACGACTCGGTGCGCATCGCGGCACTGCAAGCCGACTCGCGCAAGGCCACCGATCATGGGCTGTTCTTTTGCATCCCGGGCGGGAATATGGACGCGCACAACTTCGCGCAGCAGGCGGTGGATAACGGATGCGTCGCGCTGGTGGTCGAGCGCCACCTGCCGCATGTCGCCGTGCCGCAAGTGCAGGTCACCGATGTGCGCGCGGCGATGTCGCGCATTGCCGCGACGTTCTACGGTCATCCGGCCGATCAACTGAAGATGGTGGGCGTCACCGGCACGAAGGGCAAAACCACCACCAGCTATCTGGTCAAGGCGATCTGCGAGAAAGCGGGCTATACCTGTGGCCTGATCGGAACGACCGGCAACATGATTGGCAACGATATGTTGGAAGGCACGCTGACCACGCCCGACCCGATTGACTTGCAACGCGTGCTGCGCCAAATGGCTGACGCGGGCGTGCGCGTAGTGGTGATGGAGGTATCGGCGCACGCGCTGGCGCTGCGCAAACTGGTGGGCATGCGCTTTGAGGCGTCGGCCTATACCAACCTGTCGCAGGATCACCTGGACTACTTTGGCACGATGGAGAACTATCTGGAGGCCAAGCGGCTGCTGTTTGTCGATGGCCTGACGGTCAATGCCGCGTACAATGTGGACGAGGAGACCTCCAAACGCATTTTTGACGGCAGCGGTATTCCGGCGGTTACCTATGGCATACGCGCCAACGCGGACCTTTTCGCTCGCGATATTGAGATTTCGGAGGACGGCGTGGCGTTTGAACTGCACCTGCGCAATGTGGAGAAGGTAGAAGTCAACTTGCAACTGACCGGCATGTTTAATGTATACAACGCGCTGGCCGCCGCTTCGCTGGCGATGATTCTGGGCATTGAGATGCCGGTGATCAAAGCCGGGCTCGAGTCTGTGCGCACGGTGCCCGGTCGTGTGGAGGTGCTGAACACGCACACCGCGTACCGCGTGATATTGGACTACTCACATTCGCCAGACGCGCTGGAGAACATCCTGCGCACGGTGCGCGAGTTTACGCGCGGCCGCGTAATCGCGCTGTTTGGCTGCGGTGGCGACCGTGACCAGGCCAAGCGGCCGCTGATGGGACAGATCGGCGGCGAGCTGGCAGATTTCTGTGTGTTGACCAGCGACAATCCGCGCCGCGAGGATCCGTACATGATCCTAGCCAGCGTAGAAGAGGGTATCCGCAAAACGGACGGCAGCTATGTGGTGATCGAGAACCGCCGCGCGGCCATCAAGCACGCAATGAACATGGCCAAGGAAGGCGACGTCATCGTCTTGGCCGGCAAGGGACACGAGACCTATCAGGAAATCTGCGGCGTGAAGCACCCGTTCGACGAAAAAGTAGTGGTGCAGGAACTGCTGCGCGAGATGTAACAACGACAGAGGAGTTGGATGAGCCATGCAAAGGATGATTTGGGCGGTCATCATCGCGTTCCTCGGTTCGCTGGCGCTGGGCCCGGTGCTGCTGCCGGTGCTGCGCAAGCTGAAATTCGGGCAGCACGTGTATGAGCTTGCGCCGGAATCGCACCAGAAAAAGCAAGGCGTGCCCACTATGGGCGGCTGGATGATTTGTTTGATCAGCGTCTTGGTGGCAGTCGTGCTGCACATTGGCGGCTGGGACGTGCGCACCGACATGATGTTGGCGGCGCTGTTGTTCGCGCTGGGCAACCTGTTCATTGGTTTTGCCGACGACATGACCAAGATCCGCCGCAAGAACAACAAGGGCCTATCCGAGATGCAGAAAACCGTTGCACAGGTCATTCTGGGACTGGCCTTCGCGGTGTATTGCTACGCGCATCCTGATGTGGGGCCCAGCGTCATTGTTCCGTTCTTCGGTGTGGAATGGAACCTGGGCTGGTTCTATATCCCGGCTGCCACGCTGGTGATCTTTGCCACCACCAACAGCGCCAATCTGCTCGATGGGCTGGATGGGTTGCTGGGCTCTGTGGCGCTGGTGGATTTCGCTACCTTCGGCCTGCTGGCGATGTTCGCCGCCGGGGCTGCCATCGGCGCGGCGACGAACATGACCAACCTCGCGGTGCTGTGCTGCGCCATTGCCGGATCGTGCATGGGCTTTCTGCGCTTTAATATTTTTCCCGCCCGCGTGTTTATGGGGGACACCGGTTCGATGTATATTGGCGGCGCGGTGGTGGCGATAGCGTTGCTGCTGCGTCTGCCGCTGCTGATTCCCATCGCTTGCTTCTGCATGATGATCTCGATCCTGTCGGTGTTCATCCAGCGCATGTACTACAAAGCGACGCACGGCAAGCGCATCTTCAAGATGTCCCCGATTCACCATCACTTCGAGCTGTCCGGCGTGCCGGAGAGCAAAATCGTGGCCATGTACACGATCGTGACCGTCATCCTGTGCCTGCTCAGCCTGTTGAGCGTGGCAGGATAAACGATTGTCTTCATCACGTATACACATACAGGAGCGTGCGCTATGGGCAAGTTGGACTGGCAAGGCAAGCGGGTTTTGGTGGTCGGTATGGCGCGCAGCGGGGTAGCTGCCGCGCATCTGTTGGCGCGCCAAGGTGCGATGCCACTGATTTGTGATGACAAGACGCGAGAGCAGTTGGGTCCCGCGATGGACGAACTGTCCGGCATATCCTGCGAATGGCATCTGGGGGAGAACCCCAGCGCACTGATAGACCAAAGCGACGCGGTGGTGATCAGCCCAGGCGTGCCGATTCAAGCGCCGTTTATCGAAGCCGCCAGGCAAAAAGGTATCCCGGTCATTGGTGAGCTGGAGTTGGGCTATCAATTGCTGGAAGGCACAGTGGTGGCCATCACCGGCACCAATGGCAAGACCACGACCACCACGCTGGTTGGCGCGATCTGCAAGAATGCCGGGCGGCTGACCTATGTGGCGGGCAATATTGGCTATCCGCTGACCGCCGTGGCGGGGCACAGTCACCCGGAGGATGTGGTAGTGGTCGAGGTATCGTCGTTTCAGTGCGAGAGCATCGACACCTTCCGGCCTGATGTGGCGGCAGTGCTCAACATCACCGAGGATCACCTGAACCGCCACGGCACCATGCGCGCATACATCGGCACGAAGCGGCGTATCTTTGAGCGGCAAACCGGTGAACAGGTCGCGGTGTTCAACTGGGACGATCCCGAGTGCCGGGAGATGGCAAAGGGGCTGTCCGCGCGGGTGATGTGGTTTTCCCGCAAAGAACCGGTGCCCGAGGGCGCGTATGTGCAGGACGGTGAAGTAATTGTGGCGCAGCGGGATATGCCGCCGAAGGCGCTGTGCCCGATCGATGAAATCAAGATTCCCGGCGCACACAATTTGGAGAACGCGCTGGCTGCCACCGTGATGACTGTGGCGCTGGGGGTGCCATTGCCGGTGATTCGGCACACGCTGCGCACCTTTGAAGGCGTGGAACACCGCATTGAGTTTGTGCGCGAGGTGGACGGCGTGCGCTATATCAACGACAGCAAAGGCACCAATGTGGACGCGACGCTCAAGGCGGTAGAGGCCATGCGCGCACCAACCGTGCTGCTGGCGGGCGGCAGTGACAAAGGCATCGACTTTGCGCCGCTGGCCATGGCGATCAAGAACCGGCCGATGATTGGGCAGGTTGTGCTAATCGGCGAAACTGCACCGAAGATTGCCTCGGCGCTCGAGGCTGTTGGATACAAAAGCTACGTGCATGCGGGATCGGACATGCGGGAAGCGGTCAACAAGTGTCGGGAGTCGGCGCAACCAGGTTGGAATGTGCTGCTATCCCCGGCCTGTGCCAGCTTTGACATGTTCAAAGATTACGAGCACCGGGGCGAAGTATTCAAGCAGCTGGTTCAAGGCCTGCATTGAGTTCTCCCCGTGTGCCGGGGAGGCGACAGGGATGGTTTCTCGGACAACTTGTGCGTCGCAAACGAAAGCGGCAGCCCCTGAGCATCCGCGCCGTCCGGTGGACGGCACATTGGTGATGCTGATGGTGCTGTTGCTTTTGTTCGGACTGGTGGTGCTGTTTAGCGCCACTTATTACGCGGCGCAGGATCATGGCGACGCGCTGAGCGCGGTGAAAAAGCAGCTAGTTGGTATCGCCATCGGTGCGGTGCTGTGCGTTATCTGCGCGCGCATTCCGACCCGCGTGTATCGCGATCCACGTCTGATTTGGGCGCTTTTGATCGCCAGTTTTGTGCTGCTGATCCTAGTGCTTGTGCCGGGCATTGGCATGTATGTAAACGGTTCGCGGCGCTGGCTGGTGGTGGCAGGCATGAGCTTTCAACCGTCGGAATTTGCGAAATTTGCGATGGTGCTGTTCATGGCGCACGCACTGACCACACGCGGCAGCAAGGTGCGCAGGCTGGTAACCGGTGTGCTGCCGCTGCTAATGATCCCTGGACTGATGTTTCTGCTGATCCTTGAACAACCCAACCTGTCAACCGGGGGCAGCATCGTCATTGTCGCGATCCTGATGGTGATGATGGCCGGTGCGCGTTGGCCGCATTTGGGGCTGCTAGGGTTAGCGGGCGCGGTGGTGGGGATGGGCTACGCGTGGAGCGCGCCTTACCGTCGCGAACGCCTGCTGTCCTTCCGTGATCCCTTTGCCAAGATGAGCGACGAGGGCTACCAGCTCTCGCAGTCGCTGATCGCGTTCGGTTCGGGCGGCCTGTTTGGTCAGGGGCTGGGTGCCGGGCGTCAGAAGTTTGCCTACCTGCCGTACCCGGAGTCGGACTTCATCTTCGCCATTGTCGGCGAAGACTTTGGCTGGGTAGGCTGCGTGGCGGTGATTGCGCTGTTTTGCGCGTTCATCTTTGTGGGGCTTCGCATCGCCTTGCGCTGCCCGGACCGGCACAGCTGCCTGCTGGCAGCGGGCATCACCACCATGATCGGCATGCAGGCGTTCATTAACATCGGTGTTGTGGTGGGTATCCTGCCCACAACCGGTCTGCCGCTGCCTTTTTTCAGCGCGGGCGGCACATCGGTGTCGATTATGATGGCGGCAGTCGGCGTGCTGCTCAATGTATCACGCAGCGCCGACCGCATGATTCAGTAGCAGTTTTTCACACCTTCTCTCCTTTCGCATAGCGTAATAGCGAAGCAAAGGCTTGGAGGTGCGCGCATGCAGCAATTTGAGATCCAAGGCGGCCGTCGCCTGGAAGGAACCGCTCCGATCCATAGCGCCAAGAATGCCATCCTGCCCATCATGGCGGCCAGCATCCTCGCGGACGACCCGGTCACCCTACTCGATTGCCCACACATCACCGATGCGGACAACATGCTGTCCATTGTCGAAACGCTGGGCTGCGCAACAAAGCGCGTTGGCGCTGACGCGATCATCGACCCGACACCCATGGATGGATGGACCATGCCGGAAGGTCTGGCAAAAAAGCTGCGCTCGTCGATTTTCATGATGGGACCGATTCTGGGGCGCTGGCGCAAAGCCGTGGTCACACATCCCGGGGGATGCGAGATTGGTCTGCGGCCGATCGACTTACATATCAAAGGGCTGAGCTGTCTGGGCGTCACGTTTGTGGAAGAAGGCGACCAAATCCTATGCGATGGCAGCAACATGCGCGGCGGGGACGTACACTTTGACTATCCCAGCGTCGGCGCGACCGAGAACGTCATGATGGCTGCCGCGCTTTCGCCGGGCACGACCACCATCAGCAACGCCGCGCGCGAGCCGGAGATCGTTGATCTGCAACGATTCATGAACACCATGGGCGCGAAGGTGCATGGGGCGGGCACGCACACCATTGTCATTGAAGGCGTGCGTGCGCTGCACGGTGCGACCTACCGACCGATCTCCGACCGCATTGTGGCGGGAACGCTGCTGGCCGCTGGCGCGATCACCGGCGGGGAAATCACGCTGACCAATGTGCGCATGCAGGAATTGGTAGCGGTGATCGCGAAACTTCGGGACATGGGCTGCGAACTGGACGCGGAGCAAAATGCGATCAACCTGCGCGCGCCCAAAAGGCTGAAAACCTTTGGTCAGTTGCAGACACAGCCGCACCCGGGTTTTCCCACCGATATGCAGGTGCAAATGCTGGCGCTGGCGCTGGTGGCCGAGGGCACTTCCATCATTACCGAGAACGTATTCGAGAACCGATTCGCGCACGCGGCTGATTTTATCCGCATGGGCGCCGATATTGTGGTGCACGACCGCACGGCCATCATTCGCGGTGTGGAACGCTTGCACGCCGCCAGATCCATGGCGCGCGATCTGCGCGGCGGCGCGGGCCTGGTGTTGGCTGCGCTTGTGGCGCAGGGGACCTCGCGCATCGGCAATGTTGAACTGGTGGATCGCGGCTATGAGGCGCTGGAAGTGACGCTGGCTTCGCTGGGCGCGAACATTCGCCGCACCGAAGCGGAACTGTAACCCCACCGGGCATCCGCTGCAGCGCGGCGGATGCCTTGGCGCGGGGAGAGAATAGGAGCGGGAGGCAATCATGGACAATTTGCGGACAAGTCGGACAAGCCCAAGAAAAAGCCATTCCGGACGCATCGGCGTGCTGGTGGTGTTTGCGGTGGCGTTCATCGGACTGCTGCTGCTCAGAAATCAAATGTTTGTCGTGCATTCGGTCAGCGTCGAGGGCAACCGCCGGTATACCGCCGAGCAGGTCGTGACCATCTCTGGCATCCGCGCGGGGCAGAATGTCTTTTCCCTCAGCGAACAGGAGATCGCGGATAACATCGCAAGGGATCTGTATTTGGTCTTTGACTCGATGTACATCAATTACCCAGACCATGTGATTTTGCGCGTGCACGAGCGCGGCCCCAGCGCGGCGCTGAGTTGGCTGGGCGTGCTGGTCATGCTGGACGAGCGTGGTGTGGTCATGGAAACCACCAATATGCTGGACGACTGGCTGCAAGTACCGATTGTGACCGGCGTCAATGTGACGAGCAGCGATGTGGGACTGCCGCTGCAAAGCCGCGATCCCAAACAGATCGAGGCGCTGCAAAAAGTGTTAGAGGAGCTCAGCTTGCAGGGTTTTCTTACCAATATCACGGAATTGAATGTGGGAGATCTGGAGAAACTGTATCTGGTTACGCAGGAAGGCATGAAAGTGGAATTAGGTAATTTGGAAAAGATGGAGGTAAAGATCGGCATTTTGCGCGGTGTGTATGCGCAGTTGGTGCAGCAGCAGGCGTTGACCGGCACCATCGACGTATCTACCGGAGAATATGCCGACCATCGCGAGCAGATTATCCTGAAAAAAACGTTTGTTCCAGACCCGACTGTTCAGCCGCGCGCCACCCAGACGCCCAGGCCGTAATCCAGAAAATGCCACGAAAAGTGTGTGTACATACACAGATTCCGACAAGACATTCCAGAGTTTTCAAGGTTTTTTTGAAAGCTTATTGCATAAATCGTGCAAAAAGGTTAAAATAGTGTATCTAGGATTATCCTGGTTGGTTTGTGTGCATGCGTCAAAAAGAGAAAGCAACCATAGGAACAATGCTGGATACCGCGGTACGCGCCGCAAACCGAGGCTTCTGAAATGAACGGGGGTCTGCACGATATGAAGAACCTGGCGGTCGCCATCGATTTCGGCACATCGAAGATCGTTACTTTCGTCGCGGAAAGTGGCAGCTATCATCGGTGTGATATCATTGGCGCTGGCACGGTAGCGTATGACGGATTCATGGAGGGGTATTGGAACGCACCGGACCTGCTTGATCAGGCAATTCAGGCTTCGATCGCAGATGCGGAGGGAAAATCCCGCAGGCGCATTCGCGATGTGTATGTCGGCGTTCCGGGCGAGTTCTGCCGCGTGTATGTTTCCGAGGCGCAGGTGCATTTGCAGGGCGCCGACCCGCGTGTCACGCCGCAGGATGTAGAGCACATCTTTCAGTTGGCCACAGAGGAATTGCAGCCCTTGCGCGGGGTGATCGTGCACCGCAGTCCGGCATGGTTTGCGGTGGACGAGGGCAAAAAGACCATGGAGCCAATCGGCCTGAAGGGAACGACGCTGCGCGCGCTGGTGTCCTTTGTGGTCGCGGACGAATTTTTTCTTTCGGACATTTCGCGCCGCATGCAGCAGTTGGGCTATGTGATCAACGGATTCTTTTCCTCTTCGGTAGGACAGGCATTGCTGTACCTGCCGCCTGAGGAGCGTGATCGCGTGTCGGTGCTCATTGATATCGGCTACCTTTCCACTGAGGTGTTGGCGGTCGAAGGGGACGCGCTGGTGTTCCAGAAAGTCCTGCCCATTGGCGGCGGACAGATCAGCGCTGATCTGGCCTTTGGATTAGAAACTTCATTGGTTACAGCGGAGCAGATCAAACGAACGTATTCATTCGAGGAAAATGCGGGCATGAAAATGCCGGGGATCGCTGATCGCCTGCACGAGGAGTATCCGCATGAGAAGGTGCAGGAAATCTTGGAGCCGCGCGTGGACGAGCTGTGCGAGATGATTAAGGATTGTTTAGACCACAGCGGCGTGCGCATGGATAGCTGGAGCAATATTTACTTGACCGGCGGTGGGCTGGCGATGATGAATGGCGGTCGCGCGTACCTTTCGGCGCAACTTGGCCGCACCGTGCGCGCGCCTGCGCCCAAGGCCGCCAAGTTCAACAGCCCGATCTACTCCAGCGCGCTTGGTTTGATTGATCTGGTGTTTGGTTCGCTTGAGGCGCAGGAAGATGCGCAAAACATACTGGATCGCGGCGTTTCATTTTTCCGCAATCTACTGAAGGGCTGATGGCCCAATTCGCGATGATTGCATATTGAGGGGGAAAGCTTGTGCTAGAGTTCGAAGTGGATCAGCAGTCCAATTCCTTTGCCACCATTAAGGTCGTTGGCTGTGGCGGGGCGGGCAATAACGCCGTCAACCGCATGGTCGATTCGGGATTGCGCGGTGTGGAGTTTGTGTCTGTGAATACAGACAAGCAAGCGCTGCTGCTTTCGCGTGCGCAATATAAAGTGCAGATTGGCGAAAAGCTAACCAAGGGCCTTGGCGCTGGCGCTGTGCCGGACATCGGTCGTCGCGCCGCCGAGGAAAGCCGCGAGGAGATCGCGCAGGTGCTCAAGGGCTCCGACTTGGTGTTCGTGACCGCCGGCATGGGCGGCGGCACCGGCACCGGCGCCGCGCCGATCGTTGCGGAGATCGCGCGCGATCTGGGCTGCCTGACCATCGGTGTGGTCACCAAGCCGTTCCTGTTTGAGGGAAAGCAGCGCATGAAAAATGCCGAGGGCGGCATCAACGAGCTCAAGCAGCGCGTGGATACGCTGGTGGTCATCCCCAATGACCGCCTGCTGCAGGTCGTGACAAAGGGCACCACGATGCTCGAAGCTTTCCGCATCGCCGACGATGTGCTGCGGCAGGGTATTCAGGGCATTTCCGATTTGATCGCGGTGCCCGCGCTGATCAATCTGGACTTCGCGGATGTCAAGACCGTGATGGAGTCCGGCGGCATGGCGCACATGGGCATCGGCGTTGGCAAGGGCGAGAATCGCATGATTGACGCCGCCAAGAACGCCATCCAGAGCCCCATGCTCGAAACCTCGATCGACGGTGCGCGCTCGGTGCTGATGAACATCACCGGCGGCCCGGATGTGAGCATTATCGACATCAATGAAGCGGCGCAGCTGGTCATGCAGGCCGCCGACAGCGAGGCCAACATCATCTTTGGCGCGGGCATTGACGAGACACTGAGCGACGAAGTGCGCATCACGGTGATTGCCACCGGGTTTGAAAAGACGCCGTTCCCGCCGCGCCAGCCGTCCAAGCGCGATCGCCAGGCATACCCGCCATCTCAAGCGCCGTATGTGCCGGTCAGCTCTGCCACCGAGGAGCAGCCGTCCGCGCCGTATACCCGCTATGATTCCAGCTATGCGCCGGTCAGCGAGCCATATGCGCCGCGCGCGCCGTACGATAACGAGCTGCCATCCTTTATCAACAGCGGCCGTCCGAACCAGAACACACAGCCGATGCAGCCGATGCAAAACACGCAGCCGATGCAGCCGGTGCAGCAACCGCCGATGTACAATAGCCAACGCATGTCTCCGTTCCAGAACCCGTTCCAGCAGCAGCACACCGCGCCGCAGGAACCGGCGCAGGGTGACGGCAAGGGCTTCACCGCGGATGTTCCCGCGTATCTGCGTCGCCAGCCCAAAAAGTAATCGAATGACAAAAGAACCGGCTTTGTAAGCCGGTTCTTTTCATATCGGGCCAATGGGCGTTCAGCAAGTCAATTCTTCAGCCATGCAAATCGCGACATACGCACATTTTTGAAAATCCAGTTTTTCATCTTGGAGCAGGCTTTCGTCGATCACATAAGCAACATTCAGCGCGATTTTTCCCGCGCCTCTTTGAATGGGGCGGCCAACAAACCGTCCTGCGACAATGAGGTATTGGATCGACTGCGCATTCCATAGGATTGTCTTCTCCGCCTTGGCAAGCCAGTAATCCGACCGGTCGGCACCGCACATGCTTCGTATTAAGGTGATGTCGATCGGCAGCTGGGGCTCCAGGTCATCCGGCGCGGTGTCGGCGTTGATAATGCTAAACCGCAATGGGGCATCGGGCTTCTTCCGAGAAAACAGCTTGATCATAGAACTCCTCGCTTCTATGCAAAAACAAGCGGGCCGAAGCCCGCTTGTGATGCATGTCTTACAGCGCCTTGTAACCGAGGCCCTGAATTTTGACGATCTTTTCCGGCCCGCCGATCGCTTCGAGAATCTCCGGCTCGACAATGATGCGCAGCGTCACCTGGCCACCGCCGGGGATGCCCACATCGTTGCGTGCGGAGTTGGCGCAGAACAGCAGCTTGCCCTCAGCGTCATACGCGCCTGCTACCGCATAGTAGTCAAACAGCGTGTCGTCCGTGGGGTTTTGCACCGTCACTTCAATGACGGTGGTGGCATACGCGCCATTCAGAAATTCGCCTTGGCTGGTGGTCGCGGCGGTCACCGGCAACTGCATAGAGTCGCCGTACGCGGTTTGCCAGACGATGTTCAGCTCGTTGGTGTCAATGGCGCTGGCGTCATCCAGCAACACCGAGCCGCGGAAAGACTGGAGATAGCCGGTTTCGCCGGGCTTGAGCATGGATGGATACATAGAGATGTAGATGTCGCTGCCCAGCAGTTCATCCTTGCCAAACAGGCCACCCTTGTGCTTCCAATCGACCTGCGCAGTTTGCAGCTCCAGCGCGACAGTATCAATGTTCTTGATTTCCCAGTAGCCAACAGGACTCTGCTGCTCGTCGCAGGGAGCAATGAGGATATGGCTCTGCACGGTGTCGATCTTGCCAAATGCCGCCAGTGCCAGCGCGGGAATCAACAATAGCGCGCACAATACGGCCAAGCCGGTCTTTTTCATGGAACAAGCCTCCTTGTGTACATTCAGATACAACATAAAGTATACCGTATGCACAAGAAAAATGAAACACAAAAAAGCACTCTTTTGACAAAATTAAGAATATTACAGGTCGTCCGCGTCCTGCTCCGGCCGATCGTGCGGATCATCCGGTACGCCGGTATAGCTGCCCAGCGGATCGGTGGGGATTTTTGCTTCGTGCGGCTCTAGGTGCGCAAAGGCGCGGATTAAACGCAGCAAGCGGTTTGTCATGGGGTTTCCTCCTTGATGACTTTGATAGATTGTGCGCTTAGCTTGCCCAGGACACGGCTTTTTTAGCGGATGGGATTGTCTTTCCAAGGGGCTTAGGTTACAATAGCATGGTTATGAACACAAACGGAGGAATGCGAAATGGAGCGGCTGAAGCAACGCATTTTAAGTGAAGGACGCGCGCTGGACGCGGATATATTGTTGGTCGATTCCTTTTTAAATCATCAGATAGACCCGCAGCTGATGCAAGAAATCGGCGCGGAGTTCGCTAGTGTATTTGCCGGACTCGGCATCACGCGCGTGGTGACCATTGAAAGTTCCGGCATCGCGCCGGCACTGATGACGGCGTTGCAGCTGAAAGTACCGCTGGTTGTGCTAAAAAAACAGGCGTCGCGCATTTTAAGTGAGGATGTCTATCAGGCGACCGTTCGCTCCTTTACCAAGAACACGCAGTACGAGTTGACGCTCAAGCGCAAATATATGCCCACAGGGGAGCGCGTGCTGTTCATTGACGATTTTCTGGCATCCGGCGAGGCAGCACTGGGCATACTGGATGTGATGCGCCAGGCCGGGGCAACGCTGGTGGGCATCGGCATCGTGGTCGAAAAGGCTTTCCAGCCCGGACATGCGCGGCTTGAAGAGCTGGGTTGCAAGGTACATTCGCTGGCACGCGTGAAGCGCATGGATGCGAATGTGATCGAATTTACGGATTAGTGTTGCGAAAAAATGCAAGAAAAGCGCCCCTTTCCAACGTTGGTTGGATAGGGGCGCAGTTTTTTTTGCGCGTTACACTTCGTAGATGATCAGCCCGAGCAAGCTAGGCCCGGTATGCACCCCAAGCACCGGGCTGACCTGAGATAAAAGGCCCTCGCCGACCGAATGCAACGCTTCCTTAGCCTGTTGCAAGAGATCCCTTGCGTCCTCCAGTGCGTCGCCATAGGCTACGGCGATGCGCACCGGGCGCTGCTGGTAGCGCTGCTTGGCCTGCTCCAGCATGGACTCGATCGCGGCGGAAAAACCGCGCGCTTTTGTCAGTGTCTGGTACACGCCGTCGTCATTGACAAAGATGATCGGCTTGATATTCAGCATGGTGCCGATGACATTTTCAACCAAGCCAATGCGCCCGCCCTTGCGCAAGTATTCCAGCGTGCGAATCACGAACATGCCAGTCGCCGTTTTGCGGATGGCGTTCATATGCTCGATGGCCTGCGGGATGCTGCCGGTTTCTGCCAGCTTTTGTGCTCCTTCAAGCACCATGGCGCCCTGCGCGTTTGCCAGAATGCGGCTATCGATTACCTCGACATTCAGGCGCGGGAAGTCTTGCGCGACCATGCGCACCATATTGTATGTGCCGGACAGACCGGAGGAAATGCACACATGGATAACATGCGTGTAGCCCTCGTCAGCCAAACGCGTGTACAGTGTGGACACGTCCTCGGGCAACGGCAGCGAGGTGGACGGCACTTCACTCTCGATGCGGGAATATACCTCGTCGGCGGTGATCTCCACATTGTCGCGATACTCGCCATCCTTATAGATGACGCGCAACGGAACCACAAAGATATTGTGTTGCTTGCAGTCTTCTTCCGTCAGCGAGGCCGCGCTATCTGTGACCATGGCAATCTTCATCTGATCCACGGGTACACTTCCTTCCCAAAGAGCATCATCCTAGGTTGTTTCGTTTAGTATACCACGTTGGCCCCGCGCATACAACTGCAACTGGAAAACGCAGGAACTGGTTCTATCGGTACAAGCCCGCGCATACACTAGCAAAGCAACCAATCTATGGGGGGCGATGCGGCGGTGCTTCCGCGGATAAAACAGCCGGTTCGGTGGACGCAGGTGGCTTTGGTGGGGTGTCTGGTGCTGTTGTCGGTGGTGTACACGGTCTTTGTTCGGTCTGGCGATCTGACGGTTGCCGCAAGAAACCGAGAATTGCCGGTATACAATGTGGCGACCGAGGACAAGGTACTCTCGATCAGCTTCGACGCGGCATGGGGTGTCGCGCACACGGAAAAGATTCTGGACATTCTGGATCAGTACAAGGTGAAAACCACGTTCTTTCTGGTAGGTTTTTGGGTAGATAAGCATCCCGAAATGGTTAAAGAGATCGTCGCGCGCGGGCACGAAATCGCGAATCATTCCAACACGCACCCGCACATGGCACAGCTCAATGAGGCGCAGATCCGTGACGAGCTACAGCGCATGAGCGATAAGGCCGAAGCATTGACCGGAAAACCAACGACGTTGTTTCGGCCACCATACGGCGAGTACAACGATGCGGTGGTGCGCGTCAGCCGCGCGGACGGCTATGAGTGCGTGCAATGGAACGTTGACTCGCTCGATTGGAAAAACAGGGGCACGCAGGATATGATCCGGCAATGCACCAAGAATATCCAGCCTGGCGACATTGTGCTCTTCCACAACGATTCCAAGTATATCCTGGATGCGCTGCCCACGATTTTGAAAACCTATACTGACGCCGGATATCGCGTGATTCCCGTTTCGGAGATTCTCTTGACCGGTGAAACATGGATCGATCACCGCGGCACACAGCATCAGGTCAGCCCGGCGCCATCGGCGATGGCGACCGCGTCGCCGACCTGAACCAAGCATACGAAGGGGGAACATCCCGTGGAACACATACTTAATGCCTTGCACTTGACAGGAAAACTCTCGGGTACGCCTGAGACGGGTCATGAAGCCTTTGGTGAGCTGTTCTACTACCTTACCCTATCTGTGCCGCGCTTGTCCGGCGCGGAGGACCTGCTGCCGGTCACCATATCGGAGCGGCTGCTGGCCGATCACCCCATCGTGCCAGGCGACGTGCTGGCCTTTGATGGGCAGATCCGGTCATACAACAAGGTGGTGGATGGATCAGGTCGGCTGCTGATCACCGCCTTTGCGCAGAAACTGGTGGAGCCGGACCCACAGCGCAATCCCAACCTGCTGCAACTGACCGGCACGCTGTGCAAGCCGCCGGCCTATCGCACCACGCCGTTTGGCCGGGAGATCGCCGATTTGATGCTAGCCATCAACCGCGCCTATGGCAAGAGCGACTACATTCCGTGCATCACCTGGGGCAGAAGCGCGCGCTTTGCGTCGCGCCTGTCCGTGGGCGACCGTGTCAGCCTGATCGGACGCTTGCAGAGCCGCACTTATCAGAAGCAGCAGTCCGATGGCTCCGCCATCGAGAAAGTTGCTTATGAGGTGTCTGTCAGCCAAATTGAGCTGGCGGCAGCAGAGGACATCGGCCTGACAACAGGCGGTGCGCATGGTATGCACGATCAGCTTTGATTGCGAAATGCAACCAGCAGAAAGAGCGGCATCCGCTCTTTTTTTATGCCGTATAAGCAGCGGTGTTTTGGGGTAAAATGGTAACAAAATTCCTAAGGATGTGAACGAAATCGTTGATTGATCTTTCATTATACGGTGATATATGGTATACTAACCGATAGGATGCACATATGTGGCCAGCGAGGACACACATCTCGATGTTGGCCTTTTCTATTTGGACTGCGCAGTAGGAGGGATTCGCCAGATGATGAAAGACGTCTTGTCCCGCGATGAGCAAATGGAAGTGCTTTCCAGCGCGCTGCTGAGCATCCAGAATAAGCAGGAGTGTATCAACCTGCTCAACGACCTGTGCACCATACACGAGTTGCAGGCCATGGCGCAACGGTTGCAGGTGGCGCGTCTGCTGCGCGACAAAATCACCTATCAGGAGATCGCCAGCACAACCGGCGCGAGTACCGCGACAATCAGCCGCGTGAATCGCTGCCTAACGTACGGCTCAAACGGGTACAACACGGTACTTAACCGCATGGAAGGAGATGCGTGATGGATCTCAGCATGCTTAATCCGCAGCAGCGCCTGGCTGCCGAGACCACCGAGGGGCCATTGCTGATCCTTGCGGGCGCGGGCTCCGGCAAGACGCGCGCACTGACATACCGCATCGCCAATCTGCTGGATCGCGGCGTACCCGCGTATCAGATTCTAGCAATCACCTTTACGAACAAGGCGGCGCGTGAGATGCGTGAACGCCTGACGCAGTTGACCCAAAACGCCGCCGATGACGCGTGGGTGATGACCTTCCACGCGTGTTGCGCGCGCATTTTGCGTCGCGATATTGAGAAGCTGGGCTATACCCGCGCATTCACCATTTATGACGACGACGACCAGATGTCGCTGATCAAGGAACTGATGAAAAAGCACGGCATAGACGATAAGCTGATGCCGCCGCGCGAGATCAAAAGCAAGATTTCCGATGCGAAGAACAAGCTGCAAACCCCGGATGAGTGGTTTGCGCAGTCCTCGCGGGATTTTCGCATGCAGATGATTCACGACCTGTACCGGGAGTACGAGATCAAACTCAAGGCATTCAACGCGCTGGATTTCGATGATCTGATGGTCAAGACGCTGGAGCTGTTTGTGCAGCATCCGCCGGTGCTTCAGGCTTATCAGGAGCGCTTCCATTACATTCATGTCGATGAGTACCAGGACACCAACTACGCGCAGTATATGATGATCAAGCTGCTGGCCGGGCAGCGGAAAAACCTGTGCGTCGTCGGTGACGACGACCAGTCGATTTATGGCTGGCGCGGTGCGGATATCCGCAACATTCTGGAATTTGAGAAGGATTTTGCGGGCTGCACCACCATCAAGCTGGAGCAGAACTATCGCTCTACGTCCAATATTCTTGATGCCGCAAACAATGTGATCGCGCACAACGAGGGCCGCAAAGAGAAGGCGCTATGGACCGACCGTGGCGAAGGCCAGCGCATTCGTGTGTTCAAGGCTGGCGACGAGCGCGAAGAGGCGGCTTGGATTTGCGACCGCATTCAGCAGATGCAGCAGACCGACGTCCACTATCGCGATATTGCTGTGCTGTACCGCATGAACGCACAATCCCGCGTGCTGGAAGAAATGATGGTGCGCGCTGGCATTCCGTACAATGTTTATGGCGGCACGCGCTTCTATGATCGCAAGGAAGTGCGCGACATCGTCGCGTACCTGCGCGTCATTGTCAACCCTGCCGACGATGTGTCGCTGCGCCGCATTATCAATCAGCCCAAGCGCTCCATTGGCGACGCGACCATCGCGGAGTTGGTGCAGCATGCCGAGCAGCAGGACTATTCTGTATTCGCCGCCATGCTGGAGCCGCCGGAGGCGCTGGCCTCGCGCGCGAAGAAGTGTGTGGGCGACTTTGCGCAACTGTTGACCGAACTGACGCTCAAGCGCACGCAGATGGGCCTGACCGAGTTTGTCGAGCTGCTCATCAATGAAACCGGGTTGGCCGCACAGTACGAGCGCGAGCACACCGACGAGGCGCAGGGGCGTCTGGAAAACATCCGCGAGTTTATCGGCGCGGTGGATGAGTTTGAGCGCCGCTCCGAGGAACCCACGTTGGAAGGCTTCTTAGAGAACGTCACGCTGGTCACCGATCTGGACAACATGAACGGCGAGCGCCAGTCTGTGACGCTGATGACGCTGCATAGCGCCAAGGGCCTGGAGTTTCCGGTGGTGTTTATCACCGGTCTGGAGGAAGGCATTTTCCCCAGCGGGCGGTCGCTGTATGACCCGGACAAAATGGAGGAAGAGCGCCGCCTCTGCTACGTGGGCATTACCCGCGCGCGCGAACTGCTGCACTTGTCGCACGCGATCCAGCGCATGCTGTTTAACCAAATGCAGCACAATGCGCCCTCGCAGTTTTTAGCTGAGATTCCGGAAAGGCTGCTGGACGAAAGCGGCGCACTGCGCATGGAGAAAGCTTTCCCCGCCATGCCGGAGCGTCGCGAAACCACCCAGCAGCGCGCGCAGCGTCAGCCGCTGAAGGACTTTGGCGGCGGTCGGTCCGGTACGCTCAATATCCCCGGCGTGCAAAAGGGCTTTGGCACGAGCTTCGTGCCATCGGTTGCCGCTACGCAAGCCGCGCCAATGCTCTTTGCCGAGGGCGACCGTGTGCTGCATAGAAAGTTTGGCGAGGGCAATGTCATCTCGCTGACGGGCAAGGGTGCGGACGCGCGCATCTCCATCGAATTTGCCGCGTATGGCGTCAAGGAATTTTCCATGTCCATCGCGCCGATTGTCAAAGTAAGCAGGTGAGCCTATGGCGGTGCATCACGACATGCAGGCGCTGGTGGATCGGCTGAACGAGACCGCGCGTGCGTACTATGAGCAGGACAATCCGCAGATTTCTGACAAAGAATGGGATGCGCTCTACGACCAACTGGTGCGCATGGAGCAAGAAACCGGTACGGTACTGCCCGATTCGCCAACCCTGCGTGTGGGCGGGCAACCGGTGGCGGGCTTTTCGCCACACCGGCACATCGCGCGTCTATGGAGTTTGGGCAAGGCGCAAAGTGAGGTCGAACTGGCCGAATGGGCGGCTCGTTGTGAAAAGAAGCGTGAGAGCACCGTGGCGGAGGGCAAAGCCTTGCCGCCGCTTTGTTATGCGGTGGAGTATAAGTTCGACGGCCTGACGCTCAGCCTAACCTACGAGAATGGTTTGCTGACGCAAGCAGCCACACGCGGCAACGGCGAGGTGGGAGAGGCCATTCTGGAACAGGCGCGTACGATCCGATCCATCCCCATGCGCATCCCTTTCACTGGGCGCATGGAGGCGCAGGGCGAGGGCATCATGCGGCTGTCCACGCTGGCGGCGTACAACCAGACCGCCGAGGAGCCGCTAAAAAACGCGCGAAATGCCGCCGCCGGCGCACTGCGCAATATCGATCCCAAAGTGACTGCCAGCCGAAAGCTGGACGCTTTCTTTTATCAAGTCAACTTTATCGAGGGCAAGACCTTCGTCGACCATCGCGACATGATGGCGTTCCTGAAGGAACAAGGCTTTTGCGTCAGCCCGTATTTCGAGATTGCGCACAGTGTTGACGAGGTGATCGCGCGCGTGCGCGAGATTGAAGCAGCGCGACCAGCCTTGGATTTTCTGATCGATGGCGCGGTGGTCAAGGTTTGCGATGCCGCGACTCGCGAGTCGCTGGGGTATACTGATAAGTTCCCGCGCTGGGCGTTGGCGTTTAAGTTCGAGGCGGAAGAAACCACTACGGAACTGCTCGACGTGACGTGGCAACTTGGGCGTACCGGCAAGCTGACTCCGCTGGCGCATCTCGCGCCGGTGGAACTGGCTGGTGTCACCGTGCAGCGTGCCACACTCAACAACTGGGGCGATATCCAGCGCAAGCGCGTGCGCATCGGCGCGCAGGTGTGGGTGCGCCGCTCCAATGATGTGATTCCAGAGATTTTGGGCTGTGTGCTGGAAGAACCGCAACCCGGCGAGCGCGATATTACGCCGCCGACAGCTTGTCCGGCTTGCGGACAGCCGCTGACAGCGCGCGGCGCGAATCTGTTTTGCATGAACCGTGCTACCTGTCGCCCGCAAACCGTAGCGCGGTTGGCGCACTTTGCCGGTCGTGACGCGATGGATATCGAGGCGTTCAGTGAGAAAACGGCAGAACTGTTCTATGACGCGCTGGGGTTGCGAGATCCGGCGGATCTCTATCAGCTTACGCCAATGGAGATGTTGGGATTAAAGGGCTTTGGTGAGAAGAAAGCGGCTAAACTGCTGGCCGAGCTGGACAAGAGCCGTAGTGCGCCCATGGACGCGTTCCTGTTCGCGCTGGGCATTCCCAATGTGGGGCGCAAAACCGCGCGCGATCTGGCGCAGCGCTTTGGCACGCTGGACAGCCTAATGGTCGCTGATGAAGCTGCATTGACGCAGGTTGATGAGGTGGGGCAGATTGTTGCTGCCAGCATCGTCGAGTTCTTTTCCATGGACGAGAATCGCGCGCTGGTATCGCGCTTGCTGTCTGCCGGTGTCGCGCCGCAGCCGCTGGCAGCTCCGCGTGGCGATGGCCCGCTGACCGGCATGACGGTCGTGCTGACCGGCACGCTGCCCAGCCTGACACGCGCCGAAGCGGAGGCGCTGATTCTCCGACATGGTGGCAAGGCGTCCTCCAGTGTGTCGGCCAAAACCAGCCTTGTGCTGGCGGGAGAAGCCGCGGGCAGCAAGCTTGCCAAGGCACAGCAACTGGGCGTGAAGGTCATCGACGAAGCGGAATTTTTGCGCATGATTGGGCAATAACGCCTGCGCACAGGAGAGAAGGAAACGCAATGCGACCAGGCAAATTGACCAATGAACAGTTGGAAAAACGTGTGCTTCGCCACCTCGGTCAGCACCGCCCCGAAGTCATTCAGGGCGCGGGCGTGGGCGAGGATTGCGCTGCCATCCGTTTTGGCGACGAGGTATGCGTGCTGTCCACCGATCCAATCACCGCATCGGCCACGCACTTGGGACAGCTCGCCGTGTTGGTGTCACTGAACGATGTGGCTGCGTCCGGCGCGCAGCCGCTGTGTGTGCTGCTGACACTGCTCGCTCCGCCCGACGCGTCGGCAGAGCAGATCGAGCAGGTCATGCGCGAGGCGGCGGTGGAGGCTGAGGCGCAAGGGCTAGAGATCATTGGCGGGCACACCGAGGTGACCGACGCGGTCAACCGCATCGTGGTATCCTCCACTGTGGTGGGCAGAACGCGGGTGGGCCAATTGGTGCGCACCGGCGGCGCGAAGCCCGGTGACGCGCTGGTGATGACCAAGTGCGCCGCAATTGAAGGCACCGCCATTTTGGCGCACGACAGAGCCGATGCGCTGCGTTCGGTGCTGAGTGAAGATGAACTGGCGGAGGCCAGAGCGATGTCGCGCATGATTTCGGTGCGCGCGGAGGGGCGTATTGCCGCGCAGAACGGTGCAAACGCGATGCACGACGCCACCGAGGGCGGTGTGCTCGGCGCCGCGTGGGAACTGGCGGAGGCGTCCGGCCTTGGAGTTATGCTGGATGCGGACAGCATCCCCCTGCGCGAGGTAACACGCAAGCTCTGTGCCGCGCTGGGCATGGACCCGCTGCGGCTGATCTCCAGCGGCGCGCTGATCATCGCGCATCCCGATGGCGCGGCACTGGTTGCGGCGCTGGAAAAAGAGGGCATTGGCGCGGCGGTTATCGGTGCGCTGACTGACAAGGGTGAGGCAAAAATCCTTCGTGTTTCCGGTCGTGAACAGCCGCTTTTGCCGCCGGATCGCGATGAGATTTACCGGGTCTGATGAACGGCATAAATCAAATCATTGCGCCACGATGAATCTTCCTGTATAATAAACATGGAAATCACACAAGAGGGGGCTATGCTATGAAGCTGATTATCGCGATCGTGCAGGACGAGGACGCTTCCCGCTTGGTCAATAGCCTGATGAACGACGGATTCGGCGTCACCAAGCTGGCCACTACCGGTGGCTTTCTGCGCGCGGGCAATACCACACTGCTGGTCGGTGTAGACGACGCGCGCTATCAGGCCGCCATGGACATTATCGAACAGATCTGCAAGAGCCGCAAGCAAATCGCGACTTCTCCGTCTCCGGTGGCGGGCACAGCCAGTGTGTATGTGCCGTACCCCATTGAGGTGGTAGTAGGCGGCGCGACAATCTTCGTGGTGGATGTGGAGCACTTTGTCAAGCTGTGAGCGCCCTATCGTTTCAGGATTTTGTGGAGCAATCTGCCTCGATTGAAAACCTGCACAGGGATTTTCAGTCCGGGCAGTTTGTTCATGCCTATCTTTTTGTGGGCGCGCGGGGTGTGGGCAAACGCAGTCTGGCGATGCTGTGCGCCCAGTCACTGTATTGTGCCGCGCAGGCGGCGCTGCGCCCTTGTGGCATCTGTGATGGCTGTCTGCGCGTGGCGCATCGCAACCACCCCGATGTGTTCACCTTGCAGCCGGAAAAGTCGATCGGCGTGGACGCTGTACGCGACCTGATCGCATCCATCCAAATGCGCGCGTTTGAGGCAGGGCATAAGTGCGTGGTCATCGAGCAGGCCGAAAAGATGACCGTACAGGCGCAAAACTGCTTGCTTAAAACATTGGAAGAACCGCCACGTGACACAGTGTTCTTCCTGCTGGCCGAGTCGCTCGGCGCAATGTTGCCCACCATCCGGTCGAGATGCCGCATGATCGCGTTGCCGCCGCTGTCGCCCGAGGCGCTGGAGAAGCGTTTGCTGGCGCATCACCTTGCGCCGGATAGGGCGGCGCTGTTGTCGCGACTGGCCGCAGGCTCGGTTGGGCAGGCGCTGGACATGGATCAGGACGCATCGTACTGGCAACTTCGCGAACGCGTGTTGCATCTATTGTTTGGCGGCATGTCCAAATCGGCGCAACTCAGCGAGGCCGCCAGTTTCAAGGATGACCGCGCGCGCGCGAACGATATCTTGGGCATTGTGGAAACATCGCTCAGCGATGCGATCCAAGCCAAGACATCCGGCCTGCCGTGCGAAATCGAAGGATATCCGGATGGATGGCAGCGGTTTGTGCGCGGCGCACCCATCGAGGCCATGCTGGACATCAGCGCGGCAACAACCCAAGCGAAAAAATGGATCGCCAGCAACGTCAGCTTTCAGGCGGCGCTGGAGATGTTGGTCCTAAAGATATCGGAGGAATCGACAGTATGGCAATGGTAATCGGTGTGCGCTTTAAGCGCGCCAGCAAAGTCTACTATTTTAGCCCGGGCGAACTGACCATCAAAGCCGGTGACGCGGTGATCGTGGAGACAGCGCGTGGCACCGAGCTGGGCGAGGTGGTGACCGGCGCGCGCGATGTGCCGGAGGAGCAAATTGTCGCGCCGCTGAAAACAGTGCTGCGCGTTGCCACCGAGCAGGACACGCGCACTGCGCAGGCAAATGCCGAGAACGAACGCAAGGCACACGGCATCTGCCAGGACAAGATCGCCGCGCACAAGCTTGAGATGAAGCTGGTCGATGTGGAGTACACCTTCGATGGTAGCAAGATTGTGTTCTATTTTACGGCCAATGGGCGTATTGATTTTCGCGCGCTGGTCAAGGATTTGGCGTCGGTATTCAAGACCCGCATTGAGCTGCGCCAAATCGGCGTGCGCGACGAGGCGAAGATGCTTGGCGGGCTGGGCCCATGCGGGCGGCAAATCTGCTGCGGCGCTTTCCTGGGCGACTTCCAGCCGGTGTCGATCAAGATGGCCAAGGAACAAAATTTATCGCTCAACCCGACCAAGATATCCGGTTTGTGCGGACGTCTGATGTGCTGCTTAAAGTACGAACAGGAAACCTACGAGCACCTGCGCAAGCAAATGCCGCGTGTAGGCAAAGACATCGTGACCCCGGACGGTGTGGGCACAGTGGTGGACATCAATGTGCTCAAGGAGATCGTACGCGTACGCATCTTCCGGCCGGATAATATCGAGATCAAGGAATTTTCGATCCATGATTGCACGCGGCCGACACAGGAACAATCGCAGGCCGCGCGCGGGGAGCGCGAGAAGATATTTGCCGCGCAAGAGCAAAAGCGCAAGGCGCGCGCCGAAGAAATGGCCGCTCGCGCAGAGCGCCGCGCAGCGCGCCAAGGCAAGCGTTGGGGCAAGCCGGGTGATTCAGCCGAGACAACAGAAACCGCCGCTGCGGAGGACGTGATTGTTTCCATCCCGGATGAGGTCGAGTCTGCTGACGATGAGCTGATTATCCTAGAGGACGCGATCGTCGGCGTTGGGGACGATGAATACACGGATTCTGAACTGGCCGAGCTGGCCGAAGCGGAGAGCGAGCAGTTCAACGATTGATGCATTGCATGTTGCAAACCGCGTACATCAATGATACAATACACGAGAAATAACCAATACAGGAGGATATCAATATGGCATATACGATTCATGACGAGTGCATCAGCTGTGGCGCGTGCGAGGGCGAGTGCCCGGTGCAGGCGATCTCCGAAGGCGACGGCAAGTATGTGATCAACGCCGACCTGTGCATTGATTGCGGCGCGTGCGCCGAGGTTTGCCCGGTGGATGCCCCGAAGCCCGAGTAATCTCCATCGCTCTTGAGAGCGCGCACGATCACGTGCGCGCTTTTCGCATGTTTATCGCGCGGACACCGTGCACGTTCGTTGACAGTGCATAGCCCGAATGATAGAATGATGACAGACCACACCGCACAGGAGCGCGCGATGAAACGTTATGTTGCCTCCCATTTGAAGGATATGAACCGCAAGCTGGTGTACGATTTATTCGTATCGGAACACCAGTTGTCTCGCATGGACATCTGCAAGCTGACCGATATTTCCGCACCGACTGTGTTGAAAATCGTTGATTTTTTCCTGCGGCACGGCTTGGTGGCGGAAGCCGGTGAAGGGGTTGCCCAACTAGGGCGAAAGCCGCAAATCTATCGCTTTTGCCCAAACGCGGCGTATACGGTCGGGATCGTGCTGGAAGGCAAGCAACTGATGGTCGGCGTCGCAAACCTGCTGGGTGAGCTAAAGGCCGAGCGCGTTTTGGATGTAACGGAGCTGATGACGCCGCCTGTGCGGATTGATGCGCTGCTGGGCGAGGCGCTGATTGACGAGGTGACTGCCACGCTGGCGCAGGCGGAGATCGGCAACGCGCTGCTGCTAGGCGCGTGCTTAGCCGTGCCGGGACAAATTGACGCCAGGCAGCGTGTGATATCGTACGCCAACGCGCTGGGCATCCTGCGTGAGCCGCTGGATGTTGGCGCGCAGCTCGCTGCGCTAGAAAAAAGGTTGGGCTGCCCGGTTCTGCTGGAGAACGATGTGAACGCCAGCGCGGTGGGCGAGCTGATGCTACGTCAGGCCAAGGATGCCTCGGTACAGGACTTGGTGTATATCCTGATGGCAGATGGGGTTGGCGCGGGCATCATTGTGGATGGACGGTTGCTGCGCGGCCGCCAGCACGGCGCAGGAGAAATCGGCAAGATGGTGATCGATCGCGCGGAAGAAGGCACGGATGCCTCGCAAACCCTGTCGAGGCAGTATCATACATTGCGACTGCATGCCACGGATGCGCTTTGTGCGCAGGATACACAGCGCGTTGAACAGGTAGCCGACGAGCTTGCCGCTAAAGTCGCGCGCGCGGTCGCGCACATCCATACGGTGGTGGACGTGCCGCTTGCTGTGGTGGGCGGCAACGTGGGGCGCAAGCTTGGGCAACCATTGGTCGATGCGCTGCGCAAGTACGTGCGCCTGATCCACCCGTTCCCGATCCAGTGCGTACCGACAGTCAATCCCACCGCCAATGTCATCGGAGCGGCCGCCATTGCGCGCGCGCAGGGAATAGAAGTGTTCTTTGTCGATTGATCGGCAGGTTGCCTCGGGCTGCCTGGCGTGGTATACTAGTGCTTCAAAACATGTGCCCGGAAGGACGTGCTGTCATCGCTATGCGTGAAAAACCGACCATGAAGACCATCGCGGATCAATTGGGCATCTCGATTGGCACGGTGGATCGCGCGCTGAAAAATCGCGGACGAATCCATGAGGAAACGCGTCGCCGCGTATTGGAAACCGCTAGGCAGCTTGGCTATCGTGCTTCTTCGTGGGAGGCGCAGTCGCCGAGCGCCCGTTCATTGCGCACAGTCGCGCTTTATCCGGCCAAGGACGAGCAGTTTTTTAACGAGATATCCAACGGCATGTCCGCCGCGATGCGGGACCTGATGGGGACGGGGATTTCGCTGGAGCGCATGCACACCATCCGTCATAGCCTGACCAGCCAGCAACACATGCTGGAGAAGCTGGGCGGTCGCATGGATGCGTGGGATGCTTTGATCCTCGCCGCCGCGCATCCGTCGGCACTCAATGAGGACATCAACCGCTTTGTGGACGCTGGCAAGGTAGTCATCACCATCGACTCGGACGCGGTAAACAGCAAACGCCTGCTGTTTGTCGGTCAGGATCAATATCGCAGTGGCTGCGTGGCCGCCAACTTAATGGGCGAGTTCCTGCACGGCGAAGGCACTGTGCTGCTGCTTACGGGCTTTCACAGCGTGTGGGGACACGAGCAGCGGCTCAAAGGCTTTATGGAGATCGTGCGCCGCGATTACCCGCGCATCGGGCTAATCGGGCCGTATGAGTACTTTGACGAGGACTTTACCGTACGTGAGCTCCTCTCCACCGCGCTGAAGCAACATCCGGAAATTACCGGCATCTACGGCACCAGTTCTGTGGCGCTGTCGCAGGCGGCGGCGCATTTGGTCGCGCAGGGCAAGCAGCACACCCGGCTGATCGGCTTTGACACCGATGATGAGATTGTGCAGTATCTGCGCGAGGGCGTGATTGACGCGACGCTATTACAGGACCCATATGCGCAGGGATACTACTCGCTGCGCCTGCTGGCACGGCATGTGTTTGACCGTTGGGCTCCAAAGCGTTCCAGCTTTTACACACGTATGGAGATTCTGCTGCGGGAGAACGCGCACGGAAACGAGCTGCCGAATTTTGACTAGTGTCCTGACCCATGCTTAATGAACATCAAGGAGTCACCATGATTATCATCGGAGAGAAGATCAATTCCACGCGCAAGGCGATTGCGCAGGCGATTGCCGACGGCGATGCGGGTGGCCTGTGCGCGTTGGCCATCGCACAGGCGGACGCGGGCGCGCATTATATTGATGTAAATGCGGGCACATTTGTTGGCGACGAAGCGGAGCACCTGTGCTGGCTTGTGCGCACCGTGCAGCAAGACAGGCCGCTTGCGCTGTGCATCGACACGCCCAATCCGGACGCGATGGCCGCAGCGCTCGGTGAAAACAAAAACCCAGACGTGCTGGTGAACTCTATCACGCTGGAAAAATCGCGCTGGGACGCGGTGCTTCCGCTGGTCACAGCGCACAAGGCGCGTGTGATCGCGCTGACCATGGACGACAGCGGCATGCCCGAAACCGCCGAGCAGCGGTTGGATATCGCGACAAAGATGATTGAAGGGCTGGTTGCCGCTGGCGTTGCACATGGCGATATTCTGATCGATCCGCTGGTACGCCCGGTGGCAACCGATACGCTGCACGCCAGCCGCACCATCGACGCCATTCGGCTGATCCGCCAGCGTCATCCCGGTGTGCACTTCGCGTGCGGTGCCAGCAATGTGTCGTATGGGCTGCCTGCACGCCGCCATATCAATCACGCGTTTCTGATTGCGGCGATGTGCGCGGGGTTGGACGGCGCGATCATAGACCCACTGGATCAACAGTGCATGAGTCTGGTCGCCGCAACCGAAACCGTACTGGGGCGGGATGAGTACTGTATGGAGTATATTGCGCAATTTCGCGAAGGCAAGATTGTCTGACGTTGCACGCATGTAGGGGAAGGAGGGGGAAGGTATGCGCGACCGCCGGCCACGCCGCATTTCCGCAGGCACATGGGTCGTGCTGTTCCTGACCGTCGCCACGCTCGGTCTGTGCGCGGTCACACTGCCGCGCCTGCTGGGCGCCGGGCACGACGTCACCATCAACCCCCGACTGCTGCTGGACGCATTGGTGGATTTAGACTTGCCCAATATGCCCGGCCAACAGCAGCCCGTTTCATTCCAGCAGGATCAGTCAACGCATGCGACAGCCGCGCCATCCATCTCGCCCTCGCCGACCGCCGGGCCAAGGCGGTTGAGCATCTGTGCGGTGGGCAGTGTCTTTGGCGCAAAAGATATTCGCCAGTCCGGCTATGACAAAGAGAGCAAAACATATCATTTCGAGGATATCTTCAGCGAGATTCGCCCTTATCTGTCCGAGGCAGATTTGGCGCTTTGCACCGCGGAAACAGCGTTTGGCGGCGAGGAAATAGGCTATAGCGACTACAACATGCCTGATGAAATGCTTGATGCGCTGCGCGCGTCGGGCATGGACATGATCTCGCTGGCCAGTGAAAGCACGCTGACGCGTGGCATGGATGGCTTGAACAACACCATTCAGGCGCTGGAGAGTCGCGGTCTGATGGTTGCCGGGATTGATCCGCAGTTCACGACCTTGGGCGCTTCCTCGATTTTTCAGATCAACGACATCCAGATTTCCGTGCTGGGTTATACAGAAACGCTGAATAATGACAGCAAAAACCGCGTCAAGGCTTCGGAACGCGGCATCATCCCTATGATGGACATGGAGCGCATCAAGGCCGATATTGCCGACGCGCGCAAAAATGGTGCCGACCTTGTGATCGTAATGCCACACTGGGGTACAAAAAACAGCGCGAAGATCAGCAGTGATCAGCGCAAGTGGTCGGAGCAGTTGACCGCTGCCGGTGCGGACATTGTGCTGGGCGCGCATCCCAACGTTGTGCAGCGCATCGAGCGACAGACCGTGCAGCAGGGGAACGGCGCCGCGCGCGATACGGTGGTTGCCTTTTCGCTGGGCAGCTTCCTGACCAATGTGCGCGACACCGCCAACTCCGCCAGCATCGTGCTGCGCATGGACATTGAGATGGACCCCGCGACGCGCAAACTGACCATTGCGTCGTGCACCTATACACCCATCTGGGTATCACGGCTGCACGCCAATACCGGCAGTGGTTACACCTATCGCATCCTGCGCTCTGACGATGAGGATTCGCTTAAAGGGCTGGACGCAAACGCGACGGAGAGCATTCGTCTGGCAGCGGACTTCATCAAAAAAACGTTGCAGGACAGCGCTGTGACACCGGCATTGTGAAACAACACAGCAAATGACGGCAGATGCATCATCCGCCGTCTTTTTTCTTGCTTACTATTCCAGCCAAGCCTCTGCGCTGGCGTCGCTGGGGGCAACCCAGCCGCCACGCGGTGACAGACTGAAGGACAAAAGCTGTGGGCCGTCCGGCATGCAGCTGCGCTTGAATTGCTGTGAGAAGAAGCGACGGACAAATGTGCGCAGTGTGTCGCGTATTTGCTGTTCAGTGTAGCGTGGCCCGAACGCCCAAGTCGCCAATTGCAGCAGCTTCTCCGGCGTCGCGCCCGAATCCATCACATGATAGAGAAAGAAGTCGTGCAGCGCGTAGTCGCCGAGAAGCGCCTCGGTGCGCTGCGCGATTGCGCCGTTGTCGCCGGGCAGCAATTCCGGCGAAATGGGCGTATCAATTACATCCTCGAGCAGCGCTAGCTCCTTTTCGGCCAGTGTCTGCATACCGGCTGCGCGAATCAAAGCGGGGATCAGCGTCTTTGGGACGCCGCAGTTGATGCCATACATCGACATGTGATCGCCATTGTAGGTACACCAGCCCAGCGCAATTTCCGACAGATCGCCGGTGCCCAGCACCAGCCCACCAACGCGGTTGGCATAGTCCATCAGAATTTGCGTGCGCTCGCGCGCCTGCGCGTTCTCGTAGGTCACATCGCGCGCGGCAGGATCATGACCGATATCCTTGAGGTGCTGCGCCACGCTGTCCGCGATCGGAATGGTGCGCAGCGTTACGCCCAGTGTCTCGCACAAGCCGATGGCATTGCCCAATGTGCGATCGGTTGTGCCGGGACCGGGCATGGTGATGGCATGGATATCCTGCGCGCTCCGGTCGGTTTTGCGAAACGCGCGGGCGGTTGTTAGCAACGCCAGCGTGGAGTCTAGGCCGCCAGAAATGCCCAGCACAATTTTGCCAATACCGGTGTGTGTTAGTCGCGTGGTCAGCGCTTGACCCTGCATAGTCAGCAGTTCATCCAGATATGCAGTTTCTCCATCGGGGGGCAGATATGGTGCCGCGGGTATGGGGCGCGCGGGCTGCTGGGGCGCGTGCAATGGCTGATAGGGCAGCTCGATAACCGGTGCGTCTGACACCGGCATACGCGCCATGCTGCGCTGATAGCTGATGCGCGGCAGATCGATATCCGCGACACACAGGCCGCCGTTATCGGCATAACACGCGCCTTCCGCGACACAAAGGCCAGGCTCAAACGCGGCGGTGTAGCCATCGAATACATGATCGGTGGTCGATTCGCCAGTGCCCGCGCAGGCGTAGAGCAACGCGCATCGCGCGTCATCCGCGCGCACAGCAAGCTGACGGGCGCGCTGTTTGCGCGCATGCAGTGTTGCCGGAAAAGCCGAAGGCAGCAGCAGCAACGGCGCATCGCCTGCGTGGATCTGAAAGCGGCATGCACCCCAATCAAAGGCGAGGTCCGGCGCGACGGGAATGACCTGCGCGCCGATGTGCACCGACTGCGGCGCGTGCGCGCCACTGACAAACCAACGTTCATACCCGGACACATCTTCGGCTGGCACGATACCGCAGATGCGCTGCTTGTGCAGTACGGCGGCACAAAGATATAGGTTGCCCGACATCATCATCGGCAGGCCACATACGACCACCGCGTCGCCAGTGGTTTCAGCAAGCAGAGAAAGTGAGGCTAGTGCTTTTTGCTGCAAAGCGGGTTGGAAGAACAAATCCCCGCAGGTGGCGCCCGTGATGCTCAGCGCGGGAAAAAGCACCATCTGTGCGCCGTGCTGCGCGGTATTGGCGGCGGCGAAGAGCATTTGCTCGGTATTGTAGGTGCAGTCAGCAGGCCGCACCAGCGGCGAACACGCCGCGATGCGCACGAATGGAGAAAGGTTCGCTTTCATATCAACCCATCCTTTTTGGTGTTTGCCGTTGTGCAGGCTTAGTGTACCATAATATGTGATTGCTGACAAACGAAAAGCCCTCGCGGATGTATATCCGAAAGGGCTTTTCTGTGGCACCTCCAAGGGGAATCGAACCCCTGATTTCGCCTTGAGAGGGCGACGTCTTAACCGCTTGACCATGGAGGCATATTGGCTGGGGAACTAGGATTCGAACCTAGACAATACGAGTCAGAGTCGTAGGTGCTACCATTACACAATTCCCCAATATGCTGGCCTTTTTCGACCGGCGAGTTATATTATAGGCAATGCGAACGGTGTTGTCAAGCAAAATTCTTTTCTGGAAAACGCTGGCATTCATGTGCAAAATCGTGTAGAATAATGTCAAAATTTGTCGCATTACCAATGCGATATGCATACGCGTGGAAAGGCATGGTGTATCTATGAAAAAGAAGAAGCAGCTCAAAGCACGCGAAAAAACGGCGATTGTGCTGCTGGCACTGCTTTATCTGGTATTGTTTGTATATGGCATCACCCATAACGGCGTGCTGATTACGCGAGAGAGCTTCGCATCGGCGCAGGCAGAACCAACCGAACTGCCGGTTTTTCGCGCGCCAATGTCCACCGCATCCGTCGCCGTCGAACCAACCGCCATGCCACAGGAACTAAAGCGTGGCAAGGTGAATCTCAATCAAGTTGACCAATGGGTGCTGGAAGCGATTCCCGGCGTGGGCGAGGCTATCGCGCAGCGAATGATAGCGTATCGGGATCAGCATGGTGGATTTCGCGCGATAGAAGAGCTGCGCCGTATACAGGGAATCGGCGAAAAGCTCTATAGCGTGTTGGGCGAATATCTGGAAGTACCGGAGCCATAGCGCTCAAGCCGCTTGCCGGTCTCGCACGTTGGCAAACAGCATGCTGAGATTGATCAGCACACTGAGCGTCTGCCCGGCAATCATGGCATAGGCGCACCCGGATAGCCGCAGATGCGGCGCGGCGGTCATGATCCAGGTCATCAACAGCGTCATTGCGGAGCCGATCAACGAAGCAATCAGCCCCTTGCGCTGCAAACCGAGCCCCGCTAGCATGCTGCCTGTGACCTGCTGTACACCAAAGACCACCACCATGGGCGACAGGACGCGCAGCAATGGCGCTAATTCGGGCTGGTGATACAGATAGCGGGAGAATAGCTCCGCGCCGAAATAGACCACCAGCATCGCCAACGCGGAAATGCCGACAGTGGCCAGCAACAGACGATAGAATAAATTTTTTAGCGCCTGAGGGCGCTTTTGTCGTTCTGCCAGCGCAGGTGCCGCAATCATCGCCAGCGCGCCGGTGAACACCGACGGCAACATCATCATGGGCATGGCCATGCCTTGAAACAAGCCCAGCCGCGCGGTCGCTTCAGCAGGGATAAGGCCGCTGGCGATCAGGCGCAGGGGGATAATAATCGCGGACAGCGCGCGCATGCCGGTGGCACTGAGCCGCACAAGCGTCATGGGCAGCGCCAGACGAAACAGCGCGCGCTGCAATGGCCTGTCATCGCCTGCGCGCACGCGCGGTTGCCCGCGATGGATTAACCATATCACCAGCAGTACACCGACCGCCTCGCCAATGGCGGTGGCAATCGCCGGGAATGCGGCGCGCCATGCCAGCGCGACGTTGTGCAGCGTCAGCAGCAGCACGGCCGACACCAGAAAACGCAGCGCTTGCTCAATAATCTCCGACAGTGCTGGCGGAAACGTGTTGGACTGGCCGTAGCAATAACCATTGTAGACCGCGGAAAGCCCCAGAATCAGCATGCAGGGTAAAAACGCCCACAGCGCGGGCAGCGTGCGTTCGTCGCCCAATGCGCGGGCTATCCATGGCGACAGGACCAATGCGATGGGAAACAACACGCGACAGATTCGGTATACCAGCTTCCGCCCAGCGGTCAGCACGCTTAGCGCGCCTTGCTCGTCCCGTGCGCCGCGCCGCTGCGCCACCAGACGCGACATCGCTACCGGCAACCCTGAGGTTACCGGTGTAATTAGCAGCAAATGCGCTGATGTCGCAAGCTCTAGTATGCCCATCGCCTCCGCGCCCATCACGCGCGAGTACCAAATGCGCATGATAAAGCCCAGCGTACGCACCAATAAGTTCGATCCAGTCAGTACAGCGGTTTGTTCCAGCAGCGATTTTTTCGCCTTCACGCGCATCACCTGTCTACGCTATGCGCGCATCGAGGGATTGATGTGCGGAGGATTGACGCAAGGGAAAAGCTGCGTTATACTGCGTGCATACACAGATTGGGAGGCCGCATATGTTCGACAAGTGGGATCACCGGTTTATGCAAATGGCGGAGGTCATCGCGACCTGGGCAAGCTGTTACCAAGAGAACCGCAAGATTGGCGCTGTGATCGTACAGGACAAGCGTATCATGACCACCGGCTACAATGGCGCCCCGGCGGGCATTACAACCTGCGTGGAGCGTGGCGAGTGCATGCGGCAAAAGCTGAATATTCCCTCCGGTACGCGCCACGAAATCTGCTACGCAGTGCACGCCGAACAAAACGCGATCATCCAGGCGGCAAAACTGGGCATTCGCATCGACGGCGCCACGATCTATTGCACGCATCAGCCGTGCGTGCTGTGCACCAAGATGCTAATCAACGCGGGCATTACGCGCGTGGTATATAAACATGGTTATCCAGACGAATTTTCGATGCAACTGCTCAAGGAGGCCAAGGTACAGGTAGAGTGCATGGGGGAATAGGCATAGAAGCACTAAAAAAAGAACCGTCTGCAGGGACGGTTCTTTTTGTATCATGAAAACCATTTTGTGCAACAGGAGGCGCAAAGGTCGCTACAGGCAAAAAGAAAAGCCGCAAACCCTTATGCAAGCGTTTGCGACTTTTGGCAGGGGCAGAAGGACTCGAACCCTCAACAAAGGTTTTGGAGACCCACGTGTTACCATTACACCATGCCCCTAGGAACAGGCACGATTGTACCATAAATCAGCGGCAATGTAAAGCGTTTTTGCGTTGCCGCTTTGCTTTATCGTGGCCACATGGTATAATGCCACAGGAGCGATCCAATACTGGAGGAAAAGACATGGCGAAGAAGAATATTGGCTTCATTGGCGCGGGGAACATGGCGCAGGCCATTTTTCGCAGGCTGCTGGCGCAGGGCTTTGTCGCGCCGGAAAACCTGATCATCAGCGATGTGTCGCCGGGTTTGCCGCGCGCGCTTGCCGATGAGCTCAAACTAAAAATCGCGCGTGACAATGTGGAACTGGTGCAGCGTGCCGACGTGATTGTGCTGGCGGTTAAGCCGATTTACTGCGCATCGGTGCTTGAGGAGATCAAACCACATGTGGGGCACAAGCCGGTGCTGTCCATCGTGTCGAGCTGGACGCTGGGCATGCTGCAAGACGGCTTGGGTACCGCCGCGCACATCCTGCGCGTGATGCCCAATACGCCAGCCATGGTGGGCGAGGGCATGACACTGCTGGGCAGGGAGCACACGCTGACCGGAGAAGAATTTGACAACGCCAAGGCGCTGTTTGATACTGTCGGTTCGGTCGCGGTGCTGGAAGAGCGACTGTTCAATGCAGCGACCTGCATTTCCGGCTGCGGGCCCGCGTTTATCTATCAAGTGATCGAGGCGCTGGGTGATGCGGGCGTCATGCACGGCTTGCCGCGCGTGCAAGCCTATCAGCTGGCGTCGCAGATGGTGCTGGGCGCGGGCAAAATGGTGCGCGATACCGGCATGCATCCCGGGGCACTCAAGGACGCGGTTTGCTCGCCGGGCGGCACAACCATCCTGGGCGTGCATGTGCTGGACAAGGCAGGCATCCGTGGGACATTTGCCGATGCAGTGACCGCCGCACTGACCAAGACCGATGCGCTTTCGAAAAAATAAGATGATCCGCGAAACAAAGTACACAATGTAAACATTTGGGAGGTCCGTTTGAAGGACGTAGCAATCTATACCGACGGTGCGTGTTCCGGCAATCCCGGTCCGGGTGGTTGGGGTGCCGTGCTGCTGTATGGCGACCACAAACGAGAGCTAAGCGGCTATATGCCGGAAACCACAAACAACCGCATGGAGATTTTTGCGGCGATCCAGGCGCTGTCAGCGCTGAAGCAGCGATGCAAAGTGACCGTGCACTCTGACAGCGCGTACCTAGTCAATGCCATCGAAAAAAATTGGCTGGGGAACTGGCAACGCAACGGCTGGAAAACCGCCAGCAAGCAGCCGGTTGAAAACCAAGATTTGTGGAAGCACCTGTTGACGCTGCTTACCGCGCACGATGTAACCTTTGTCAAAGTGCCCGGACATGCTGATAACGAATACAACAATCGCTGTGACCAACTTGCCACCGGGGAGATAGCCCAAGTGCGTAAGGCACAAGAAGCCGCGAAAGCCGGAAATATCGCGCTTGACAACGTGGGTGAGATGCATTAAACTATTCGTAAAAGAACGCTTTTACGAATAGTTGGCTCTAGATATCCACATTTCTTGCACGAATGCGTGTTATTTCTTTGCGTGCCCTTCTGGCACGCGCAGACATGTTGCGCACCAAGTCACGCAACCATATTGCCCTTTGTGTAAGCTACGAAAAATCAGTGCATATATCATATTCAATGTATATTTCCTTGTAGTGTTCAGCGGTTTTGCCGCACAATGGCGCGTACACGCGGACGGCAGTCCAGATGCAACGGCTTCAGTCACTTTTTCTTGCCAAGGTGCATCGTTGTGCTATCGCAGCGAATATTGCCCCATGTCACATCACATGTGCTTGTGCAAACAATCCGACGTCTGGACTGTTTCGACCGTAAGTCTGTTTTTATGGAGGTGCGTATGCAAACAAAACCTGGCGATTATCGCGCGGAAGTCGATCGCAAGCGCATCCAACAACTGCGCGACATACAAAAAGAGCTGCCAACGCCCTGTCAGGACTTCTTTATTGCCATTGAATCGCAGACCAGCGTGCTCACACGGCTTGCGTACGCCTATGATTTGCGCATATTTTTCCAATATCTGGTCAGAGAAGTGCGCACTTTTGCCAATCTGGCCCCAGATGCCTTCACCGATACCGCTATTGCCAAGATCACCAAGATGGATATCGAGCGATACAGCAACTTTTTGACGCTGTACTTTAAGAATGAACAGACCGAGGATGGCGCAATCATTTCCCGGGAAATGGAAAATCATGAATACGGCAAGATGCGAAAATTGTCCACGCTGCGTGCGTTTTTTCGTTATCTGTTTGCCAGCGAGCGTGTGGCTGGAAACGTCGCGGAGCTGGTGTCGCTACCCAAGAATCACCAGAAAGCGATTATCCGCCTAGATATTGACGAGGTTGCACGTATTCTGGACATCGCGGAAACTGGCGATGCGCTGTCTGATCGTCAAAAAGCGTATCATGAATTGACCCGCAAGCGCGATTTGGCCATGCTGACGCTGTTTCTGGGGACCGGCATACGCGTCAGCGAATGCGTGGGCATCAATGTGGAGGATATCGATTTTGAGCAAAATGCGTTTGTGATCACGCGAAAAGGTGGCAATCAGTCTATCCTCTACTTCTCGGATGAAGTGGCAGACGCACTCAAGGACTACTATCGTGAGCGCATCGAAGTCGAAACGCTGCCCGGTCACGAACAAGCTTTTTTCCTATCGCTGCAACGTCGGCGCATTACTCAACGCGCGGTGGAAAACCTGGTGCGCAAGTATGCCCGGCTCGCCGCGCCGCTTAAACGTAAAATTAGCCCGCATAAGTTGCGCAGCACCTACGGCACCAATCTATATCGTGAAACTGGCGATATTTATCTGGTGGCCGATGTGCTGGGCCATGCGGATGTGAACACCACACGCAAGCACTATGCCGCCATGCCGGAAGATCGCCGACGTGAAGCCGCGCGCCGCACGGTACTGCGCGATGACGGCGGCAAGCGAAAATCGCCAATCGACAACTGATAAGATACAAAAACACGGCGCAGCTTGTAGGCTACGTCGTGTTGTCATTTTGCTGGCATATGTCAGTGATATTCAACCAATTCGGTCGCTTTGCGAGATCAGCCGTAGAAATTGTGCATGTCGATGACATTGCGCGGCATATCGGTTGGCAGCGCGATGGTGGCGATATCTGTACGGTTGCAGATTTCATAGGTCAGCCATCCCAATGCCGCGCAAACCAGCAATGAGGCAACAATGGTCCAAAGCACGCTTCCGCGCAGCGCGCGCGACATGGCGGCGGAAATTGTGCGGGCATTGCCGTGCGGTAAACGTCTGGGCGCGCGAACGTGGTGATAGGAAGCGTACATGGTGAATCATTCCTCCTCTGCGGTTGGATGGTGATATCAGTCAATAGATTGTACAGAAAACGCGTGGAATATGTACTGGATGTTGTATGCACGATCAGTATATGCGAACAAACGTTCCGTGTCAAGCGTTTTTCAAAAATTATCGAACAAATGTTTGTAATTCACTTGCGTTATACGAACAACCGTGCTATACTGAACGCGATAAAGTGTTCGCACTAGGTGCTTCTTGATTTGTGCGTAACAGACTTGTGAGGTGCTTTGTATGAAGAAACCACGTGGGGACAATCAGTCTAAAATCCTCGATTACATCAAGAATGCTGTCCGCGACCAGGGCTATCCCCCTTCCGTGCGCGAGATCTGTGACGCTGTGGGGCTAAAGTCCACGTCCACAGTGCATGGACACCTCATGCGGCTGCAGAAAAAAGGGCTGCTCAATCGTGACCCGATGAAGCCGCGCGCTATGGAGATCTTGGGCGATCCCCGCTTTACCCGTGGCGATCATGGGATTCTTTCGGTTCCCATTCTCGGCCGTGTCACCGCCGGTACCCCCATCCTCGCGCAGGAACAAATCGACGAAAGCTTGCTGCTGCCGCAGGAACTGCTCGGTGGCGAGGGTACACACTACATCCTGTCTGTTCGCGGTGAGAGCATGATCAACGCGGGCATTCTCGATGGCGATCTGGTCGTCGTCAAGAAGCAGGAAACCGCCAACAATGGCGATATCATCGTCGCGATGATTGAGGACGAGGCGACGGTGAAGCGCTACTACAAGGAGAACGGGCACTTCCGCCTCCAACCGGAGAATGACACCATGCAGCCGATCCTTGCAGATGAGGTGACTGTGCTAGGCAAGGTGGTTTCTCTGCTGCGCCAGCGCGTGATGTAACGCATCGCATCCTTCACACTTTGCGCTGCCATCGGCAGCGCTTTTTCATATGCTATTTTCAACTTACGAATATAACCGTCGGTCGGTCTTTTCGTTCTCATTATACCATATAGCAGACGTTCGGTCTATACCTATCCCATATTTAGTGTATCCAGTGCGATGCGACCATCTGAATGCATGCTTATGCTGACTGATTGCATGTTCGCATTTCGTGCCGTCCGGTCTGCATAAATGCATAACCAGATGCAACAAAAAACGACAGGAAATTTTCCCTGCCGTTTGATTGTACTTGCTTTATATGCCGAAAACCGCTTTGAGCGCGCTTTCAATGCCCATGCGTCCATGCGCATAGGTCAACCCGCCTTGCAGGTAGACAATATACGGTGGCTTCATCGGTGCATCCGCGCTGAGCTCTATGGAAGCGCCGGATACAAACGTGCCCGCCGCCATGATGACCTGGTGCTGATAGCCCGGCATATCCCACGGCTCCGGTGTAGCAAAGCTATCTACCGGGGACGCCGCCTGGATGCCGCGGCAAAAGGCGATCAGGCGCTCTGCTTCACCCAACTCGATGGCTTGAATGATGTCGCTACGCGGCGCATCCAGCGCGGGCTGCACCGGAAAACCGAGCAAATCAAACGCACTGGCAGCCAGCACTGCGGTTTTGACCGCCTGACAAACCACATGAGGCGCCATAAACAGCCCCTGATAGAACGCCTGATACCCCGGTGCGTAGGAGCCTACTTCCCTGCCGATGCCCGGCGAAGTCAACCGCTGCTCAATCCGGGCAATCGCCGCCTTTGTGCCCACCAGATATCCGCCAGTCGGCGCGATGCCGCCGCCTGCGTTCTTGATCAGCGAGCCGACTGCCACATCAGCGCCGACCATGGACGGCTCCTGTTCGCAGACAAACTCGCCATAGCAGTTGTCCACCATCACAAATATATCGGGACGCGCGCTATGGATGGCCTGTGCCGCCTCGCCGATTGCCGCTATAGATAGCGACGCGCGCCAAGCATACCCGCGCGAACGCTGGATCAGCACGACGCGGGTTTCCGGGCGCAGCGCAGCAACAATGGCCGGGATATCCAGCGTATCCTCCTTGAGCTGTACTTCGTCATACGCGACGCCCATGGCTTTGAGTGAACCGTCGGCCTCCCCGGCCATGCCGATCACTTCGTCCAGCGTGTCATAAGGCTTTCCGGCTGCCGACAACAGCCGGTCGCCCGGGCGCAGCAGCCCAAACAGGCAGATCGCCAGCGCGTGCGTGCCCGAGACAATTTGTGGGCGCACCAGCGCGTCCTCCGCGCCAAACACATCGGCAAACACTTGCTCCAGCGCGTCGCGCCCAGTATCGCCGTACCCATAGCCGGTGGTGCCAGCGAAATGTTGCGCGGCGATGCGGTGCGTTTGAAACGCGCGCATGATGCGCGCAAAAACTGCTTGTTCTGTGCACTCAAGCCGCGCAAACACTGGTGCGCAGCGCTGTTCGGCTTGCTCCAGCAGCGTATGCAGTTCTGCAGGGGTCGTAATCGTTCGCAAATTCATCCCATCCTATCTCCTATCGCTTGTCGCACATGAGCGATCAGCGCGGTGTACAGCGCGTCTTTGCTTTCATAGTCCGCGTGATTGAACCAGCAAACGCGCGGATCGTGCGTAAACCAAGTCAGTTGCCGCTTGGCATAGCGGCGTGAATTTTGCTGGATAGCGCATATCGCCTCATCCAGCGAGTATTCACCGCGCAGATATGGCCACAGCTCGCGGTATCCGATGGCCTGCATGGCTTGACTATCCTCGGCTATGTCTTGCTTCGCCAGCGCTTTTGCCTCCGCCAGCAAGCCTTGTGCCATCATGTTTCCTACACGCTGATCTATGCGCTGGTAGAGTTGCTCGCGTGGATATGTCAGCCCCACAACAACCGGCGCATACCGCCGTTCGGTTTGTTTGATGTCCCGGGCATGCTCGGACATCGGTCTGCCTGTGGCGTGCTCGATCTCCAGTGCGCGGATCACCCTGCGCACATCGTTCGCGTGCAGTCGCTGCGCGGTCACCGGATCGACCTGCGCAAGTCGCGTGTGCAGTGCCTGTTTGCCCTGCTCTGTGCACGCCTCCGCTTCCAGCGCGCCGCGAAAGGCTAAATCGGCGCCCGCATCAGCGAAATCCATGTCATAGGTCAGCGCGTTCAGATAAAACCCCGTCCCGCCCGCCAGCACCGGCAGTTTGCCGCGCGCGAGGATATCGTCCATCGCCGTGTCAGCCATGTCGCGATATTCCGTGACAGAAAAAGGCGTGCCCGGATCAACGACATCCATCAAATGATGCGCGATGCCCTGCCGCTCGGCTTGCGTTGGTTTGGCCGTGCCAATATCCATGCCGCGATAGACCTGCATAGAGTCCATCGACACCACCTCGCCACCCAACGCGCGGCACAGCGCGATGGCCGCATCGGTTTTGCCCGATGCGGTTGGCCCCACCACGGCGGCGATGATCGGTCGCATATTTTCTCCTATCCCGTGCGTCATACGATGCGCCGAAAGCGCTTTTCCAGCTCGTTTCGGGTCAATACGACCACCAGCGGACGGCCATGCGGACAGGTTGGCGGCGCTTCGCTGGCGCGCATCTCTTCCAGCAGCGCCGCGATTTCCCGGTTGTCCAGTGTGTCGCCGCCCTTGATCGCGCGCTTGCACGACATCTGCACAATGGCATCGCGGCGTTTTTGCTGCGTAGACAACAGCTTGAGCTCGCTCAATTGGTCCAGCATGCCGGTAAATGCCTGCTTGGCCTCTGGCTCACCTAGGATAATCGGCACAGCGCGTACCTGCACCGCGTCGTCACCGAAAAAGTCAAACTCAAACCCGGCTTCGCGCACCGCTTCCTCATACTGCGTCAACCGGTCCCGCTCGGCGGGCGTTACCTTCACGACTTGCGGCACCAGCAATTGCTGTGAACCGCTGCCTTCGCCCAAAGAGCGCATGAGCTTTTCGTAGAGCATGCGCTCGTGTGCCGCGTGCTGGTCGATCAGCAGCAGCTTATCGCCCTGCTGCACCAGTATATAGGTGCGAAACGCCACGCCAATCACCGAGAAAGGCGGCGCTTCCTCCACGGGCGGCGGCATTGGCGCTACAAACACCGGCGGCGCGATGTCTGGCGGTGGCGGCGGGGGTATGTATCCACGCTCGCTCATTTTCGCCGGGGTGCTTGCCACCTGCGAAAAGAACCCAGCCGCGACATCCGCGAAGCGTTCCGTCGGCGGCGTCATGCGCACTTGTTCCATCTCCGGCGGGGGCGGCGCGATGACCTGCGCCTTCACTTCGGCGGCTGGACGCTCCGGCAATTCTTCTCGCACCAGCTTGATTTCCGGCGCGCTGGCGATTGGGTCTTGACGCAGCGCATCGCGCACAATGCGCTGTATGCATGCAGACACCAGCGATTCATCGGAGAATCGTACTTCCAGCTTGTTGGGATGCACATTCACATCGACCAGTGTAGCCGGCAATTGCAAATGCAGCACGCACAGCGGAAACTGGCCGATCAGCACGCGTTCGCGGCAGGCGGCCTCGACCGCCTGGGTCAGCAGCGCGCTGTGCACATAGCGGCCATTGATGAAGAAGCTCTGTTGTGTGCGGTTGCTGCGCGCGATTGCGCCAATGCCCACCACGCCCCACACATGGATGCCGCCATCATCCCCATCCACCGCGAAGAGCCGCTCGGATACCTCGCGTCCATACGCGCTATATATCGCGCTGGCAAGTTTGCCGTCGCCCGGGCTGTGGTAGACCTGCTTGTCGTTTTGTATCAGCCGAAAACCAACCGTCGGATTGGACAGCATCATGCGCAGCACCATGTCGGCGACGCGCGCGCCCTCGGTGCCGGGCTTCTTTAGGAATTTTAGCCGCACGGGCGTATTGAAGAACAAATCCTGCACCATGATGGTGGTGCCCTCCGGTGTACCGGCGTCCTGTATGCTCTCGAAACGTCCGCCAATATTGACTGCTTTGATCCCGCGATCGCTGCCGCGCGCGCGGCTGGTCAGCGTCACCTTGGCCACCGCCGCGATGGACGCCAGCGCTTCCCCGCGAAAACCCAGCGACTGTACGGCAAATAGATCGTCAGCCGTGCGGATTTTGCTGGTCGCATGGCGCTCGAAGGCCATCTTCACATCCTCCGGCGCGATGCCACCGCCATTGTCTGTGACGCGAAAATAGGCAATGCCCCCATCCCGTGTTTCAACGGTGACATTGGTTGCGCCCGCGTCGATGCTGTTTTCTATCAGCTCCTTGATGGCGGCGGCAGGGCTCTCCACTACCTCACCGGCGGCGATCTTCCCCACCACCTCTTCCGGCAGTCGCTGGATGCTCTTTCTTTCTGCTTCCATGTACCCTCCAAAGTTCGGTCAGGGCTAGATGCGCTTGGCGCGCTCGCGCAGCGCAAACAGCAGGTTCATCGCTTCGATGGGCGTCAATCCCATTACGTCGGTGTCGCGCAGTTCTTCAATCAGCGCAGTGGCGGGCGATGTAAATAGCGTCACCTGCTCACTTTTTTGCTTGCGGTTGTCCTCTAAGATGTTCTGGCCAATGCTGTTCTGGTTCACATCGGCAGCCTCCAGGCGCGCCAGAATCTCCTGCGCCCGACCCAGGACAGGTGCGGGCACACCGGCCAGTCGCGCCACATGCACGCCAAAGCTTTTGTCGGCGCTGCCGCGTACGATCTTGCGCAGGAATAGGATGTCCTCCCCGTGCTCCTTGGCCGATACGCGGAAGTTGACCACGCCGGGAAGTCGGCCTTCCAGCTCGCTTAACTCGTGGTAGTGTGTGGCAAACAACGTCTTGCAGCCGTGCGCGTCATCGCAGAGGTATTCCACCACCGACCAGGCGATCGAGAGGCCGTCAAATGTGCTGGTGCCGCGCCCAATCTCGTCCAGTATGACCAGAGACTTGGGCGTGGCATTGATCAGGATGTTGGCCATCTCGTTCATCTCAACCATAAAGGTAGATTGCCCGCTGGCCAGATCATCGGACGCGCCCACGCGCGTAAAGATGCGGTCGATCAGGCCAATGTGCGCCTGCTTGGCAGGCACGAAGCTGCCAATGTGCGCCATCAGCGCGATCAGCGCCACCTGACGCATGTAGGTACTTTTGCCCGCCATGTTCGGGCCGGTGATGATCAGCATGCGGTTGTCGCGCATGTCCATATCGGTATCGTTGGGCACGAACTGCGCGCCACCGGACATTGTGCTCTCGACCACTGGATGGCGGCCGTCCACAATGTGCAGCGTGCCGTCGTCGGCCATCTCGGGACGCACATAGCCGTGCTGTGTTGCGATCATCGCTAGGGAGGCCAGCGCGTCGATGGTTTTCAGCGCCTCGGCGGTGCGCTGCAAGCGCGGCAACTCGGCGGCGATGTGTTGACGCACATCAGCAAAGAGCAACTGTTCCAGCTTCAGCGCCTTGTCCTCGGCGCCGAGTATCTTTTGCTCGATATCGGCCAGCTCAGGCGTTGTAAAACGCTCGGCATTGGCCAAGGTCTGTCGGCGCGTGTAGCGATACGGCACCTGAGACAGATTGGACTTGGTGATCTCGATATAGTAGCCGAACACGCGGTTGTATTGAATGCGCAGGTTCTTGATGCCGGTGGCCTCGCGCTCCTGTGCCTCCAGATTGGCCAGCCACTGCTTGCCCTCTACCGATGCGCGGCGCAGCTCGTCCAGCTCGGCGTCATAGCCGTCGTTGATAATGCCGCCATCAGCGAGATTCAGCGGCGCGTCCGGATGGATCGCGCGGCGCAGCAAGTCGGTCAGCTCCGGCAACGGATCGAGCGCATTGGTCAGCTCGTCCAGCCATGCGCCGCGCGCATGCGCGGACAGGCGTTTGACGGCAGGCACGCGCTCCAGCGAGGCGCACAGCGCCAGCGCGTCGCGCGCGTGCAGACTTTTATAGGATAGTTTGCTGACCAGCCGTTCAATATCGGCAACGTGGCGCAGTTCCTCGCGGATAGACTGCATCACCACATGCTCGCTATACAGCGCGGCCACAGCGTCTAGGCGGCGGTTGATGCCCTCCAGTGAAGCCAGCGGTTGGTCGAGCCAAGCGCGCAATAGCCGTCCGCCCATGGCGGTGGCGGTCTTGTCCATAAGCGCCAGCAGCGTCCCGCGCTTGCCCTTGCCGCGCAGACTTTCTGTCAGCTCTAGATTGCGGCGCGCGGTCTTGTCCAGCAGCATGAAGGCTTCGGGCTGATACCGCCGCACCGCGGTGATATGCGCCAGCGCGTTCCGCTGCGTTTCGCCCAGATAGCGCATCAGCGCGCCGGAAGCGCAGGTCGCCAGCTTGCATTCGCCAAGGCCAAACGCGTCCACGCTTTGCTGGCCAAAATGCGCTTGCAGTGCCTCTTTCGCGCTGGCCAGCGAGAACGCGCGCGGCGCGTACGCGCTCAGCGCATAGCCTGCCTGCTGCGCCACGCCCGCCATCACCGCCGCGTCGTTGGCGATGATTTCTTTGGGGGCGATGCGCGCCAACTCGTCAGGCAGCGTACTGGTCGCGCTTTGCATTTCATACGCGTACACCTCGCCGGTCGATACGTCGGCATAGGCCAATCCAATCGCGTCATCCTCCATGCACAGCGACAGCAGATAGTTGTTCTCGCGCTCATCAAGCATGTTTTCGTCGATGACTGTGCCGGGCGTGACGATACGCACCACATCGCGCTCCACCAACCCCTTGACCTCGCTGGGGTCCTGCATTTGCTCACAGATCGCGACCTTATAGCCCTTCTCCAGCAAGCGCGACAGGTATGTCTGCACTGCGTGATGCGGCACGCCGCACATGGGCGCGCGCTCTGTCAGGCCGCAGTCGCGCCCGGTCAGCGTCAGCTCCAGCTCACGTGAGGCGGTGATGGCATCGTCAAAGAACATTTCATAAAAATCGCCTAAGCGAAAGAACAGGATAACGCCCGGATAGCGCTCCTTGATCTGCATGTATTGTTGCATCATTGGACTGAGGTTGGCCATGTGTCCTCCTGTGCGTGAAAAAAGGCGATATGATCAGTGGTCGTGTCCGCAACCCGAGCAGCCGGAGCACCCGCTGCCGCCGCAGCCGGACGAAGTGGTGTCCTCCATGTCGCCGGTCACCATAAAGCGCAGCACCTGATTGACCTGATTCATCATGTCGGTGAACGCGGCACGAGCGGCGGTCATTTCCTGAATGACCGGCATCGCCGACAACTCGGTTTGGATGCGCTCCATTTCATGGCTGTGCTCGGCAATGACTCTGGGATCGGGGTTTTCGGCGGACAGTACCGCTTCGACCGCGCCTTTATGCGTGGCGAAATCCCCCATCAGCGTGGCCGCCACCGCATCGCGCATGCTGGCGTCCTCGGCGCGCCGCATGGTCTGGTATTCCTCGGATTGCTGGATCGCTTCACCCAATGTGCGCGCCCTGTCAAAAACTGGGTTCATATGTACCCCTCCGTTTTCTGTGTCGCCAGCTCACCACGCAGCGTGGTTTCCGCCGCGCCGGTGATGGCGACATCTATGATGGTTCCGATCAGACGGGCATCCCCGGTAAAGTTGACCGTGATGCCGTGCGGTGTCTTGCCTGCCAGTTGCGTCTTGCTGCGCTTGGATTGTTCCTCGACCAGCACCGGCTGCACCGTGCCGACAAAGCGCGCGTTTTGTGTGGCGGTGATGCTTCGCTGCACCGCGATGAGCTGCTCGATGCGGCGCGTCGCCGTGGCATCGTCGATGCGCCCGGGCAGTTCCGCCGCCTTGGTGCCCTTGCGTGGCGAATAGATGAAGGTGAATGCGGCGTCATAGCGTACCTGCTCCACCAGTGACAGCGTATCGGCAAAGTCCTGTTCGGTTTCGCCAGGGTAGGCGACGATCAGGTCGGTGGTCAGTGCGATATCGGGGATACGCCGACGCAGTTCCGCCACGCGGGCAAGGTACTGTGCGCGGGTATAACCGCGGCGCATGGATGAGAGCACCGCGTCGCTGCCCGCCTGCACCGGCAGATGCAGCGCCGGGCACACATGCCGCGCGGAAGCCATCACATCGATCAGCTCGTCCGACAAATCCTTGGGGTGTGAGGTCATGAACCGGATGCGCGGGATGTCAAGCTGGTCCAGCTCGCGCAGTAGTTGCGGAAAGGTCATGCGACCTTCCCCCAGATCGTTGCCATAGGAATTTACATTCTGCCCCAGCAGCATGATCTCCTGCACACCTTGCTGTTGGAGCGCCTTGGCTTCCGCAAGGATGCTAGCCGCGTCGCGCGAGCGTTCCCTGCCGCGCACATACGGCACGATGCAGTACGAACAGAAATTATTGCAGCCATACATGATGGTGATGTAGGCGTGCGTCTCACTGACGCGGCGCATTGGAACATCCTCGGCGATACAGCCATCGGCCTGCAGCACCTCGACGACGCGCCGCTTGCCTGACAGCGCGTTGTACAGCAGCTCTGGAAATCGATGCAGGTTGTGCGTGCCAAACGCGATGTCCACAAACGGATATTGCCCCAGTATTTTGTCGGCCATACCGTCCTGTTGGATCATGCAGCCACAAACGCCGATCACCAGCTCGGGACGTTGCTTTTTCAGTTCCTTCAGCCAGGTCACATTGCCTAACGCGCGCCGCTCGGCATTGTCGCGCACACAACAGGTGTTATAGAGCACGAAGTCGGCGTCCTCTTTGCGCCCGGCCTCGCTCAATCCCATTTCCGCCAGCATTCCGGCTAGTTTTTCACTGTCATGCGCATTCATCTGGCAGCCATAGGTCACAATGCAGTAGGTGTTGGGGCGCATTGGCAGCACGCGGATATCGGCGCAAAAACTGGTCTGCCGCGCGATTTCTTCCGTGGGAATCGTGATGTGCGTTTGTTCCCTCATGTCAGCGGATACCCTCCGTTTGCCCAAATAATCGGCGGCGTGTCAGTTCGACCAAGCCAACCTGCGAAACATTGCCAATCCACACCTTGGAGCGATCAGCTTGCACGGCATCGTGCAGTGTGTCGAGCAGCGCCTTTTGATACGCCGGTTCGTTCATGTCGATAAAGTCAATGACCACAATGCCGCCGATATCGCGCAGGCGCAGCTGCACGGCGATCTCCAGCGCGGCCTCGCGATTGACGGTCAGGGCGGTGTCGTCCAGTGTAGCCTTCGACGCCTTGCCGGTATATTTGCCGCTATTTACGTCAATGACCGTCATCGCCTCGCAGCGGTCAAATATCAGATAACCGCCGCATTTGAGCCAGACTTTGCGTGCATGCACGGCGGGAATTTTGTATAGATCAACGAGCGGCGTGCTGCCGGTGTAGCGTTCCACCAATGGGCTGTGCGCGGGCTTCCATGCGTCCAAATTATCGCGGATACGATCCAGCCATATATCGTCCGACACAATGACGCGATGCAGTCGTTCATCCAGCAGATCTCGGATGAACCGCTCAGCCGGATGCTGCGCACGCCAAAGTAACTTTGGTTTTGCACTGGTGTCGGCCTCACGCATCAGGCGACGCATCAGTGCGGTCAGTTCCGCGACCTCCGCCGCAATCGCATCGTCGTTCGCCCCCTGCGCGGCAGTGCGAGCGATCAGCGTGCACTCCGTCGGACACTGTGCGGATAGCAGTGTCTTCAGTCGCGCACGCGCGCTCATGTCGGTGATCTTGGCCGATACACCGCAGTCCCCCGTGCCTATGTTCAGCGCCACCAACCGCCCGGCCAGCGATACCTCGCGCGTGAGCCGCAGCCCCTTGTCGCCCCCCGGCTGTTTGTGCACCTGCACCAGCAGGTTTTGCCCTTCCTTCAGGCGCGGTTCATGGGCGGCAAACGGCAGAAAGGCGTTCTTGTCCAGCCCTATATCCACGAAGGCGGCTTCCATCCCGGCAACGGCACGCTGCACGCGACCGACATAGACATCGCCGGTTGCGCTTTGCGCGTCGGCGCGTTCGATCAGCATCTCCCGCAGTAGGCCGTTTTCCAGCAGCGCGAGCGTGATGGTTTCCCCTCGCTGATCCAGCAGAATCTCTCTTTGCATCGTGGCTCCTTATGACAATTCGATCAGCGGCACCGCTTGCCCATCGCGCACGCCGAATAACGCCGTGCGATGCATGCGAAGCGGCGGCATGTCCGCGCCGATCGCCGTTGCCAATGTTTGGATCAGCAGCTCGGGCTTTAACGTTGCCGCTTCTTCCAGCGACACGCGCATCTTCGCGCACGCGCCCTGCGCATCCGCCATAATCGACAGCGCGTGCACCATGGGCCGGATATTGACCAGCTTCTCGCCGCGCTTGCTCTTGCGAACGGCCTGCACATCCTCTTGCGCCAGGAAATCTTCGGCCGCCTTTGCGAAAGCGTTACTGTCCGCGCCAATCAACAGCACATCATAATCCGCCTGCTTGAGCAGCCCCATCAGCCCGGGATGCGTATCTTCCACCATCACGGCGCGGCAGGCGCGCAGCGCGTCGGGCAACACCGCGTTGGCGCGCGTCAGGCAGGTATCGGCATCTACCGGCTCTGCTAGCGTCACATCGACGATCTCCGCGTCGGACGAAACGCCCACCGACAGCGCCGACGCGAACGCGACCAGCACATGTGGGTGAAACCCCTTCGAGTACGCCAGCGGTAGCCCGCTGCGCCGCAGCGCGCGCTGGAAAGTGCGCTGCAAGTCCAGATGCCCTAGGTGGCGTACCTGCTCGCTCTTGCGAAATTGCATCAGCGCCCTCATTGGCACACCCCCTCGAACCGCTGCAAGCCGCACCCGTGGCAGCCCAAGCGGCAGTCCGGCGTGGTTTGCGCGGCTTCGGCGCGCTGCCATTCGCGCCATAGGAACGACTCGGTAATGCCCGCGTCGATGAAGGACCACGGCAGCTTTTCACCTTGCGCGCGCGCGCGGTGCGCATAGAATGCCGGGGAAAGATCACAATCGGCAAATGCCTGCAACCAAGTGTCGTATTTGAAGTGTTCATTCCAGCCGTCATAACGGCAACCAAGCCGCCACGCACGCTCCAGCACGTCTGCCAACCGGCGGTCGCCGCGCGCGAAACACGCCTCCATAAAGGACAGCGGCGGCTCGTGCCAGTTGAAGGTCACACCCTTGATGTTCAGTGCCTGGCGCAGGTGGCGCAGCTTTTGCTCAATGGTTTCCGGCGTGTCCTGCCCAATCCACTGAAAGGGTGTGAACGGCTTGGGCACAAACACCGCCGCGCTGCATGTGACGCGCAGACCGGGCGCGCGCTGCGCCTTGGGCACCTTGAAGTACTCGGCCACCACCTTGCGCGCCAGGTCGGCAATGCCATCGAGGTCTTCGAATGTTTCGGTGGGCAGGCCAATCATGAAGTACAGCTTCAAGCTGCTCCAGCCGCCCTCGAACGCGTCTTTCGCGCTTTGCAGCAGTTGCTCCTCTGTTACGCCCTTGTTGATCACGTCCCGCAGGCGCTGTGTGCCGGCCTCCGGCGCAAAGGTAAGGCTGGTTTTCTTGACGCGCTGGGTCTGCGCCAGCGTTTGCTTGATCACGCTGTCCAACCGAAGCGACGGCAGCGAGATGGCCACGCGCTGCGGTTCAAGCTTCTCCATCAGCGCGGTGGCCAGTTGCGGCAGGCAGGAATAGTCGCCGGTGGACAGCGACGAAAGCGAAATTTCCTCATAGCCGGTGGCGTCCACCAGTCGCTCCGCCTGCTGTATCAGTGTGTGTAGGCTGCGCTCACGCACCGGCCGATACAGCATGCCCGCCTGACAGAAGCGGCAACCTTTGGTGCAGCCGCGCAGCACTTCCAGCATGATCCGGTCGTGAATGATCTCCGTGTACGGCACAATGAAGTTATCAGGAAACGCGGCGCTGTCCAGATCGCGCACCACGCGTTTGCGTACGACAGCGGGGGCGGCGGCATCGTTGGGCGCAAAGGAAGCGACGCGGCTCTGATCGTCATAGGATACATCATACAACGAAGGCACATAGACGCCCTCGATGCCCGCCAGGCGGCGCAGCATCTGTGTGCGGCTCTCCCCGGCATCTTTTCCGGCCAGCACAGCGTCCACCAGTTCCTGTGTCGCTTCCTCGCCGTCGCCGATCACGAATGCGTCAATGAACAAATGCAGCGGTTCGGGGTTGAACGCGCACGGGCCACCGGCGATCACCAGCGGATCGGCGTCCGTCCGGTCGGCGCTGTGCAGTGGGATGCCGGAAAGATCCAGCATCTCCAGAATATTGGTGTAGCTCATCTCATATTGAAGCGTAAAGCCCACGATGTCAAAATCCTTGACCGGGCTGCGTGTCTCCAGCGTAAAGAGCGGCACGTCGTGCGCACGCATCGCCGCGATCATGTCTACCCATGGGCAAAACACCCGCTCGCACAGCGCGCGCGGATGGCTGTTGAGGATGTGATAGAGAATCTTGGTGCCTAGGTGCGACATCGCTACTTCATACACGTCCGGAAACGCGAACGCAAATCGCACCATGCCGGGCGCATACGGCTTGCTGCTAGCATTCATTTCGCCGCCGGTGTAGCGCGTGGGCTTTAGTACGGTATCCAGAAGTTGATCAATCCGATCGCTCAGCAAATTGGTTCCTCCCGCCACAGAATATGACACTTTATTGTATCGTATCAGCATGGCTTGGTCAAGGAAAACGGGCATAGAAAAAGGGCTGTCGCCAAACAGCCCCTTTGCACAAATTCTTGCTGCGAACAAAGCGCCTGCCAGCATGCTTCGCATCGCGAAGCTTGGCGGTTTTACTTGATCACGAATGCGTACGCAATGGTGGTATCCTCGGCGGAGTCCTCCATCCACGGCTGCTTGTAGCGCAGTGTAAGCGCGCATTCACCCGCGGACTCGGCGCGGAAGAAGTAGTGCTGCGTGCCGCCCACGCCCACGCTGCCATCGGCAGGCGATACATAGTCGTAGCCCTCGGCAATGAGGGTCAATGACGCGTCGCTCAGCTCAGCGCTCCAAGCATAGCCCGTGGTGGCGTTGGCTTCCAGCGCGATGTGATACAGCTTTCCGGTTTCCAGCACATACTTGCCGTCGGCAGCGGCGATTTCACCAGCCACATCAACCTGCTCCACCTTGACCGGCGGCTGCTCGGCGGCCAGCGCCGCGCAGGACACGCACACGATCGACACAAGCACCAGCAACGCAATGATTTTTCGCATATAAAGCACACTCCTAATATTTCTTTTTCCAACTGACTGTGATCCCCGCCAGCAGGGACGCACGCGTCCAATGGATTTGCTCTAGTCCCGCACGTTGCAGGAAGTATTTGATTTGCTTGGGCGCATAGACCGGCGCGCTGTCCGGCCCGTCGTCCACAAGAAACCGATTGACCAGCCCGCGCATCGGCTCGAAGAGATGTGGCGCGGCCAACACAAACTGGCCGCCGGGCTTGAGCACACGCCGCACTTCAGAAAAAGCGGTCGCGGGGTCCTTCATGGTCGCCACAGACATCGCGCAGATCACCACATCAAAGCTGTCATTCAGCCAAGGCAGGTCGTCCAGTTCTGCGAACATGATATCGGCATCCGGCAAGCGATTTCGGGCGGTTCGCGCCATCTGCGGGGTCGCGCAAATGCCCGCCAGATTGGCGCCCGGATGCTGCAAAGCCAATCGCTGTAACAGCTCGCCATCCGTGCAGGCCATATCCAGCAGCATATCCTGTGGATACACCACCGCCAACTGCCGCACGCAACGCCACACGCGCTCCGTGTGCCAATTGGCTTTGTGGAGCTTCGGTGTCCGCTGCAAGCGCGCTGGTTTGCGCGCCCGTTCAACCATGTGTGCCTCCCATACGTAACAAGAAAAAACATCGATGTGTCAAAGTATATGGAAATTATACACCCATATGACAGAAATTGCACGCATATTGTTACAGTTTCATGTTGGCATAGGCGCGATCAGCGTAAAAAGTGAGCGCAAACGCCGACAGAGCGCCGAGTGCGGCTAACACAACGTAGGTTGTGATCAGCAGCGTTTGCCAGCCAATCCCCAGCGCGTGGAGCGCATACGCGCAAGCGCCAAGCACCAGCATCAGGATCACGGCATACAGCATGCCCACGACCGCGTTGAGGCTCTGCTTAATAATCTGTGTCTGGTTCTCCCAGTCAAACTTTGGCCGCAGGATGTCAAACAGCACGGCGACCACACCAATGTGCAGTGACCACAGTGCGCATAGCGCAAAGATCGCCGCCGCCTGCGCGAAACTAATGCCCAGCGAGAACGGCAAGCACACCGCACTGAGCAGCGCGATCAGCAGCGATACCGACAGCGCGAACAATGCCTTGCCCCACACCTGTTTGCGCGCCGATACCGGCACAACTTGGCTGATCCACACCGCTCTGCCTTCGCGCGACAGCACTGTGCCCGCGCCGGGACAGACGCCGATGAAAAACCCGATCACCGCTGTCAGTGCAAGCACCAGCATCTGCGGTGGAATCTGGCCGTGAAGCAAATCCATCAGCATCTGCGTTTCCTTGTCGCCGCCAGCAAACAGCGAGGGCATCGACAACATCAGCGGCGCTAAAATGACGCTGATCAGCGAATTGAGCGCATACGTCGGTGTGCGCAGCACCATGCGCCACTCGCGCACAAACACCGCCCACATCGGTGCAAGCGGCTTCCGTAGGGTTAGCGCACTGCGCGCGAGCGGTCTATGCTGCCGTGCCTGCGCCAGCATGGCCAGCGCACTGCGCAAATACACACGCTGTGCAAGCGCCAGTATGATAGCAAGCGCGCACCCTGAAACGCTGATCAGCAGTAGCAGTGGCAGCCAGCCCGAGGTGCCACCGGAGATTGCGGCGGTCGCCCATTGGGCAGGCGGGTACAGGCGGGTGATCGAATCGACCAACGACAGGCGACCCATCAGCAGCCGCATGATATACTCCGACCCCGCGTCCTGCGGCACCGAGCGCATGAGCAAGCCCTGTCCTACGAGATATCCAACCAACAGCACGACGCTGGTGACAATCAGCACGAGGTCGCGATGCCGCCACAACGCGGCGAAGCGAATAAGCAGCATGGCAAGCATCGCGGCGATTGTCAAGGGAATGCAGGGCATCACCAGCAGGATCAGCACGCAGCGCAGCCAATACCCGATCCCGCCAGCAGCTGGATAGCACAGCATCGGCGGCAACAACAGCGCCAGCACAAAGACATATTCGATCAGCAGCACTTGCGCGAACTTGGCGGCAAAGATTGTGCGCTGCTCAATGGGCAGCGCAGCCAGCAACTCTGTGTCGCGGCTGAAAAACAGCACGCCGAGCAGCGTCATCACGCTGGTGATCAGCACGATCATCGGTACGATGACCATGAGCATCGATATGCACGCGTCGATCAGCGCGGGCGTGGCAGCAAGCGTTTGAAACAGCGCACGCACGCCAAACGCGTATGAGCCGACCAAGCTTCCAAACCCCAGCGCGATCAGCGCAAACAATCCGATGCCGCGCACAAACTTGGGCTTGTCATGGCGAAACATATAGCGCATGTTGGAGATGCCAAAGCGGACATTCAGTTGCGTTTTCAGCAGCGCCCAGAATTGCTTCATGTCGCCGCCCCCTCGTCGGTCATCTCCAGGAAGATGCTTTCGAGTGTGGTTTCGTGCTCCTTCTGACGCAACTCCTCCATGGTGCCCTGCGCCACCAGCTTGCCGCGATGGATGATGCCGATGCGGTCGCACAGTTTTTCGGCGACTTCCAGCACATGGGTGGAAAAGAACACCGTATTGCCCGCGTCGCAATGCGCGCGCATTTCTTGCTTGAGCAGGTGCGATGCGCGAGGGTCCAGCCCGGTCAGCGGCTCATCAAGCAGCCAAAGCGGCGGCTTGTGCAGCAACGCGCCGGTCACCGCCAGCTTCTGACGCATACCGTGGGAGTAACTGCGGATCTGGGAGGCAACCGCGTCGGTTAATTCAAACATATCAATGTAGTGAGACATGCGCGAGGCACGCTCGGCTGTTGGTACACCATACATATCACAGAGAAAATGCAAATATTCTACCCCAGTCAACCGGTCGTACAGCTCGGCGCTGTCAGGCACAAAGCCAACGCGGCGCTTGGCGGCAATCGGGTCGGCTGCAACGTCATGCCCGCAGATATGGATTGTGCCGCTGTCGGGGTGCAGCATACCGACGATCATTTTCAAGGTAGTGGTTTTGCCCGCGCCATTTGGCCCGATAAAGCCAAATATTTCACCCTGACGGATGTCCAACGACAGATCATCGACCGCCTTCACACCCTGTTTGGCATAGGTCTTTGAGACATGCTTCAACTCCAGCAAGCCCATCTATTTCTCACTCCTTGCACAATTGCGCAATCGCCGAGCGTGCGTGTTCACGCACCGTTGCATATTCACTGTTTGCTAAATCCCGCAGCGCGGGAATGATCCCTGCGTCACCGCTGTTGCCCGCGATCAATGCCGCTTGCGCCCAAACGCGTTGCTTGCGCGCATAGTTTTTCCCGACAAGTTCCGCAAATCTCTGCTGCGTGACACTGTTAAATTCCAGCATTTCCGGCAAATTCAGACCGAACGTTCGGTCGCTCGCAAGTCGGTTTTTGGCGTTTCTCGGACAGACAGACTGGCAGTCCTCACATCCGATCAGTCGGTTTTTCATCAAGGGACGATATGCCTCCGGCACCACTTCGCCACTAAACATCCACTGGCGCAAACAACGCGATTGATCGACTTGCGCGTCGCCGGAAAGCGCACCGGTTGGACAAGCGTCATGGCACACCGTGCAGCTTCCACAGCCGTCCAGCGGCCTTTCTTGTCCTGCCTGCGATAGCGCCAGCGGCGCGTCTGTTAGGATCATTTGCAGCGCAACGCGACTGCCCCACCGCTCGGTGTACAGCAGCCCGTTTTTCCCGTAATCGCCAACGCCCGCACGCTGCGCCGCGGCTTTTGCCGGCAGTTTGGGCCGCGCGATCGCCGCATAGCCACGCTCAATCAACCAGTCAGCGGCTTTCGCAGCCTGCGCATTGCTTGTATTGGATGCCACGTAGTAGCTGGAAATATGCACTTCTGGCCAGTCCGCTTGCGCTGACGGCGCGTACGGCCAAATCAGGATCGCAATACGCTTTGCCTCAGGCATCAACTCCGCGGGATCGTGCGTCAGCCCATCCGGGTTCCCTGCGCGTATCGCCGCTTCCCGCCAGAAATCAAACGGCTGCGCGTCGGTCACCCACACCTGCGCAAACCCCAACTGCTCGCACGCGTCGTAGAAGTCCTGCTCCCATGTTTGCACAACCCATCACCTCCCGTCATTTCCCGGGAAATACACCGGCAATAGTATAGCACAAAAAAGCAGAGGCGCTCGCCCCTGCTTTGGTTTTTGCTTACTTGGTTCCGAACAGGCGGTCGCCCGCGTCGCCCAGACCGGGAACGATGTACCCATGGTCATTGAGCTTTTCGTCCATTTGCGCCACAAAGATCGGCATATCCGGATGCTCGGCATGCACGCGCTCGACACCCTCCGGCGCGGCGATTAAGCACATCAGCTTGATATCGGTGCACTTGCGCTGTTTGATGAACGTAATCGCAGCGGCAGCCGAGCCGCCGGTCGCCAGCATTGGATCGACCACAATGATCTCGCGCTCTTCCACATCCGGCGGCAGCTTGCAGTAATACTCTACCGGCTCCAGCGTTTGCGGATCACGATAGAGGCCAATGTGGCCAACTTTGGCGGCGGGCACTAGGCTGGTGATGCCATCCACCATGCCCAACCCAGCGCGCAGAATCGGCACGACCGCCAGTTTCTTGCCCGCGCCGAGCACTTTTGCCTTGGTCTTGCAGATCGGGGTCTCGATTTCGACCTCTTTCAGCGGCAGATCGCGCGTCACCTCATAGGCCATCAGCGTGGACACTTCGTTCAGCAACTCGCGGAAGTCCTTGGTGCCGGTATTCTTGTCACGCATCAGCGATACCTTGTGCTGAATTAACGGATGATCCAGAACCTGCACGAACTTATCTGCGTTCCTTGCCATGTGAGCACCCCTTTTTCATAATATGGTTGGACAATATGCTTAACAGGTCGCCCTGTTTTGCGCAAAAAAAAGGAGCGAATCATTGCTCCATATCAGCGAACATATCAATGCGGCGCTGGTGGCGGCCACCCTCAAATTCGGTGGAGAGAAAAGCCGAAACGATATCAACCGCCAGCCCAGGACCCACCACGCGGCCGCCCAGGCACAGCACGTTGGCATCGTTGTGGCTGCGCGTCATGCGCGCGGAGAATGTATCATGGCACAGGGCGGCACGGATGCCGCGCACCTTGTTGGCAGCCATGGAAATGCCCACGCCGGTGCCGCAGATCAGAATGCCGCGGTCGCATTGGCCGCGCTTGATCGCGTCGGTTACTGCCTTGGCGGGAACAGGATAGTCGATCGGCTCGCCATCGCAACCAAAATCGACAAATTCGATGCCCAATTCCCGCAACCGATCCATGATGGGTTGCTTCAGCACATATCCGCCGTGATCACATCCGATGGCCAGCATATCGCGCCTCCTTGCCTGTCCGAACTATTATACACTTCTGCCCGTCCACACGCAAGCCCTATTCCGCTTTGCGCGCGCCAGCGCGTTGCTTGACAGGCTATACTTTGGGGCAATATAATGTTGGTTGATATGTCTATTCGCCATTAAGGGAGGATCTCCATGCTCAGTCGTCCACCGCTTGATCGCATTGCGTTTCTGGGTGTTTCTTGGTACGGCCTGCTGATTGTCATTGGCATTTTGCTGGCGCTGTTTGTCACCTCGCGCGAGGAAAAGCGCCTTGATCTGCCCGAGGACACCGCGATAGACTTTGCGCTGTGGGCCATCCCGCTGGGCGTGGTGGGTGCGCGCGTGTATTCCGTGCTGTTCCGGCTGGGCGATTATATTGACAATTGGGGTGCGATGTTCAACCTGACCGAAGGCGGCTTGGCCATCTATGGCGCGGTCATCGGCGGACTGATCGCGGCCTTCATCGTTGCCAAGCGTAAAAAGATTTCGGTCTGGTCAATATGCGACATGGTGGCGCCCGGTCTTATTCTGGCGCAGGCCATTGGGCGCTGGGGCAACTACTTCAACATGGAAGCCTATGGCCTGCGAACCAGCGATATGGCGCTGCAATTCTTTCCTATGGCGGTAGAGATTCCGGTCGGTACGACCTGGTATTGGCATCTGGCCACTTTCTTCTATGAGTCGATGTGGAATCTGCTGGTCTTTGCGCTGCTGATGCTAGTGCGCAAGCAGATGCGGCAAAAGGGCGATATGTTCTGCTGGTATGTGCTGCTCTACGGCGCAGGGCGCGCGGTCATCGAGGGGCTGCGTGACGACAGCCTGACGCTGCTGAACCAATCGGCACGCATTTCTCAGATCCTCAGCGTGCTGGCCTGTCTGGGCATCGTGCTGTACTTCACCTTCCGGCGCGTGCGCGGTCTTAACTTTAACGTCGGTGTGCTGGTGGTCTCGTCCGTGCTGGCGGTAGCATGCTTCTTTGTCGGCGAGTTCGAGCGCAACGCGTACTCCAATTTGTTCGCCGTATCGCAAATCCTGCTGCTCGTGCTGGCTGGCACGACCATATTGCTGGGCATTTTGCGCATGAGCCGTCCCGCGCCATTTTGGATGAAGGCGCTGCCTTTCATCGTCGCGGTCATGCAGGTGTTTGTATTCATGCTGGGCAACGGCAGGGCGTTCGAAGACAATACGCTGTATGTCACGCAGCGGCAAATCGTGTGCATGGCGCAGCTATTGATGTGCGCCGCGCTGCTCTATTTTGCGCCGACACCGGCCAAACCGCCGGTCAACAATGCCCCGGAGACTCGTGCCCGCCGCCGCGCACAGCAGGCGCAATAGCCGATCGCACAAAAGAAAGGAAGCGTAATCATGCGAAATCTAACCATGATGACCGACCTGTACGAGCTGACGATGATGAATGGCTACTGGCACTTCGGCATGCAAAAGAATCGCGCAGTGTTCGATCTGTTCTATCGCAAGCAGGGCGATATGACCGCACACGCGGTGGCCGCGGGGCTGGAACAAGCCATCGAATATGTGCGGGACCTGCACTTTACAAGCGATGACATTGCCTACCTGCGCGGACTGAACATCTTTGAGGATAGCTTCCTCAATATGCTGCCGGACTTCCGCTTTACCGGCGATATCGACGCCGTCCCGGAGGGCACCATCGTCTTCCCCAACGAGCCAATTGTGCGCGTCATCGCGCCTGTGATGGAAGCGCAGCTCATCGAAACCGCGCTGCTGAATATCATCAACCACCAGACACTGATTGCCACCAAGGCGCGCCGTGTTGTGCAGGCCGCGCAGGGCGATGGTGTACTGGAGTTTGGTCTGCGCCGCGCGCAAGGGCCGGACGCGGGCATCTATGGCGCGCGCGCGGCGATCATCGGTGGCTGCAATGCCACCAGCAACGTGCTGACCGGCGAAATGTTCGGCATCCCGGTGCGCGGTACGCACGCGCATAGCTGGGTCATGAGTTTCCCCACCGAACTGGACGCTTTCCGCGCGTATGCAGAGGTATTCCCCAACGACTGCCTGCTGCTGGTCGATACCTACGATACCCTCAAAAGCGGCGTGCCCAACGCGATCACGGTGTTCAAGGAACTGCGCGCCAAGGGGCACGAGCCGTCCGGCATTCGCCTGGACAGCGGCGACATGGCGTATTTGTCCATTTCCGCGCGCAAGATGCTCGACGACGCGGGATTCCCGAATGCGCGTATCTTTGCCTCCGGTGATTTGGATGAGGAAGTGATCTGGGACCTGAAAGCGCAAGGTGCGCGCATTGACGTATGGGGCGTGGGCACGCGGCTGATCACCAGTCTGGACAATCCAGCGTTGGGTGGTGTCTACAAACTGGCTGCAGAAGAAATTGACGGCAAAATGGAGCCGCGCATCAAGATTTCCGAGAACCCGGCCAAGGTGACCAACCCGGGCGTCAAACAACTGCTGCGCCTGTATGAAAAGGACACCGGCAAGGCGATTGCCGACCTGATCGCGCTGGCCGACGAGCAGTTCGACGCCAGCCAGCCGCTAACCATCTTTGACCCCGAGAACACCTGGAAGCGCATGACCGTCACCGACTATACGATCCGCAGCCTGTTGTCTCCGATCTTCCGAAACGGTGAGCTGGTGTACCAGACGCCACCGCTGTCCGATATCGCCGCGTATGCCAAGCAGGAACAAGCGACGTTATGGGACGAATACAAGCGCCTGCACAAGCCGCACCGCTACAAGGTGGACCTGTCCGACGGCCTGTTCGCGATGAAGAACGAATTGCTTTCAAAATACAGCCAGCGGTAGAAAAAACGGCCGGTGGATGATTCCACCGGCCATGTGTTTACTGCGGGATCGTGTTGCGCATGTTGGAGAACATGGTCTTTGCGTCCTGCACTTCCTGCTGCGGCGCGTTCTTGCTGGGGTACCAGCTGCGCAGCTTCATCGCGTCAAACACCGTGTATTGATCGGTCAGCAGCGTGGTGTAGTTCTCGGTCAGCACCTTGCGCAGATTCTGGCACGTAGTCTCCACCGACATGGTCGCGTATCCACCGATCATTGCTTTCTCGGTGGACAGCACATCGGTCACCATCGCTTCATCGTTCCAGGGCCGTCCTTGATCCTGCATATTCACGGTAAAGCTGCCGCCTCCGATATTGGGCATCTGGTTCATGTGGCTCATGGCGTCTCTCCTCCCCTTATTGGTGGCTGTTCAGGTAGTTGAACAGCTTGTCAAAGTTGGCGCGATGGTGCTTGGCGATATCCATCACCATACCTTTCAGCGCGGGATCCGCGATCTGTTGCGCGAAGAAGTCGCACTTCTTGCTGGCCAGCGCCTCGTGGTTCATGGAATCGACCAGCACCTTGAGATTACTGGCGGTGAGCTGCGGCTGTCCGTTTTGACCCTGCATGCTTGCCCCTCCTTGTGATAAGTTGGTGCCCTTATTGTGCGCTTTGCCGCGCAAAACATACCCAATTCACCCTGCGGAGGAAAATATGTCTATTGTTCTGTCGGTTACAAAGCGGCGTGGCGCGGTGTGCGTCACGCTGGATGAAGGCGCTGCGCTAGTCATCCCCACCGCGCTGTATCGCGAGCGCAAGCTGATGCCCGGCGACGCGGTTGACACGGCGCACTACCGCGCCTTTATCGCTGAACGTGGATATGCGCTGGCGCTGGATTGCGCGGTGAAGTTTCTTGCCGCAAGGCCGCGTACCGAGCGTGAGGTGCGCCGTCGGCTGACCGAGGCGGGCTATCCGGACGAAGCTGCCGACCGTGTGGTCGAGCGCCTCAAGCGCGAACGATACCTAAACGACGCGCAGTTCGCCGACCTGTGGGTGGAGGCACGCGGGCAGCGTGCCGTGGGCAGTCGCCGCATCGCGCAGGAGCTGTCGCGCAAAGGCGTGGATAAAGAGACCGCACAGACCGCGCTGTCCAATCTGGATGAAGACGAGCAGGCGCGCATCGCCGCCGAGCACGCCAAAAAGCTGCTAGCCCGCACGCGCGGCAAGGATGATGCCGATGTGCGCCGAAAGGTCTATGCCGCGCTGATCCGGCGCGGATATGGGTATGACGAGGCGAAAAGAGCGCTGGCGGCTGCCGGGCAGGAGATTGAGGACGAGGAATAGCAAAGCAAAGATAAAAGCTGTCATTTCGATCGCGCCGGAATCCCAAACGGATTCTGACTTCATGCGGAATGACAGTTTTTTAATGGGCATATTGCCCTATTGCTCTATTTCGAACCACATTTCCAGTTGTTTCAGCTCAGCCCGAATGCGCAATACCCCATGCGCCGTGTGGAATTCGAGCCAATCCTCATACTCTGCACTGTGCTGCGGCGCCACGCCAAAGCGCCTCTCAAATATCGCCACAGCGCGATCCATTGCTTCACGCGCTTGCGAACAGGTTTGGTACCAGAAGCTCGTATCAATGCAGTACAGGCGCTCGCTGGCTTCCTCAAAGCGGAATACAAGATAGGCATCCATACCGTGCAATGCGGCTTTCGTTTCCATGCCATAGGGAAAAAGGCCGTTCCACTCTCCTTCTTCGCAGGGCAAACCAATGGCTTTCGCCTCCTCTAGGAACGCCTGACGCGTCATACCCAACTTGAACTTATCAAGTACCGCGCCATCGACATACAGCGTTTCAAAGGATTCCACCGGCACCGGCCCAGCCAATTCGCACACCAAGGAAGGCGCGTAGTTGCCTTCGCAGCAAAGATTCCACACGACTTCGCTGCTAATGAAAGAAAGACAGCGGCGTTCGGTATCATTGATCAACCGACCGCGCGTTGAATCAAGTTCCGCCAGCATTGGTGCTGATACAGCGTGATATATTTCGCCATAAATGCGCTTACGCTCTTTCGGATCCAGCGGACCACGGATATTGGGGATGTCCGGGTATTCCATTCTTTCTAAGCGAAGCTGGGCATTGTCAAAGGTCAACTCCAGCTCCGTCTCATATTCGCCAAGGTGCGTATCATAGCGGATCATGTTCAGCGGCCAGCCTTCGTCCGGATTATAGGGAGCAAGGTAAGGATCACGCAGTCCGGTGCTCGCCTCCGCCGCCAGCACCTCGTCCCACGTCATGCCAAAGCGGAGGCCGCGAAAAGCGCTATCGGGCACATCGCCTCGATCATCGGATGAGAGCGCATAAACGCTCGAACACATAACGAGCAGGCACACCAGACAAAACCCCATTAGGATTTTCTGCATTTTTTTCGCCTACCCTATCCTCGGCAGCAGCGCCGCCGCCTTCATCGTCTTTTCCAGCCTGCTCTCCATATACAGCCGCATCAGTGAAAACGCCTGCCGCTGCGCATCGGCGCTGACCGGCGCTTTCAGCGCGTCCAATCGCTCTCGTTGCGCCACACGCAGAAAGGCCAGTGCCTCGGGCGACACCACGCGCCCGGACGGGCTGCAATCGCCGCACACCACGCCACCAGCCAGCGGATCAAAGCGCATGCTGCCATCGCGCACCTGTCCGCAATGCAGGCAGCCGCCCAGCACCGGCTTGTAGCCCTGCTCCTCGGCAAAGAGCATCAAGAAAACCGTCGCTACCGCATCGGGCGGCACCGGCGGCTGCGCATAGGTCAGGTACGCCAGCGACGCCAGCAGTTGCGCGTACAGGTCGGGCTGCCCTTCGCCGGGCTGCACCGCCGCTTCGCACAGATTCAGCAGATATGATCCGTACAGCAGCCTGTCGTAATCCTGCCGCAAGGGATAATAGCAGTCCTGCATGGCGCACCCGGTTAATGTGTTGCGCTCTCGACTGGTGGCAAAGTGAAACTCCCCGACAGTGAATAACTCGGTCGCGTTGCCCAGTGCACTGCCCTGCTTGCGGCAGCCGCGCGCCACTGCCTCCATGCGCCCTAGTTCCGGCGAAAAGAGCGTCAGCATGCGGTCGTTATCGCGATAATTCACATGGCGCAGCACGATAGCCGATGTCACGATATTGCCCATGCGAACCTCCTCATTATCACTCGTATCCCAGCGTGCGCAGGTCATCCATGCGGTTGCGCCAGTCCTCGCGCACCTTGACCCACAGTTGCAGATTGACATGCATGCCCAGCAATGTTTCAATCTCCGTGCGTGCGGCGGTGCCGATGGCTTTGAGCATCGCGCCCTGCTTGCCGATGATAATGCCTTTGTGCGTCGCGCGTTCGCAGTAGATGGTCGCATGGATTTCCATCAGGGTATCCGACAGCTTGTTCATCGCCATCATCTCTACACCGATGCCATGCGGCACCTCGTCGTGCAGCCTTTGCAGCGCCTTCTCGCGGATGATTTCCGCACAGATCAGGCGTTCGGGCTGGTCGGTGATCATATCGTCCGGAAAATACTTGGGGCCCTCGGGCAATGTGGATACCAGCACCTTGCGCAGCTCGTCAAGCCCCTTGCCGGTGGCCGCGCTGATGGGCACGATATGGTCATAGCCCGCATCGGCAAAGCTGGCAATGGCAGCCAGCAATTTTTCGTCGCTGACCAGATCGGTTTTGTTGAGCGCCAGCACGCGCGTCACCTTACGGCTCGCCATGTCGGCCACAATCTGCCGATCCTGCGGGCCGATCTGTGATACATCCACCATCACGACCACCGCATCGATGCCATCCAGCGCGTCCTTGGCGGACTTGACCATGTAAGTGCCCAGCTTGGTGCGCGGCGTGTGCAGCCCGGGCGTGTCCAGAAACACAATCTGTGCGCCGGGCATAGACGCGACGCCCATGATGCGATTGCGTGTGGTCTGGGGACGGTCGGACACGATGGCCACTTTCTCGCCAATCATGGCATTCATCAGTGACGATTTGCCTACGTTGGGCCGCCCGATAATGGCGGCAAACCCGGAATGAAATGTCGTTTCGCTCATTTGTTTTCCTCGCCGGGCAAGTCTTTTGGGCCAAAGTGATGCGGCAACAGTTCGTCCAGTGTGGTTACTTCATTGTGCGTACCCCAAGTGATGAGCACGCGCATCGTTGGATTAAACTCACTGAGCATCTGGCGGCAGATGCCGCACGGATACGGCGGCGCACTGTCTGCGGAAATGGCAATAGCGGTAAACTTGCGCGCGCCCTCAGACACCGCCTTGACCAGTGCGGTGCGCTCGGCGCAAATGGTCGCGCCGAAGGACGCATTCTCCACGTTGCAGCCGGTGAATATCCTGCCATCCTCGCAAAGCAAACAAGCGCCTACCCGAAAATGGGAATACGGCGAATAAGATGCTGATTTCGCTTGAATAGCGGCCTTGAGCAATTCCTGGTCGTTCATGCTTGTCCCTCCTCTGTGGATAACCGGACGGCAGCCAGCGCGCGCTCCTCGATTTCACGCATGCGCTGTTTGTCCCGGGGTGTTTCGTGATCGTAGCCCATGATGTGGAACATCCCATGCGCCAGCAGATAGCTGAGCTCGCGCATCAGGGTGTGGCCATATTCCTCTGCCTGCGCCGCCGCGCGCGGCACGCTGATGATGACGTCGCCCAAGTGCAGGCAGCCGGACTCGGGGTCGAGCAGTTTCTTTATGCGCGCCGGATAGTCCCTCGCGGTGCCGTTTGGGTACGTATCCGCCGGAAAGGACAGCACGTCGGTGGCGGCATCTTTGCCTCGCTGAGACGCGTTGACAACGCGTATGCTTTCATCATCGGTCAGCCACACGAACGCCTGCAACCGCGCGACAAGCCCTTCTGCCGCGATGCACGCATCGGCGGTAGCTTCCAGCCGCTTTAGCCAATCCTCGGGCACGCTGACCGGGTCTATGCGCCAGTCGATGTTCATGCGTCGCCTTCCATCTGCGTCGGCGAATCCGCCGGATGCGCGGGCGGCGGCATTTCACCCTTCTCTTCGGCAATAAACGCGGTCACTTCTTTGGGCAATTCCTTCGCAGGGTGCAGCTCGATGGTCGGGTACTCGATGCGCTCATGGAACACACCAGACAGAATCTGAATGAACGCGTTGGCGATCTTATGCAGGTCGCGGAAGGTCAGCGGCGAGGAATCGAGTTGGCCATCGTCCACCTTGGTTTTGATCAGGCGGCGAATGGTGGATTCGATTTTCTCGGGTGTCGCGTCCTGGATAGAGCGCACCGCCGCTTCCACCGTATCGGCCAGCATCAAAATGGCTGCCTCGCTGGTCAGCGGCTTGGGGCCTTCGTAGCGGAAATCGGCCACATCGACCGGCTGACCGTCGTTGAGCTGCACCGCCTTGTTGTAGAAATAGAGCACCGGCGTATCACCGTGGTGCTGGGCAATCAGATCCAGTACGCGCTGCGGCATGCGATTGCGCTGCGCCAGCGCCACGCCGTCGCGGGTATGCGCGACCAGAATCGCAGTCGATACACGCGGATCGGTATGGTCGTGCGGGTTTTCACCGGTCTGGTTCTCCTTGAAATAGATTGGCCGCTTGAGTTTGCCAAGATCATGATAATACGCGCCGACACGCACCAGCAGCGGGTTTGCGCCGATCGCCTCGGCAGCGGCCTCTGCGATGTTCGCCACCACCATCGAGTGATGGTACGTGCCCGGCGCTTCAATCATCAGGCGGCGCAGCAGCGGCTGGTTGGGATTGCACAGTTCCAGCAGTTTCGCGGGCGTGACCAGATTAAACAGCACTTCCAGTGCGGGCTGGATGCCCACGCACAGCACCGTCGCCACAGGCCCGCTGATAAACGCGAACAAAGCCGACATGCCGACGATATTCATGTCGTTATTGGTCGCAAGACCGGCGGCAAATACCGCCACCGCGTTGGTAAATCCCACATACAGACCGGACAAAAGCACCTTGCTTCGGGGGGCGCGCTTGCGCACCGACAGCGACGCCACGATGCCGCCAATCACGGTCATCAGCACCACACCAATGGCCTGCGACGAGTTGGTGGCCACGCTGGTTGCGCTGCGCAGCGTCAGAATGTTCATCAGCAATGCCAGCGCGACATTGACGCCCATTGCAGTGCGCGTGCCCAGCAGAATGGTGGCGAGCAGCACACCCAGCGCGATGGGCAGCAGGAATGGATTGACCTGCACAGACGCAAGGCAGAGCCCCAGCGTCAGCAGCAGAATGATGAGCATCAGGGTTTGGTTGGACAGGCTGTTCAGCAGGTCCGGCACAAACAGTACCAAATACAAGTATAGGCCGACAAGCACAATAGCGGCCAGCATGCCGATGCCCAGATACAGTTCCGAATCAAAACGTGTGCCTTGCAGCAGGCCCAGCGAGCCGAGCAGCGCCAATTGTGGCGCGGTCACGCGCTCGCCCGCGACAACGATGTTCTGGCCCTGCTTGAACATCACCGGCTCGATTTCTTGGCGCGCTTTTTCACGATTCGCTTCGGTCGCGTCCTGATCAATCAGCATGTTCGGGCGTAGACAGGTGCGCAGTGTGGGCACGCCGACGCCCATCCACAATTCCGTTGGCACAGAGTATCCAACGAGCTCCTGTACGTTGGTGATTGCGTCGTTGACCTGCCCTTCGGCAATCGTGCTGGCCATGGCTGTGCGCACGCCGGATACAAGGCTCTCTTGCAAGTGGTTCATTTCGGCGGTCGAGGCATTCATCAGCGTGGTTAACTGGCTGCGCGTCAGGTGAATGCGCGACAGTTTCTTTTCCGCTTCATTCAGGTCAATCTCCGTATAGGCCAAACCATCGTTGTCTTGTGGTTCTTGCGGTTTTTCTGTCGGCTTGGGCGTCGCCTCTCCATCGCGCAATACGGAATCGGTTTGCTCACGCAAGCTCTTACCATACTGCTGCACGCCCCGCATTTCCACAAAAGCGGCGTTCAGCTCCGCCACCACGGCGTCCTCAACGGTTTCATCCAGATAATACACCGCGGACACCTGCGACGCCGCGTAGTCGCGACGCTGCTTGGTGGTTACTTCGTCTACAACATCTTTGCTGGCGGTGATCGTCTTTTTTGCGATATCGCCCACATGCAAATCGGACCGTTCCGGCGTAATCACCGTGATGCACAGCAGCATGATCAGCACATACGCGCCAATCCACAGCAGCCACATCACTGGGCGCCGCCTCTGGAACAGTCGTTTGTCGCTGGACTTATTTTTTCGCTCCGTTTGCGTCATGCAGAGCCTCCTTCGAATGGGTCGCGTGTCTTTCGTAGGCTTGTACAATAGAGAGCACAAGTTCGTGCCTCACCACATCCCGGTGCGTCAGCAGCGTGATGCCGACCTCGGGCACGTCCCGTAGCACCTCGATGGCTTCGACCAGACCGGAGGTGCGTCCCGGCGGCAAGTCGATCTGCGTGATATCGCCCGTCACTACCATGCGCGAGCGAAATCCCATGCGCGTGAGAAACATTTTCATCTGCTCTGTGGTGGTGTTTTGCGCCTCGTCTAGGATGACAAACGCATCGGACAGCGTGCGTCCTCGCATATACGCCAGTGGCGCAATTTCGATGACGCCGCGCTCTTGCAGGCGGGCAAACGCCTCCGGGCCGATCAGCTCATACAGCGCATCAAACAGCGGGCGCAGGTATGGATCGACTTTCTGCGACAGGTCGCCGGGCAGGAAACCCAGCTTTTCACCCGCCTCGACCGCCGGTCGGGTCAGCACGATGCGCTCAACCTCTTTGTTCTTCAGCGCGGTGACCGCCATGGCCATCGCGAGAAAGGTTTTTCCAGTTCCCGCCGGGCCAATACCGAAAGTCAGCGGCGCGGAACGGATAGACTGGATGTATTGCCGCTGCGCCAGCGTTTTGCACTTAATCTGTTTGCCTTTGAAGGTGGTCGTGACCACATCATGCGCCAGTTCGTCAATGCGATCCACATCCCCCTCGCGTGCCAGCGACAGCACGTAGCGGATGCTGCTGGTGTCCACCGTTTCCCGGCGGGACAGCATGTCCAGCAATTTATTGAGCACCGTTGCGGTTAATTCCACCGCGTCAGGTTCGCCCTCAATGGTCAAGTGCGCGTCACGCAGCGCAATGCGGGTGCCTGTTTCACGCATCAGCAACCGGATGTGCTCATCTCCATTGCCGAACAGCGCATGGTATATTTCCTGACGGTCGGTAGACAGTGGCAGACTGGTGGATGCCAAATGGCGTTTCCTCCCTTAACGTACGGTTGATCCGGTGGGTAGGCCGGGCTGGGACAGCTCGCCGATGTTCTCAATGGCTTCCAGCACGACTTCCGCACAAAATTGATCATCTTTCATCATACTATACTCTACCCATTTGTCAACAATCTCTACATGAAAAGGCACTTTTTCCAACGCAATTCGCTCGGCGGCGGTTGCGCTCTCTTTCTCCAGTTCTGTGCGATCGCGCGGCTGACTGATCAGCGTCACTTCTTCATATATCTCTGTTTGCAGCCACACCGGCACAAAAATGCCGCCAACCTCCTTGCGTCGCATTTCGATATCCTGCTCGGCAAAGGGCACTACATCGTCTCGCGGCCAGACGCCCCACGGCGTGGACAGGATGGTGCGTTCGGCAGTCATGCCGGTCTGCTCCCCGATCACTTCCAATGCGGGGATGCTGGCGCGACCGATATACCATGCCTTGGCATCCACGGCCGCGCGCGCGGGCACCGGGCGCGTCAGACCATCGGCGGTGCGCTCCTCGCCCGACACCAATACCTGTCCCTTTTTTACTGTGCTGCCGGGCTTCACCCTTGCCGTGCCCGCAAACACTGTCACACTGGCGATCACACCGTCGCGCGCGGCGATCACATCGCAGGGCTGCACGCCATATTGCATCGGTACCGCGACGCGCGCAGGCACACAGGACACCACAACCCCTGCTCCCTCGTAATGCACATCCACCCAAGCGATGCGCGGCAACCGGCGCTCCAACTCGCGCTGGATGGCCGGTAGATCAAGCCGTGCCTTGATGCGCCCGGGCACAATCTCGTTGTCGGCAAGCACGCGCCTCACCTCGCCGAGCGATTCCGCAGCGTTGTCGATGCGCACAAACCATACGCACTGCATGGCCGCCCAGACCACACACACAAACACCGCCAATCCAGCGGCCAGCATCACGCGGCGGGTAATCAGTGTCTGCGAACGCCTGAGCAGACTCTCTCTAAGGACGGTCACGCGCCAGCCTACTTTGCCGGCCAGTGCGCTGAGCGCATCAAAATCGCTGCTGCGCACCGTCACGATCAATGTGCGGATGTCCTGCCGTCTTACCTGCGCGAAGCGGATTCCTTCGGCTGTGGCGCGGCTGATCAGCTTCTCCAGCGACAGGCCTTCCAACCGAAGGCGCACATGGCCCATGCCCACAAACCATCCCATGCGCTGTCCTCCTTAACCCCGATGCAGGTGATAACCCAACATATCAATGCGTCCTAGCACCACAAGGTCGCTGGCGCCAAAGTACTCTAGCCTCAGATCATTTCCCTGTATCTCCATCAGCCCGCAGGCGGTGCGCACGCGTACAGACTGCCCCGCGTATTCTACGATCCCTTTGTGGTTTTCGATGATCACGCGCTGATCGCCCATCAGCACCACACGCGGCACATCCAGCAATACTTCCTCGGGCAGACCGACCTTGCGAATCCCCTCCGCCAAGCGTTGTTTCTGCTTCATGCCATCCCTCCGCTCTGACTATTCTATGTGCGGGCGCACGCAAAAAGCACCCGGCGGCAGCAGCCGTTGCCGAGCAGATGATCAAGCCATACTTCATTTGACAGAATTGCCAAATTTTTATAGTATATTGTTAATGAATCTTTGTTGGAATGTATCAAACCGACAAAAGAAAAGCCAGGGAGGCAGCGATATGACACAGTCACAGAGCAAATCCAGAAACATGCGCCTATTAGCCTTTTGCTTAGCCATCGCATTGGTTGGCAACATCGTGCTATCGACCGGACTGGCCTTGGCCGAGACAGAACAGGTTTCCGCATCCATTGATATGGCTGCGATGATCGCCGATTCACCCGTGCCGGACGAGCTGTATCAAGGTGAGCGGGTCGATCTGTCGGACATTCAAGCAATGATGGACAACGGCACAATGCCCGGCAATCCGATCGTCGGCATTCTGGCCGTTATCGGCGCAAAATTACTCGACGCCGCACTGACAAAGGTGAGCAATTGGGTTGTCGATAATATCTTTAAGTCTATCTGGGGCGACGATGACGAACCAGACCCGCAGGAGCAGCGCCACAAGGAAATCATGGGCGAATTGAGTAAAATCCAGTCAACGCTGCGCGTCATGGATGAGAAGCTGTCCGCGATTCTCCAGAAGCTGGATGCGATCATCAAAAAGATGGAGATCGAGCCGATCCGCCAGATGATCCTGCGCAAGCAAGCGGAATACCGCGTCGTTTCCACCCATGTGGAACAATATAAGAGCGCGCTGATCAAAGGTACAGACAAAAAATCGCAACAAAAGATACTCTCTTCCTTCTACAACAGTACGGTGCATGGCGCCGCCAACGCGCTGCAAATGACCGTCAACTATGCCAAGGCGCTCATGGACAACCAACTGGGCTACTCCATGTTTGCCGCATACGACAAGTTTATCGAGCTGTCCAATTATTCTTGGGAAGCAGAGGCTTATTCCTTCCGGCTGGGCATGCGGGTGGCCGATCTTTCGCTGTTCTACGAATCAGCGATGATGACCTCGCTGTATCTGCGCGACCAACTCGAGCAGCATCCCAAAGACGCGCAGGTGCTCTCGGATATCGAGATGCTCAACAAGTATGTCAAGGCGATCAACGAATACGCAAAGCTTAATATGGCACCGATTCTGCCCGATGGCTACAACCGTTTCATCGGCAATGGCACGCGGATGCCGATGATGCACAAGACAAACGCCAGCGGCATGAACGCGGACGCGGCGATCGGCGTCTGCACCACCGATCCGCGCACCTGGACCAAGAGCCTGTCCGGAGAAAAAGGCACGGCGCGTCCGATTGCCCCGTCTGAGGTGGCCGCTATCCTGAAATACTACGGCTCCACCGATCTGAAGGCCTGTCTGGAAAAGGGCGGTATTCACCTCAATACCGATGCTCCAATCGTACTCGCACGCTTCGATGATCCTTTCTTCGCCGCACCGGAACCGCCGCGTGATTTAGAAAATGCCGAATCCGGCGGCAAGCACTACCAAGACTTCACGTTTACGCTCCCCGCTGTAAATCCGCGCGATGCATCCAGGATGCTGGACATCCAAGTGACGTACAAGATGCAGTTGGTCGGCCAACCTGCCGTCCTAGCGGAGGTAAAAAGTGGCATCAGCGCCGCGCATCTGTATGTCGAAGAGCCGATCCGTAAGGCCGCAGACGCGGTGCTAACCGTCATCGGTGAAGTCGCGACGTTCGGCGATGACTATATCACGCTGCAAACCAAGGATGACGCGCTGATCACCTTTTGGCTGGAAGACACCACCACCATCACCGGCGAGTTGATCATAGGCAGCCGCGCGGACATCGCCTATGTCGTGCTGCCCGGCGACACCAGCGCTGACGATGCCTATACCTGCCGCAATGTGGCGATCAACATCCTGGTGGTGCCACCGATGGTCGCACCGTTTATGGTGCACGGCACGGTCGATCTGCTGGCCGGCAACGCACTGATTGTGACCGATCGCGACGCGAAAACGCACAGCTTCCTGCTGGGCGACGTCGCCATCGAAGGTCTACTGGAAGAAGGTGCAGAGGTCGAAATCAACGGCCATACCAGCGCGCTGGGCAAGCGCCAGATTGCCGACAGCATTGTGGTCACTGCCCCGATTATTCGCCCGTTCCATACGGTTGGCTCGGTCGCCGAGGTTTCTGATACCCACCTAACCATTCTGGAAGACCGTGGAACCTCCGTGCGTTTCCTGCTGCAAGATACCGACATCGAGGGCGACCTAATCGTCGACGCGCATGCAACGGTGATCGCGCACAATGACGGCCGCCAGTATATCGCCGACCAAGTGACCTGCACCAACAGCCCGCAGCCCATGCCGGAGCTCAAGGAAATTGAGGGCAAGGTGACCAAGCTCTCCAAGCAATCGCTGACGCTGCGAGGGGACGACCGAAAGACGTATACCTTCTCGCTGCAAGGAATTGATGATTGGGATGACGACACCATTCCCCTGTCCATCGTCCATGTGATCTATCACGAAGAAGGCAAGCGTCTGCTGGCCAACCAAGTGACGCTAATCGAAGCGCCCATGCCCGGGCCGATCGATCCGGAGCCGAAACCGGGCCCCATTGATCCAGACCCTAGGCCGGGCCCGATTGATCCGGACCCCGAGCCGGACGACCCGAGCGATGACGATGAACCCGATGATGCGCTGACGTCTGCCCGATAATCCGCTGTTTTGATGCGAAAGGCCATAAGCGAACAACGCTTATGGCCTTTTTCGTTGCCCGCAAAAAGCACCCGGCGATGTGCCGGATGCCTTCGCCTACCCAATGGCGCAAGGAAAGCCCGTCGTAAAGCGGGCTTTGCTTGATTTATTTCTGCGTGCAAACCAGGGTATGCGTGACCTTTCCTTCGACCTGCGTCAGCGTGTGTTCCACGCGCACACCGCCCACCGTCCAGGTGCTTTGGTAGGTCAGCACGCCCTTTTGCACCGCCTTGATCCACGCCGATCCATCCAGCGGATCGTAAAGCATGCTATTGGGTTGCCAGTGCATCGGGTCATCCTGCTCGGGCGCGCCATAGCGCTGTTTCAACAGACTGTCCACGCGATCAAAATCATAGATGGCGTCGCTGGGATCATACGGCGGCTTAGTAAAGGTCGCCGATATGTCGGTCAGCTTGCCGGTTTTATCAAACAGATAGACGCAACGCATGGGATTGGGCAGGTTGACCCCGGTGTCATACACCAGCGAGCCCTCGTCCTCTCGCTTGAATTTACCGGGTTTCTGGGCTTTGACCTCTTCGAGGGTCATGACCATGGTCAGCACGGCGTCTTGCTCCTCGCTCTGGGGCACGCGCCACTCGAACGAGTCCGGCGTCACAAGCGGTTGCACCGGTTCCGGCGTAGCGCGCGGCAACGTGGGATCGAGAAAATCAAAGAACAACCCGATCTTCTTGCGCTGCTCTCTTCTGTCTGGATAATAGATCAGGGAAATATCTAGGGCATCTTTATGCCAAAGTTTGCTGAGCGCAGCGGCGTGTCGCTCCTCGCTGGTCGGTTCACCAAAGCGCTTGATCACCGCTGACAGCAGCTCCTCATACCGATTGCCCGGCTGCATATAGGTCGCGCTGGCGTTGGGTTCAACGAATATGTCGATATATTGCAACTGCGTATTTCCGCCAAATGTGGCTTGCAGGGACTTTATCGGCACGCCCTCCACCGAGAACCCGGTTGCGTCGATTGTGTTCTTGCTGACACGAACCTTGATGCCGACCTCTTTCAGCTGATCCCTCATCTGCTCCATGGTTGTGTCGTAGCGCATTTCGGTGAAAAAATCCAGCGACACATTCGCCTGCTCGGCGGCCAGCGCGCAAGCGGGCATGAGCATCGCCAAACCCAGACATAGGCATAGTGCTTTTTTCATAGGCTGTCCCCCTCTTTCGTGCGTTTGCCCATAGAACGAGCAGAAAAACCCAATCCCTGCAAAAAAGAGGCCGCCATCGGCAGCCTCTTCGCCTTTTGCTAAAACGCCAAATGCTGCGGCACGTTCTTGCGGGCACAGTATTCATCCCACACCGCCGCCCAGGGCAGCGACTTTTGCTCTTCGTTGATGATCAACCGCTTGGTGAAGTCGAACTTGGCCTCGGCGTCGCGCATCTGACGATAGGGCTCCAGCAGCGCGATGAGCAGCGCCTTGCGCATATTGCGCGCACCCAGCGTCCACGCGGTGATGCGGTGGATCGACGCGTCAAAGTAATCCAGCCCAATGTGCACACGATCGGTCAGATCGTGGCGGATGATCTCTTTGGCGATGGCGACCAGCTCGTCATCCAACAGCACGACGTGGTCGCTGTCCCAGCGCATCGGGCGCGACACATGCAGCAGAATGCTGGGCACAAACATCGAGACCGCGCTGACCTTCGCCGAGATCACCTCGGTCGGGTGGAAGTGTCCGGCGTCAATGCACAGCGTCATGTTGTTCTTGACGGTATAACCCATGTAGAACTCGTGGCTGCCAACGGTATACGCCTCCACACCGATGCCAAAAAGCTTGCTCTCCACCGCATCGACATGCAGCTTACGATCCATCTTCTCGGCCAGAATCTCGTCCAGCGCTTCTTCAAGGCGCAGGCGCGGCGTCAGCGTATCCGCCGGAACATCCTTATACCCATCGGCGATCCAGATGTTATTGACCGACAACTGGCCGAGCTCGCGGCCAAAATACTCGCTGATGATGCGCGAGCGCTTGCAGTGCTCAATCCAGAATTTGCGGATGCCCGCATCGGGATGCGCGAGGGTCAGGTTGTCGTTCGCCTTTTCGTGGCCGAACAGCGTCGGGTTAAAATCCAGACCAATCCCCTGTTGCTTGGCCCAGTCCACCCACGCAGAAAAATGCTTGGGTTCGATCTGGTTGCGCTCCACGCCCTTCACATCGCCATAGATGGCGTGCAGGTTCACCTTTGCCGCACCGGGGATCAGTGCCATGGCCTGCTCCATGTGCTGGCGCAGCTCATCGGCATTTTGCGCGCGGCCCGGGTAATTGCCGGTGGCCTGAATGCCGCCGGAGGTGCCCGCCTGATTCTCAAACCCGATGACATCGTCGCCCTGCCAGCAGTGCAGCGACACTGGGATAGCGTCCAGCTTCGTCAGCACGGCCTCGGTATCAATGCCCAGCGCCGCATATTGTTCTTTCGCCAGATCGTAAGCCTTCATGTTCTTCCCTCCTGCTATTTCAAAATCGATTTCCGATATGCTTCGCTCTCCCAGCCCGCGATGAACTGCATGGCATGCTCGTCCATGGCCTGCGGCCGCTCGCCGCGCGCGCGCAGCGTGACTTGGATAAACATCACCGCCGCCAAGATTTCCTGCTGCACATCGGTCAGCGACAGGTACACCTGCTGATCGGGATAAAGTGTCATGGCGATATCGCTCGCAAACGCGTGAAAGTCCTCCGGCGTCACGCCATATGCTTGGGCAATGCGCTGGTTGATCTCATCGTGCAGTCGCTGACATTCATCGGCGGTGTCTGCGGTGGTCACCAGACCGTGATTGACCATGAATACCGCAGCGGTGTTCGGCTTCACAACCTTGGCCATCGCGTCTGCCAATTCCTGGCCCGGGTTGATGTATGGCACCACCGCATAAGGTATCCCCTGCATGATGGATGGCAGTTTGTCCACCCCACCCACCGAGCACAACGCGAGATTGGCATACACCGGGTGCGTGTGGATCACGAACCGCTTGAGCAGTGCATGGAAAGACGCCTCGACAGACGGGCGCAGCGCCTTATAGCCCTGCTCGGCGGTCACGTCTTTCATGGTCGCGGTTTCCACCACCGCAAAGCCGTCGTCCGGCGTGATCTGGCTCAGGCGAAAGCCGCTGGCTTTGATCGCCATCAGACCGCCGTCCTTCACCGAGGTGTTGCCGCCGCCGCCCTGTACGTAATCCACGCGCGCGCCGACCGCTTGCGACATTGCCGCAAATTCTTTGAGCAGCTCCTGATTCATGTCCATTTCTCTCCTTTATTGCGGACAATACGTCGTTACATCGAAGGAATCACGCACGCAAGCGCGTGCCGTGGGAATATCCGAAAACTCGCCGCTCGCCAGCATCTGCGCCATCAGGTTGCCGATAGCGGTCGCCTCCGTCGGTCCCGCGACCACGGTCTTGCCGGTGCGGTTGGCGGTCAGCTGGTTCAGATAAGCCGCGTTCGCGCCACCGCCCACGACATGGATCGCGTCATAGGTCTTGCCGGTCATGCGCTCCAGCGCCATCACCGTGTGCCCATAGCACACCGCGAGGCTGTTATAGATGACCGCCGCCAGTTCCCCAGCGGTTTCCGGGATGCGCTGAGCGCTCTCCGCGCAGGCCAGCTTTACCGCATCCATCATGCTGGGCGGCGCAAGGAAGCGCGCATCCTGGCAATCGACAATCGACGGGATATCGCTCATCGCAGCCAGATCGCACAGCTCGGCGAAGGTATGACGGTTGTCCAGCTCCTTGCGCAAACACTGCACCATCCACAACCCCATGATGTTCTTCAAGTAGCGATAGCGATAAGCGTAGCCGCCTTCGTTGGTGAAGTTATTCTGAAAACTCTGCTCGCTGGTGTCCGGTGCCATGCGCTCGATGCCCATCAGCGACCAGGTACCGGAGCTGATGTACAGCGTATCATCCGCCAGTGACGGCACCGCCAGCACCGCCGACGCGGTGTCGTGCGTGCCGGGCAGAATCACATCGCACGAATAGCCAACAACTTTGCGCATTTTATCGGTCAGCGACCCAAGCCTCGTGCCCGGCAGCACCAAGTTGCCAAATATCTTGCGCGGGTAGCCGCAAGCCGAAATGATCGCATCGTCCCATGTCTTGCTTTCAGCGTTGATCAGCCCGGTGGTGGAAGCGTCGGTATATTCGTTGGCCGCGACGCCGCACAGCAGGTAATGCAGGTAGTCAGGCACCATCAGCAAACGTTCCGCCTTTTTCAGCAGCTCCGGCTGCGATTGTTGCACCGCCATCAACTGATAAATGGTGTTGAAGATTTGCTTTTGCGTACCGGTGCGCGCGTACAGTTCTGCCTCCGGCATGCATGCGTATACCTTGGCATCCATGTCGGTGGTGCGTGCATCTCGGTAGCCCACGGTGTCGCCCAGCACATGCCCCAGATTGTCCAGCAACACATAGTCAACGCCCCAAGTATCGATGCCCACGCTGACCGGCGTCTTGCCCAGCTCGGCACACTTTTTCATCCCAGCCAAAATCTCGTCAAAGATCGTATCCAAATTCCAGCACAGTGCGCCGTTGCGATCCACCATGCCGTTGGCAAAGCGGTGCACCTCTTCGAGATGGATTTTGCCGTTTTCAAGCCAGCCCAGCACATGCCGTCCGCTGGACGCGCCGATGTCGATTGCCAGATGATACTGCATGCACACACCCCTTCTTACAGCGTGACCGACTCAATGCCCATCAGCGACGCCACTTTCTCAAACAGCGCGGCATTCTTGCCCACGCTCATGGCAAAGTGATGCGTCGGTGCATAGCGGAACCAATTGTCCATGTACGTGTCCGGATCGACAGCAAAACGCACGTGCGTCTGTGTGTTGCCGATCATTAGGATGGGCTTCTTCACCGCCTCGCCCTCGCTGATGATCATGCGCAGCTTGCCCGACGCCACCTGCGTGACGCCCAGCAACGTCACCGGCCCAGCCACGACCTGCGCCTCCACCGACACACCGGTGCCGCGCTTGCCGTGATAGATGCCCATGCCGCGAAGCACCGGCTTGCCATCGGAAATCTTGAAGTGAAACGGGCCGTCGTGGCCCATGATCACGCTGCCGACTTCGTAATCGTTTGCGACGATCTCACAGAAGCTGCCGCCAACATCCAGCGTGTCGCAAATCTTCATGGCCAGCGCGGTCTTGATGTCCGCCTCGCCCGCGCAGGGCACGCCCGCAGCGGTTAGCAGCGAATGTCCAACGATAAAACCGGACTGCAAACGCTCGTATTCGTTGTCCTCGCTGCCGTGGTAATAGTACGCCATCGCGTCCAGGTCGTAGCCTTTGACCATGCGCTCCTGCGCCGCCGCCACGCGCGCGGACCAGTCTAGCTGCTCGTCGGTCGGTTTCTTGGCGATCGGGTCGGACGGCGAATCTCCCTCAATATGGAAGAAGTTCGCGATATCCTTGCGCTTTTCGGCGACCTCAGCATCAGACACTTCGTTCAAGTGCCGCATCAGGTCGCACATTTCCAACAATTCCACATGCATACCAGTCTGTGCCTGTAGCATGGTAAAGTCACTGTACATATCCAGCATGCCGCTGTAATAGTTGCCCAGGAAGCCAAAGCGGGCATGTGTCAGCGTGCGCTTCACACTGGCCGCGCGCGCCCACTCGATGATTTGCGCCCAGGCGCGCTTTGCCTCGGGGCGATTGGCGGTCACCTCATCCGTGACCGAGATACCCGGCGTTTTCTCCAGCCCCAGCAGGCCGGTAATGGTGTGATAACTGATGCCCGCGCGGTCAAACGCGTTGCACAGCTCGGGCACCGGGCACCCTACGCAATGTGCCAGCCACTCGCCGGTGGTGGTCTTGGCGTAGTTCATTTGCGGCGCGGGTTGCAGGTTTAAGATAACGACCGGCGCTATACATATCTGGTGCACCGGCAACACGGTGGTGCTGGTGTAGTAGGTAGCGCTGTGCGAGAAAATGATGTCCACATTGCGTGCGTTAAACCACTCGCCTGCCTCTCGACCGGCGGTTTCGTCATCAACCAGGCCGAAGTTGTGCACCTCGGCATAGGGGGCCAGCTTCTCCGCGATAAACTTGCCGTAGCCTTCAATGCGCTCTCTTAAACCCGGGAACTGTGGCCAATAGGCTTTCAGTCCCGCGCTGTACAGGCCAATTCGCGCTTTCAGGATGGGTTTGGCTCGTTCCATGGTCTGGCTGCTCATGCGGATGCCCCTTTCTGCGAAAAACACTTTAGGAACTGCTTTTTCATGTGCCAGCCCCTGCCGACTCCGGCAGGGGCTGGCATCGGTTACACGTTACGAAGCTTCAACCCGCGATGGGCTGATTCTTAGTACACGGTCTTCCACTCGCCGATGTTGTCGGGGGTGAAGGCGAACGGAGGTCCAAGCAGGACTTCGGTGCCGCCATCGGCCGCCGCAGTCACAGCATAGTCGCCCAGGCGGTCGGCGGTGAACTTGTCACCCTCGGCGCCAGTGATCTTGCCGGTGGCCATCGCGTCCACGATGTAGGCGCTCAGGAAGCCCAGGTCGATCGGGTTCCACAGGTACATGTAGGGGCAAACGCCATTCTCGATGTACTCAGCCATCTCGGAGGGCAGGCCCAGGCCAGTGACCTTCAGGGTGTCGGCCTTGCCGGCATCCATGACGACCTTAGACGCAGCGGCGATACCCACGGTGGTGGGCGCGACGATGCACTTCAGCTCGGGGAAGGACTGCATGAGACCTTCGGTCTCGGACACGGACTTGTCGCGCAGGTCATCGCCGTAAGCGATCTTGACTAGCTCGAGCTTCGCGTACTTGGGATCCTTGAGCACTTCCTGCATCACGGCGATCCAAGCGTTCTGGTTGGAAGCCTGGGCGGTCGCGGACAGGATCGCGAACTGGCCTTCGCCACCGCAGAGATCAAAGGCGGCTTCCACGAGGGTCGCGCCGATCTTCTGGGTGTCAGCCTGGTTGGCATGGGTCTTGCGGCTGGCAGGGTTGACCGACGAGTCGACCGAGATGACCGGGATACCGGCATCCATGGCCTTCTGCAGCACGTTCTGCAGCGCGTCAAAGTCGTTGCCGGCAATGGCGATGCCATTGACCTTCTGCTGGATCAGTTCTTCGACCATCGCAATCTGATCTTCGGCAGTGGGGTTCGCGGGGGCCTTGATGATGGCCTCGGCGCCAATGGCCTTACAGCCGGTCTCGAAGCCTTCCGCTTCCTTGTCGTTGTAGGGATTGCCGGTGTTCTTGACGACGATCGCATAGCGATTGCCATCGGCCAGCGCGACGACCGACATCGACAGCACCAGCACGAGCGCCAGAACCAGAGACAGGGCTTTCTTCATGACTGAGTTCCTCCTAATTTTTATTTTCACCGCGCCCCGCGCGATGGACACAAAGTGAGTGCGCATTACGTCTGCGCGGGATGCTGCTGCGTTTCGCGGGCGAGCCGCTTCTCATGGCGGCGCTGGGCGGCCATGGCGCGCAATTCGGGCACAGCGACCGACAGAATGAGCAGCGCGCCGATGATGATCATCAGAATCTGCTGGTTGATATTGATCAGGCCCAACCCGTAGCGAATCAGGCTGACAATAAAGATCGAAATCAGCACGCCGCCGATGCGACCCTTGCCGCCTGCGGTGGATACACCGCCGAGCACCACCATCGCGATGACGTCCATTTCGTATGCGATGGCGATATTCGGGCGCGTAGAGCCCATGCGACTGGCCAGGAACAGCGCGGTGATGCCCGCCATCAGGCCGTTCAGTGTATAGTTGACGAAGATTGCGCGGTTGACGTGCACGCCGGAGAAACGGCTGACCGTTGGATTTTTGCCAATGGCATACAGCGTGCGCCCATAACGCGTGTAGTGCAGCACAAAGGCGTAGATAGCGAAACACACGATAAACGCGAACAGCATAGCGGGCATGCCCAGTATCTTTTCCCAGCCTAAGAAGCTGAACCATTTGGGGAATTTGCCCGCCGCCTGGTCTTTGAGGATAATCAGCGCAATGCCGCGATAGATAATCTGCGTGGACAGCGTGACGATCATCGGCGCAAGCTCCTTGAACTTGACGAGCAGAAGACCGTTGAACATACCGCACAGCGTACCCACAACCAGGCAGAGCACCACTGCCCAACCCATCGGCAGGCCCATGTTGTACGTCACACCCATCACCACGGCAGACAGTGCGATGGTGGAGGCCACCGAGATGTCAATCATGCCGGTGACGATGACGAAGGTCATGCTCAGCGCCAGAAAGCCTTTGTCAATGAAGGTATTGCTCGCGTTGGGCAGATCAAAAATACTGTAATACGGCGAGATAAAGATATTCATGATGTTGACACCGACAAACAGCAGCAGCAGTGTCAGTTCCCAGTTATAAGTCTTGTAGAGGCGTTTGATATCCATCAGATCTGCCTCCTTACCAGCGTGCGATAGTCCGAATTGCGCTTGACCATGGTGTTCAGCAAGATCGCGATCAGGATGATGGAACCCTGAATAAACGACTTAGCAAACTCGGATACAAAGTTGATCAGCGGCAACGCGTTGTTGATGATACCGATCAGCATCGAGCCGAGCAGCACACCCACCACCTTGCCGGAACCACCGGCGATCGACACGCCACCGATGACACACGCCGCAATGATGTTGATCTCATAGCCGATGGCAGTATCCGGCTGCGCAGAAGCAAACTTGCTGACCCACAGCACGCCGCACAGACCGGCCAGCGCGCCCATGATGCTATAGGCAAGGAATTTGGTCTTGACCGCACTGATACCGGAAACGCGCGCCGCCTCACAGTTGGAGCCCACCGCGTAGAAGCGGCGGCCGGTACGCGTGTACGAGAGGAAGTACTGCGCGATCACATACAAGACGATGGCGATGCACACCAGATTGTTAATGCCTAGCGTCTTGCCGGTAGCGATGGCTTTGAAACCGTCGCTCATCTGATGTGCGCTCACCCACTTGCCGCCGGAGAGCAGGAACACCGCACCACGGAAAATGTAGTTCATGCCCAGCGACGCGATGATGGGCAACATGTTGAGCTTAGCCACCAGCGCGCCGATCGCCATGCCGCACAGAATGCCGACCAGCGTGCCCTCTACCAACAGCAGTGCGGGCGGGATGCCGGGGTTCATCTTGACATGCAACGCGGCCACCATGCCGGACAAAGCGATGTTTGAACCAATCGACAGGTCAATGCCGCCTGTCAGCAGCACGATCAGCATGCCGATGGACAGAATCGCGATAATGGCAGTGTTGGTCAGGATGCTCGTGACGTTGGTCGGCGTCAGAAATTTGGGATTGGCGATCTGCACTAGCGCGCCCAGCACGATGATGAACAACAGCAGGCCAAGCTGACGAAAGCTGCCGAGTTTGAGTTTTTTGATCATTGGGCCTTCGCCTCCTTGGCCAGCATCGCGGCCTCCAGAATCGCTTCCTGTGTCGCGGTCTCCGTGTCCAGCACGCGGGTCACGCGGCCTTCCCGCATCACGACGATGCGGTCGGACATGCCCAGCACCTCGGGAATCTCGCTGGATACCATAATGATGGCGATGCCCTCTTGGGAAAGGCTGCGCATGATCTCATAGATGGCGAACTTCGCGCCGACATCCACGCCCTTGGTTGGTTCATCCATAATGATAACCTTGAGCTTAGACGCCAGCAACTTGGCGACGATGACCTTCTGCTGGTTGCCGCCGGATAGCGAGCTGGCCAGATCCTCGATGCTGGTCGCCTTGACGTTGACCAGTTTAGAGAGCTTGTTGGCCGCCTCGTCCTCGTCTTTGACATTGATGACGCCCCGGTTGCCATACTCTTTCAGCGTCGCCAGTGTGATGTTTCGACCGATGGTCCAGTCCAGAATCAGGCCTTGTTTCTGGCGATCTTCGGGCAGATAGCCGATGCCCAGATTCATGGCCTCGCGCGGGCTCTTGGGCTTGACCTGCTTGCCATCCAGATAGATGGCGCCTTGGTCGTACGGCCAATAGGCGAAGATCGCTTGGCAGACCTCGCTGCGCCCTGATCCGACCAGCCCGGAGATCGCAACGATCTCACCGGCTTTCACATCAAAGCTAACATCCTTGAAATAGCCGACCTTGCTGAGGTGGTCTACCTTGAAGCGCACATCACCGACGTCGGCGATCTTGGGCGGATACATTTGCTTGAGTTCGCGACCCACCATCGCGTAGATCAGCTTGTCGTTGGAGATGCCGTCCACGTCCCAGTCGCCGATGTACTTGGAGTCGCGGAATACCGTTACATGACTGGCCAGACGGTACATGTCCTCGAAGCGGTGCGAGATGAAGATGATGCCCTTCCCCTCGTCGCGCAATTGCTCGGTGATGCGATAGAGTTCCTCGCTCTCGCGTTTGGTCAGCGCGGCGGTTGGTTCGTCCATGATCAGGATGCGCGCGTCGGTGGAAATCGCCTTGGCAATCTCGACGATTTGCTGCTGCGCAACCGACAGCGTACCCATAATGGCGCGCGAGTCGATATTGCTGCCCAGACGCTGGAGATACTCGTCCGCGCGCTTGTACATTTTGTTCCACAGAATGCGACCGGCTTTGTCCACTTCCTCGTGGCCGATAAAGATGTTCTCCGCGACCGACAGGTCGGGATAGCAGGTGACATGCTGATAAATGGCGGCGATGCCTGCGTGTGTCGCTTCTTTCGGGGTGTTAAAGCGTACCGGCTGACCATCTAGGAACATTTCTCCGCCCGGATCAGGCTGGTGCACGCCGGTGATGACCTTGATGAAGGTCGATTTGCCCGCGCCGTTCTCGCCCATCAGCGCGTGTATCTGCCCCGGATAGAGCTTAAAATGCACATCGGTCAGCGCCTTTACGCCCGGGAAGGTCTTGGAGATACTGCGAAGTTCCAACAAACACTCTGCCATACTTACAACCCCTCATGCAGAAAGACCTGGGTGAGCAGCACCGCGGTGCCGGTCTTGGGGTCAATCTCCATTTCCATTACTTCTTTCATATACACGTTCCAGCGGGCAACGACCGCGCTTTCGGCCTGCACGCGGGAAGCAAAGGCAATGTCATCGCACTCGTAGTAGCCGAATAGCTCGTCACCAACGCTCCAGATGGTGTAGTTCCGTATGCCCGCCTCGTTGAGTACATCGGTCATCTCCGGCCATATCTCGTCGTGACGTTTGACATACTCGGCCAGCTTTCCGGGCAATACGCGCGCTTTCCACGCAAACCGCTGCATATGATACCTCCTAAAAAGCGTAAGAAAAAACAAGCCAGTTTCCACTCATACAAAAATGGAGGCTTCCCATCCGTTACTCTATGGTGTATTATACTATTGAATTAGCACAATTGCATCCATCAATCTTGTGCACTTATGCAACTATCTTGGCATTCTTCCGAATGCTGGAAGGAGCACGCATATGGCCAAAGTACACTTGCGCTATGAGCTGGATTTGAAAACCAATTCCAGCTGGATCACCGCCACGCCCAGCCCGCAGGTGCGCAACGGTTTTCTGTATGTGCAGGAGGTCGGCGATTTTTACGCCGGGCCGCGCTATTTTACCGAGCGCAAGGGGCTGTCATCCTATCTGATCAAGTGTTGCATGGGTGGCGAAGGCACTGTCACCTACCGTGGGCAAACGCATATCGTACGCCCCGGTCAGTTCTTTTGGCTGGACTGTACCTTGCCGCAGTACTATGCCACATCGCCCAACGTCGATAACTGGCATGTGCTGTGGGCGCACTTTTACGGTGCAAACAGCGCTAAATACTACGAGCAGTTTCTGGCCTTTAACAACGGCTCGATCATCGGAACGCTGCCCGCGCACCACACCGTCGGCGACGGCCTGCGCAGCCTGCTGGCTATCTATCGCAGCGCGCAGAACACATTGACCGAGGATTTGCGCGCGTCCGCGATCTTAGCCGGGATTATGGCCGAGTGCGCGGGCGCGCGGTACGCCGCCAATGCCAGCGCCGACGCCATGCCCGATACCGTCCGGCAAGCGCAGCAATTCCTCACCGAGCGATATGCCGACCGGATCACGCTGGATCAACTCGGCGAAAAGTTTGCCATCGATAAGTACTATTTCCTCAAGCTGTTCAAGCGACATACCGGCTTGACGCCCAACGAATACCTGATCCTCACCCGTCTGACGCAGGCCAAGGAATTGCTGCGCACGACGCAGTACAGCGTCGGCCAGATCTCGTTGGAGGTCGGCATCCCTAATGCCAGTCATTTCATTAAATTGTTTCAGCGGCATGAGGGTGTTACCCCCGGCGCGTACCGCCAGAGCTGGTATCAGCCGTAACCGAATGAAAAGAGAGCTTCTTAGACCGTCCTCGATAAGACATCTAAGCCAAATCGGAGGATATATTATGAAAACAAGAATTGCCATGGCACTTTGCACGATGCTGCTCTTGATCGGCATGCATGCCTACGCCGAAGAGCGCTATGTTTGGGCAGAACAAGGCGGGGTTGCATTTTTCGAGGAAAATGGCAAGGTTGGATTGCAGACAACCGATGGGAAAATCCTGCATGAAGCGAAGTTTTTTGATGGCGGTTACTTTGATCAAAGCGGACAAGCAAATATTTATGATGGAATAAACATTATTGGCAGAATTGATAAGCAAGGAAAAATTGTGATACGCCCGTTCCACTGCACACACTTATTCCTGGATGAGAGTCAGGAGGTCTTGGTTTTCAGCCTATACGGGAAGACGGGTTTTATGACATTGGATGGACGAATCATCACAGAGGCAATCTGGGATTTTTGGAGCGGATTTGAGAATGGCTATGCTTTTGTGATGAAAGAGGGAAAGTGGAATCGGATCGATTTGGAGGGGAACTTTACATCCGAGGAATGGTGGGATGATGTAAATACCCGTACAGAAAAATATTTTACGACGGCAATCTCCGAGACCGAAAAACGCTATTTTTATCGCGATGGGAGTCCTTTTGCCCAGTTCAGTAGTGAAGATGGTGAAACATATCATCTTGATACGGTATGGATAAACGGTGAGCAGGTCAACTGCGAAGGGTGGAGCGATGTAAGTATACTGGAAGATGGATTCTACTCATTCAAGAAAGACGGGCATTGGAGTGTAATAGATGCCCAAACTCGAATCGTACTGGAACCGGGATATGGGTACATCCAAAATGATGATACGCCGGATGGCCTGTGGGAGGTATGGAGCGCTAATAAGCCTTGGATGTGTGGTTGGATGGACAGCGCGGGGAATATGGTGCTAGAGATGCAATATGCCTCGATCGATCAATTGACTGAGCACCGCTGGCTGTTGGAGGGAAGGGATGGAGCGGAAAGCGCCATTGCCAATGAAACAGGCCAGATAATTGCGATTTTGCCGGGAAGAGATAGTCTATATCACGCGGCAAATGAATATGTGGAATATCATCGCGGTCGCGGAACAAAAGAATTCCGTTGGGGATTCATAGATGCCGAGGGCAACGTTCTATCTGAAATGGACGGAAATAAATTCTGGCTGAATGGAGACACGATTTTTGCTGAAGGGTTTGTGATTGTTAAGAGATACAGTGACGATAGAGAGGGGTTTGTGGATGTATACGGGAATGCGGTGTTTTCGGAAAAATGGACTGCAAAAGGGGACTCGCAGGGCGCTAAGTTTTCACATGGATTATTGAGTGTGGTGGCCAACGACAAGACCGGCTTTGTCAATATAAAAGGTGAATTTGCCCATGAACCCCGTTGGGCGAATGCCACTGCTTTAGATTATTCTTGGACAGGGGAACAGTGGATTGCAATGGTTGGTGTAGAAAATGCCAAGGGGCGCATCAAATATGGATATATCAATGACCAAGGCGAGCCTATTTGCATGATCAAGTAATGACGCCAGAAGACTTGCTTGATCAGAGGCTGCAGAAGCGCCGATCGAATAAGCACACGCACAACTCGACGCCCGAAATGAGTGTAGGGTTTTGATTGCTTTGTCAATTTGAAGAGAGCATTATGGAAGGAATAGACAATAGCCGTATCGCCTGAATTTGGCGATACGGCTATTGCCCTTAGACACCCTGTTGGCAGCCGCCCACAATTTGGTGTTTTTACTGTCTTGCGAAGGATCGCCGTTGAAGCTCTCTTTCTTGCTATTGTGGTCTGAACCGCTTGAGCCGCAGCGCGTTGGTCAGCACCGAGACGGAACTCAAGCTCATCGCCGCCGCCGCGATCATTGGGTTCAGCAGCGGCCCGTCGAACAGATGCAGCAGCCCAGCCGCCACCGGAATACCCGCCACATTGTAACCGAATGCCCAGAAAAGATTCTGTTTGATGTTGCGGATGGTGCGGCGGCTTAATTGCAGCGCGGTGGGCACGTCGGTCAGGTCGCTGCGCATCAGCACAATATCCGCTGACTCGATCGCCACATCGGTGCCCGAGCCGATGGCGATGCCGATATCGGCCTGGGCTAGCGCCGGAGCGTCATTGATGCCGTCACCGACCATGCCCACGCGCTTGCCCGCCGCTTGCAGCTTCTTCACTTCATCGGCTTTGCCGCCGGGCAATACCTCTGCCAATACGTTGGTGATCCCCACCTGCTTGGCAATCGCTTCGGCTGTTCCTCGATTGTCACCGGTGATCATCGCCACCTCGATGCCCATATTCTTCAGCTTGGCAATCGCCTGCACGCTGCTGGGCTTGATCACGTCGGCTACGGCGATGATGCCGTTGATGCGTGCGTCCAGCGCCACAAACATCGGCGTCTTGCCCTCGCCCGCTAGGCGGTCGGCCTCGCTCGCCAATTCGCCCAGCGCAATGCCGCGCGCATCCATCAGCTTACGGTTGCCGATCAGCGCATGCTTGCCGCCGATGTGCGCCTCAATGCCCTGTCCGGGTATCGCGGCAAACTGCTCCACCTTCCCCATCGGCAGTTGCCGCGACTCTGCCTCGCGCACAATGGCTTGCCCCAGCGGATGCTCCGAGCCACGCTCTGCCGCGGCGGTGATGCCCAGCAGATCGTCAGACGCGACGCCATCGACCGGGAGTATCTCTGTCACAGCGGGCTTCCCTGCGGTAATCGTTCCGGTTTTGTCCAATACGATGGTATCCAGCTTGTGCGCCGCTTCCAGCGCCTCGCCGCTCTTAAATAGCACGCCATACTCCGCGCCCTTGCCGGTGCCCACCATGATGGCGGTAGGCGTTGCCAACCCCAGCGCGCACGGGCACGCGATAACCAGCACGGACACGAAGATCGTGACCGCGAAGCCGGTGTCGCGCGTGCCTATGTACCACAAGGCGGCAGCCACAATGGCGATCAGGCACACCACCGGCACAAAATAGCCGGACACCGTATCCGCCAGTTTGGCGATCGGCGCTTTGGCGGCTTGCGCATCCTCGACCAGTTTGATGATTTGCGCCAGCGCGGTATCGCTGCCGACCTTGGCGGCGGTCATGCGCAGCAGGCCGTTCTGATTGACCGACGCGGCATACACCTTGTCGCCCGCCTGCTTTTCCACCGGCATGCTTTCGCCGGTCAGCATGGATTCATCCACGCTGCTGCGTCCTTCCTCCACCACACCGTCCACCGGGATACTCTCGCCGGGTTTTACCAGCAGCACATCGCCGACCTCGACTTCCTCAATCGGCACCACAATCTGCGCATCGCCCCTGACCAGCGTAGCGGTCTTTGGCGCGAGTCCCATCAACTTTTTGATCGCTTCGGAGGTTTTCCCCTTAGACACAGTTTCCAGCGTTTTCCCCAGCAAGATCAGGGTGATGATCACACCCGCTGACTCAAAGTAGAGCCCATGCACCGCATGACCCATGCCCTGTATAATCCGCATCAGCGAATACAGGCTGTAGGCGATTGCGGCGCTGGTGCCAATGGCGATCAGCGAGTCCATGTTCGGACTGCGGTGCCAGAGCGTCTTGAGCCCCACGCGGAAATACTGGCCGTTGACGATGACGATCGGCAACGTCAGGAACAGCTGCACCAGCCCCAGCAGCATCGTGTTTTCTTTGCCGCCGGGCACCATGCCCACCGATGGAAACAGCATCGGCCCCATGGTCAGCGCCATGAGCGGCGCCAAAAATCCCAGCGACACGATCAGCCGCGCGCGCATAGAGCGCGTCTCTTTTTCGGCGTCCGATTCCGCACTGGCGTGAGCGGGCTCGCCATCACCGTCCAT
>JAVBMF010000062.1:0-28833 GCA_031552735.1 Eubacteriales bacterium
CGAGCTGGAAGTGACGGCCAAGCCGATCACGATCACGGCGGGCAGCGCGAGCACGACGTTCAGCGGCGCAACGCAGACGCTGACGGCGGTGGCGGCGGCGCAGGGTCTGGCGACCTTCTCGGTCGAGGGTCTGGTGGCCGGGGACGCGGTGAAGGCGGACAGCGTGACAGTCAGCGGCGAGGGCCGCGATGTCGGCTCGTATGAAACCAGCATCACCCCGGCGAACCGCGCGGCGGTGCAGATCATCGACACGACCGGCAAGCCGGTGACCGGCAACTACAGCATCAACTATGTGTCCGGAGCCTTGACAATCGTCGCGAAAAAGCTGATCATTACAGCGGGTAGCGAAACCCATGTCTTTGACGGCACGACGTACACTGTCACCAGCTATGACGCCGTTGGGATGGAAGGCACCGACACGGTGGACGCGACAACGGTTACGGTCGTCGGTTCCCGCCGCGACAAGGGCGAAACCGTCACCAGCATCGCTACGCCGGAAAATATCCGCGTGGTCAATGGTTCGAACAACGTGACCGGCAACTATGCGATTGAAACCGCGACCGGCATGCTGACCATCACGCCCAAGCCGATCACGCTCACCGCGGGCACGGCGACCTATCAGTTTGATGGCGGAATCCACACCATTGCGACCTTTGCGGCCGGCGCGAATGACCTGGTGGCCGGGGATACTGTGGTCACGAGCACCGTCACCCTGTCCGGCTCGCTGCGCGATGTGGGCAATACCCCCACGGAGATTCTCATGCCGCAGAACATCCGCATCACAAATGGCAACACGGATGTGACCGCCAACTACACGATCGGCACCGCCAAGGGGCAGTTGACCATCACGCCCAAGCCGGTGGTCATTACCGCCGACAGCGCGACCCATGAGTTTGACGCCATGGAGCACAAAGTCGCCACCTTTACGGTGATGGGTCTGGTCGGCAGTGATCAGGTGGATGCGAGCACCGTTGCAATCAGCGGCGCGCGCCGCAACGTTGGTCAAACCGATACCGTCATTCTCAATGTGTCCGCGATTCTGGTGAAGAACGGTCTCAGCGATGTGACCGGAAACTACACCTTGTCGGCGATGCCTGGCCGCATCAGCGTGACGCCGCGTATGGTCACGATCACGCCCGGTCAGTTCACCAAGATCAACGGCAGTGCTGACCCGACATGGACGGCGACGGTAGACGGACTGGTGGGCGGCGACAAGCTGGAGTACACCCTCAGCCGTACTGCTGGCGAGGACAACAACGACTACCCGCTGCATGCGGCGGTGTCCGGCTTCACCCCGGCAAACCGGGGCGATGTCACCGATCCGAGCAGCGCGGACTTCAACTATCGGATCGTGCTGAAGACCGGCAACCTGCGTATCCTGGGCAGAGTGTACTATGATTTCAACGGCGGTGACGGAAACGAGCCGGAGGATCAAACGGGCTATGCCTATGGCACGAGCGCGCCGATTCTGTTCAGACCGATACCCACCCTCACCAACATGAAGTTTGTCGGCTGGTCGGAGGATCCGAGCGCCACCGCTGCCACGTACAAGGAAGGCGGCATCACCAAACTGAGCATGGGCAGAGGCAACATCACGCTCTATGCGGTGTATACCGGAAACAACATCAGCAGCGGACGCGTCGAGTACTACTACGACGATGAGTTGGATGCGAGCCTGACCCGTGTGATGAACAACTTGCAGGTCGGCCAGACGATCAACTCGTATCCCGGCGAGCGCAAGCCTGGCTATCGCTTCGTGCAGGTTGACGGCGTGCCGCTGACCGTGGTGGCCGAAGCGGATCAGAACGTCATTCGCGTCTACTACGAGAAAATCGGTACCGGTGTGATGCTGGTAGATGCCGAAATCCCGCTGGGCGCGGGCACGGCCAGCCTGAACGTCGGCGAGTGTATCGAGTAACAGGGTACGCAGGGCAGGGAGGAAACGCGGATGAAACGATGTGTGACTTGGTGTTTAATTCTTTCACTGGCGCTGGCGGGCATTGTGCCCGCCGCGCTGGCTGAGGGCGAGCCCGGACTGGCCGAGAATACTTTGGCGGTGGGCACCATTACGCCCATGAGCGGCGGCTTTTTCACCGACATGTGGGGGAACAATTCCTCCGACATGGACGTGCGGGCCATGCTGCATGGATATGCCACCGTCGCCTGGGTAAAGGATGGCGATTTTGTCATCGACGATACCACGGTGAAAGAAGTGGGCGTGGTCGATGACTCGTCCGGCAACCGAACGTATACCTTTGCGCTCAATGACCAGCTGCAGTACAACGATGGTACGCCGATTCTGGCGCGGGACTATGTGTTCGCGGTGCTGCTGCGCTCCTGTCCACAGATCGCGGCTTTGGGCGGCATGAATCAGGCGTTTAACCACCTGATGGGCTTTGAAGCCTTTGCGAAAGGCGAGCCGTTTACCGGTGTGCGCCTGCTGGAAGAGCGCAAGTTCTCGCTGACCATCAAGCGCACCAGTCTGCCGTATTTCTATGAGATGCAGATGGTCAATGTCGAGCCGGTACCGATGGATATCATCGCGCCGGGCTTTGACGTGCTGGACACCGGCAAGGGCGCCGAGATTGTCCCGCTGGGCGGCGAAGGCACGCAAACGCTGGAGCCGGAACTGTTGGCGCAGACGCTGCTCGATCCGGAAACCGGCTATCAATCCCACCCCAAGCGCACCTGCGGGCCATACCAGCTACAGTCGTATGACGCGGCCAAGCAGGAGGTTGTGTTCACGCGCAATCCCAATTACTTGGGGAATTACGAGGGGCAAAAGCCAGAGATCGAGCACGTATCGTTCCTGACGGTCAAGCCGGAAACCATGTTTGATGACCTGTCCAGCGGCCGAATTGGCCTGCTGAACAAAGTGACCGACGGCGTTGGCATCAATCAGGGCATGCAAATGAGTGGCGACGGGCAGTGCGCCAGCCAGAACTATCCGCGCGCGGGGCTGAACATGCTAGCCTTTGCCTGCGAGTTGGGTGCGACCCAGTCGAACAGTGTGCGCCAGGCCATCGCGATGACCATTGATGAGCAGGAGCTATGCGCGCAGCACTTGCAGGGCTATGGCATTCCGGTCTATGGCTACTATGGCCTGGGGCAGTGGATGTCGCAGGAGTGGATGAAAAACGACTCGGACAGCTTGATGGAGCTGTGCCTCTATAGTGCCGATCAATACGAGGCGGCGAAGCTGCTGGAGGACGACGGCTGGATTTACAATGAGAGCGGCGAGTTATACGACGCGGGCAAGGGCGGCGTGCGCTATCGCAAGCAGGGCAAAGGCGAACTGGAGCCGCTGGTGCTGCGTTGTGCACTGCCGGAAAACGGCACGCTGACACCGTATGTGAAGGAAAAACTGACCGAGAATCTTGCGGCGATTGGCGCGGACATTCAGTGCGATGAGCTTGCGTTCGCCGATCTGCTGCGCCAGTATTATCGGCAGACGGAGCGCACCTACCACATCATGCTGCTTGCGACCAACTTCCACTATGTGTTTGATCCGTACTACACCTTCAGCGATGAGGATCTGTACCAAGGCGTGCACAATACCACCGGCATCCGCGACGCAAAGCTGATGAAGCTGACCGAAGCGATGCGGCGTGTGACGCCGGGTGATCGCGAGGCATACCTGGCCAAGTGGATGGATTTCCAGAAATACTGGGTGCAGGAGCTGCCGATGGCGCCGCTGTATTCCAATGTGTACTTTGATTTCTTCCGCGCTGATTTGCAAAACTATTTGATCAACGCCAGCAATACCTGGGCGGCCGCGCTGTTGTACAGCTATCTGGGCGAACCGCGCGAGCCCGCGCCGACGGCGGAGCCCGAAGTGCCCGCCGATGGCGAGGAAACCGTGACATTCGAATAGTCGTTTTCCAACAAAAACACCCCGGATCGGTTGATCCGGGGTGTTTGGCTATATGCGGTTTGTTATACGCTTATTCGCTGGCCAGCGCGACAATGGCATGCGCGAAGATGCGCGCGTTGAGCAGCAGTGATTGAATGGAGATGTTCTCACCTGCCTGATGCGCCAACTCCTCTTCGCCGGGGAACACCGAGCCGAAGGCCACGCCCTGCTCCAGCGCGCGGGCATACGTGCCGCCGCCGATGGCCATTGCCTTGGGCTCCAGCCCGGACACACGCGCATACACCGACAGCAGCGATTGCACCACCGGACTTGATTCCGGGACATGATGCGCAGGCTGGCAGTGCCCCGGCGTGACCGTGAAGCCCAGCGGCGCGACGCGCAGTGTGATGAAGTGGATCAGTTGGTCGGGGCTGAACATCACCGGATAGCGGATATCCAGCGTCAGCGAGCAGGTTCCCTCGCCAAAGTCGATGATGCCCAGGTTGATGGTCAGCGCGCCGCTGACCTCGTCGCTGCCCGCGATGCCAAAGCCGCTGCCGTCGGTATCTCCGCCGATCGCGTGCGTCAACATGTCCAAGATATTGTAGCTGGTGCCACCGGCTTTCAGGGCGTGCAGCGCCTGCAACAGGTGCGCGGCGGCGTTCTCGCCGTGCTCGGGCATGGACGCATGCCCGGTGACACCGGTGCACACAATGCGCAGATGCCCGTTGTCCAGCGGCTCAACAGTCAGCGGGTAGCCGGTGCGGCGCGAAAAAGCGCCCAGCTCTTCGGTCACCCATTGCGCGTCGCCACCGATCTCCGCCTCGGCGATGCCGGGGATGACGTTGCCACGCTCGCCGGAACGGATGCGATAGATCGGCATGTGGCACTCGCCTTCGGGCGCCAGCTTGGCGGTCAGCGTCAGGTGGCAGATGCCCTTTTCGGTATTGATCAGCGGGAACTCCGCGTCGGGGGAGAAACCGACCTTCGGCAGGCCGATCTTTTCCCGATAATACTTCATGTCGGCCCAGCCGCTCTCCTCGTCGCAGCCCAGGATGAGCCGCACCTTCTTTTTGAGCGGAATGCCCGCGTCCACAATGGCTTTCATCGCGAACATAGCGGCGACCGCAGGGCCCTTGTCGTCGCTGGCACCGCGGCCATAAATCTTGCCATCGATGATCTCCGCGCCAAACGGAGGCTGCTGCCAGCCCTCACCGGCGGGCACGACATCCAGATGCGCCAGCACAGCGATCGCGTCGTCGCCGCCGCCAATCTCCATATCGCAGGCATAGCCGTCAATATCGCGCGTGGCAAAACCCAAACGCTTGCCATCGGCCAGCGCCAGATCCAACGACTGGCGGATCGCCTGGCCAAAGGGCGCGCCGGGCAGGGGGTCGGCCTTCACCGAAGGGATGCGCATCCACGCTTGCAGCGTGGCGACCATATCTTTTTCCAGGGCGGCTACCGCGTGATCCAGGTTGGTTTGTGCCATAAGTCAATCCTCCTTTATGTGCGGGTCGGGCATATACAACGCAGGCTGTGTGCTGCGCAGATAGGTGACAAACGTGGCGGGCGTCAGCGCGTCGGGCGGTACCCAGATGCCGCCGAGTCCCGCGCCATACAGTTCGTGCAGGTCAGAGCCGGACAGCGTGCGCAGGTGCTTTTCTTGCGCCAAGGCCATTGCGCGGTCGTTGTGGCTGTTGTGGTGCGGATTGCCGTTGTGCGCCTCAACGCCGTGCAGATATTCCGGCGGCGCCTGCCGCATCATCGCGCGGAACGGATGCGCCTGATAGACCAGAAACCCAGCCTGTTCGGCCAGCGAGTACAGGCGCTTGGGCGACAGGGCGGTCAGATCGGGCAGGGCGGCATAGAGCGCCGGATCAGGGAGATAGATCAGGAAATCCTCGATGCCCACGCCGCGATATCTCAGTTCCAGCCCAGGCAGCACGGCCACGCCCAGCGCAGCCCCAGCATCGCACGCACGGCGATAGCCGTCGGCCAAGTGCGCGCGGTCGGTGTGCGGCAGCAGATGATCGGTGACCACCACCGCGCCATAGCCGTTCGCCTTGACCAGCGCCACCAGCGTATGCGCGGGCAGGTTGCTGCATTGGCTGACCTCGGCGGTGTGCGCGTGCGGCTCCACCAGCACCGCGCCGGGAAAGGGCGGCAGCGGCGGCGTGCGGTTCGTCATTGCTTGAGCGCGACGGTCAGCCGCTCCAGCGCGTCTTTGAGCTGCGCGTGCGGGCAGCCCAGATTGAGCCGGAGGAAGCCCTCGCCCTCCTCACCGAAGAGCGCGCCGCTGCTGAGTTCCACGCGCGCGATCTGGCGTGTACGGCGTGTCAGTTCGGCACTATCGACGCCCAGCGCGCGGCAATCCAGCCACATCAGGAACGACGACTCCATCGGCGTGACGCCGATGTGCGGCAGGTGCTGGGCCATGTATTGCGTGGCGATGCCCCAGGATTCGATCAGATACGCGCGCAGGCCGTCCAGCCACGCGTCGCCCTGTTCGTACGCGGCGCGTGTGCCCACCAGCCCGAACAGATTGCCGCTGACCACCCCGGCGGCGGCGATTTCCTGACGCAGCTTCTCGCGCAGCGCCGGGTTGGGCACGACGCACGACGCCTGCCGCAGTCCGGCGATATTGAAAGTTTTGCTGGCCGCGCACAGCATGATGGTGCGCTCCGCCGCGCCGGGCAGGGACAGCAGCGGTACATGCACGCGGTCCGGATACACAAAATCGGCGTGGATTTCGTCCGAAACGATGATCGCGTCATACCGGGCGCACAGCGCCAGCATGTCGGACAGTTCCTGCCGCGTCCACGCGCGGCCGACCGGGTTGTGCGGATTGCACAGCAGCAACAGCCTGCCCCCAGCCATCAGCGCGTTCTCCAGCGCGCTTAAATCCATGCGATAGCGATTCTGCTCGTCGCGCACCAGCGGCGCCTTCATCAGCGTACGGTCGTTATTGCGCTGCGCGCCAAAGAAGGGGCCATAGACGGGCGGCTGCACAATCACCGACTGGTTGCGCTGGGTAAAGCAGCGCACCGCGAGGTTCAGCCCGGTGACCACGCACGGCAGCATCAGCACCGACTCAGGATCAATGGTCAGTGCGTGGCGGCGCTGCCAGAAGCCCACCAGCGCGGCTGTGTCGTCAGCGGTTTCCTCCGTATAGCCGAAGGCATCGCGATTCGCGCGCGCGCGGATGGCGTCGCCCACTGCCGGGGGACTGCGGAAGTCCATGTCGGCTACCCACATGGGCAGCACGTCACTGCCGTATTCGGCCTGCATCGCGTCCCACTTTTCGCTGGCGGTGCCGATGCGATCCACACCGGCATCAAAGAATTTTGCGTCAAAAATCATGTGCGTTCCTCCTTGGAAGATGGGGAAATGGGGTGTGCGACCTGGCAGGCGATGACCCAATATCCTGCGCTTTTCTTCACCACCTCGGCGGTGAAAAACAGCGTTTTCAGGTAGGACAGGGCGGAAGGTGCGCCTTGCTGCTTGCGGATGACCGCATAGAGCGCGCCGCCGGGGGTAAGCCGCTGTCGGCTTTCGGCAAACAGCCGGAAGATGACCGCCTTGCCCGCGCGGATGGGCGGGTTGGTGGCGATCAGCGAAAAATCACCGGAAACATCCGACAGGCCGTCGCTGACCACGCAGTCGGCGGCAAGACCGTTCGCGGCGAAGTTTGCCGCTGCCAGTTCCACCGCACGCTGGTTCACATCGCAGCAGACAATGCGCGCGTCCGGGCGGGTGGCCGCCAGGCACAACCCCACCGGGCCCCAGCCGCAGCCTAGGTCGAGCACGCGCCCGCGCAGGTCCATGGGCAGGGCGGAAAGCAGCAGCGCGCTGCCCGGATCGAGATGCTCGCGTGAGAACACACCCGCATCGGTCTGGCAGGTCAGCGTGCGGTTTCCGCAGGCAAGCGATACGGTGCGCACATCGTGCGCGCTGGTGGGTGTGGCGGAGTAGTAGTGGTCAGGCATGTGTGTCCTCCAGCAGATTGCACGCGGCGTACAGCCCGGCCTCCTCGGCGTCGGTCAGCTCCCGATAGTCGCCGACAGGCAGCGCGTCGTCCAGCCGGATCGGGCCGATCGACAGGCGCTTGAGATAGGTGACGGTGCGTCCGCGCGCTGCGAACATCCGCTTGACTTGGTGGAACTTGCCCTCCTGCACGGTGCACAGCGCGGCATTTTCGCCGGGCAGCAGGGTGAGCACAGCGGGCAGCGCGGTGAAGTCCGACAACGTTAGCCCGGCGGCAAACGCGGCGACATCCTCGCTGGTCAGCGGGCCGTCGACCCGCGCGCAGTAGGTCTTGTCGATATGGTGCTTGGGCGCCAGCAGCCGGTGCGCCAGCGTACCGTCGCTGGTGAGCAGCAGCAGCCCCTCGGTGTCGCGATCCAGTCGCCCGACCGGCATGCAGCCCCAGCTTTTGTACAGCGGCGGCAGCAGGTCCATGATGGTGGGCAGGCGTGGGTCCTCCGCGGCGGTGATCACCCCGGCGGGCTTGTGCAGCATGACATGCCGGTGTGCGCGGTAGGCCAGCGTCTCGCCGCGCACCGCGACGGTTTGCGTGGTTGGGTCAATCAGCGTGCCCGGATCGCGCACGGCTTGTCCATCAATGCTTACGCATCCGCCGCGCACAAGGTCCTTCAGCTCGCTGCGCGTACCCAGCGCATACAGGGATAGCAGCTTGTCCAGCCGCATGCGCGCAGCCATGCCGTTTCCTCCCATCTCGCGGATAAAACACTTGTCATATAGTATAGCAAAGATGGCGCACTTTCGCAAACCACAGACGCACTGAGCGGGACGAAATTTGTCCGCAGGGAGGAATCCGCACAGATACTTGACCCGCGTATATGAAAAAAGCATTCAGGGCTGGCGCATTGTGCGTGGGGTATGTTATAATTTGAACAAAGAGCGGGAGAAAGGGACACGCGCAGACCTTTCTTGTTTTGCGTATCTTGGCGTGCTTTCGGGCGCTCCGCATTATGTGCAAGGAAGTGAACCGACTATGAGGAAAAAGCAATGCGTCGCCATGCTGTTGGCCGGCGGCCAGGGCAGCCGCCTGGGCATCCTGACCAAGCACATGGCAAAGCCTGCCGTGCCCTATGGCGGCAAGTACCGCATCATTGACTTTCCGCTGTCCAACTGCGCCAACTCCGGTATTGATGTGGTCGGCGTGCTGACCCAATACCAGCCGCTGGAACTCAATGCGTACATCGGCTCCGGCTCGCCGTGGGATCTGGACCTGACCAACGGCGGCGTATTTGTGCTGCCGCCCTATGTGAAGGGGAAAAGCGGTGAGTGGTACCGTGGCACCGCCAACGCGATCTATCAGAACATCGACTTTATCTCGCAGTTTGATCCGGAGTATGTGCTGATCCTGTCCGGCGACCACATCTATAAGATGGACTATAACGCCATGCTCAGCTATCACATCAAGAAGCAGGCGGATGTGACCATCGCGGTGCTGGAGGTGCCGTGGGAGGAGACCAATCGCTTTGGCATCATGAACACCAACGATGAGGGCCGCATCGTCGAATTTGAGGAAAAGCCCAAGAACGCCAAGAGCAACAAGGCGTCGATGGGCGTGTACATCTTTAACTGGAGCAAGCTGCGCAGCTATTTGCAGCAGGACGAACAGGACGGCAAGTCCTCCAACGACTTTGGCAAAAATATCATCCCCGCGATGCTCAAAGACAAGCAGGCGATGTTTGCCTACGCGTTCGACGGATACTGGAAAGACGTGGGCACCATCGAGAGCCTGTGGGAAGCGAACATGGACCTGCTCCAGCAGCCCATGCCCATCGACCTGTACGACAAGCGCTGGCGCATCTGCGGGCGAAACCCGGGCATGCCGCCGCATTACATCGCGCCGGGCGCGAAGGTGACCGATACGCTGATGACCGAGGGCTGTCAGGTGTTTGGCGAGGTGCAGCACAGCGTGCTGTTTGCCGGCGTGCAGGTGGAACAGGGCGCCAGCGTGATCGACGCGGTGGTGATGCCCTGCGTATCCATTGCCCGGGGCGCGCTGGTGCGTCGCGCGATCATCGCGGAGAACGCGGTGATTGGCCCGGGATGCGTCATTGGCGAGGAGACCGGCGATATCGCGGTGATCGGTCAAGGCGCGGTGCTGCCCGCGGGCACGGTGGTCAAGGCCGGTGTGCAGATCGACCCTGAAACCGCGAAGCAGGAGGCGGCAAAATGATGAAAAATGTGATGGGCCTCATTTATACCGGGGAGAACGACGCATACCTGCGCGAACTGACGCAGGTGCGCGCGGTAGCGGCGCTGCCGGTGGCGGGGCGCTATCGCGTCATTGATTTCCCGCTGTCCAGCATGGTGACATCGGGCATCAAGCGCGTGGGCGTCATTACGCAGAAGAACTACCACTCGCTGATGGATCACCTGGGCAGTGGCAAGGAATGGGACCTGCACGGCAAGTATGACGGGCTGGACATTTTGCCGCCGTTTCTCACGCGCGAGAATGTCGGCGTGTATTCCGGCCTGATCGACGCGCTGTACTCCCACGCGCGCTATATCCATCGCGCGCCGCAGGAGTATGTGCTGCTGACCACCAGCCACACGCTGTACAACATCGACTTCACCGATATGCAGCGCTTCCATGACGAGCACGAGGCTGATATCACCGTGCTGTATTCCGATGAACCGTCGCTGCGCAAGATCACCGAGGGCAACGAAAACGGCTTCCTGTCCACTGACAAGAACGGCCGCGTGACCGGCATAGAGATCCAGCCGATGAATCCCTCGCGCGAGCACGCGATGATCGAGGTCTGCCTGATGAAGCGCGAACTGCTGCGCTATCTGGTGGATCAGTGCGTGGCCAACGGCATGCACGATTTCAGCCGCGATCTGATCCAGCGCGCGGTGCACGAGGGCAATATGAAGGTCTACGGCTACGAGATCAAGGACAAGGTGTGGCGCATTGATTCGGTGCAGAGCTACTTCCGCATGAATATGGACGTGCTCAACAGCGATGTGCGCGCCGAGTTGTTCCGTCCCGACCGGCCGGTGTACACCAAGCTGCGCGATGACATGCCCACGCGCTACATCGGCGATCCGTCCACCAAGAACTCGCTGATTGCCGACGGCTGCGTCATTGAGGGCACGGTCATCAATTCGGTGGTGTTCCGTGGCGTGCGCGTGGCGCGCGACGCGGTGGTGCGCAACAGCGTGCTGATGCAGGATTCCGAGGTGCAGGCTGACGCGAAGATCGACCACTGCATCCTGGACAAACAGGCCATCATCAAGCGCAACGGGCGGCTGATCGGCCCGGCGGAGTATCCGATTGTCATCGCCAAGGACGTAGTGATTTAGCACGATCCGTTTGGCGGAAAAAGAGAAGATTCCTCGCAAGCACTGCGCATGACACGATAGGGCGCAAAGCCGGTGTCATGTTTGGTGCATGCGAGGAATCTATTTTTTTGTGTACATTATTTCCCCTGCTTGCCAAATTTAAAATCGCGCATACTGCGCGCATCCAGTCCTAGGATGGCGGATGTATCGGGGAAGAAATTGCCCTGACAATACAGCTTGCTTAACACAGCATTTTGGCTTACATCCAGCGCTTCTAACTTGTTGTTTTCACAGTTTAGCTTCGTCAGCGCGGCATTTTGACTTATATCCAGCGCTTTCAATTGGTTGTCGTAGCATAACAATTCTTTTAGCCCTGTTGCGCCGATCACTTGTAGGCCGGCTAGCTGGTTTTCACTGCAATCGAGGGTTTCTAATTTGCTATTGTGGCTTACGTCCAGCTCGGTAAGCCGGTTGTCATAGCACTCGAGATGCACCAATTCAGTATTTTTGCTTACATCCAGCGCCTTGAGCCGATTCCCGTTGCAATGGAGCGTCCTGAGAGAAGCAAAATACGCTATGCCCCGTAAATCAGTGATGCCAAGTTCATCTACGTCAAGGTGAATAATATTTGAGACGTCGCTGACGAGGATAGGGCGCTCCTCTTTCCAAACCATATACCGGATTTCCGCCTCAAAGTTTTGGTCATAAAACGTTACCACGGTATCCGGCGTGATTTCCGGCGCGGAAGCCTCCTCGCCCAGCGCGCCCGGCGCAACAGAAAACAACAGCACCAACAGAAGCAAACTAGCCAACAGATGGTTTTTCATCGGCGCCTTCTCCTTTGCATATGGTTTGACGCAAGAACGGCGCAGCCGTTAGACTACGCCGTTAGCCCGAGGGCGAACAAGCGCCGCGCGCGCCCTGTCCGGCCCTATTTCCGCTTTTTTGTCACAATTTCGAACTTCGCAAACCGATACACGCCCAGCATGTACAGCAGGTAGAACAACACATTGAACGCCACCACCACAGCCAGCCCGATCCAGAAGTCCTCCATGCGCTTCTTCGAATACTCCTGCAGCACGAGGATCACCGAAACCGACGCCATGATGAAGTTGCGGATGCGACCGCAGCGCGCCGCCTTGGCGACGCACACCGGTTTACCGCAGTGCGCGCAGGGCACGCCAAGCGTGGGATCGAGAATGCGGTTACCGGACAAGAACTCCTTCCAGTTCCAGCGTGGACGATGTGGCGGGCAATGGGCGGTGGACATGCGAGGGCCTCCTTACTTGGCGGGCTTTGCAGTCGCTTTCTTCGGTGCGGGCTTTTCGGCCTTTTTTTCGGTCGCCTTTTTGGCGGGCGCTTTTTCAGCCGCCTTTTTGGTGGGCGCTTTGACGCTGGCAGCGGCTTTCGCTGTGTCTTTCTTGACGGGCTCTTTCTTCGGGGCCGCTTTCTTTTCTGGCTCTTTCTTCGCGGTGGCTTTCTTCGGCGCTTTCTTGGGCGTTTCCATCAGCGTGGTGTACATGCGGATGTACTCACCGGCAGAGCGGTTCCAGCTATAGTCGCCGTCCATGCCGCGCTGCATCAGCACATGCCACACATCCGGATGCTCGCGATAGTAGCGCACACCGCGGCGGATGGTGTTGAGCATGTCGTGCGCGTTGTAGTTAAAGAAGGTGAAGCCGTTGCCGCCCTGGTTGTGCTTGTTGTAGGACAGCACGGTGTCGCGCAGGCCGCCGGTTTCGCGCACCAGCGGAATGGTGCCGTAGCGCAGCGAGATCATCTGCGACAGGCCGCAGGGCTCAAACAGCGAGGGCATCAGGAACATGTCCGAACCGGCATAGACGCGATGCGCCAGTGTGTGATCCATCGCGAACCGCGCGGCGACACGGCCGGGAAACGCGCCCTCCGCCCAAGAGAACAGATCGGTGTACTTCGCGTCGCCCATGCCCAGCACGGCCAGCTGCACGCCCTCGCCCATGATCTCACGGATGACATAGTCGATGAGGTCTAGACCCTTTTGGTGCGACAGGCGCGTGACCAGACCGATCAGCGGCGCGGACGGGTCCTGCGCCAAGCCAAGATCGGCTTGCAGGCGCGCCTTGTTGGTGGCTTTGCCCGCCATGTCCGCGGCACTGTAGGGCGCATAAATCAGCGGGTCGGTCGCGGGATTGTACTCGCCAATGTCGATGCCGTTGAGGATGCCCCACAACTGATGGCTGCGCGCGCGCAGCAGGCCGTCCAGCCGCTCGCCATAGTACGCGGTCTGGATCTCCTCGGCATAGCTTGGGCTGACGGTGGAGATGACGTCCGCATAGACAAGACCGGACTTGAGGTAGTTGGCACAGCCATAGCACTCCAGCTTGTCGCTGGTGAAGTACTCATTGCCCAGCCCCAGTGTGTCCTGCACGGCGGGTACAGGGAAAATGCCCTGATATTGCAGATTGTGTACCGTGATGGCGGTGCGGATATTGCTGTAGAAGGGAACACCGTGATATTGAATCTTGAGCAGGGCGGGCACCATGCCAGTCTGCCAATCGTTGCAGTGGATGATGTCGGGCTGGAAGTCGATGCGCGGCAAAAAGTCCAGAATGGCACGGCTAAAGAAGCCGAAACGCTCATATTCATCGCCGCCCAGCCCATAGACGTAGGGGCGGTTGAAGTAGTACTCGTTGTCGATAAAGTAAAAGGTGACGCCCTGATGCACCAGCGTAAACACGCCGCAATACTGTCTGCGCCAGCCCAGCTCGCATTCGAAATCCGTCAGCTTCTTCATCTGGCTGCGCCACGGCTCGCCAATCTGCGCATACAGCGGCAGCACCACACGCACATCCTGCCCCTGGGCGACTAGTTGCGGCGGCAGCGCACCGGCCACATCGGCCAAGCCGCCGGTTTTGATAAACGGCACACATTCCGAGGCCGCGTACAACACTTTCATCTACATTCCCCTCCTGCTTCATCATGCTCACATCTGAGAACCTTTTCCAGCTTCTATTATACGGGGCATGCGCTGATAAATGCAAGTCTTGATTCATTATAGGCATGGGTGTCTCAAAAAAGGCTCCTCAGCAGTGTGAGGAACCTTTTGGGGCAAAGCGCGCTTAGTGCTTGATGGTCTCCCAATATGCGCGCAGTACATTCTGGTTGGACACACCATAGTTCGGGTCGTTCTTGGTGACTTCGTCCATGTCGCGGAAGAAGTGGACGCACAGGTGGCCGTCAAATCCGTTGTCCTTGATTGAGCCGGTCAGATGCGGCGTGTTGTGCGTCGTGGCCAGAATCCAGCGGCCATCAGGCATCTTGCAGAAAACCGGTTTGGGGTCCCAGGTGGTGCGGTTGCCAAACGCGGCGAACATAATGTCGGTGTCCTGCTGGGTCACCGGCTCGGAATCGCAGTGTCGGCCCATCGCGTAGATTTTCAGGTTCCAGCCCAGGCCGGAAGCGGGGTCATACGCGGTGAACACTTGCCCGTTTCGATAGTTGAGCTTCACGTCGTTGAACCAGTGCGCCAGCTCGACCTGACTGGTGCTCGGGCCGGACATCTGGCCGACACCGGGCGCCAACGTTTCGCGCGGGACGGGGCCGGCCGATGCCGGGCGCGGGTTGCGCTCATACAGGATGCGCTGTGTGGCGGGTCCGGCGACGCCGTCCACGCCGGTGGCGTTGTTGGTCTGGAATGCTTTCACAGCATCGTAGGTCGCGTCGTCATAGTAGCCGCTGGCGCTGCCGCTCATGTACTCCAGCGCGATCAGCGCCTCTTGCAGGCGCGTGACCGCCGTGCCCGAGGCACCCTTTTTGAGCATGGGGTAGTCCGCGCTGTTGTCAATGCCGCCGCTGGAGCTGCCCGAACTGCCGGTGCTGCTGGAACTGGGTGCCGGTGTGGCAGACGTGCCAGAACTGCCGCTGTTGCCAGCGGATACCGGTGACCCCTCAAACAACATGCGCTGTGTCTGCACGCCCGCGATGCCATCGGCGACCAGCCCGGTGGCGCGCTGGAACGCCTTGACCGCGGCGACCGTGATGGAGCCATATGTGCCGGTCACAGAATTGCTGAAGTACCCCAGATCGCGCAGGCGCTGCTGCACCAGACGCACCTGCGAGCCGGTGCTGCCACTGCGCAGGGTGGGATAGCTGCCCGAGGCGCTGGAACCGGTGCTGCCGGAGGTGTTGGTATTCGTTGATCCGCTCGATCCGGAGGTTGCCTCGTTGGCGGCGCTGCCGAACAGGCGGGACAGGGTTTTGGGTCCGGAGATGCCATCGGACGACAGGCCGCTGACACGCTGAAAGCGCTTGACCGCCGCCACGGTGTTGGTCGAATAGTTACCGGTGACGGACAGCGGGCCATAGCCCAGATCGACCAGACGCTGCTGCAACAAGGACACATCGCTGCCCTTGCTGCCGTATTGCAGTGTGCGCGTAATGCCCGACGCGCCAGCGCTGTTGGACGAGGAGCTGCCGGTCGAGGACGAAGCGCCGCTCAGTTGGTCGTTGGTGACCAGATCCTCGCGGATATAGCCGGTTTTGGACTGATAGGCGACGAGATACCACGCGCCTTCCTTGCCCTGCAATGTGATCATCGCACCGGCACCGATCACCGCTTGGATGGTGTGGTTGGTGCTCGGGCCGCTGCGCAGGTTGCATTTTACGCGTGTGAGCGCAGGGGCCGGAAAATCCTCTGCGGCGAGCCCAATCGGCGCTTGCAGCGCCAATGCGCAAAGACAGACCAGCCCCGCAATCCACTTCTTCATCTAATCGCTCCTGTCGTTCATCAAATAGTAAATTTGATGAAATACTTTCGTAATAAAAACGAGAGACATGGCATTTTCCATCCATGAAAAAAGTGGGAGTGAATCGCCTGTCAGCCCAGCAGGAAGGGCGGCACCACACGCAGCAGCCGCAGCAGCCAGAATAGCAGCAGGTGCAGCGGGTATGCCGCGTAGAACAGCCATTGCAGCCGGGCAAATCCGCGCTTGCCGTTATAGAGTGCCAGCGGAATCAGCGCCGCCAGCGACAGCGCCTGTAGCCCGATCCAGTACAGCGGCATGCCGGTAACGCCCAGAAAAACTAAATAGCAGCCATCCAACACCGCAAAGCAGAGCGCCTGTTTCTTAAAGTCGCCGTGGAACACATAGAATCCCAGCGGGAACAGTATGCCAAACAGCGCGTAGTCGGCGCGGATCAGCATGGACAGCGCGCACAGCGCGATCACGCACAGCCCGGCCAACCACAGGCGCGTTTTGGATAGCTTTGCCCAGCAGTACATGGCGGCCAGCGCGATCAGCAGTGTGAAGAACACGTTTTGCCCCAGCAGCGAGAACGGCTTGCCGAAAAACAGAAGGTCAAACGGGATTTCCGACAGCAGTGCCAGCAGCGCCAGCCGCAGTGCGTAGCGGCCTACATTGCGCGTATGCACAAAGCCCTCGGCCAGCAGAAAGCAGTACAGCGGAAAGGACAGGCGGCCGATGGCGCGCAGTGTGAGCGCACGCCGAAAAAATGCCGCGCCCAGATGGTCGATCAGCATGGTAACCAGTGCGACCAGCCGCAGCGCAAATGAACTCACGGCGCCGATTCCTCCCATTGATCGATGTGCTCGAACAGGTCGTTTTTCTGCTGGTCGTAGTCCACCAGCGTGTGCACCAGGCCAAACAGGTGATTATCCAAATTCTTCATATCGAAGATATCCCACATCGGATCCTGCTGCGAAATGTGCATCGCAAAAGCATCGGCAGCGATCTGTATGGCGGTTTTGCCGCCAAAGAAGGCCAGCGGTGTTTCCCAATCCATGCGCAGATCATCCGGCTGGTACAGGTGCAGGTATAGCTTGGGCACCTCGCACACGCCATACGTCTGCGCCGATTCAGGGTGTTCGTTTTCGTCCCACACCTTGTCGCGCACGGCTTCCAGCAATTGATTGGCCACCACCTTGTGCGCGCCGTGGCCATATTCGCCCTGCAAATCCTGCCCGACCACCACCAGCGGCTGGAAGCGGCGAATCTGCTCGGTCAGAAAAGCCGACACTTCATTTGGGTTCATAAACGCGGTGGTGTAGTCCATGGAGGGCGCGCCCCAATCGACAAACGTGCCCAGCACCGGATAGGTGCGCACACCGCACAGCCACAGCGCGTTCAGCAGTTCGCTGCGGCGCTCGCGCGTGCCATAGGTGGCGTAGACCACTACGGTGGACATCTGGCGTTCGCCCGCGTAATAGGGAATGAGCCCGCCGAAGAACAGCAGCTCGTCGTCCGGATGTGTGGCGACCACCATCAGGTCGGCCCGATCGGGCGCGGGTTCCCAGGTCTGCACAAAGTCAGGCAGCGCGCCCTCGCCCAGCACATGGATGCGCACGATGCCAAACGGCTCCGGGGTAATGTGGCGGCGCTGGATGCGGAATTTGGTCAGGCCGTTCAGCGGCACATATTCGTGCACAAAGCCGTCCTGCCCGGCGGCCTGCTCGAATAGGTAGGGCGGCGGGCTCAGAGGGTCATCGATGCTGCGGTATTCGTCGTCAAACCACGCCGGATTGGGCGTTAAGATCTCATACGGGCCGGGCGGGTTGGCCCAGACAATATACAGGCCATAGGCCGGGGCATCGGCAGGCGTCTCGATGTCGATAAAGCCCAGCTCATCGCCGTTGGTATAGGCAAAGGTTTTCAGGTCGTCGGTGAACATCGCGTCCAGGTCTTTGGCGGTCTTTTGCAGCGCAAAGGTGCATTGGGCGGTGATGTCCGGTGCTGCGTCCTGGGCGCATGCGGGCAGCGCGATCATGGCGATGCACATCAGCAGAATGCAGCCGTACAGACAGCGACGGGCGGTGGTGCGTTCCATGGTACCTCCTATAGGCGGTATACTTGTCCATAGTATACCACGATATGGCGTATCATGGGAGTGGTATTTCTCGCCGGTTCTCATCGAATTTTCATGCGCCCGGCGCGCGGAATGTGCTATACTAGCATTGATCCCAAACGAGGAGGAGAGCACATGGCGGACGAGGCGCGCATTGTGCGCGGCAGGCTGACCCGCACGGACTTGGCGCGGATGGAAGGCTTTTGCGCGCCGTGGGCACCGGATCGCTGGGGTACACAGCGACCGGCGTTCAGCGCGCCCATCGTGCGGATGTCCGCCGAGCTGTCCGCCAACGTGTATACGCTGGATTTGGGGCGCTGGCTGATGGCTGGCTGGACCGACTGCACGCTGCAAATGGAAAACCGCGTGCTCACCGGCATTTCCAGTTGGTACAATAATGACCGCGGGCTCGATCCGGTGCGTGCGCTGCGCAGCGAATACGTGCTGACGCGCGCGCGCGTCATGGTCAGTCCGTACCATAATCCCATCGGCGATTTGATCCGCGCGGTGCGCCAGATCATGACCACCGACACCGGCAAGGCAATGGTGATGGCACGGCCGATGGACGATGGCCGGATCGTTGTGGCGGTCGGCTTTATGGGCACCAGCCGCAAGTTTTACGATTGGTTCACCAACTTTAAGCTGACCAACCAAGAAGGGCTGCACGAGGGCTTTTATCAGTTGGCGCGCCAGTTTGATCAAAATGCCGAGCGCATCACCTTCCCGGATACGCAAAAGTTGCTCGGCGAGGACACGCTGACGCTGGAGGACGTGCTGAATGAAGCGCGCAGGCCCGACAGCCGCTTTGTGCTGTGGCTGACCGGGCACAGCCAGGGCGGCGCGGTCTGCCAGACCTATGCGCACCTGCTGATGCATCAGCGCGGCGTGTTGCCGCAAAACATCGTCAGCTATACTTTTGCTGCGCCGACCGTGGCTGGGCTGACCTGGCACACCAACCCCGCCGATTACCCGATCTACAACATTGTCAATGCCGATGACTATGTGCCGCGCATCGGTGCCAGTGTGCGGCTGGGTCAGGACATGGTGTTCTATGCCGACGACGCGTTCCGCGAGAAGCACTACCGCTTCCGCATGGATGACGAGCAGGTGGTCTATGCGCGCGAACGCATGCGCCGCCTGCTCAATCACCTGCAAGATACGCAGGGCGCGCTGGATCTGCTGCTGGCGCTGTGCCGCGTGCTGGAAACGCACGAGGACCGCGACCGGGTGGAGGCGCTGTTTGAGCAAATGCAAGGGCACATTCGCGCGCTGCGCCCGGCGCTGACCAGTCTGGGGCTGCGGATGGAGGACATGCTGAAACCCTTTGTGTCGCAGTTGGTCGCGGTATATCGCGACGTGATTGGCGTCAGCCCGGACGAAGAGCTGCTGGGTCGGCTGGCGGACGATATGGTGCGCTACATAGAGGACCTGGGCACGCACGCCTTCATGGAAAACCTGTTTGAGGCGGTGATGGAGCCCCACAATATCTACATGACCGGGCGCGATGGCAAGCTGCTGCCCACCTATTGCGGCATCGTGCGCACGCACGTAAACGAGCTGATCCCCGCAGTGTGGGCGATCGGCGGCGGCACGCGCCTGTTGACCTATGACGGCGATCAGGTGCTGCCCATGCCCGACCGGCTGCTCAGTGACGAGGCGCTGGCCGCGCTGATTGACCTGACGCCCGCGCAACTGGACGCGCCGGACGACCTGCTCGGCGGAGAGATTGTGGCGCTAGGCGACGGGCAACACCCTGCGCAACAGGAACCGACAGCGGAAAAACAAACGAAATAGCCCCTAACCCCTCGCTGAAAAGGCGAGGGGTTATGCTTTATTCCTTCTTTTTGCATGGGTGCCACTTCCTGTAATTACCATCAGGGAATGGCATTTATACAGGAACAATTCCCCATGCACGGGCGTTGATATAGTGAACGGCGGAACACCGAACACATCTCGGGAAACACCCGCGCCGCAACAAATTGAAGGAGGGTTACACATGGTAGTTTCTCAACAGCGTTCCGGGATGTACAAAAGAATCGTATCTGCACTGCTTGTCGCCATGCTTTGCCTGCTGCCGATCTTTGGACTGGCCGCCGACATGGGCAGCGTCAAGACCAACAACGGGGGCAACCTGAACCTGCGTCAGGAACCCAGCGACAGCGCCACCATTCTCGCCTCGTATCCAAGCGGCAAGTGGGTGGAGATTCTGGAGCAGGGCAAAACCTGGCACAAGGTGCGCGTGGACGGCACGGTGGGCTATATGGCCGCCAAGTACGTTTCGCTGGGCAAGGTCACCGTGGTGACCGATGCGAAGGTGTCGGGCGCGAACGGCTACATCAATCTTCGCGCGTCCGCCTCGGCCGACGCGAAGATTCTCGCGCAGTATAAGAACGGCACGCGCGTGAAGATTCTGTCGCATGCCAACGGCTTCTATAAGGTGCAGGCTGGCGATCTGGTCGGCTACATGGTGGACTATCTGGTGCGCCTGGACGACGTGAAAATCGAAACCTACGCGTATGTCAGCACCGCCAACGGCGGCAACCTGAACCTGCGCAACGCGCCCAGCCTGGAAGGCCGCGTGCTCGGCTCCTTTGCCAATGGCACCAAAGTGGCCGTTGTGCAGAAGGACACCACCTGGAGCAAGGTGCGCGCGTCCAGCGCCACCGGCTACATGATGAACAAGTTCCTGTCCTTTAAGAAGCCCGCTCCGCCGGTGACGCCGGATACGTTCCCCAAGACCCCGTTTGCGGCGAAGCTGATCAACCCGAACGGCAACCACATCGTCAACTTCCGTTCGGCGAAGAACCTGGCCAACCGGTACGTGATCTGCACCTATCCGGTGGGCACGGCGGTTGAGGTGATCGAGGCCACCACCGACTGGTGCAAGGTAAGCATCGACGGTACGGTCGGCTACATCAGCACCTGGTTTATGACCTGGTAATCGGACAAGCTAAGCGTACAGTGCAGTATGGGGCCGCGCTTCTTTTCGAAGGAGCGCGGCCTTTTGACGCGCGCGCTGTCGCGATGGTATAATGGACGCAAGCTGGCAAAAGAGGGGTACATGAGATGATCGTGCTGGGTGCGTATCTATGCCTTGTCGGGCTGAGCCTGGGGCTAGCGGCGTGGCGCCGCTGGCGGTTTGAGCAGGCGCTGCCGGTGGCGATGATCGCGGCGATGCTGGGCATGTACATCGGCGGGCTGGCTGGTCTGCGCGGCGCGGCGGCCATGCTGCTGCTGGCGGCGGCGTTGGCCGGGCTGCTGACAGCCGCGCTGGCGGTGCAAAACCGCCGGGCGGACTGGCGCACGCTGATCACCCCGGGCTTCGCGGCCTTCACGCTGGTGTTTGGCTGGGTGTGGCTGGCGCAAACCGGGCGCTGCCCGATCGAATGGGACGATTTTTCGCACTGGGCGCTGGTGGTCAAAAACATGGGCACGGACATCGGCGGTACCTTTGGCAACGCGGTGGCGGCCACCACGCTGTTTCGTGATTATCCGCCGGGGCTGGCGCTGCTACAGTGGCTGGCAGTCGGCCAGCCGGATATGCTCTACCGGGTCAACAGCCTGTTTTTGCTGGCGATGGTTTGGCCGGTCTTTGCGCGGGTCAGTTGGCGGCGCTGGTATCTGGCGCTTCCGCTGACTGTGATCTGTCTGGTATTGCCCGCGACGCTGTTTCACACGCCGTATACCTCGGTCTACGCCGACCCGGCGCTGGGCATGCTGCTGGGCTATGTGCTGTACGCCTATTGGGACGCGCCGGAGGGCGGCGTACCGTGGGGCGTGCTGGCGGCGGCCAGCGCGGCGCTGACGCTGGTCAAGCCCATCGGCGTTGCGCTGGCGGCGCTGGCTTGGCTGTGGATGGCATTGCAGAAAAAAAGCTGGCGTGGGCAAAGCGGCTGGCGGCGCGCGCTGCCGGTATGGCCGCTGCTGGCCGCGCTGGTCACCTTTGCGTCTTGGCGGGCGTATTGCCATGCGCTGGCGGTGCCCGCCATGTGGCAGACCGACGGCATCACACCGGCCGCGCTGCGCGACCTGCTGCTGCGCCGCGCACCGGCGTATCGCTATGATGTGATCGTGTACTTTGCGCGCGAGTTCTTGCTGGGGCGTCTGTTGGGCGGCACACTGCGCGTGTCGCCGGCTATCCTGTGGCTGATGCTGTCCGGCATGGTGGCGCTGTGGGCGCATGGGCAGGACAGGGCGCGCCGCCGCGAGATCAACCGCGCGTGGCTGCTGCTCAGCGCGGCGTTCGCGATATATGCAGGCGCGCTGCTGCTGCTGTATGTGTTTGTGTTTTCGCCTGTCGAGGCGGTCAATCTGGCGTCGATGGATCGCTACATCGGCGCGCTGATCATGGGCGCGACGGCATGGCTGGTGTGCGCGGTCTGTCGCGACCTGCGTCGCGTGCAGTGGCGGCGTGCCGTGCCGACCGTGTTACTGCTGTGTGCGCTGCTGGCTGCGCTGGCTGATCCGGTGGCGCTGCGCAAAGGGTTGATCGATCCACGCGCGCAGATTCGCTTCTCGCGGCAGGCGCTGGTGCCGTTTGACCGCGCGAAGGCGACGGTTCAGTTCTCCGGCGCGGACGAAGCGCAGGCGCGCGTCTATGTCGTGGCGCAGGGCAGCGTGGGCTACGAGTATTTTCAGGCGCGCTATATGTTTACGCCGATACACGTCAATCCCAACGACCATTCCTGGGCATTGCCGCTGGAGGCGGGCGCGCCCGCACGCTGGGCCGAGGCGCTGCGCGACGGCGGCTATACGCACATCTACCTGCATGCCATCGGCGATGATGGGGCGTGGACGGCGGTGTATGCCCCGCTGTTTGCCGATCCCGCCAACATCCGTGCGGGCGAAACCTACGTCATTGACTGGCAGGCAGGGAAGCCAAAGCTGACGCGACTCCAGCCGCCCTTGCTGTCGCCTGATCCCTGGGAAACAGGCGATTTGCGGGACAATTGACGCCGATTCTGGTATACTATAATAATACGCACACAAGGAGGGAGCGCGCATGCCCAAAGCCAGCATCATCGTGCCGGTATATCGCGTGGCGGCGTACCTGCCGCAGTGCGTGGACTCCCTGCTGGCGCAGACCGAGCGCGATATCGAGATCATTCTGGTGGACGACGGATCGCCGGACGACTGCCCGCGCATGGTCGATGCCTATGCCGCGCGGGATGCGCGCGTGAAGGCGGTGCATCAGGACAATGGCGGCCTGTCGGCGGCGCGCAACGCGGGGCTGAAAACCGCCACGGGCGAATACATCCTGTGCATTGACGCGGATGACTGGGTGGAGCATACGCTGGTCGCCGACGCGGTGGCCGCCGCCGACGCGCACCACGCCGAACAGGTGCTGTGGAACTATCGCCGGGCATTCGACGACCACACCGAGGGCGCGTATTTGCCCATGCGCGGTGAAGTGATCGACCTGGGCAAGCTGGGGCTGGCCAACTACTTCTATCGATACTGGTTTCCGTATGTGCACGGGCAGGAGGCATGGTGCAGGCTCTATCGCCGCGACGTGATCGAGCGGCATCAGCTCGCCTATACGCCCGGGCAGGAGATATTTGCCGAGGACACGCTGTTCTCCGCGATGTACCTGCTGCATGTGCGCACGCTGGCGGTGCTGGACAAGCCGTATCTCTATTACCGCCAGCGTGGCGACAGCATCATGGCGATGAAAAAGCCGCGGCTGGCGCGGCGGATGATCGAACTGGGCAAGCGGTTTGCGGACTATGCCGAACAGCAGGGGTTTTCTCGGACGCTGCGGCATGTGCTGCCGATGTTCTTCTACCGGCTGGCGGTCAAGGGCATCGCGCACGACGCCGATCCCGACGAAACCAAGTGCGCCATTGCCGACGCGGCACAGCAACCCACCGTGCGCGCGCTGCTAAGGGCGCTGATCTTTGGCGGGGCGCTGCCGGTATACCTGCTGAAAACCGGCAAGGGCATTCGCACCCAGTGGCGTGCGCGCGCACTGGCGCTGGCTTGGCTGCGCGGCGATACGCGGCGGGTCATCCACTTGGTTGAAAAAGCTTAATCGAGAAGGAGGGGCGCGCGTGATCAGTGTCATCGTGCCGTGCTATAACGCCGCGCCCTACCTGCGCGCGTGCTTGGACTCGCTGTGCGCGCAGACCGAGCGCGATATCGAGATCATTGTGGTGGACGACGGCAGCACCGACGGCAGCGGCGCGATCGCCGATGCCTACGCGGCGCAAGAGCCGCGCGTCGCGGTGCTGCATGGCGACAATCGCGGGGTATCGGCGGCGCGCAACGCGGGGCTTGCGGCCGCGCGCGGTGACCGCGTCGCCTTTGTCGATGCGGACGACACGCTGCCGGAGGGCGCGTTCGCGGCGCTGTGCGGGGATGCTGACATCGTCTGCGGGCTGATTGCGGAGGACGACCGCGCCGGGGAACGCTATGTGCTGACGCCGCTGCGGCAGCTGACCACGCGCGATGCGCAGATTCGCGCGCTGATTGACGGCGACCGCGTGCTCAACAGCCCCTGCAACAAGCTGTACAGCCGCGCGCTGATCGGCGATACACGCTTTATGGAAGGGCTGAAAATCGGAGAGGACGCGCTGTTTAATCTGGAGTTATATGCCCGCGCGGGTAGCACCGCGCTGGTGCCGGAGGTGACCTATACCTACCGCATGCACGGCGGCTCGGCGATGCATGGGGTTACGCGCGAGCAGCACTATGCTCGCCACCTGCCGTGGCTGGCGGCACTGCGCACACTGCTGTGCCGACTGGGGCTGCGCGAGGCGTACTTTGCTGCCTATTGTCACAGCCATGTGCTGCGGTTATACAAGGCGCGCGGTGTCTTTGGCGTGCTGGCGGCGTTCAACCGCGAGGTGCGCGCCGCTGTGCTGGAAGGGGTCGCTCCCCAGCGCCTGCCCACGCCGCAAAAGTCGCTGTACGCGGTGGTCAAAGCGGGCTGCTACCCGCTGCTATATGCCTTCACCGGGCCGATGGGCATTGCCGGGCGACTGATCGCCTAGGTGTGGACGCGGGCCATGCGCTTGCCCGCGCGGCTGCTGCGAAGGGAGGCGCGCGCATGAAAGTGAGCGTGATCGTGCCCGCGTATCAGGCCGAGGCAACGCTGGCCGCCTGCCTGGACTCCCTGCGCGCGCAGACGATGGACGATATCGAGGTGCTGGTCATCGACGATGGCAGCACCGATCGCACCGGCGGCATCGCCGACCGGGTCGCCGACGCTGACGCGCGCGTGCGCGTGATCCATCAACCCAACCGGGGAGTATCGGCGGCGCGCAACGCGGGCATTTTGGCGGCGGCGGGGGAGTACATCGCCTTTGCCGATGCCGACGACACGCTGCCGCCGGATGCGCTGCAGCGCCTGGTGACCGTTGCCGATGCCCGGGAAGCCGACTTGGTTACCGGGGACTATGACGACGGGCGCACCACGCATGCGCTGCCGCCCGACATTTCCCGCGAGGAGATGCTGTCCGCGCTGGTGCGTTGCGATGGCCGGTACAACGCCGTGTGGGCGCATCTGTACCGCCGCGCGTTCCTACTGGAGCACCGGCTGACACTGCCCGAGGGCATCCGCATCGGCGAGGATGTGCTGTTCAACCTGTCGGCGACGCTGGCCGCGCGCCGCATCGCGCACACGCCACAGGTGGTGTACCACTATGCCGAGCAGCCGGACTCGGCTATGGCACGCAGCAAGTCCGGCGTCATGGCGGCGCATGTGCCCATGCTGGATGCGATGGATGCGCTGCTATTGCGGCACCGCATCAAGGCGGCGCATTATCGCGATTTTCTGGAGCTGCACGCCGGGCTGCGTCATCGCGACGGCCAGCGCGCACTGCTGCCCGACGACCTGCGCCGCGTCAACCGCGGCATTCATCCGATGGCGCTGCCCATACGACAGCTTGCGCTGTGGGGCATGGCGGCACTGGGGCTGGGCGGCACGCTGTGCCGACGGATACAACAAGGAATGTGAGGAATCCACGCGCATGCAACATCCGACCATCCTGCTCTATGGACACGGCGGCAAGGACAACCGAGGCTGCGAGGCCATTGCGATCAGCACCACGGCGCTGATTCACAGCGCGCGCCCCGACGCACGTATTGAAGTGGCCAGCCTGCGCGCCGAGGGGGATCGCACTGTCGGCATCCCCGGCGTGTCGCGCATTGTGCCGCACGGCATCAAGCCGTTGTCTGTCGACCGCCTCATCAATTCCATCAATGATCGCATCGGCGCGGACCGCGACACCATTGTCGCGCGCACCCAGGCGCCGATGCTGCGTGCCGCGCGGCAGGCCGACGTATGCCTGTCGGTGGGCGGCGACACCTATTGCTATACGCGGCCGGAGATGCTATACGTGGTCAACCGCCAGTTGGCGCGTATGGGCAAACCGGCGGCGCTGTGGGGCTGCTCGATTGAGCCGGTGTCCCTGAACGACGCCGAGATGCTGGCCGACCTGTCCAGCTATCGCGCGATTTTTGCCCGCGAGAGCATTACGTATGCGGCGCTGAAAGACGCCGGGCTGCCCGCTGTATCGAGCGCCGACCCGGCCTTCACGCTGGCGCCGGAGCTGGTCGATCTGCCGGAAGGCTTTCTGCCGGGCAACACGATCGGACTGAACATCAGCCCGCTGGCGTTGGAGCACGCGCAGGATGCCGGACGCGCGATGGAAGGCGTGACCGCGCTGATCCGTCATATCCTGCATAGCACCGATAGCGTTGTGGCGCTGCTGCCGCATGTGCGTTGGCCGCACGACGACGACATGCGCACGCTGTCCGCGCTGAAAGTCGCCTTTGCCGAGGAGCCGCGTGTGCTGCTGCTGGACCGGGTCTACACCGCGCCGCGCATCAAGCACATCATCGCGCAGATGCGCTGCCTGATCGCCGCGCGCACGCATGCGAGCATCGCCGCATACTCCACTGGCGTGCCCACGTTGGTGCTGGGCTACTCGGTCAAGGCGCGGGGCATCGCGCGCGATCTGTATGGCGACGAGGCCGGGCACGTGCTGCCGGTGCAGGAGATATCATCCGCCGCCGAGCTGACGCGCGCATTTGACGCGCTGATCGCCGGGGAGCGTGCTGAGCGCGCGCTGTTAAACGAGGCTGCGCCCAAGATGCGCGAGAAAGTCGCTGCCGCTGTGGACACCATCCTGAGCTGGACGGAGGCGCGCGCATGAAATTGACACTTCGACAGGAATATCGCTGGGGCGCGATGTTGTCCTATCTTACCATCGTGCTCAATGTGATTGTCGGTCTGATGGTTTCGCCGCTACTGGTGCGCACATTGGGTCGCGAGCAGTACAGTCTGTATCAATTGATCGGTTCGTTTGTTACTTATTTCGCGGTACTGGACTTTGGCCTGGGCAATGCGGTGATCCGTTACGTGGCCAAATATCGCGCCGAAAATGACCCCAAGCGCATGGAAAGCTTCATGGGCATGGTGGTTATGCTGTATGTGATCATCGGCGCGGTCATCGCGGTGATCGGCGCGTTCCTGTATTTTAAGGTGGACGCGCTGCTGCCCGCCGGGTCGCCGCCCGAGATGCTGTCGCAGGCGCGCGCGATGTTCTTGGTGATGGTGTTCAATATGACCATCTCGATGGTGGCGACGGCATTTCCATCGGCGCTGAGCGGCATGGAGAAGTTTGTGTTCCGCCGCGCGATCAGCATTGTTCGGTTGATTCTGCGCGCCGTGATTGTGGTCTTTATGCTGATAAGAGGCACCAACGCGCTGCACATTATGCTGGTCGACACGGCTTTTAACGTGCTGATGACGGTGATCAGCCTGCTCTATGCGGTATTTGCGGTGCATGTGCGCGTGCGTTTTTCCGGCTTTGACCGGGGCCTGCTGAAAGAGCTGTTCACTTATTCCTTCTATATTTTCCTAAACATGCTGATGAACGAGCTGTATTGGAACGTCGATCGCCTGATCATTGGCAAGCTATCGCTGTATATGGCGGCAATCACGAACATCTCCAGCCTGATTGTCCAGTACTTTCGCGACTTTGCTGGGGCGCTGGGCGGATTCTTTCTGCCGATGGCGACGCGCATGGTGGTCAAGGAGGCCGACAACGAGCAAATGACCGACCTGATGATTCGTGTCGGGCGATTGCAACTGATGGTGATCAGCCTGATCATCGTAGGCTTTGGCGCGTGCGGGCAGCAATTCCTCGCGCTGTGGATTGGCGACACGCTGGGTGCTGACGTAGGGCAAACCTACGCCATCACGCTGATGCAGATGCTGGCGCTGCTCATCCCGCTGTTCCAAACCACCGGCATCAGCATTGTGGAAGCGATGAACAAGCATGCGTTCCGCGCGATTGTGCTGGCGGTCATCTCGGTGGGCAATGTGGTGCTCAGCATCTATCTGGCGCGTCTGATGGGGCCGATGGGCGCGGCGATCGGCACGGCGCTTTCGCTGGTGGTGGGCAATATCTTCATCGTGAACTGGTACTACTACAAGAAGATCGGGCTGAATATTCCGCGATTCTTCCGCGATACGCTGCGCAAAATCGGGCCCGCATTGCTGGTCAGTGTGGCGGCGGGTTGCCTGTCGCTGCTGATCCCGCAGACCGGCTGGTGGACGCTGCTGGCGCGCATCGTGTTGGTTGGTGGCGTGCACTGCGCGTGCATGTATGCCGCGATGAATGACGACGAGAAGGCGCTGGTGGGCAGCATGCTGTTGCGGCGCGCGAAAGGAGCCTAGATCATGAGCGACGTGCGGGACAGGGCGACATGCACCGGTTGCGGCGCGTGCCTGAAGGCGTGCAAATTTAGCGCGATGGCCATGCGGCGCGATGACGAGGGCTTTTTGTATCCCGAGATTGACGATGCGC
>JAVBMF010000067.1:0-8196 GCA_031552735.1 Eubacteriales bacterium
ACATCGCCTCGCGCGCCACCCGCTCCATGTCGGCCGGGCTCTTCATCGCGCGCGGGTTCAGGAACACGCAGTCCGCGCTCTCCAGCGCGCCGCGCAGGCCGATCTCGGTCAGCGTCGCCGAGCCTCCGCAGGATACGCTGCCCCCCGCCGGAATCATCTCCAGCGCCTTGTTCAACGCTTCTTGCCGCGTCTCGCAGTAGATGCCCTCGATGTTGCGCCGTCCCCATTCCCCGATCAGTTGCTCCGCCATCAGCTTATTGTAGGTCTGCGTAGGTGTCATGGGCGTTCCCCCTTCGCTGTGTTGTCCGTATGCTTCCCCATTATATGGATTTTTGCGCAAAGAAAAAGCCTGTTTTTTGCTTGACAGGCATGGTATACTAAAGCTGCGCTCGAACAAAATGCAAATGCATTTTGTTCGGTTGCACGGCTTTCGCCGTGACTCGCTTTGCTCGTGTTGGCAGGACTGTTTTCCTGGCGGAAAACTCCCCGCCCGCCCAGCATAGCTGCGCGATACGATCTGAACACGAAGGGGCATCGGCCCCTTCGTGCATCCCCAAATTTGACAGCCCGCGTTGTTAAGAAACAGAGAGCCGCTTGAAAAAGCGGCTCTCTGTTTGTTTATGCTAGTTTTTCGGCCACTGCCCTCAGGAACGCCTCGCTGGAGAGCCCCTGCGCCTCGCCCTCGAACAGCCCGACCAAATCCTTGGTCATTTGGCCGCCCTCGATGGTGTCCAGCGTGGCCTTTTCCAGCCGGTCGGCAAAGGCGACCAAGTCAGCCAGCCCATCCAGCTCGCCGCGCTTTTTCAGCGCGCCGGTCCAGGCGAAGATGGTGGCCACCGGGTTGGTGGAGGTTTCCTCGCCCTGCAAGTGCTTATAGTAGTGGCGGGTCACTGTGCCGTGCGCCGCCTCATACTCGTACTTGCCGTCCGGCGACACCAGCACCGAGGTCATCATCGCCAGCGAGCCAAACGCCGTAGCCACCATGTCGCTCATCACGTCGCCATCGTAGTTCTTGCACGCCCAGACCATGCCGCCCTCCGAGCGGACGATGCGCGCGACGATGTCGTCGATCAGCGTGTAGAAATACTCGATGCCCGCCGCCTCGAATTTGGCCGCGAACTCGGCGTCATAGATCGCCTGAAACACGTCCTTGAAGTGGTGATCATACGTCTTGGAGATGGTGTCCTTGGTGCCAAACCACAAATCCTGCCGCTGGTCCAGCGCGTAGGTGAAGCATGCGCGCGCGAAACTGCCGATGGACTTGTCGGTGTTGTGCACGCCCTGCACGATGCCCGCGCCGGTAAAGTTGTGGATCAGCTCGCGCCGCTCGGTGCCATCGGCGGCGGTGAAGCACAGCTCCGCCTTGCCCGCGCCGTCGATGCGCAGCTCGGTGTTGCGGTAGATATCGCCATAGGCGTGGCGCGCGACGGTGATGGGCTTCTTCCACCCGCGCACCACCGGCGAGACGCCCTTGACCACGATCGGCGCGCGGAACACCGTGCCGTCCAGCATTGCGCGGATGGTGCCGTTGGGGCTCTTCCACATCTGCGAAAGGTTGTATTCCTGCACGCGCTGCGCGTTGGGCGTGATGGTGGCGCACTTGACGGCGACGCCCAGCCGCTTGGTGGCCTCGGCGGAGTCGATGGTCACCTGATCGCGCGTGCGCTCGCGGTATTCCAGCCCGAGGTCAAAGTACTCGGTTTGCAGCGCCACATACGGCGCGATGAGGATTTCCTTGATCATGCGCCACAGGATGCGCGTCATCTCGTCGCCATCCATCTCCACCAGCGGTGTGGTCATGCGGATCTTGGTCATGGGGTGTCCTCCTCATCGTCTGCACGCGATTTATTGTTGAATTTTTCCTATTGTACCGCAAAAGCGGCGCGGGTGCAAGAAGAAGCGCCCGCAAGCAAGATTCCCCGCCGGGCAATGATTGCGGCGAGGAATCTTCTTTATTTACTCCATCTCAAACATCCGCTTATACTCCTCGCGCGTAATCAGCACCTGTCGGGGCTTCGCGCCCTCGGCCTGCGCCACGATGCCGCGCCGCGCCATCTCGTCGATCAAGCGACCGGCGCGCGCGTAGCCCACGCGCAGGCGGCGTTGCAGCATGCTGATCGACGCCTGGCCGCTCTCGACCGCCATTTCCACCGCGTCGGCCAGATACTCGTCGAATACCTCCTCAGCATCGCTGGCGCCTCCGCCCGGCGTCTGGTTGGCGTCCACCGACTCGATGTACTCGATCACGTCCTCGCTATACTCGGTGCTGTGGCGCTTCTTGACGTACTCCACGACCTTCGACACCTCATCGTCGGACACAAAGCAGCCCTGCACGCGCGTCGGCTTGTTGGTGCCCGAGGGCGCGTAGAGCATGTCGCCCTTGCCCAGCAGCTTCTCCGCGCCTGCGCCATCCAGAATGGTGCGGCTATCCACCTGCGAGGACACCGCGAAGGCGATGCGCGAGGGGATGTTGGCCTTGATGACGCCGGTGATGACATTGACCGACGGACGCTGGGTGGCGATGACCAAGTGAATGCCCGCCGCGCGCGCCAACTGCGCCAGTCGGCAGATGGACTCCTCGACCTCGCCGGGGGCGACCATCATCAGGTCGGCCAGCTCGTCGATGATGACCACGATTTGCGGCATCATCTCTTCATCGGGCTGCAAATTGGCGTTGAAGCCCCTGATATCGCGCACGCCGCGCTCGGCAAATTTCTTGTATCGCTGCTCCATCTCGCTGACCGCCCAGCTCAGCGCGCCCGCGGCCTTCTTCGGGTCGGTGACCACCGGCAGCAGCAGGTGCGGAATGCCGTTGTAGACGCTCAGCTCGACCACCTTGGGATCGACCAGAATCATGCGCACCTGCTCCGGCGAGGAGCGGAAGATCATGCTGGAGATCAGCGTGTTGATGCACACCGACTTGCCCGAGCCGGTCGCGCCCGCGATCAGCACGTGCGGCATCTTGGCCAGATCGGCAATGATGCGCCGCCCGGCGATGTCCTTGCCCAGCGCGCAGGACAGCGGCGAGGTCTGCTTGTCCATGTCGTCGCTGTCCAGCACTTCACGCAGCGTGACGGTAGCGATGCTCTCATTGGGAATCTCGACGCCCACCGCCGGTTTGCCGGGGATCGGCGCCTCGATGCGCACCCCGGCGGACGCCATGTTCAGCGCGATGTCATCGACCAGACCGACGATGCGCGATACCTTGACGCCAGGCGCGGGCTTGAGCTCATAGCGCGTGATGGCCGGGCCATGCGTGATGTTTTCCATCGTCGCCTGAATGCCAAAGCTGGCCAGCGTCTCAATCAGCTTGCGCGCGTTGGCGGCGTCGCTGGCGCGCGTATCGACGGCGGCGCGGCGCTCCGGCGCTTTGAGCAGGTTCATCGGCGGATAGCGATAGGGCTCGATCTCCGGCTCGGGCTCGGCCTTTGCGCTGGAAAATTGCAGCGGCGTTTCGTCTAGGCGGCGCTCGCGCGGCGGCGGCTCAACTGACGCCGCCGGTTGGTAGGGCGTGGCAGGCGTCTGCGGCGCGCTGTCGCGGTGCGTGGCAACGCGGCGCGGCTTGTGCGCGGGCTGAATGGGCGCTTCGTCGGGCCCCTCGTCATCCCAGTCATAGCTGGCCACCGGCAGTTCGTCCTGCGGCCCATCTTGCGGCTCGTCCCGCAGCGGCATCGCGTCGATGGGCACGCGCTTTTTGCGCAGCGAGTCGCTCGGCGGTGCCCAATCGTCCTGCGCAAAGGGCGTCACGTCCTCGATATACAGCCCGCCGGTGGGCGGCGCGGCGCGGCGGGCCTGCGCGGCCTGCGCGGCCTGCGCGCGGATCGGCTCGGGGCGCGCCTTGCCAGAAACAATGTCCTCCACATACAGCGAGCCGGGCGTCGAAGCGCGCAGGAACTGTCCCTGCTGGCGCAACTGCTGCTTTTGCTGCTGCTCCTCCCAGTCGTCCTGCGGCTTGCGCCGCTGCTTGCGCGCGGGCGGCTCTTCGGGGGCATAGTCATGGCCGGGCAGGTCGTAGTCCTCGCCGTCGCCCAGATCGTCCGGGTCAAGTACCGGCACACGCTTGCCTCTGCCGCGCGGCGCGGGCGCAGGCTCGGGCTCCACCTCGCGGATGGTCGAGCGCTTGCTCTTCGGGCGCGGCGGGGGTTCGTCATAGAGCAGCGCCTCTTCCTCCAGCAGCGCCAGCCGCTTTTGTTCGGCGCGCTCGGCACGCTCGGCGGCGCGTTGCTCGCGGTTTTCGGCCATGATCTCCTTGCGCTCCGCCCACCAGTCGCCCATCACGCCGCCGGTGCCGTCGAACGACACGCCGGTCAGGATGACCAGATCGGTGATGATCAGCACCGCCAGCAGCAGAATCGCGCCCCACATATCCAGAAAGGTGTACAGCGGCGCGGCCAGCAACGCGCCCAATACGCCACCGCCGCTGCCGGTCACGCTGCTGGTCTGCCAGCTATACTGCAAGAAGCGCAGGTAGCTGTTCGGGTCCCCGGTCTGCGCGTTCATCTGCATGCGCACCTGCTCGATGCTGAACAGGTGGATCAGCGTCAGCACCAGAAAATACAGCACCACCACGCACCACACGCGCTTATGATCCACCGTGCGCTTGCCGGAAAAGACCAGCATGCCGCCGATCAGGCAAAACAGCGCGGGCGTCAGCAGGCACAGCGCGCCGGACAGTCCCTGCAATACCTCGCGGCTGTATACGATGAACGGCGCGCGCGAGTTCATCAATTGGCACGCAAACAACAGGCCGCCCAGACCGAGCATGAACAGCCCCAGCACGGTGCGCGACATGCGCTCCTCGGCGGTTGGTTTGCGCGTGCGCGCGCTTTTGCTTCTTGCGTTGGTCGCCATGATTGCCTCCCCGAATCGCGATAAAAATCGTAAAAATGTGTAAAAAACAGTTCGCCGGTAGATATGACCGACGAACCATTATAACATGAAAACGCATGTTCGTAAATACAGAAAGATTGTTGACTATTGTAGCTTTTTGCGCAGAATCATCTGCACGATAGTGCCGGTTTGGTCGGCGTGCAGCACCAGTTGATTGTCCCCCGCCTCGTACAGATAGCTGTCGCCCGGCGTCATCAGGTCGTCCTGCGCCCGCTGCTGATCCACGGTGTCGTAGCCGTCCGGCTGACCCAGCAGCGCGGACACGTCGTCCAGCGTGCTGTGCCCCGGCCGGATGCCGTACAGGTCGATGTGGGCGGCGCGGATGGCCTGCACCGGATCGGGCGGCTCCACACCGTCCGCATACAGCGGGCATTCCAGCGAAACATCCTGCATCAGCGGATCGGCGAACAGGTACAGCTCGCTGGTGGTGGTATGGTCCGGGTCGTCCATCGGGCGATAGGCCCCCGCGTCCTTTTCCAGACTCATGCCCAGCTTGACCGGCACGCCGGGCAGCGTTCCGGCGGCGATATCCTCGCGCAGTTGCCGCGCGGGGTCGTCCGTCTTGGTCTGGGCCAGCAGCGGCGCGATCAGCGGGCTGTCGGCCTTGAGATACGGCTCCAGCTGATAATAGTAGAACAGATGCGTGCCGCCCTCGCCGGTCAGCAGCGCGTACTGCGTGTTGGGATAGTAGACCACCAGCCCTTTGTCGCACAGCGCGAAGCTGTCGCGCGGCATGGGCAGGATGTCGCGATACTCCAGATAGGGATTGAGCGGGTTGTCCGCCAGCGCGGTGCTCATCATTTCCTCCATCGCCTGTACCGCTTGCTCCACGTCGGTGAACAGATCGCCCAGCACAAAGGGCATGCCGGTTTCCAGATCGTAATTAAAGGTCGCGTATCGCTGGCCAAACTCGCCGCCGGGCAACTCGCCCTGCGTCGAGACGACCACCGACAGCACGCGACCATTCAAAAATGAGCTGTCCGACATGTGGATGCCTTCGCCGTCAGCGCCCCAGGTCTTGGCGCGCGCCAAGATAATCATCGCGTCGTCCATATCGAGCTTCGCGCGCATCTGGTCGTTGATGCGCCCCTGAATGATCGGGTCGGGATGGCCCACAAGCTTCGGCAGCGCCACATTGCTGTCGTTTTGCTCGTGGTTTTCGATTTCAATGCGCGCCTGGCTCAAATCCATTTCGGCCAGCGCGACGCCCGCCAACAAAGCGCATGCCAGCAGCATCGCCAGCCATACAGTTCCCTTGCGCATCATCCTCCGCCACCTTTCCAAATCGTTGCGCAGATTGGTTTCCTCGATTGATCTTTTCTATTGTACCGCGCGCCGCGCCGGTTGTAAAGCGAACGGCCTGTCCACAGCGGGCAGCAAAATTTCCCTCGCGCACGGCGAGGGAAAAAGCGAGGGGCGCCGATCAGCACAGGATGGGCTGCATCTGTTTGCCCGCCAACGCTTGCACCGCCGCATCCGGCAGGCGCGCGAAGTCGGCGACCAGTGACGACGGCTTGCCCTCGGGGTCGTCCTGCCGGAAGGGCACAAAGTACACGTGCTTTTTGTCCAGCAGTGCGCCGATGTTCTTGCCCGCCCCGGCCAGCCCGTCGTTGGTGGATACCGCCAGCAGCACCGGGCGCTGGTTGCGCAGCTGCGACTTGGCGGCCAGCAGCACCGGCGTATCGGCGATGCCCAGCGCCAGCTTAGCCAGCGAGTTGCCGGTGCACGGCGCGATAATCAGCAAATCCAGCAGTTTTTTCGGCCCGATCGGCTCCACCACGTCCAGCGCGGCCCACGGCTCGTGGTTGGTCACATTGACCAGATCGTTGAACAGGTCTGCCGCCTGATAAAAGCGCGTGTCCAGCGTGTGCACGTTGGTGGACAGGATCGGCTGCACATCCGCCCCCGCCTCGATCAGCGCCTGTACCTGCGGCAGCACCTGCGAAAATGTACAAAAAGAGCCGGTCAGCGCAAACCCAATGCGCAATCCCTGCATGCGTGTCACTCCTTCAATATTTCCTCGATGACCTCCAGCAGCACGCCGCCCGCATAGCGCGGCGCATACCGCCCGGGCAGCGATGGCTCGATGCGCGCGGCGATGCCCAGCCGCTTGGCCGCGTCGAAATCCACGCCATAGGGCGCGCTCGCCAGATCAATGACCTGTGCGTCCGATGGCAGGCAGGCCAGCAGCGCAGCATCCAGCACCAATGCCGGCGCGGTGTTAAACACAAAGTGCGCACCGCGCAGGTGCTCGCACAGCGCCACGATGCTGCATGCCTCGTGTCCCTCGGCGCGAATCCATGTGCGATCCTTGGCCTTGCGCGCGGCGACACACACCGTCGCGCCCAACCCGCGCAGCATGCGCGCCAGGATGCGCCCCAACCGGCCATAACCGATCACCACGCACCGGCTGCCATGCAGGCAGGTGTCCGACGCGGCCATCGCCACCGCGATCGCGCCCTCGGCGGACGGCACCGCGTTGCCCACGGCAAACGCTTCCTCCCAGCCGGGATTATGTACGCGCCATGCGCGGCTCTGCTGCACGGTCTGCAGGATGTCGCCCAGCGAACCGGTCACCACCCGCGCGCCCTCGGGGATCATCAGCGCGGCGTCCTGCGCGGTCAGCGGGCGCGATGCCAGCGGCGTTTGCAGCATGCCGTCGCGCTCGCAGTGCGGGTAGGGCAGCACAATCACATCGTACGCCATGTCCTTGGGCCATGCGCAGACATAGGCGGGGTCAAACTGATCCAACCAAATCGCGTCGGCCTGCCAGCCTTTTTCGCTCGCCAGACGCGCCAGATATCCATTCCGCTTGTCGCCACCGACCACCAGCATTCGCATGGATGCGCCCTCCTCCCACTCCGCTCGGGATATCCTATGTGCGGCGCGGGCAATCGTGCCTTGCCGTCGTCTATTTTCGGCTTGACGCTGCAAAGATGGGCATGCTATAATACTCCGCGTTGACTTGGTCACCATATGGAGAGTTGGCTGAGTGGTCTAAGGCGCGCGACTGGAAATCCGGTGCAGCGTCCAGATAGACGAAGCCGATAACACTTGATATGAAGCCATTTTGCGTGATATTGAAAACTGAATACCTGTTATGTCTGTCCAAGATGTCTGTCATTTTTCCGAAGTGCGTATTCGGAACCTAACGGAATGATGCGGAATTGGGCATTCACATAAGCCGTGGAGAGTTGGCTGAGTGGTCTAAGGCGCGCGACTGGAAATCGCGTGTGGGCTAATACCCCACCTAGGGTTCAAATCCCTAACTCTCCGCCACGGAATCCCGTAAACTCAAGGGTTTGC
>JAVBMF010000064.1:0-48723 GCA_031552735.1 Eubacteriales bacterium
AGATTCAAAACTCATTAAGAATCAACTGTCTGTCTCGCCGCTCTCCCCCCGAAGGGAAATCACGGCTTTTTCTCTCTTCCTGTATCGTTTTCAAGGATCGCGCGCCCGCTCGTTTTGCGAGAGAGCCTGTATAGAATATCATGCCACGTCGGTGATGTCAACATTAAATCTATAGAAAAATCGCGTTGTTTCGGCAAGATAATATCTGTATCACACGCAAAAAACATACAATTACGAACACCTTTTTTGAAAATCGATTTATTGTTCGGATATTGATTGAGCGCACATGAAAAATGCATAAAAAAACGCCCTTCTCTGCCGAAAAGGGCGAACGGAAAGAAAATTTACGCCATCAGCGCCTGTGCTGCCTGCTTGAGCGATTCGTTCTGTTGCGCAGCCTGTTCCGCGGTCGCGGCGCAGGTGTTCACATAGAGCTTGATCTTCGGCTCCGTGCCCGAGGGACGAATGCATGCCCACGCGTTTTGTTCCAGTTCGAAATACAGCACGTCCGACGGCGTGTAGCCCATTGGCGCACTCTTGCCGTTCTCCGTGCGCACGCCGCTCAGGTAATCGCGCACCGCCAGCACCTTCAGTCCGGCCATCTCCTGCGGCGGATTCGCGCGCAGCGTCCGCATGATTTCGCCCATGCGCGCCACCCCGTCCTTGCCGGGCAGCGTGACTGACACGCCGCTTTCGTGATAGTAGCCGTAGGTCGCGTAGATTTCTTGCAGGACATCATACAGCGTCTTGCCTCGGCTCTTGGCCCAAGCGGCGGCCTCTGCGATCAGCATGGAGGCGTTGACGCCGTCCTTGTCACGCACAAAGGTGGAGGACAAGAAGCCGTAGCTCTCCTCAAATCCAAACAGGAACGTGTACGCACCGGTGTCCTCAAATTCCTGAATCTTCTCGGCAATGAACTTAAAGCCAGTCAGCACATCGAAGGTGGCGCAACCAAACGCGGAGGCGATGGCGCGCGCCAATTCGGTGGACACGATCGACTTGACCACCGCGCCGTTTGCCGGCAGCGTGCCCAGCGCCTTGCGGCTGGTCAGGATATAGTAGAGCAGCAGGCAGCCGATCTGGTTGCCGCTGAGCAACACATACTTTTCCTGATCATCCTTGACCGCTATGCCTACACGGTCGCAATCCGGATCGGTGCCAAAGATGCAATCCGCACCCTCCCGGTCGGCCAGCGCCATCGCCAGCGTAAACGCGGCGGGGTCCTCCGGATTGGGTACTTTAATGGTAGAGAAATTTGGATCAGGTAACTCCTGCTCCTTGACGACCAGCACGTTTTGGATGCCGATCTCGCGCAGAATCCGGCGCACAGGGAGGTTGCCCGAACCATGCAGCGGTGTGTAGACGATCTTCAGTTGCTTGCCTGCCGTGGCCATCAGCTCGGGCTGCACGCTCAGTGTCTTGACGCGCGCAATGTACGCGTCGTCAATGGCCTGCCCGATGATTTCGAGCAATCCGCTTGCTTTTGCCTTGGCTTCCTCCATGGGCAGGGCGTCATCGTAGTCGGTCGCGCGGATGCAGGCCAACACCTCATCGGCGCGCTCGGGCGGCAACTGCGCGCCGTCCTCCCAATAGACCTTGTAGCCGTTGTACTGCGGCGGGTTGTGGCTGGCGGTGATCACAATGCCCGCGATGGCTTTCAGCTCGCGCACCGCGAAGGACAGCACCGGCACCGGGCGCAGCGAATCAAATAAATAGGTATGGATACCCTGCGCGCACAGCACCAGCGCCGCCTCGCGCGCAAACTCCGTGGACATGCGGCGCGAGTCGTAGGCGATCACCACGCCCTGCTTCGCTTGCGCGGCATCCCGGTTGATGTAGTCGGCCAAGCCGCGCGTCGCCTTGCGCACGTTATAGATGTTCATGCGGTTGGTTCCGGCGCCCAGCACGCCGCGCATGCCCGCCGTGCCAAAAGACAGCTCGGTATAAAAGCGATCCTCCATCTCCTTGGGATCACTCGCGATGGCTTTGAGCTCCTGAATCGTCGCCGTGTCATCGGCAAAATGCGTGAGCCATTCCTGATAGCGCTCTTGATAGGTCATGCTGTCCCCTCCTGCTTTTGGCCACTCGTGCACGGAAACGCTCTATTATTATGGAAACGTTCTTTTATTATAGAGCAAATTCTGTTTTTTTTCCACCGTCAGCCGATTTTTTCTTTCCTAAATTTAGGCGCGTGCGGCGAGTGCCTCCGCGTAGCGTCTCCGCCCGCAGACTGCTTTTCGCACAAAAAAAGCCCCCTCGGGGCTTTTTCGCGCCTGCATTACTGGATCGCAAACGTCATCGTCACATCAGCGCTGATGTCAATGCTGCCTGCCTGTATCTGTGTCTCCGCCTTGCCAGCAACCATGTCCATCGCATAGTTGCGATACACCGGACCGCTGCCGCCGCCCTCAGACAGCGTGACCAAATCGCCGAGCTGCTTGCCAGCCGCCTCGGCCATCCCCCGCGCCTTTTCCCGCGCGGCGGCGATGGCACTCGCCAGCGCGTCGGCATACAGTTGTTCGCGCGCGCTGGTGTCAAAGGTTATGCCGTTAATCTGGTTCGCACCGGCGGCGGTGGCCGCGTCGATCACCGCGCCAATGGTCGCAAAGTCGTCGATCTGCACTTGTAGCATGCTGTACACCTGATAGCCGGTCAGCTTCGAGCCGCCCATGCTGCCATAATCGTACATCGGGTTGATGCTGTAATCGCTGGTGCGCAGCTTGTCCTCGGCGATACCCGCCGCCTTCAGCGCCGCCACCACCGCTTCGGTGGTCGCGTTGGTCTGCTGCTGCGCCTTGGCCACAGTCTTGTCCTCCGCCACCACACCGATGGTCACGCGCGCCCGATCCGGCACGGCAGGCACGGTCGCGCTGCCGGTGACAGTCAATTGGCCTTTAGCCGGAATCATCCCCTCAATGGATGCCATCGTCTGCCCCATCAGGTCGCCCAGCAGGTTTTCCGGCGTGGGTTCGGTCGCCAGCGCGGGCAGCGCCAGCGCCACACACAGCACCGCCGCCAGCCCAATACACAGTCTCGTTTTCATGATTTACTCCTCCTTCTGCTCTATCCGCTGCTTGCGCTTTTTCCTGCCGCGCAGGATGGCGCGCGCGATCAGTCCCACAATGCCCAGTGCTACCAGCAGCGGCGCGATGCCCACCACAAACAGCAACATGTCGCTGAGGAACGCCAGCATGCCATTGATGGCATCAAAGAACGTTTGGGCGATGCGCTGGCCAAACGACGGCTTGGGCGGCAGGATGCGCGTGGTCTGGCGTGTCTCGGTCAGGGTGATGCTCACCTCGGAGTAGTCCACACGACTGTCCCAGCCGCGCAGCATTCCGGTCATCGAATCGATCTCGTACTGCACGTCGGCCAGCGCCTGCTGCAACTCGATCAAATCCGCCAGCTTGCCGGTGGTGCCGATCAGCTGCTCCAGATGTCCACGCTGCAAAATCGCGCTGTTCAGCCGCGCCTCTGTATCGGCATAGTGCTCGCTGATGTCCTCGGCGTCCTGATCGTTGCGCAGCACTGTGCCCACGCCGCTCACCCCGGTCAGGAACGCGTCGAGCTTGTTCGCCGGAATGCGCAGCGTCAGATAGGCGGTGCGCCCATATCCATTCTCGGCGGTAAACGGCTGTCCGCTGATGGATCGTCTGCCAGCCCAGCCATCGTTCTCTTTCACCAGCGCGTCGATTTTGGCCAAATCCTCGTCAAAGGTTAGGCTGGTCAGCTCGAATGATGCGGTGCGGATGATCTTCAGTCCGTTCGGCGGGCCGTACTCCGGCTCATCCGGGCTGGTCACCGGCAGTACGCCGCCGCTGTACGCGGATGATTCGCCCGCGCCCGCCTGCGGTGCCTCGGTCTCCATCAGCAGCTCCGGCTTGGCAGCGCTCGGCTCCATCGCCTTGCTCATCCGCGCCTGTGGCGCTACCTCATCGGTCGCCATATACAGCATATAGGGCGTGTTTTGTTGCCCGCCCCGGCTCAGCGCGGTGCCGATCACCAGCACCAATGTGGCGGCGGCGACCCCCATCCACGCCATCGTTCGGCGCGTCGGCTTCCAGATAGGTTTCCTCGTCTTGGTCGTCTGCGGTTGTTCATTCATGAACCGTGCCTCCTCCCGTATTGCCTGCCGCCATGCGGCGGCGGCGGTCGGTGGGACAGGCATCTCGTCGGCGTCCTGACAAGCCATGCGCCAGGCATCTAGCGCGCGCCGCTCCGCTGCGCAGTCGGGGCACGCGCGCACGTGCTGCTCCATCGCCTCAACCTGCTCTGGACCCAGCGTCCCGTCCAACCATTGGTTCAGGAGGGGTTTCACCTGCTTGCATGTCATCAGGCATCCCTCCCTTCGCTGTGTTGGACGGCTGACCGGGCAAAAAGTTCCGACTCTTCACGCAATATGCGCGCAATTTTTTCCCGGGCGCGATGGATGCGCGATTTGGCGGTGCCCAGCGAGATGCGCAGGATGCGCGCCACCTGCTCATAGGACTCGCCCTGCAAGTCGCGCAGCACCAATGCGGCGCGCGCGTCCGGCTCCAGCTCAGCCAGCGCGCCGGACAGAATGCGCTGCCGCTCGTCCGCCTCCAGCGCCTGCTGGGGCGAAGGAGTCGGATCGCTCGGCGCGTAGCCCGCGTCCATCATCGCCTCCAGCGAGGGCGTCGCGCGCAGCTTTCGTTTGCGCAGCGCATCCAGACAAGCGTTGGCGGCAATACGGTATGCCCATGTGCCAAAGCCCGCGCGCGCCTCATACGAAGCAAGGCTGCGCCACAACCGCAGCATCGCCTCTTGCAGCGCGTCCTGCGCATCTTCGGGCACTAGCATCATGCGCACACACAGCGCGTACAGCCGCCGCTCATACGGCGTCACCAGCGCCTCAAACGCGTCGGCATCGCCCCGCTTTGCCCGGGCGATCAGGGTTTGCTCGTCCATACGCATGCACCTCCCCCTCGCACATCGTTTGTTCTGTCACAATCAACGTCGCGGCCGACGTACATCATCCCCGCATATTATAGCACGCCGCATGCCCGCGCGCATCCCTCTGTGAATCGCTTCACATCATTGACAGCCCCCATTTTGCGCGCTATAATGGGCGGCAAGCGTTGAAACATCACGCTTGCAGGATATTCCATACGTTTTGACAAGTAGCAGGAGGAAGCAACTATGCGCATCGTCATTGTGGGAGACGGCAAGGTTGGCTACACGCTGGCCGAGCAGCTTTCGCAGGAGCAGCATGATATCACCATCATCGATAAAAACGCATCGGCGTTGCGCCGCGCGGACGATGCGCTGGATGTGCTGTGCATCCAAGGCAACGGCGCCAGCATTCGCACCTTGCAGGAGGCTGGCATCGCGCATGCCGATCTGCTGATCGCCGCCACCACCAGCGATGAAATGAACATGGTCTGCTGTCTGATGGGTCGTCGGCTGGGCGTCCAGCACACCGTCGCGCGCATTCGCGATCCTGAATATATTGAGGAACTGCCGCTGCTTAAGCAGGAGATCGGCCTCGACCTAGTCATTAACCCCGAAGAGTCAGCCGCCAACGAAGTCGCGCGCCTGTTGCGCTTCCCCAACGTGCACGCCATTGAGTCCTTTGCGCGCGGACGCGTTGAGATGGTCGCATTCCGTGTGCGTGCCACCGATCCGGTGTGCGACAAGCCGCTGTCAAAAATCGCGCTGCCGCATGGCGCCAGCATCCTGTTTTGCGCGGTGGAGCACGACGGCGAGGTGACGATCCCCTCCGGCGCGACCGCGCTGCACGCCGACGATATCGTGCACATCATCGGCCAGCCCACCGCGACCAGCGCGTTCTTCAAGTATCTAGGCCGCAATCAGGACAAGGTGCGCCTGGCCATGATTGTCGGCGGCGGACGCATTTCCTATTATTTGGCGCGCGCACTGGTCGCCGACGGCATCGCGGTCAAGATCATCGAGATTGATCCGGATGTGGCGCACCGCATGGGCGACGCGCTGCCCGACGCGCTGATTATTCGCGGAGACGGCATGGATCAGGCGGTGCTGCAAAGCGAAGGGCTGGAAAAAACCGACGCTTTTATTTCGCTGACCGACCGCGATGAGGAAAACCTGATGGTGGCGCTGTACGCGCGCCAGTGCGGCGTGCCCAAGGTGGTCACCAAGATCAATCGCTTCAACTATACCGACATCATCCGGGAGATGGGCATCGACTCGGTGATCACGCCCAAGGCGATCGCCGCCAACCGCATCGTGCGGTATGTGCGCGGTCTGGTCAACTCGCAGGGTTCGGCCATTGAAACCTTGTACCGCATCATCGGCGGACAGGCCGAGGCCATCGAGTTTGAGGCCAAGGAAAGCTCCCGTCTGGTGGGGCATACGCTGCGCGAACTGCCGTTGAAACCCGGCGTGCTGATCGCCACACTGGCGCGCGAGGGCAAGATCATTATCCCGCGCGGCGACGACATCATCCACCCCGGCGACCATGTCATCGCCATCATCAAGGGGCTGTCGGTGGTCGATCTGGATGATATTCTGGAGGATCAGAAATAAGCCATGAATTACGCTATGATTTTTCGCGTACTCGGCTTTACGATGATGTACGAAGGCGCGCTCATGTCGCCCTCGCTGCTGGTATCGGTACTGTATAACGAGCATGACACCAGCGCGTTCTTCATCTCCATTGTCGGGTTGCTGCTGGGCGGTTTCCTGCTCAGCCGCATCAAGCCGCACACCCGCATCATGCACCCGCGCGAGGGCTTTGCCGCCGTCGGGCTGATCTGGATCATGATGTCTTTGTGCGGCGCGATCCCCTTTGTGCTGTCCGGCGCGATTCCGCACTATATCGACGCGGTGTTCGAGTGCGCGTCGGGCTTCACCACCACCGGCGCCAGTATCCTGACCGCCGTCGAGGGACTGCCCCACGGCGTGGTGTTCTGGCGCAGCTTCACCCACTGGGTGGGCGGCATGGGCATCTTGGTCTTTACGCTGGCGCTGTCGCCGGTGATGGGTACCGGCTCGGTGCATCTGCTCAAGGCCGAGAGCCCGGGCCCTGCGCCTGGCAAGCTGCTGCCCAAGCTGGGCAGCACCGCCAAGGTGCTCTACTTGATTTACTTTTTCATGACGGTCGTGCTGATTATCGCGCTGATGCTGGCCGGTATGCCGCTGTTTGACGCAATGATCCACGCGTTTGGCGCGGCGGGCACCGGCGGCTTCTCCAGCCGCAACCTGTCGGTCGGCGCGTATCAGAGCCCGGCCATCGAGTGGATTCTGGGCATCGCGATGATCCTGTTCGGCGTCAATTTTTCAATCTACTTCCTGCTGTTGCAGCGCAGCTTTAAGCGCGCGCTGCTCAATGAAGAGCTTCGCTTCTACGGCATCATCGTGCTGGGCACCACCGCGCTGATCGCCTGGAACACCTGGGGCCAGTATGGCATCCATGCGATCCGCACCGCGTTTTTCCAGGTATCGACGATCATCACGACGACCGGTTACAGTTCGGTAGACTTCAACCTGTGGCCGGAGTTATCGCGCGTGCTGCTGGTCGGATTGATGCTGTGCGGCGCTTGCGCAGGCTCCACCGGCGGCGGCCTGAAGGTGGTGCGCCTGCTGCTGCTGGGCAAGGATACACGCCGCTCGATGGGGCAAATGATGCATCCGCGCATGGTGCGCTCGGTGAAGATGGATGGCAAGAGCATGGACGACGACATGCTGCACAGCGTGCTGATTTTCACCGTGGTCTACTTCGCGCTGATTTGCTTTGGCACCATGGTCGTAGCGCTGGACAACTACGATTTTACCTCCACGCTGACCGCAGTGATCTCTTGCATCAGCAACATCGGACCCGGTCTGGGCATCGTCGGTCCGATGGGCAATTTCTCGTCGTTCTCGTTCCTCAGCAAAACCCTGCTGACCGCGATGATGATCATCGGCCGTTTGGAGATTTTCCCGATTCTGCTGCTGTTCTCGCGTGAAAACTGGCGCAAGGCCGCGTAACATGCGCCTCACTTACGCTGTTACCTCAGACGACATCGGCGCGCCGCTGCGCACGCTGCTGTCCCGCCGCCTCATGCTGTCCACCGCGCAGGTGCACGCATGCCGGGCCGCGGACAGCATCCGTGTGGACGGCGCGCCGTTTTTTTTGAACCAAGCGCCGCCTATCGGCGCGACTGTCACCGTCGATTTACCGACGCCGCCGCTGCCCGGCGACCTGCCCGTCGAGCATGCACCCCTCTCCATCCTGTTCGAGGATGAAGCACTGATCGCGCTACACAAGCCCGCCAGTCTGCTGGTGCACCCGTCCCGCGCGCAATACGCGGGCACGCTGCTTGGCGCGGTGTTGGGGCACCTGGCCGATACCGGCCAGCCGCTGTGCGCGCATCCGGTGCACCGGTTGGATCGCGGCACCAGCGGCATTGTGCTGTTCGCCAAGCACCCGCACGCGCAAGCGCGGTGGATGGCCGCGCATGCCGCCGGGCAAGTCGCCAAGCGCTATGTCGGCGTTGTGTGGGGCGTGCCCGAGCCGCCCGAGGGCGAAATCCGTCTGTCGATCCGGCGGGCACAACCGCAAGCCATGCTGCGCATTGTCAGTGACGATGGGCAGGCCGCACACACGCGCTATCGTGTGATCTCAACCGCCCTGACGCAGGGGCACCCGGTCAGCTGCGTCGCGTTTGAGCCAATCACCGGCCGCACGCACCAACTGCGCGTACATAGTTTGGCCATCGGGCATCCGCTGCTGGGCGACCGGCTGTATCACACGCCGGACGCTGCGGCGCTATCCGCCGCGCTGGGGCTGTCCGACCAACTGCTGCACGCCGAGTCCCTCTGCTTCCCGCATCCTATCTCCGGCGAGCCGGTCGAACTGTTTTGCCCGATGACGCGGGGCATCGCAGGCATTACGCCTCCAGCCCTTCCCACCCCGCCAGCCCCAGCATCGCCGTAAACCGATCCAGCGCCTCTTTCACGCCGTCCATGTCCACCGGGCGCTCCCACCAAGCGCCCTTGACCAGCAGGGTGCCCTGCGCACGCTGGCGCACCAGCTCGATGCGCCCCACCAGCGCGTCACCCTGCAACACCGGCATCACATAATAGCCATACTGCCGCTGTTTCGCTGGGGTGTATACCTCCCAGCGATAATAAAAGCCAAACACCGCTTCGACCAGCTTGCGATCCCACAGCAGATTGTCCAGCGGCGCAATGCACTCGGTGCGCGGCGGTTTTTGCGCAGACGCACGGCTGGTCTGTGCGTGCTCCAAATACGCCAGCGCCTCTTGGGGCGCATACAGCGTGCCGGGTACGCCTTCCACCGTGACGGGCAGGATGCGCCCTTCCTCCTGAAGCCGCGCGAAAGCGGCCGCGCGCGCCGCGCCCTTGGCGGTCACACCCAGCAGCGCGTCGCTGGCCTTGTCCCATAACAGCCCCACTGCGGCGATCCGGCGGGCGATGCGCCACGCGTCATATTCGCCCTGATTCTCAAACGGGTCGGGCGCGGTAAAAAGTGCCTGGGGCACGCACCGTTCCGCCAGATCAAAGGTGCGCTGCGTGCCGCTTCTATGGTGCACGATCAGATCGCCCTCAAAAAACAAGGCTTCCATCGCCGCGCGCGACAGCGATGTCGCCGCCCATGCCCACTCCACCTTCTGGCCGTAATCGACATCGCCGGGCTTGAGCGGCCCACGCGCCGCAAACCGCGCACGCAGGTCGTCGCCCACCGCCGCGACGAGCGCTCGGTTCTCGCGGTCATACGGGTTCTCGCGGAAGTACGCGCGGTTGCGCGCATAGTGCGGCCAGTCGGCTGTCGGATAGATCGCCATGTTTTTGTCCCAGCCGTCCATCAGCACACGATGCTTATATAGCGCCTCTTCCAGCAGGCGCGGGGTGTATCCCGACACACGCGCTTGCAGCACCAGATCGGCATTGCGCCCACAGATATCCAGCGGATCAAACTGGATGCAGCCCGCCTGCTGGACATATGCCAGCACGCCGCGCGCGCCGGAAAAACGCTTCTTTCCCCAAAGCCCCTGCCAGTCCAGCAGATATCGGCGCGCCGCCGTTTGGGAAAGCTGGTGCATAGAACGTTCACCTTCCGTACTGTTTAATGAAAAAAACGCCGTGCGCAGGAAACGCGCACGACGCAACAGTTTTCGATTATCCGACGCGGATAGCATCCTCCCGCGCGCACAGGGCGGGCAGGTTGGCATACAGGCTGATGTGGCTAAGCCGGATGCCGACCTCCAGAAACTCCTCGATATCCTCACAGGCGCGGGCGATATGCGCGCGGGTCTGCGCAAAGAGCTGATCGCCGTCAATGGCTTGCTTAGGGCAGGCTAGCAGCTTGATTTCCTTAGGGCTGAGCACTTGCAGCACAGTGCGCATGTCGGGCAAGTCGCGCTCAAAGAAATTGCGCAACGCCACCTCCAGACGTGTGCGGCCATAGCGCCACACTTCCTCCAGATAGGTTTCGCCCTGCGGCATCTCTAGCTGTGCCACGCACACCGGCGTGTCCAGCGGCACGCTGAGTTGCAGCGCCCGGACGCGCGTGCGCAGTTGTTCGCCGGTCAGCGGCGCGCCCTGCAACACGCTATAGAAAAACTCCACTTGCAGCAGCGGCAGTACATCGGACAGAATATCCACCGAACTGCGCTCGTGCAGCGCGCGGCGCAGGCGGCCCAGCGCACGGCGCAGACGCAGCGGCTCACAAGTGGCCTCCATGCACAGCACTTGCGGCATCTGCGCCAGGAAGGTAAAGAACGCTTGGCCTTCTTCCTTGCCGAGCATAAACGATACGGCGTCCACTGTGCCAGCCTCGATGAGCACCATTGCCTCTTTGGCGGTGCGCACGCTACGGGGTACATCAAACCCCAAGCCTTCCCAATCCGCGAAAGCAGCAAAACCATCGAGCAGGTCTTGCTCATCCGTAACCAGAAGCAGCTTGTACATGCCTACCTCCCGTATTTCTGACGTGCGCGTGTTGTGTCCATTGCTATCGTTCCCGGGCAACGCGTTTATTATATCATGCATCCGCGCAAATGTGTACGTCTTTCCGGGAAAAACGTTGTTTTGCATTGCCACATCGCGCGAACGCACGCAAATGCGCGTCTTTGCGCACCCTGCTACTTTTTTGCGCACTTGCCTTCCAATTCATTTACAATTGGTATTGCGCGGTGTACAATACACTTGGTATATTCTGTGCAAGCAGAATATATGATTCATTCTGTGCAGGAAGGATGGCGCTGATATGAGCGGCACTCCCTCGCCCAAAACGCTCGGGGAGCAGGCTTTCCTAAAAATGTTTGACAGCATGGACATCTGTGTGTATGTTTCCGATCTTCACACGGATGAACTTTTGTTTGTGAATAAACGCATGCGTCAGGAGTTTGGCATCGATGGGCCTTGCAAAGACAGACTCTGCTGGCGCGTTTTTCAGGATGGCTTTACCGAGCAGTGCAGCTTCTGCTCCAAGCCAAAGCTGATCAAAAATCCCGATGTGCCGGTTATTTGGGAAGAGCACAATACCGTGACCGGCCGCTATTACAAGAACACCGACATCGCGGTGGACTGGCTGGACGGCCGGTTGGCGCACATGCAGTTGTCGCTGGACATTACCGACGCCAAGCTTGCGCAAATGTCGATGCCCGACCGCCTGCGCCAACAGGAGTTGATGTCGGCGCTGACGCAGAGTTTTGTGGGCAGCGACAACATCGGCGACACCATCAAGACCTCGCTCAAATCCGTTGGCGAGTTTATGGGCGTCAGCTATATGTATGTGTACCAGTTTGTGCAGGAGGAGGACACCTTCTACTGCCGCTACGATTGGGCTCGCCCCGGCCTGCCGTCGGTGATGCAAGCCACCCCGGTCATGCCCGGCGCCTATGGGCGCGCTTCGTATCTCCATCCGCAGGGCAACGGCCTGTTCATGCTCAACAACATCAATCACGCCACCGATGCCTATCGCGTGCTGGATGCCACTGGCACCAACGCGCTGATGACCATGCCGCTGATCATCGGCGACAAGCTTTGGGGCGTGCTGGGCGCTTCCTTTACCAACGAACCCAAGCAGGACTGGACCATCAATCACCAGCACCTGCTGTCGCTGGTTGCCAGTGTGATCGCCACCGCGCTCAAGCGTGAATCCATCGAGGGCACGCTCATGCGCACAGAACAAACGCTGCGCACCGTTATCGACAGCATGGCGGTCGGCGTGTTCTGGAAGGACGCCAGCCTGCGCTATGAAGGGTGCAACCAGCGCTTCGCCGACATGTGCGGCACCACCACCCACGATATCGTTGGCAAAACCGATGACGAGCTCTATCCCGCGGATCGTGCCGCCATCTATATCCAGCGCGATCTGGCGGCACTGGCCGCCACCGGGCCGCACTATGCCGAAGACGAAACCACCATGCCCGACGGCTCCTACCTGATCACCGGTGCCACCAAAACCGTGCTCCGCGATGCGCAGGGCAAGCCGATTCGTATGGTCGCGCTGGTCGAAAACATCACCGAGTCGCGTCTGGCGCAGCGCAAGGTAGAGGACGCGCTGTCCAAGCTGCGCGTCGTGATGGAGAACTTTGGCGGCACCGTGTGGTGTATTGACCGTCAGCGCATCTTTACGGTAACGGGCGGCTCCTCGCTGATCGGCGCCAACGTCAAGAATGCGATTGGCAAGACGCTGCAAGAGGTCTACCGCGACTTCCCCGTGCTGATCGAGCACGTGGAAGCAACGTTCACCGACGGCCCGCAGAACTTTACACTGACGGTTAACAATCTGTCGGTCAACTGCATTACACGGCCGCTGTGTGATACAGAGGGGCGTGTCATCGGCGTACTCTTGGCCGGGCTGGACGCGACGCCGCAAATGGAATTGCAGCGCCAGCTTGAGGAGGCCATCGAAGCCGCCGAACACGCCAGCCAGGCCAAGAGCGAGTTTCTCTCGCGCATGAGCCACGAAATGCGCACCCCAATGAACGCGATCATTGGCATGACCAAGATCGCGCGCGACACCACCGATATCGAGAAAAAAGAGTATTGCCTGGAAAAAATCAGCGGTGCCGCCAACGGCCTGCTGGAGATCATCAACCAGATCCTTGATATGGCCAAAATCGAGGCCAACAAATTCGAACTATCCGACGAGGAATTTGATCTGGAAGAGATGTTGCGCAATATCTGCAACGTCATTGGTGTGCGCGCCGAGGAGAAGCAGCAGACCCTAACCGTGAAGTTTATGAACGACTTCTCGCATCTGTTTATCGGCGATCAGCTTCGCCTGTCGCAGGTGGTCACCAACCTGCTGTCCAACGCTGTCAAATTCACGCCCGAGGATGGCACAATCGGTGTCACCGTGCGGCAGATGGAGCGTCTGGGCGATTATTCCGTGCTCAAGGTCGAGGTCATCGACTCGGGCATCGGCATCTCCGCCGAACAGCAGACGCGCCTGTTTCAGTCCTTCGAGCAGGCCGATGGCAGCATCGCGCGCAAATACGGCGGCACCGGTCTGGGGCTGGCGATCTGCAAAAAGATCGTCAACATGATGAACGGCGAAATCTGGATCGAAAGCGAGCTAGGCAAGGGCGCGACCTTCGCCTTCACGGTGAAGCTGCAACGCTCCAAGAACGCCAAGCCCACCGTGCTCTCCCCGCAGATCGACCGCAAAAACCTGCGCATTCTGGCGGTTGACGACTCGTCGGAAACGCGCGAGTACTTCGTCAATATCATGGACGGCTTTTTCCTGCCGTGCGATGTCGCCGCCGATGGTTTCCAAGCCGTGGAGATGGTGCGCAAGGGCATCCGCGAGGGCAAGCCGTACAACGTGGTCTTTGTGGACTGGAAAATGCCGGGCAAGAACGGCATTGAAACCACGCGAGAGATCAAGGAGCTGACCCGCGACAACGCCATCGTGATCATGATCTCGATCGTGGAATGGGCGGAGATACGAGAAGCCGCCACGCGCGCCGGTGTCAACAAGTTCATCCAGAAGCCGCTGTTCCCTTCCGCGCTGATGAACACGCTCAACGAAGTGCTTGGTGTGGAAACCAAGCAGGAGCAGCGCGTGGACGATATGCGTTGCGACTTTTCCAACTATACTGTGTTGCTGGCCGAGGACGTGGACATCAACCGCGAAATCGTGCAGACCTTCCTAGAGGACACGCAAGTCACCTTGGTCTGCGCCGAGGATGGGCAGGTCGCCTTCGATCTGGTCAGCAAAGACCCCGGCGCCTTTGACGCGGTTCTGATGGACATTCACATGCCGAACATGGACGGCTATGAGGCCACCACGCACATCCGCGATCTGAACGATCCGCGCGCCAAGTCGCTGCCTATCATCGCGATGACCGCCAACGTGTTCCGCGAGGACATTGAGCAGTGCCGTAGCGTCGGCATGCAGGATCATATCTCCAAGCCCGTGGATCGCAACGAAATGCTGATGAAACTGCGCAAATATCTGGTCAATACCGAGCGTGCCAAAACCGCCCCGGCCATCGACTACAGCGTGTTCATGCCGCATGTGAATGTCGAAGAGGGCCTAGGCCGCATGCGCAACAACAAGAAGCTGTACTTTACGCTGATGCGCAGCTTCCGTGGCGACGCGGTGGCCCGAGAGCTGGCCGATTGTGTGAACGCTGCCGATTACGAGCAGGCGCAGTTCAAGGCGCATACGCTGCGCGGCTTGGCCTCCAACCTGTCCATGCCGGAGCTGGTGCGCATCGCGCAGGAGATCGAGCTGGGCGCCAAAGCGCACGAGGACACGCGCGACAGGCTGTCCGAGCTGGCCGCCGAAGCGCAGGCCGTTACCGACGCGGTGGCGCAGCTGCTGGCCAGCGCCCCGAAATCTTGACAAAAATGTATTTTCTGGTATAATGACTCGTATGATCAAAGCGGGCTTGCCCGCGATGAAAGAAAGGATCCTGTTTTCATTGGACGATTCCACCGTTCCTGAACGATGTGCTGACTCGCGCACAACAAACCGTGCTGGTTTGTTGTGCCTTTTTGTACCCTCTGTAACCTGTCAATAAGGAGTTCGATACCCGCATGAATATGAGTACCACCACTTTGGTCGCCGGCATGGCATTCTGTATGCTCATGTCCGCTTTCTTTTCGGCGACCGAAACCGCCTTTTCCAGCATGAACCGTATCCGCCTGAAAAATCTGGTCAAAAACGGCAACGCACGTGCAAGTGACACCCTGCGATTGGCCGAGGACTTTGACCGTCTGCTATCCACGATTCTTATTGGCAACAACATTGTCAATATCACCATGGCGTCGCTGGCGACGCTGCTGTTCACGCGCCTGTGGGGCGACGACGCGCTTACTGTTTCCACGGTGATCACCACCGCGCTGGTGCTGCTCTTTGGCGAAATCACACCCAAGAGTATGGCCAAGGAGATGCCCGAGCGCGTCGCGATGGCGGTCACGCCGCTGCTGCGCTTCTTTTCGGTCATCCTGCGCCCGCTCAACTTCCTCTTCTCGTTGTGGAAGAAAGGACTGGCGCTGGTCTTTAAGACGCCGGAGGAAAAGAGCATGTCCGAGGAGGAGCTGCTCACCATCGTCGCCGAAGCCGAGCAGGACGGCGGCATTGACGAGCACGAGAGCCGCCTGATCCGCTCCGCCATTGAGTTCAACGACCTAGACGCGGTGGAAATCATGACGCCGCGCACCGATATGGCCGCGCTGCCCAAGTCGGCCACCATGCAGGATGTCCGCAATGCCTTTGCCGAGCATGGGTATTCGCGCCTGCCCATTTATGAAAACAACATTGATCAGATCATCGGCGTGCTGCACGAGAAGGACTTTTACGAGGCGTACACCGCCGGTGCGACCACCTTTGACGCGCAGATCAAGCCCATCGTGTTCACACCGCCCAGCGCCAAGATTTCCGAGCTGCTGCGCACGCTGCAACAGAACAAGTCGCACCTGTCTGTGGTGGTCGATGAGTTTGGCGCCAGCATTGGCCTGGTCACCGTCGAAGACATTCTGGAAGAGCTGGTTGGCGAAATCTGGGATGAGCACGACGAAGTGCGCGAGGACTTCCAGATGCTGACGCCGGACAGTTATAAGGTGCTGGGCGGCTGCGAGCTGGACGACTTCTTCGATTTCTTCCAGCTCAAGGGCGATCCGGAGGATTACGAGGTGCAGACCGTCAGCGGCTGGGTGGTCGAGCAGATGGGCGTCATCCCCTCGGTGGGCGACCACTTTGACTTCCAGAACCTGACCATCACGGTGTCAAAGGTCGACTATGGCCGGATATTGGAGATTCATGTGCAGCTGGAGCTGCCGACCGATGTCCCGTCAGCCGCGCCCAGCGCGGAATAAACCGCACGCAAAAAGCCCTCACGTAGAGGGCTTTTTTCTTTATCGCAAATTTATATCACAAATCTTTATCACAAGTGATTCCGATACTCCCCCGGTGTCTCGCCGGTTAGCTTCTTGAATATCTTGGAAAAGTGCGCCACATCGGCAAACCCCACAAGCTCGGCGATCTCGTGCACGCGCAGCGCGGGATCGCGCAATTGCCGTTTGGCAGCCTCCACGCGCTGTTGATTGATCAGGTCGGAAAAGCTCTGCCCGGTCTGCTTGTTGATCAGCTTGGACAAGTGCCACTGGCTGACGTACACATGATCGGCCACGTCGCTGAGCGCGATACGCTCTACCGCATGCGCGGCAATGTACTCCAGCGCCTGATTGACAACAAAGTGATTGGCGCTGCCCGCTGCGCTGTCGTCGGCCTCGCCGGGCGTTTCCGCTTCATTAGGCGGCAGCTCACCCAGCGTCTTGGTCATCGCTTCGATGGTTTCGCGGATTTCTTCCATCTTGCTGGGCTTGAGCAGGTAGCGCATCACGCCCAAGTGGATCGCGCGCTGCGCATACTCAAAATCGCGAAACGCGGTCAGCACCGCGATCTGCATCCTCGGAAACTCGCTCTTGAGTCCGGCGATCATCGTCAGCCCATCCATATTGGCCATGCGAATGTCGGTAAACAGGATGTGCGGCTGCTGCTGGCGAATCAGCGCCGCGCCCTCCATGCCGTCGTTGGCCGAGCCGACCACCTCGCAGCCATACTGCTGCCACGGCACCACGCGCATCAGCCCGCTGAGAATCAACGGCTCGTCGTCCACCAATACGACCTTATACACGCGCGTCCCTCCCTTGCGGCATTGGCTCACTTGATTTTAGCCCTTCACCGCACCGGCTGTCAAACCCTTGACGATATTGTTTTGCAGGAAGATGTATACAATCAGCACCGGCACGACGACCAGACTGACCGCCGCGGCCATCAGGCCAAAGTCGGTGCCGTACTGGCTGGATATCTCGCGCAGCAGCGCGCAGATCGGCTGCACCGGCCGCGTGCGCAGGATGATCATCTGCAAGAACAGGTCGTTATAGCTCCACAGGAACGTGAAAATCGCCACGGTCGCCAGTGCGCTCTTGGACAGCGGGACGACAATGCGCGTAAAAATCTGCATCACCGAGCAGCCTTCCATAAACGCCGCTTCCTCCAGCTCATACGGCAACTGCGAGATAAAGCCCATCATCACCACCGCCGCGAAGGCCAGATTGCTGGCGGTCTGTGGCAGGATAACGCCCAGGTGCTTATCGACCAGCCCCAGCCCCACCATCATCTTAAACACCGGGAAAATCGTGGCGAATGCAGGGAACATCAGGCTGCCGACGATCAGCCCGTGGATCAGCCCCCGTCCACGGAAGCGATAGCGCGTCATGCCAAAGGACAGCAGCGACGACAGCAGCATCACCAGCAGCGTGACCGAGCCGGACACGATCATGCTGTTCAGGTAGCCCAGACCGATCCGCTGGCGGCTGAACGCGTTCTCATAATTGGCCAGTGTGGGCGCGGCGGGCAGCGCAAAGCCGCTGTTGAGAATCTCTTGCGTGGGCTTGAACGAATTGAGAAAGACCCACAGGAACGGATAGATCGTGCCGATCGCCCAGATAATCAACACCGTATAGACCACGATTTTCCCCCACGGGATCGGCTTGCGCGGAGCCAACGCGGCGCGAGGCATCGTTTCGGTTCGCATCATGTCACAGCGCCTCCCCTCTGTCCAGCAGCTTGCCCACCACTTGCGCAATGACCACGCCCACCAACACAATCACCACCGCAATCGCGCTGCCATAGTCCACGTTGCCCGCCTCAAAGGTGGTGATCTGCATCAGCGTGCCCAGCAAAAATGTCGTGCCGCTAGGCGCGCCGCGCCGCACAATGATCTCCGGCATGTCGAATACCTTCAGCGCGCCGGTGATGCACAGCGTTGTACAGGTGGCCAGCACGCCGCGCATAAGCGGCAGCGTAATATACCAGGTTTTTTTGATGCCCACCGCGCCGTCCAGCGCCGCAGACTCATACACATCCGCGGGGATGCCCGATAGCCCAGTGATCAGAATCACAAAGTAGAAGCCGACATACTGCCAGATAATTGGCACAATCATCGCGTAAAACGCACTGCCTTTGGCCTTCCAGAATACCGGTGCCATGTCCATCATGTTCAGCAACTGGTTGAGCATGCCGTTGTAATAGTCATAGAACAGATTGAACATCAGGCCAATCGCGGTCGCGGAAATAACGATAGGAAAAAAGTAGACCGTGCGGAAGAAATACGCGCCGCGCCGAATGGAATCGACCAGCAGCGCCAGCACCAGCGCGATGCCTAACTGGAACACCACCACCAGCACCATCAGCCACAGCGAGTTTTTCATCGCGACACCCATCTGCGGGTCCGACAGCATCCTGACATAATTGCCCACGCCGACGAACTCCTCGCGTACACCGGCCAGGTTGCGAATCTCGAACAGGCTGTTGTAGATATTCATGAAAAACGGGTAGTACAGAAACACCGCAAACATCAGCAGCGGCACCGTCAGAAAAATCCAGAGCGGTCTTTTGTCGCGGTAGAGCATGTTTTGCACTGTCGCCACCTCTAAATACTAATTGGAGTTAAAAAGCTTGCAATGGATCGCGGAGGATTTTTTCTCCTCGCTAAGCCGCCGGAGCGAGGCGTAGCAGCGCTACGCTGAGCAGAGAAGGCAACGCGAGGGGTGAAAAGACAAGCGAGGCGTGCAAGGTTTTTAATGAAGATTAGTAGAGAATAAGAGCCGGGCAACCCGAGCATGCGCCTGGGTTGCCCGGCTGTTTGACACGCGTCCGTATCGGGCAGGGGCAAATCCGTCGCGATTGTTAGAACGGCTTCGCGGCGAAGATCTGATTCAGCGCGTCGTCCACTTTCAGCGTGCCCTCGGCAATGCCGGAGGCGCTCTGCACCATCACGTTCCACGCTTCCTTGCTCATGCGCGAATCGATCGGGCTGTTGACTGCGGTGGCGTTGGCCGCCACTTCACCGGCGGTCTTGGCCAACTCGCCGCCGATGGTGATGCTCAGGCGCTGGATCGCATCGGCGGTAGTCATCTGCTGCACAAACTTCACGGCGGCGTCGCGGGTCTTTTCATCCGCCCAAGCTTTCTTGGTGATATAGAAGCCGGAGCTGAAGCCGCCGATCATGGCCTTCGGGTCGCCCTTGCCACCCTCGGGGATCGGGAAGTTCATGACGATGGTGCTATCCCAGTTTGCTTCCGGAATGCTGTTGGCATACCAGCTGCCATCCACCTGCATGGCGGCGCGCTTCTCGCGGAAGAGATTGCCGACCAGGTCATTGGTGGTCGCGGTGGCATCCACCGGGAAGGCTCCGGCCGCATACAGCGTATGCAGCATCTCCAAGGCGCCCTTCCACTCGGCAGGCATATCGGCGACGGCGGCGGGCTTGGCGTTGGCGCCGTCCACACCGGCCATGGCCAGGATCAGATGCTCATACATGTAGTGCGGCACATCGGACAGCGACAGCGCGATGGGCACGATGCCGTTGGCCTTGAAGGTCTCGATGGCGGTCATCATCTTCGCCCAGTCGGTGGGCAGCTCCACCTTGTACTGCTCAAACAGGTCCTTGTTGCAGAACAGCGCTTCCCAGAAGCCGCGCACCGGCGCAGCATACACCTTGCCGTCCGGCTCGGTCACTGCGGCCAGCGCGGAAGGCGCGCAGTCTTTGGCGTAATCGGGATACACAGCGCGGATCTCGTCAAAGGACATCACTTTGTCCAGGATCGGCACCGAATCGGCGGTGTTGGCGAAGTAGAACACCACATCCGGCTCGTTGTTGGCCGAAAAGTCAGCCAGCACGGTGGACTTCCAGGTTTCATCGGCGGTCGCGGACGCGTCCTCGACCTTGTTGCCCGTGGCGGTCTCATACGCCTTGATCAGCTCCTGATAGACGCCCAGCGACGGGTCGGTGGCGCTGAACATGCTGGCGGTGCGAATGGTGACGCCCTCCGCCATCGCCGCGCAAGATACGGTCATCAGCACAAGTACCAGCAGGGTTGCCAAGATTTTTTTCATACAGAAAACCCTCCTTCTCCGGTAGAAGATTTGCAGTGTTCTCTCACTGCTTCGTTATCTGTAGTATACTCCGGCCCCCCTGCTTATGCATTGGCTGAGGATGTCATTCGTTGTCTATGGTTGTGCTGTTTTCCTTCGCTTGTGTCAGCGGAATCGCGATGCGCGCCATGGTATCCCCGTTTTCGTCTTGCGTCAGCGTCAACCCGGCGTCAGCGGAGTAGATCAGCCGCAACCGCTGATGCACGTTGCGGATGCCCAGATGTTCGCTGTGTGGATCCTCGGCCGGGGCGGCAAGCAGTGTCTGAATGCGTATCTGATCAACCTGGCTCAGCCGCTTGCCATCGTTGATCACCTCAATGCGCATTTGCTCCGCCTGCCGGTAAACCTTTATCGCCACGCATCCGCCGCCCTCCGGCGCGATGCCGTGCTGTATCGCGTTCTCCAGCAGCGTTTGGATGACCAATCGCGGCACGGTGTGTGCCAGCAGCGCCTGATCGATCTCGCGCGATACGGTCAGCTTGTCGCCATAGCGCAACGTAATGAAATAGAGATAGGCGTCGGCCAATTCCAGCTCCTCACGCAATGGCACCAGGCGGCGATCGGAGCGATCCATGGTCGCGTCCAGCAGCACGCCCAGCGCGTCAATCATGCGCGAGATGGTTTCGCTGCCCTCCATGCGCGCCTGCCAGTTCATGATCTCCAGTGTGTTGTTCATAAAGTGCGGGTTGATGCGGCTTTGCAGCGCCTGAATGCGTGCGTCGCGCAGCATCAGTTCCTCTTTGTAGGCATGCTCCACCAGGTACTTGATCTGTAAACTCATTTGGTTAAATGACTGACTCAACTTGCCCAATTCATCGTCCTGCCTGCCGGCTACTGGCACGGTGGTGCCCAGGTCGCCGGTCTCGATGCGTTCGGCGGCATCGGCCAGCCGCCGCACCGGGATAGAGAATTGGCGGTGGATGAACCACATTGTCCCCAGCATGACAAAGAGCAACAGCACGACCAACAACGCCAGCACCATAATGAAATTGCGGATTTGGGCATAGACCGCCTCGCTGTCGATATGCAAGCGAAAGCGCAGCGAGTAATCGCGCGTGTTGGCCTCGCCCTGATAGCAAAAGGTTTGCTCCTGCTCGCTGACACCATTCTCCCACACGCCCTGATCGGGTATCGGCTCCGACAGGCGCGTCGCGTAGCGCTCAAACTGGTCCAGCCGGATATCCACCCGATCCTCCCACATTGGTTTGCCCTCATAAAAGGGGAGAAACAGGCTGTCGAATTTGACCGCCAGCACCAGCAGGCCGAAGGGTTTGAGTTGCAGGTTGTGCAACTTGCGCACCAAAAACATCTGTCCATCGCCATAGAGGAACATGCTGCGCGTGTCCATCTGCTTGGCCATCTCCAGAATGGTGGGAAAGACTTGGGCGGTAAACGCCGACATGTGCTGGTCCCCCGCGGTGCTGTAAATAAGCTGCGCCGGATGGCTGAACGAATAAAACACGCCGTACTGAAAGAAGGTCGAGCGCAGGTACTGAATATCCAAATAGAATTTGCAGTTTCTATAGAAGGTCTGATAGGATAGTTCGCCTTCCTCCTGCGCGCGCACCGCGCGCTCCAGCGTGCCGTCATAGGTCACCATTTTGGCCTCTTTTATTGCCGACTCAACGCGCTGCATGACGCGCGCCTGCGCGCTTTGCGCGCCCTGCGCCACATCAGCCAGTGTGCGCGTCTTAATGGGCGCCAGAAAAAACATGCCGATGTATGTACCCAGCACAGTGATGGGCAGCAGACCGCAGACCACCACAATGGCCACGATGCGAAACCGGAGGCTTCGCACATACGCGCGGATTTTCTCTCGCATGCGCCCACAACCTTTCGCGCTGTTAACTGACTGTGTGCAAATCATACCGTGCGTCACAGCCGCTTGTCAACCGCGTCAGCGTGCGGCAAATATTAGAAGCAAATTAGGATTCGATGAAGTACCTTGACAGGCGAGGTACTCTGGATTATCCTGTGCGTGACGGTCAGGCGCGGTTGACCGCGCCAAACGGAGGTGAGCACTTGTCCCTTACATCGGACCTGATCCGTGGCCATACGGATCAGATCATCCTCGCACGGTTGATCGCACAGGACAGCTACGGCTACGAGATCAACAAGATCATCGCGGACAAAACAGACGGCGATTATGAGTTCAAGGAAGCGACGCTGTATTCCGCGTTCCGGCGGCTGGAGCAGGCCGGGCTCATCGTTTCCTACTGGGGTGACTCGGAGCAGGGCGCCCGCAGGCGCTACTACGCCATTACACCACAGGGCGTACAGTACTACGCGCATAGTCTGGAGGACTGGCATCAAGCCAAGCGCATCATCGACTCTCTGCTGACGAAATAAACGAGATTTGCAAACAAACAAAAGGAGCGTTCAACTATGCAGGACAGACTTCGCAACCATGTGGACACCCTCTTCGCCCAAGCGCCCGCCCTGCCGCGTGTGTATGAGTTTAAGGAGGAGTTGCTGGCCAACCTCGCCGAGAAATATGAGGATCTGGTGGCAGCAGGCGTCGATGAACAGCAAGCCTACGACACCGTGGTGGCGGGCATCGGCGATGTGGATTCGCTGATCCAAATCCTGGCCAACGAGCCGCCGCCCCACGAGGCCGCGATCCGCCAGCAAACCGCGCAGGTCGTATCCACGGCGGTGTTTCTCTATTGCGCCGCGCTTGCCGCGCTATTTTTCGTCACACAGTGGCTCAGCGGCGCCATGGCGCTGGTGGTGTTCTTCCTGATCGCCGGACTGGCCACCGCGCAATTGGTGTACCACTTTATGACGTGTCCGACGGTGCCGTCGCCCGCAATCGCGCAGCAGATCAAAGCGCGACGCAAGAAGATGCAGGCGCTGCTGCAATCCAGCCTGTGGCTGATCACCACCGCGCTGTATTTCATCATCAGCTTTTCCTTTGGCAACTGGCACATCTCGTGGATCATTTTCCTGATCGCGCCGGTGGTCAGTCAGCTCATCAATCTGTTTTCCGAGGGCGGTGAACCGCATTGAACCGCAAGGCGCTACGCTTGCTGGTGCTGGTCGCCCTGCTGGCGGTACTGATCATGATTCTGGTGCGTGGCACCATAGGAGGCTTCTCTATGCCCTTGCTGAAAGAAATTCCCACGGATACCATTCTGGATGAAACCTTCGACCTTGCCGATGTACGCACGGTGTCGATCGATCTGGCCGCGACCAATCTGGTGCTGCGTGTCACCGACGCGCCCACCGCGCGCGTGGTGTTCGAGTCCAACCTGCCGGTGCAAAACCGCGCGCGCATCACTGCCGGGCTGGCCAATGACACGCTAACCGTGCGCGAGGACTACAAGTTCCGCATTGGCCTGTTCTTCAATACCTTTGAGCAGGTAACGCTCTACCTGCCCAAGGACTTCCACGAGCGGCTGGACATCCGCATGCTCTCCGGCAGATGCGCCGCGGAAGGCGAGCTGTCTGTGCGCGATTTCGCGTTCAAGATGTCCTCGGGCAAGGTCACATTGGGCGATGTGCGCTGTGCGACCTACGATATTTCCAGCCTGTCCGGCGCGCTGGAAATCGGCGCGTTGGGCGGCGATGGCAAGCTGTCGCAAAGCTCTGGCAGCATGCGCATCGAGGCGATCATCGGCAACCATCACGAGATCCGCTCTTTGTCCGGCAGCATGCGCATCGGCGCCATTCGCGGCAACGCGACGGTGTCCCATTCTTCCGGCTCGATGCAAATTGACGCGCTGTCCGGTGCAGGCAGCTTCACGTCGCTGTCGGGCAGCATGCGCATTGCCGTGGCCGAGCTGCTCGGCGATCTGGCCATCAAGTCCTCGTCCGGTTCCACGCGCGTCACACTGCCGCGCGATGCCAGCTTCCACTTCACGGCGCACAGCTCCTCGGGCAGCGTTCGCACGGACTTCCCGGCCAGCCACGACGGCAAGGATACCTCTGCCACGGTGGGTGACGCGCCAATCGCCACCATCCGCTGCGAATCAGCCTCGGGCAGCATCCGGCTGGGGTACGAATAATGTGCGATCAAAAAACCACGGCGAAAGCCGTGGTTTTTTTCGCTCTGATTATTTGAACAGCGAATGCGCGATAAACAGCCCCGCGGTCAGCGACGAAATCAGCGATACCACCGTCACCTGCGTGTTAATCGACGGCCCGGCGGTATCCTTGAACGGATCGCCGACCGTGTCACCCACCACTGCCGCCTTGTGCGCCGCCGAGCCTTTCCCGCCGTAATGGCCGGACTCGATATACTTCTTCGCGTTATCCCACAAACCGCCCGCATTGGACATCATCAGCGCCAACAGCAAGCCGGAGGTAATGTTGCCGGTCAGGTAGCCGCCGATGGCGTTCGCCCCGCCGATAAAGCCCACCGCCAGCGTCGCCACGATGGCCACCAGCCCGGCCGGCACCAGCTCGCGAATCGCGCCAACCGTCGCGATGTCCACACAGCGCGCCGAATCGGGCTTGACGCCCGGTTTGCCCTCGCGCAGACCAGGGATCTCGTTGAACTGTCGATGCACTTCGGCCACCATGCGCTCGGCGTTACGGTCTACACCCATGATCAGCATCGCGGAAAACACCGCAGGAATCGCTACACCAGCCAGCATGCCAAAGAACACAACCGGATTCATCAGATCAAACACAATCGCCGTGCCGGTCACTTCCTGCACGATGGTCTGGAATGCGCCGAGCAGCGCGATGACGGTCAGCCCCGCCGCGCCGATCGCAAAGCCCTTGGTGATCGCCTTGGCAGTATTGCCCGCCGAGTCTAGCTGATCCGTAATATCCAGTACCTTGTCGCCCAGCCCAGCCATCTCGGCCATACCGCGCGCATTGTCCACAATCGGGCCATAGGCGTCGTTGGATACCACCATGCCGACAATCGACAGCATGCCCAGCGCCGACATCGCGATGCCCAGCATGGCATGCGCAGGGCTAATGGTCGCGCACATCTGGTAGGACACCAGCGCAGCCAGCCCGATACCTAACAAGGACGGCAATGCGCTTAAAAAGCCATACGAAATGCCCGACAAAATGGTGAACGCCGGGCCGGACTGGCAAGCGCGTGCCACGCGATCTACCGGTGTTTTTCCGTCACCGGTGAAGTAGTCGGACACCAGACCGATCACCACGCCGACCGCCAGACCGACCATGCCCGCGCCCCACAGCCGCAGATCATAGCCGGACAAAAGACACGCGGCCAGTGTCAGCACCGCAAAGATGCCGCAGGTAACATACGTATTGAAATTGATGGCCGCTGAAATATTGCCCTGCGTACCCACACGCGCGCATAACACACCAACGATGCTAGCCAACAGCCCCAGCGCGCCAAAACAGAAAATCATGTCCACCAAACCTAGCGGCAGCGCGATCACCATCGCCGCAGCAATGGCCGCCACGTTGGAATCAAACAAATCCGCACCCATACCCGCCACGTCACCAACGTTGTCGCCCACATTGTCGGCAATCACCGCTGGATTGCGCGGGTCGTCCTCGGGCAAATCCAGCTCTACCTTGCCCACCAGATCGGCGGCAATGTCGGCAGTCTTGGTAAAGATGCCGCCGCCCGCTTTGGCAAACAGCGCCAACGAACTTGCGCCAAACGAGAACGCCAGCACAATATTGCTGTCACTGCACAGCAGATGCAATAGCGCGGCGCCCATCAGCGATGAGCCGACCACCGCCATCCCCATCACCGCGCCGCCGCGAAAGCCCGCCATAAACGATGGCGACACACCCTGCTGAGCAGCGGTCGCAGCCTTCATGTTGGCAATGGTGGCGATGGAGATGCCCACCCAACCCGCCACCGCCGACAGCACCGAGCCGAACAAAAATGCGCCCAGCATCATCAAGTTGCGGGTGATGTCACCGCCCTGCGTCCAGAACGGCTGCGGGAAAAACAGAACGATCAGCAACCCCACCGCGCCGCAAAACGCAGCCAAGATAGCATATTCGCGCCGCAAAAAGGCGAACGCGCCGTCACGCACCAACATGCCTACATTCTGTAGTTGCACATTGGCAGTCGGCAGTTTTTTCACCCACTGATAAAAATGCGCAGCGACACCAAAAGACACGAGACTGACCACAATGGCCACCCACGTCCAAATGATTCCAGACATAAAAAACCCTCCCTATGCTGTTTTGGCAAAAACGCACAGGCAGGCAGGCGGCGCTTGTCCGCCAAGGGGAAGCAAATAATATAGCACCGAATGCCATGCGGCATCAGTGACTTGTGGATTAGACGCAGGAACGTGGCAGATGGCGCAAGTATCGACAACACAGGATATATCGCCCGCTTCCTCCTGCTGTGTCGGTTGGGTACCGGCAGGCACAACAGAGGACTCCGCCCGCCAAACTTGGTTTTCGGGAGGTGCGTCGGTTTCGCTTTCCGCCAAGCAGCATGGCAAAAGCGCGCCCATGATGAGCGCCAGCACTAAGCAGCCCGTCAAGACTGCTCTGCCGCGTGCGCACATGGCTTATCGCCTCCTTGCCGCAACTTCCACCAAATACAGTATACGGCAAGATATGTCCGAATGCAAGGTCTATCGCATCTTCCCCGCCCGTGCTATGCCCCACAGATACAGCCATAGCCCGACAATGATCAGTCCGCCGCCCAGCGCCATTTGCCAGCTGACGCGCTCGCCAAACAACGCCAGCGCCCATATGGCCGCGCCGATCGGTTCGCCCAGCAGCGCAAAGGACACCAGATCGGCGCTGACAAAGCCCAGCGCGTAGGTAAACAGCGCGTGTCCACCCAGTGTGCACACGACGATGAGCAGCGCGATTGGCGGCCATGCGTCCGTCGGCGCGACAAATCCGCCCATCAGTGGCAACAGCGCCGCCAAAAAGAGCGCCGTGCACGCGTATACCGACACCATGTACCCCAATGCGGGTACATATCGGCGTGCCGCGCGTCCGCATAGCCAATGCCCGGCCATGGTCACCGCACCACCCAGCGCCAGCAGATCGCCCCAGGCATCCCCACCGCGTCCGGTCATCGACAGCAGGCCGATGCCCACCGCGCCCAGCACAGCCAGCACTGCGCCTGGCACCGCCTGACGCGGCATGCGCTCGCCCAGCGCGATGCCGGAGAACGCGGCCACAAACAACGGCTGTGTGCACACCAACGCCACCGACGCGAACGTTCCGGTTTTTTGCAGCGAAGTCATCCACGCCGCATAGTGCAGCGCCAGGAACGCGGCGGCAAGAACGGCCAGCCCCTTCACCTTCCACGGCGCGCCAAGCATGCGCGGCAAGTCACCACTGCGCCACGCGGGGATGGCTAGCAGCACCGCCGTCACCGCCATGCGCAGCAGCGCGATGGACACAGGGGTTGCCCCCGCCAGCAGCGCCATCTTCACCATTGGCCCGCTGATCGACACCCCCAACACGCCCAGCAGAACCAGCCAGATTGCCTTCTTTGTGTGCATTCTTTTTCCCTCGGCGCGCCGGTCGGCGTCTATCCTTCTGTTGTCCTCTCTTGACGCACCGGTCTTGCGCGTTCGCCCGGCTCCCGCTCAAAGAGCAGGCTGAACAGGGACATGGCCACCGGGAACGCAATCAGCAAGATACAGGCGAGTCTGGGCATCACTGCCGAAAGCGCGATCAGCCCAATCACCGCCAGCGTGACCGCTGCTGTGCGGCCAACGGACGCGGGACGAATTTGCCGCAGTACCTGGGCCACGCTCTCATCCACCACCGCATAGAATAGCAAGCGGCTGCTGGCATTGACCAACAGGAACATCAACAGGTAACCGATGGCGGGCACCGCCTGGTCGTAGAAGCGGATCATCCACCCGGTAAACACCGGCAACAGCGACAGTGCGAAAAGAAACAGCATGTTGCGCCAGATCACCTTGCGGCTAATGGTTTTCAGCCGTGCGCACATGCGATAGTGCTGCCGCCAATAAAACCCCACCAGAAAAAAGCTGACAAAGTAGATCAGCACGCTTCGGATCAGCTCCACCATTTCGTCCCAGTTGCTTGCGTCGGGCGGAGGAATGCCGAGCACCATGATGGTTGCGATGATCGCCATGACGCCATCGCTGAATGCCTCGAACCGTGTCTTGGTCAGCAAACTCGCGCGCATACAAAACCTCCTTCGAAAAAGGGGCCCTCACGGAGCCCCTTTCAGCCAGTCCCCTTATGTCCTTTTAGCGATCGTCCGCTTCCGCTTCCCCGGCACGCGTCGTTGTGCCGCCATTTTCCTCGGATTCTTCCATATCCTCCGGCAGCTCCGGTTCGTCCTCTTCCGGCGCGGTGCGGCTGACGCCCACCACCTGGCTGCCGTCGCCCACGCGCATCAGGCGCACGCCCTGCGTGCTGCGGCTCAGGCTGGAGATGTCCCCGGCGGGCATGCGGATGATGGTGCCGTCGTCGGTGATCAGCATCAGGTCCTCGTCCTCGTGGATGAGCAACTGTGCCGCCAGCATGCCGGTTTTTTCGGTCAGGTTCATCGCGCGGATGCCCTTGCCGCCACGGTTTTGCAGGCGATATTCTTCGATCTCGGTGCGCTTACCGTAGCCATTGGCGGTGATCGCCAGCACCTGCGCGCCTTCCTCCACCAGCGAGGAACCCACCACCTGATCGCCGCGCGTCAGTTCCACGCCGCGCACGCCCATGCTGGCGCGCCCCATCGCGCGGATGTCGTTCTCGTGGAAGCGGATGCACATGCCCTTGCGCGTGCCCAGCAGCACCTCGCGGTCGCCGTCGGTCAGCTCCACGCCGATCAGGTCGTCGTCGTCACGCAGCACAATGGCGATCAGGCCGCTCTTGCGCAGGTTCTGGAACTCGTCCAGCGCGGTCTTTTTCACCGTGCCGTTCTGTGTGACCATCAACAGATAGTGCCCCGCCGCGTCCGCCGGGATGGGGATCATCGCGGTGACCTTCTCTCCGCCATCCAGTTGCAACAAATTGACAATCGCGGTGCCGCGCGCGGTGCGCCCGGCTTCCGGAATCTCGTAGCACTTGAGCTGATACACGCGGCCACGGCTGGTGAAGAACATGATGTCGTCATGTGTCGAGGTGACGAATAGCTGCTCCACATAGTCCTCGTCGCGCGTGGTCATGGCGGTCACACCCTTGCCGCCGCGATTTTGGCTGCGATAGGTATTGCGCGCGCAGCGCTTGACGTAGCCAAAGTGCGTCAGCGTCACCACCATGTCGCCTTCCTGCACCAGATCGGCGGGGTCGATCTCGCCCTCCAGCGCGGTCAGCTCACTGCGGCGCGGGTCTGCATACCGGCGCTTGACCTCGGTCAGCTCGTCGCGGATGATGCCCATGACCATCGCCTCGTCGGCCAGCACGCTGCGCAGGTACGCGATCAGTTTGCACAGCGCATCGTATTCCTCTTGCAGCTTCTCACGCTCCAGCCCGGTCAGGCGCGCCAAGCGCATGTCCAGAATGGCCTGCGCCTGCTTCTCGCTGAAGGAGAACGCCTCGATCAGCCGCTCGCGCGCCAGGTTGGTGGTGTCGCTGCCACGGATGATGCGCACGATCTCGTCGATGTGATCCAGCGCCTTGAGCAAGCCTTCCAAGATGTGCGCACGCGCCTCGGCCTTCTCCAGCTCGTACTGGGTGCGCCGCGTGATGACTTCCTTCTGGTGCTGCAAATAGTGATACAGCATCTGGTGCAGCGACAGCACGCGCGGCTCGCCGTCCACCAGCGCCAGCATGATCGCGCCAAACGACTCCTGCAACTGCGTGTGCTTGAACAGGTAGTTGAGCACCACACCGGCGTTGACGTCCTTCTTCAGCTCGATCACGATGCGCATGCCGTCGCGGTCGGATTCGTCGCGGATGTCCGAGATGCCCTCCAGCCGCCGCTCCTGCACCAGCTCAGCGATCTTCTCGATCAGGCGTGCCTTGTTGACCATGTACGGAATCTCGGTGACGATGATGCGCGAGCGGTTGGCGGTCATCGGCTCAATGTCTGTCTTGGCGCGGGTGATGATGCGTCCGCGGCCGGTGGCGTATGCCTCATAAATGCCGTTTTTGCCCAGAATAATGCCGCCGGTCGGGAAGTCCGGCCCCTTGATGTGCTGCATCAGGTCGGCCAGCGTTGCCTCGGGGTTATCGATCAGGCAGATCACGCCGTCGATCACTTCGCCCAGATTGTGCGGCGGGATGTTGGTGGCCATGCCCACTGCGATGCCCGACGAGCCGTTGACCAGCAGGTTCGGATACCGGCTGGGCATGACGGTGGGCTGCATCAGCGTTTCGTCGAAGTTCGGATAGAAATCGACGGTTTCTTTGTCCAGATCGGCGACCAGCTCCTGCGTGATCTTGGCCATGCGCGCCTCGGTATAACGCATGGCGGCGGCGCCGTCGCCGTCCACCGAGCCAAAGTTGCCCTGCCCATCGACCAGCATGTAGCGCGTGGAAAAGTCCTGCGCCAGACGCACCATCGCGTCGTACACCGCGCCGTCGCCGTGCGGATGGTATTTACCCAGCACGTCGCCAACGATGCGCGCCGACTTTCTGAACGGTTTGTCGGGCGTCATGCCCAGCTCGTGCATCGCGTAGAGGATGCGGCGATGCACCGGCTTTAAGCCATCGCGCACATCGGGCAGCGCGCGCGTGATAATGACCGCCATCGCGTAGGAAATGAACGATTTGCGCATTTCCTGTTCCAAGTCAATGGGTATCAGGCGCTCTTTTTGTTCCTGATCCATGGCAAACCACCCCTTCCCTTACACGTCTAGGTTGACAACCAGCTTGCAATTTTCTTCGATAAACTCTCTGCGCGGTTCCACCTTTTCGCCCATCAGCAGCGTCAGGATTTCGTCGGCGGCAATCGCGTCCTCCACCTTCACGCGCATCATCGTGCGCGTGGCGGGGTCCATGGTGGTTTCCCACAGCTGCTGCGCGCTCATCTCGCCCAGGCCTTTGTAGCGCTGAATCTCCGGCTTGTTCTCGCGGCCGATTTCGGTGAGCACCTTCTCCAGCTCGGCATCGTCATACACATAGCGCTCCATCTTGCCGCGCGTCACCTTGTAGAGCGGCGGCTGCGCGATGTAGACGTAGCCTTCCTCGATCAGTGGGCGCATGTAGCGGTAGAAGAAAGTCAGCATCAGGATGCGGATGTGGCTGCCATCGACATCGGCGTCGGTCATGCAGACGATGCGGTGATAGCGCAGCTTTTCGGGGTTAAAGTCCGCGCCCACGCCGCAACCAAACGCGGTGATCATCGCCTTGATCTCGTTGTTGGCCAATATCTTGTCCAGGCGGGTCTTTTCGACGTTCAATATCTTTCCGCGCAGCGGCAGGATGGCTTGAAAGTGGCGGTCGCGGCCGGTCTTGGCGCTGCCGCCGGCCGAGTCGCCCTCGACCAGAAAGATTTCGCACTTGCTGGGGTCGCGCTCGGAGCAGTCGGCCAGCTTGCCGGGCAGTCCGCCGGACTCCAGCACGTTTTTGCGGCGGGTCAGGTCGCGCGCCTTGCGGGCGGCCTCGCGCGCGCGCGCGGCGTTCAGGCAGCGATCCAGAATCGCGCGGGACACCGACGGATTCTCCTCCATAAAGTCGGACAGTTGCTGGCTGACCAGGCCGTCCACAATGGTGCGCACCTCGCTGTTGCCCAGCTTGGACTTGGTCTGGCCCTCAAACTGCGGCTCGATCAGCTTGACAGAGATGATCGCCGCCAGCCCCTCGCGGATGTCCTCACCTTGCAGGTTGGTGTCGTTGTCCTTGAGGATCTTATACTTGCGGCCATAATCGTTGACCACGCGCGTGATCGCCGACTTAAAGCCCATCAGGTGCGTGCCGCCCTCCGGCGTGGCAATATTGTTGGCGAAGCAGAAGATGTTCTCTGTATAGGTGTCGTTGTGCTGCATCGCCACTTCGACGGTGGTGTCGCCCTTGACGCCCTCGATGTAGATCGGCTCAGCATACAGCGTCTCTTTGTTTTTGTTCAGGTATTTGACGAATTCGCGGATGCCGCCCTCATAGTGATACGTGCGCTCCACGCGCTCTTCGCCGCGCTCGTCGATCAGGTGGATCTTGATGCCGCGGTTTAAGAACGCCATCTCACGGATGCGGTTCTTGAGGATGTCGAACTGGAAGTCGCCGGTCTCGAACACGCCGTCGGGATTGTCCTCGCCCTTTACATCCGGCCAGAACTGGATGGTGGTGCCGGTGCGCTCAGTGGTGTCAATCACCTTCAGATCGGCCATCGGTTTGCCGCGCGTGTATTCCTGATAGTGCACCTTGCCATCCTGATAGACAGTGACCGACAGGTGGCTGGACAGCGCGTTGACCACCGACGCGCCGACGCCGTGCAGGCCGCCGGACACCTTGTAGCCCTCGCCGCCGAACTTGCCGCCAGCATGCAGCACGGTCAGGCACACCTCCACCGCCGGGCGGCCCATCTTGGGATGGATGCCCACCGGGAAGCCGCGCCCGTTGTCCACCACGCTGACGCTGCCGTCCTTGTGGATTGTGATGATGATTTCATCACAATACCCGGCCAGCGCCTCGTCGATGGCGTTGTCCACGATTTCGTACACCAGATGGTGCAACCCGCGATAATCGGTGGAGCCAATGTACATGCCGGGACGCTTGCGTACCGCCTCCAGCCCTTCCAGTACTTGGATTTGTGTCTCGTCGTAGTGGGTCTCGTGATGATCCATAGTGGCCTCCTGTCGTGGGTGTTTGCCGGGCGTTTATGCTCGGGGCGCTTGGCTGCGCAAGCGCAGCGTCGCCGGGGAGATGGGGGAAAGATAGACGCGGCGAACACCATGATCGTCCACCGTGACCACCGCCGACTTGGGCGGATCCGTGCCAACCGGGATGACATTGCCTTCGGTACGCGCGCGATAGAGAAACGCGCGGGTATCCGCACTGCGCGCCGTCTCCACGGGCAGAATGGTCAGCACATGCCGTGCCCAAACCGCCTGATCGCCACCGAGATGCAAGATCACAATCGTTCGTCCTTTCGGTGCATTCTGCGAATTTTTCCTTCTATATATTATACAAAATTTCCGCCCTTTTTTCAATGTGTTTTCCAGCGAAAAAACATCCGTATATCACCGTTTCATTTGTGTTAAACCGCACAAAATTTTCGCACTGGGCAACAGCCGGAACCCAAGCGGGGATTCCGCCCGGCGGCACAGGTGTGGTATACTGTCTGCGCATTCTACGAAAGGGTGGCGAGCGCATGCGCGACAAGTTTGATATCATCGTCATCGGCGCGGGGCACGCGGGCTGCGAGGCCGCGCTGGCCGCTGCGCGGTTGGGCATGGACACGCTGCTGATCACGCTGGATTTAAGCGCCGTGGCGCTGCTGCCTTGCAACCCGGCGATCGGCGGCACCGCCAAGGGCCATCTGGTGCGCGAAGTGGACGCACTGGGCGGTGAGATGGGCGTCGCCATTGACGAGGTGTTTATCCAGTCCCGCATGCTCAACACCGGCAAAGGCCCCGCTGTGCACTCGCTGCGCGCGCAGGCCGACAAGGCCGCATACCATGCGCGCATGCTGCGGGTGCTTGAGCGACAGGCCAACCTGTCGCTGCAGACCGGTGAGGTCGCCGATATCGACGTACATTGCGGGCGCGTTGCCGCTGTCGTCACCACGGATGGCACACGCATTGCCTGCGGCGCGGCGGTGGTGTGCGCCGGGGTGTATCTGGACAGCCGCATCATCATCGGTGAGCAGAGCTGGCACGATGGTCCACAAGGCTTTGCGTCGGCCACGCATCTGGCCGGGACGCTGAAAAAGCTGGGGTTCACCCTGCAGCGCTTCAAGACCGGCACCCCGGCGCGCGTCGCCGCCGACAGCATCGACTTTGACCAAATGGACCCTCAGCCCGGCGACGACCCGGTCACGCCTTTTTCGTTCCTGACCGACGCGAAGCTGATCAACCGCACGCAATGCTATCTGACCTATACCAACGAGGCCACGCACAATTTGATCCGCGCCAACCTGCACCGTGCGCCGATGTATACCGGCGGCATCCATGGCACCGGCGCGCGCTATTGCCCGTCGATTGAGGACAAGGTAACGCGCTTCGCCGACAAGCCGCGCCACCAGGTGTTCATCGAGCCCGAGGGGCTGACCACCGACGAGTGGTACATACAGGGCATGTCCACCAGCTTGCCCGAGGATGTGCAGCGCGCCCTGTATCGCACCATCCCCGGCCTTTCCCGAGCGCGGCTGACAAAGCTTGCCTATGCCATCGAGTATGAGTGCCTTTCCCCGACGCAACTCGACGCATCGCTGCGCGCGCTGGACACGCAGGGGCTGTACTTTGCCGGGCAGATCAACGGCACCTCTGGCTACGAGGAAGCCGCCGCGCAAGGGCTGATCGCCGGGGTGAACGCCACGCTGGCGCTCAAAGGCAAGCCGCCGTTCACATTGGGCCGTGACGAGGCATACATTGGCGTGCTGATCGACGACCTCATCACCAAGGGCACGAATGAGCCCTATCGCATGATGACCTCTCGCGCGGAGTACCGGCTGTTGCTGCGACAGGACAACGCCGACCTGCGGCTGACTGGGCGCGGCTACGAGATCGGGCTGGCCACGCAGGCGCGCTATGATCGGATGCTGACCAAACGAGACGCGGTGGCGGCGGCGCTGGATCGCCTCAAACGCACACGCCTGTCCGGTGGCGACGCGCTGGACGCGTGGCTGGCCGCGCATGATCAGCCGCCCGCGCCGTCCGGTCTGTCGGCCTACGAGCTGCTGCGCCGCCCAGGCATCGCCTACGCCGATCTGGCGGGCATCGACCCCGGCTTTGTGCCGCTTTCGCGTGAAGTCGCCGAGCAGGTGGATATCGCGATCCGTTACGAGGGCTATCTGGCCAAGCAGGCCGCGCAGGTGGCCCAGTTCCGCCGTGCGGAGTCGCGCCTGTTGTCGCCGGATATCGACTACATGGTGGTGCCCAGCCTCCGCATTGAGGCGCGGCAAAAGCTGGCTGCGCTGCGGCCCGCTTCGGTCGGGCAGGCGTCTCGCATCTCCGGCGTCTCGCCTAGCGACATTGCAGTGCTGATGGTGTGGCTGGATCGCCAAGATCACTTCGAAGTTCAAAAAAAGATTGAATGTTAACCTTCCCTGTTGTATAATCTGTAACGGGAAATCTTCCCAAATGATTATCGAGGAGGACTTATACATGAATCTTGTTTCCATTCTGATCCTGGTCATCGGCGGCGGTCTGGTGGGCTGGGTCGCCAGCAAAATCATGAAGATCAAGCTGTCCACCATCATGAGCATCGTGCTGGGCATCGTCGGTTCCTACGGCGGCAACGCGATCGCATCCGCGCTGGGTCTGGGCGACTTCGCCGGTCAGATCAATTGGCAGAACGGTCTGGTGTCGGTGCTCGGCTCCATCGTGCCGCTGCTCATCGCTAAGTTCGTCAAGAAGTAATCCTCGCACATAAAAAATCGCGGCAATCGCCGCGATTTTTTTATTGCAGAATTTTCTGAAACTCAGCCAGCACCCTATCCATGTCCTCATCCGTCCCCATCGTGATGCGCAGCCAATCCCCTATCCTGGGCGCGTCGAACCGTCGCACCAATATGCCCCGCTCGCGCAGTGCCTGTTGCAGCGCCTTGCCCGCGTGCTTGGGGTGCATCGCAAAGAGGAAGTTGGCCGCCGACGGCATCACCACAAAGCCCATGCCGGTCATCGCCCGCGCTACACGCTCGCGCGTCGCAACAACCGTCGCCACCTGCGCGTCAAAGTACGCGGCGTCCCGCACCGCCGCCACCGCCGCCGCCTGCGCCAGCCGGTCCAACGGATAGGAATTGAAGCTGTTTTTGATGCGGTTCAAGCCGTCGATCAGGTGCGGCTGCCCCAGCGCGTAGCCGACGCGCAGCCCGGCCAGCGCGTGCGCCTTGGAGAACGTGCGCACCACCAGCAGATTGTCGTACGCGTCGATCAGTGGAATGACACTCTGCCCGCCAAACGCGCAATATGCCTCGTCCACCAGCAGCAACTGTCCTTGGTCGCGGCAGTGTGCGCAGAGGCGCTCGATCTCCCCCGCACTTAGCGCGCGCGAAGTCGGCGCGTTGGGGTTGGCCAGAATCACCGCGCGGTCGGCGCACAGGCTGTCCACGTCGATAGAAAAATCTTCGCGCACTGGCACGGTGTCGTAGTCCACGCCATAGAGTCGGGCATACACCGGATAGAATGAATACGCCAGGTCCGTGCTGCGCAGTTTCTTCCCCGCAAAGAACGCCTGATACGCGAAGGCCAGCACCTCGTCTGAGCCATTGCCGACAAACACCTGCGCGCGCTTCACGCTGTGTGCCTTGGCCAGCGCCTCACACAGCGCGTCCGATTCAGGATCGGGGTACAGGCGCAGTGTCAGCGCCGCCTCACGCACCGCATCCATCACACCGGGTGCTGGCGGATAGGGGTTCTCGTTGGTATTCAGCTTGATATAGCGGCGATCCTTGGGCTGCTCGCCGGGCACATAGGGCTTGACTGCCGCCGCGATCTCGCTAAAATACTTCTGTTGCATGGATCGAACCCCCTTTTTCCTTTAGCGTATCATACCATTGGCCGGACAGTTTGGCAACGTTGTCTATAGACAAGTGACCCATATTTGCGGTATCATCATCCAAGAGATAGGAGGGATTCCCCTGCCCATTCGTTGGATCATCTCGGATTTGGACGACACCCTGCTGCCCCCAGATATTCGCTTGACCGATTACACGCTGTCGGTGCTTTCGCGCGCGCAGCAAGCGGGCTTCGGTGTGATGCTGGCTTCCGGACGCATGCCCTCCTCCATGATGCCATATGTGCGGCAGGTTGGCACAACGTTGCCTTTTATCGCGTGCAACGGCGCGCGCATCATCGACCCCGTCACCGGCGACGTGCTGTACGCCAACGATCTTGCGCTGGAACTGGCGCGCGAGGCGACCCGCGCGCTCGAAGAGCTCGGCATCTACTGCCAGATTTATCACGACGACACCTACAGCTTCGCCGAGGTGCATCCATACAGTGAAACCTACCGGATCACGACCGGCGTAGAGGGCAACGCCGTGGGCCGTTTGTCCGACTATATCACCACGCCGATCATCAAGGTGCTGGCCATCGCCGAGCCTGACATCTGCCGCGCGATACTGCCGACGCTTCGCGCGCGGTTTGACGGTGTGCTGCACATCACGCAGTCCAAGCCGCGCTTTATCGAGCTGACCGCGCTGAACGTCACCAAGGGCGACACGCTGATGCCGCTGTGCAAAATACTCGGCGCGCAGCCAGCCGACTTTGCCGCCTTTGGCGATGGCGAAAACGACGCCGAGATGCTGGCCGCGGTCGGGCTGGGCGTTGCGATGGAAAACGCCGTACCTGAAGCCAAGGCCGCCGCCAAGCGCATCTGCGCGCCCAATACCCAGGACGGTGTGGCGCGCTTCATTGAAGAGCATCTGCTAAACGAACATCTGTTAAAGGAGCGCCTGACATGATCTCTGCGCAAGACTTTGTGGATTCTCTGGAGCTTCAGGTATTGGTGCCCTCCACCCGCAAGGAATGGGACATCCGCACCACCGACCTGAACCGACCCGGCCTGCAATTCTTCGGCTACTACGATTACTTTGCCTATGAGCGGCCACAGGTCATTGGCAAGGCGGAAATGTCCTATCTGGAGTCGCTGTCCGCCGACGTGCAGCGCGAGCGACTGGAGAAGTATTTCTCCTTTGACATTCCGTGCGTGGTCATCGCGCGCTCTATGCCCTGCCTGCCGATCATGGCCGAGCTGGCCGCCGCGCGCAATGTGCCGATCTATCAGTCCAGCGCGGTGACCACCAAGTTCACCGCCAGCGCCATTGTGTTCCTCAACAGCCGCCTCGCGCCGCGCGTCACGCGCCATGGCGTGCTGGTCGATGTGTTCGGTGTGGGCGTGCTGCTAACCGGCGAATCCGGCGTGGGCAAGAGCGAGGCCGCGCTGGAGCTGGTCAAGCGCGGGCACCAGTTGGTAGCAGACGATGTGGTGGATATCTGCCGCGTCGCCGAGAACCGTCTGGTCGGCGAGGCGCCGGAAATGGTGCGCCACTTCATGGAGATTCGCGGATTGGGCATCATCGACATCCGCGCCATGTACGGCATCGGCGCGGTGATCTCGCGCAAAAGCATCGACATCGTCATCCATCTGGAGCTGTGGCGCGAAAACAAGGAATACGACCGGCTCGGCCTGGCGGAGGAATACATCACCATCCTGGGCGCCAAGCTGCCGTACATTGTGATGCCGGTGCGCCCGGGGCGCAACCTAGCGATCATAATCGAGGTAGCGGCGCGCAACTGGCGCCTAAAGCGCATGGGCTATAACGCCGCCGCGGAGCTGGATAAACGCCTGACCGAGATGCTGGAACGCTCTCGCGAGGCATCGCACCCCGAGCTGACCGACGAGGACTAATACGATTCCGACGTCCCGCAAGGAGGTATCGGCATGGTATACATTGGCATTGATCTGGGCGGCACCAACATCGCCGTCGGCATCGTCGATGCGACCGGCACAATCCTGCGCAAGGGTTCAACGCCGACGCTGATGCCGCGCCCCTATGCGCCGATTATCGCGGACATGGCCAAGGTGACGCTGGAAACACTGGATGCGTCCGGCTACACACTGGACGACGTCGCGGCCATTGGTGTGGGCGTGCCCGGTGTCGCCGACCCCAACACCGGTGTCATCCCCTTTTGCACCAATCTGAGCTGGCACAACGTGCCCTTCCGCGACGAGCTGCAAAAGTACATTAGCAAGCCCATCTACATCGAAAACGACGCCACGGTCGCCGGGTTTGCCGAGTCGATCACAGGCGTCAGCGCGGGCGCGAAGAGCAGCGTGTTCCTAACGCTGGGCACCGGCGTCGGCGGTGGCTTTGTGGTCGATGGCAAGCCCTACAGCGGCGACCACCACGTCGGCACCGAACTGGGACACCTGATCATCGAGATTGAGGGCGAGCCCTGCACCTGCGGCAACTGCGGCTGTCTGGAACGCTATGCCAGCGCCACCGCGCTGATCCGCGAGGCGCGCAAGGCCTATGCGCAGCACCCGGATTCACTGATCGGGACGTTGTGCGGTGGCGACCCGGAGAAGATCAACGCCAAGATCGCGGTGGATGCCGCCAAGGAAGGCGACCCGGTCGCGATGAAGGTGTTCCGCAGGTATGTGAAATCGCTGGCCATCGGCATCGTGAACATCATCAATTTTGTCGATCCGAGCATCGTGGTGTTAGGCGGCGGCGTGTCGCAGGCCGGGGATTTCCTGCTCGACGCGGTACGCGAAGCGGTGAAGCCCATGGTGTTCTTCAAGACACTGCCCTACTGTGAGATCAAGCTGGCGCAGTTAGGCGCGGACGCAGGCATCATCGGCGCGGCGATGTTGGGCAAGCAATAAGCGCATTACAAAAAGATTCCGAGGCTGTGCCTCGGAATCTTTTTTATTCTCCGTACGCCGCAAACTCCGCCACGGTCCCCGCGAACACGTTCATGTCGATGAACCGCTCTTTCCCCACATAGCCCTCCAGCCGCGCGCGGTTGGCGTATTGCCAGAATGTCCACGCGCGGTCATCGGACAGCGTCGGCCGCCCAATCACCTCCCGGATCCAGATGTCGTACGCCGCGTATGCCTTCGCTAGATACGCATCGTACGATTCCGCCGTCGCGTACAGGATTGGCTTTTTTCCATAATGCCGCTCCAGCGCGGCAAGCAGCGCATCCAGCGCACCGCGCACCGCGTCGGGCTCCGGCGGGTGCCGCTGCTTGTCGCCATAGAACTCTACATCCACCACCGGTGGCAGCGCGTCCGCCACAACCGGCACAGTGGCGATGAAGTTTGCCGCCTGTGTTTCGCCCGCGCTGTCAAAGCTGAAGAAGTGATACGCGCCGATGCGCAGACTGGTTTGCCGCGCGCGCGCAAAGTTCTGGGCAAAGCAGCGATCCACCGTGCCGCTGCCCTCGGTTGCCTTGATATAGGCGAAGTCTATCCCCTGACCCGCCAACACTTGCCAGTCAATGTCGCCCTGATAGGACGATACATCCACGCCGCGCACAGGGAATTGGCTGCGCGAGGGGTTGTTCAGCAGGATCACGCCGCGATAGACCAGCAGCGCGCCCAACGCGGCGCATGCCGCCAGAACAGCGCCCGCCAGCAGGATCACGCGCCTCTTCATGTCAATCCTCCTACAAAAAAGGCCGGCTAACGCCGACCCAGTTCGAATCCTCACTCGCTTCTTTGCTCCGCGAAAAATCGCTTGAGCAGCGCGCCGCACTCCTCCGCCAGTATGCCGCCGATCGCTGGCACATCACAGGCAAAGGCAGGGTCCTCTGTGATGCGATATATGCTGCCGCAGCAGCCCGCGCGCGCGTCGGCAGCGCCATAGATCACCACGTCCGGTCTGCTCATGACGATCGCTCCGGCGCACATCGGGCAGGGCTCCAGCGTCACATACAGCGTGCAGCCGGTCAGCCGCCAATTGCCCAGCGCCTGCGCCGCCTGACGAATGGCCAGCACCTCCGCGTGCGCGGTTGGGTCGTTCAGTCGCTCGCGCTGGTTATGTCCGCGCGCAATCACTTTCTCACCATGGACCACCACCGCGCCCACCGGCACCTCGCCCGCCGCGCTCGCGCGCTCCGCCTCGATCAGCGCCTCGCGCATGAAGCGCGCATGCCGCGCTTTTTCGCCGGTCATTTGCGATCGGTTCCCCAGCAGAACACCGCCAGCGTGCCCGGCCCCGAGTGGCTGCCGATCACTGGCCCAATGTCGCTGAACACGAACTCATTCATCGGCTTTTCGAGCCGCTCGCCGATCATCTTGGCAATTTCCTGCGCGTCCTCGGGGCAGGCGGCATTGCTGATGAACACATTTTGCCGCACAGAGCGGTCGTATACCTTGGCGATTAGGTCGGCAATCGCGCGCAGCGCCTGCATGCGGCCGCGCACCTTCTCGCTGGCAATCAGCTTGCCTTCGTCGTCCATATAGATCAGCGGCTTAATCGACAACATCGTGCCAAAGAACGCCGCCGCCGGGGTGCAGCGACCGCCGCGCTTGAGGTAATTCAGATCGTCCACCGTCACCCAGTGCACCATGCTCAGCCGGTTCTCTTCCAGCCAGGTGACGGTCTCCTGCATGGTCTTGCCCTGCTCGCGCATGTCCAGCATCTTGTGCACGATCATGGTCTGACCAGCGCTGGCGGCCAGCGAATCGACCACCTCAAACTGCGCGCCGGGCATCTCCTCCAGCAGCGTGTTGCGCGCGACCATCGCGCTGTTGTAGGTGCCGCTCAGCCCGGACGACAGCGTCAGATACACCACCGCCTTGCCCTCCTTGAGCAGCGGCCGCACGCATTCTTCCAGCGTATTGGCGGTAATCTGCGCCGTCACCGACACCTCTCCGGCACGCATGCGCTGATAAAACGCTTCGCTATCCAAGCCTTTGCCCGGCTCATCAAAAAAGGACTCTCCGCCCATCGTGTAGGTCATGGGCAGGAAGATAAAGTCTTTCTGTGCACGCATGAAATCCAGCCGCATATCCGCACCAGAGTCCGTAATGATGGTAAACATGAATCCACCTCGGTTTCTTAGGATAATTCATTTTACCACACCGGCCCAGTGCGCGCAACCGAAAGACCAGTTATCCCACATGACTGCGCGGCAGAATCACGCGCAGCTCCAGCACCTCGCCGCGATCCTGCACGGTATATTCCGCGTGGATTCCCGCGCGCTGCATCTGCTGCACGATATCACGAAAGGCATTCAGGTACAGCCGGTGATCGCGCATCAGGGTGATCACTTTGCGCCCGCTTTGCGGCGCTTCGGCCGCGCGCTGTCGCTCCAGCGTCTGCGCAACCAGCGCCTCGGTCTGCCGCACATTCAGCTCGCGCTCGGCAGCCTGTCGCGCCACTGCCAGGCGATCCTGCTCGTCCGATAGTTTCAGCAGCGCCCGCGCATGGCGCTCGGTCAGCGCATGTGCGCGCAGCTCGCTGCGCACCGCGTCGGACAGGCGCAGCAGACGCAGCTTGTTGGCCACCGCCGACTGGCTGCGACCGATACGCTGCGCCATCTCCTCCTGCGACATGCGAAATTCCTGCAACGCCATCGCGTAGCCTTCCGCCTCCTCCAAAAAATGCAGGTCCGCCCTTTGCAAGTTCTCAATCAGCGCCATCATCGCGCTGTCCTCGGTGCTGGCGGGCAGCACAATGGCGTCGATATGCGTCTTGCCCAGGCGCGCGCAGGCGCGCAGGCGTCGCTCGCCGCTGACCAGCTCATACCGGTCGTTGTCCAGCGCGCGCACCGTGATGGGCTGGATCAGCCCGATCTCGCGAATGGAGCTCGCCAGTTCTTCCAACGCCTGTTCATCAAATATCCTGCGCGGCTGGTTGGGGTTGGGCGACACGCTGGCAACCGCTATCCAGCGGATATGCTTGTCGGATGGGCTCTGCGCGCCGACCTCCGTCATCTGTTGCGGACGAATGTGCCGCTCGGTGCGGGGCATGCGCTCTTCAATTGTAGGCAAATGGGGGCACCGCCTTTCTATACTGATGCCTGTTTTGCCGTATACCGTTCGTCAGCTTTTCGCTTCGCACCTGCAAAAAACAGCGCCTTGGCGCGGGCAATCGTCCGCGCCAAAACGCCACTTTTTTCTGGTTTTTGCTATGCTATTACAAGAGATTCCCCGAATGCCCGCAGATCCTGCCGCTTAGCCTTACGCGTGCAGCGGTTTCCGCGATGGTTCGCCCGCTTTTCTCGGATATTGTCGCACGGTTTTTTGCCGCTTGTCGGCGCAGACCAGCAGGTGTTGCCAGTCGCGTCCGGGTACCGGCGCAGCGATCGGTGCTAACAACGCTCCGCCCAGCAGCGCTGCCGCCGCCTCGCCGTCCGCCCACTCCTCGCGCACCGCCGGGCCCTTCCACAGCAGTGCGCGGCCACCAATGCGCAGCATCGGCAGCGATAATTCCAGCAGCGCGCTTAGCCCCGTCACCGCGCGGGACACCGCCACATCATACGCCTCGCGCCGATCCTCCAGCCGAGCAAAATCTTCCACGCGGGCATGCACTGCCTCCGCGTTCAGGCCCAGCCGCTCGATCACCGTCCGCAAAAACTTCACGCGCTTGTCCTGCGCGTCAAGCAGCGTGGCTGTCAGGTCCGGCCGCGCGATCAAAAGCGGCACCCCCGGAAACCCCGCGCCACTGCCAATGTCGATCACCCGCGCACCCATTGGCAGCAGCGCGGCGTGCGTCAGCGGCGTCAGCGAGTCCATGTAGTGACGATCCACCGCTTCCAGCGGATCAAGCACGGCGGTTAAATCCATGCGCTGGTTGGCCTCCGCGAGCAGCGCATCAAACGCCTCCAGCCGCTCGCACGCGGACGCGGGCAGCACAATGCCCAGGCTGTCGCATCCCGCCAGAAAATGCCGCATTGCGTGTTCAGTCATTTGCTTCCCCCAGAAAAATCGATTGCAGCCAGAACTTCACCCAGCTCAGCGCCTCGCGCGAGTAGTTTTTCGGCACATACGACCAGTCGGTTCGGGCGCCCATGCCGCTGGCGGGCAGCGCCAACTGATCGCACAGCGCCAGCGCACGGGCGACGTGATAATCTGAGGTGATGACCAGCGCCCTGTCAAGACCGCGCGATTGCATAACCTGCTGTGCAAAGTGCAGGTTCTGTCGCGTATTGACCGACTGCGTCTCGGCGATAACATCCTGCTCGGGCACACCGTTTTGCACCAGCCAGGCCTTCATCACGGTGCCCTCGGCCTCCGGCTCGTTCTGCCCCTGCGCGCCACAGGTAATGATCAGTTGCGGCACGCGCCGATATGCCTCCAGCGCCAGCGCCACCCGGCGGCGCAGCATCTCGGACATTGCGCCGTCAGCTTTCACCTGCGCGCCCAGCACAATGATGGCCTGCGACGACTGCACCGGCGGCAACGTAAATTCCTTATACACCACCCACCCGATCAGCGACAGCCCACACAGAGCGCCCGTTAAAATCAAAATCCCCAACGCGCGCCACACCCGCTTTCGCTTCGGTTTGGTTGCTTGCTCACTCAACATCGTAGTCCTCCCCGCCTTGGTGCGCTTCCCGTGCAACCGCCGCGCGGCTGGGCAGCGTCGTCATGCGCAGGCGCAGTTCAAACTCCTGCTCGTCCACCAGCAGCCCCTGCCGCATAAAGCTGCACTGCGCCATGCTCAGGAATTGCCCCTCGCCGACAATGATATGATCCAGCACGCGGATGCCGATCGGCCCAAGCGCCGCCATCACCGCCTTGGTGGTGTCATAATCATTGGGCGATGGCAGCAGCGACCCGCCCGGATGATTGTGAGAAATCAGCACGCTGTGCGCGTCATAGCGAATCGCGGCGTCCACCACCGCGCGCGGATAGATCGTGATTTCGTCGATGGTGCCCACCGCCAGCAGCGCCGGGTGAATCACGCGGGTCTGCGCGTCCAGGCAAATCAGATACAGCGACTCATTGGTCTGTCCCAGAAACAGCGTCTGGCAGTAATCGCCCGCGTCGTTGGCGTTTCTCAGCAGCGGCTTGTCCCGGTATTTGTCACGCATGTAGTATCCGGCCAGTTGCGGAATCATGCTCAGCAGCGCCGCCACGTTCGCGCCCACACCGGGGCAGCGCGCCAGCTCCTCGGGGCTGGCGTCCAGCACCGCCGACAGCGACCCAAACCGCGCGATCAGCTCGTGTGCCAATGGGTTCACGTCCCGGGTGGGAATGCCGAAAAACAACAGCACTTCCAATACTTCGTGCGGTGCGAAGTGCATCAGCCCTTCTTTCGCCATGCGTTCCTTCACGCGCTTTCTGTGTCCTTCGTGCATGCGTCCGCCTCCTCGCGCTACGATACAAACGTATCAAACAGCGCGCGTATTTCCTCCTGCGTATACGAGCCGGGCAGTTTTTCCCCAGCGGTAATCATCGCGTCAAACAGCGCGCGCTTGCGCTCGCCCAGGCGCACCACTTGCTCCTCCATGCTGGCATGCGTGATTAGCCGCACCACCTGCACTTCGCGCGTCTGCCCAATGCGATGCGCGCGGTCGGTCGCCTGATCCTCGGCGGCGGGGTTCCACCATGGGTCATAGTGAATCACCGTATCCGCGCCGGTCAGGTTCAGCCCCGCGCCGCCGGCGCGCAGCGAAATCAAGAACACATCGCCTTCCCCCGCGTTAAACCGGCGCACGAGCTGCATACGCTGCTTGTTGGGCGTGTCGCCGTCCAGATACAGGCAGCGTATGCCCTGCGCTTCCATGCGTCGCTGCAAGATCGCCAGCATGCCGGTAAACTGCGAGAACACCAGCGCCCTATGCCCGGCTTCCAGCGCGCTGGGCAGGATGTCCATCAGCAGGTCCAGCTTCCCGCTGGAACCGGAGTAATCGGGGATGCACAAAGATGGATGACAACAAATCAGCCGCATCTGTGTGATGGCCGCCAGCACTTCCATCTGTCCGCGCTGGAATCCTTTTTGCCCCAGCACATCGTCCACATGCCGCTTAATGCGCAGCAACGCCGCCTGATACACGCGCTGCTGCTCGGGCGTCATGTCGGCAAACAGCCGCATTTCCAGCTTCTCGGGCAGGTCTGCCAGCACGTCTTTTTTAAGCCTGCGCATCAAAAACGGCCTTAGCCGCGCACGCAGTCCCTCGACCGAGCGGCCCTCGCCATAGCGGTGCATGAATCCCGCCAGGCTGCCCAGATATCCCGGCAGCACGAAATCGACGATGGACCACAGCTCACCCGGATGGTTTTCCATCGGCGTGCCGGTCAGCGCAAAGCGTGCGTCAGCGCGGATGCGCCGCGCGGCCTGCGCACTCACCGACACCGCGTTTTTGATGTACTGCGCTTCGTCCAGAATGGCCACGCCGAAAGCGATGCGCTCGATTTGTCCGATATCACGCCGAAGCAGCGGGTAGGAGGTAATCAGCACATCTACGTCGCCCGCCCGCCGAATCGCATCGATGTGCGTTTCGCGCACGGCTTGCGCACCCTCCAGCACCGCGACGGTCAGTTCCGGCGCGTACTGCGCCAACTCGGCTTGCCAATTGTACAGCAGCGAGGATGGCGCGACAATCAGCGCCGGGGCGGTCTGCCCGCCACGCTTGCGCCACAGCAGCAGCGCGATGGTTTGCAGCGTCTTGCCCAGCCCCATGTCATCCGCAAGAATGCCGCCCATACGCAACTTGGTCAGTGATGCCATCCACGCAAATCCACGCACCTGATAAGGCCGAAGCACCGCGTCTAGTGGCGCCGGGCAGGTATCTTCCTGCCCAGACAGCGCATCAACAACCTGACGCACCTCGGCATCCACCGTCACCGGCAACTCGGCCTGCGCCAGCAGCGTCGCCAGATATCCCGCGCGATACGTTTCCATTGCTACGCTGGCACCGACAGCCGAGGCTGCTTCTTCGTCACTGACCGCATCGGCCAGCGCCTCCCATGGCGCCATGGCTGACAGGTCCAGCATGCGCCCGTCTCGCAGTTGAAAATAGCGTTTGTTAGCACGCAGCGCCTGCAAAATCGGCATCAGTTCATCCACCTGCGCGTCGCCGTCCATCATGTCCAGCAGCAACCTGCCGTCGGACATGCGCAGTGTGCCATGCAGCGACGGTCGGTGCGGGGTCATGCGGCGAAATGCTTCGGAGCAATGCACTTCTGCCGCGGACATCAACCGAGCAATGCCCTGTGAGAAAAATGCGTACAGCGCATCGCTTTCGGTCAGATAGGCGCGTGCCTTGCGCACACGGAATCCCTCAGCGGCCAGGATATTGAGCACCGCCTGCTCCCCTGCCGCGTCACGCATCATCCACAGCCCGTTCTGCTGTGGCGCCAACTCGCTCTGCGGCGCAAAGGGATCAATGTGCTGCTGCCCATAGGCGAACACAACACGCGCCGCGATGCCGCGGCCTTCTTGATCCAAATATACCTGCGCGGTCAGTGGCTGGCGCACGATGCGTTGTGCCAGCACGCCATCAATCTCAACCTCGCCGATCAGTTCCAGTCGCGGCAACACGTCCGACAACAGCCGTTCTGTGCGCGGCGCGTCAAAGCGGAAGTCGGCGCGTCCCATGCGCGCGTGCGCCAGCAACATGCGTGCTATTTTGCGCTGTCGCTTGGGCAAACGCAGCAATTCGCCCCCGCACACCACAAATTCACAATCATCGGTCAGCGCGCAGCTTTCCGGCGGGCATTCCATCAGCACGTGTGCGCCTTGACCGCTTGCGCGCACCACAGTACGCACAGGCAGCGGCGCATACCATGCCTGGCGGATGCTGAGATCTCTGCGGCCAATCTGCAAACGAAACGGTCTTGCCATCAGCAGGCGCAGCACCCGCGCGGCGGTCAGTGGCGGCAGTTCCATCGTCTTTCCGTGCTCCAGGGTCTTTCCGGCGCTCAGTTGCGCCTCGTCCAGCGCCATCAGTGTGCCCAGCAGCATCCGGTCCATCCGCGAGAACATCATCCATTCCGGCTCCAGCGTAAACCCCTTGCCAAACGTCACCGGCCGCCGTTGCGTGACATCGCGCACAAACTGCCGGATGTCCCGCACCACATACAGCCGATCCTCACCAACGCGCAACGCGATGCGCAGGCGCTGCTCCTCGCTGTCTGGCGCGCACAATATGTGCACATCCAGCCTCAGTGCCGATTCCAGCGGCATCTTGGGCTCCAGTGCGTCTAGCAGCGCCTCGCCTGCATCCATGGCCTCGTGTCGCTGCTCCTGCACCTCGACATTTTCTCGGTGCGCTTCCAGCAGCGCTGCCACCACATGTCGGCAGGGACGCTGGGTTTCCACAAACGCCGAGCAATTGCAGCGTCCGCTCCAGCGATCGCCTCCGCCAAGCACCACGGTGCGTTTAGGCTGCGCATCTACCACAAAACAGCGTGCATCGTCCGCCGACTCCGCCTCATGGGCGGCGCCCTCGTGATACAGCGCCTGCCCGGCGGTAAACTCCTCGGGCATGGCCAAGCGTTTCAGTTGTTGCATTTCTACGGTCAATGCTCGCACTCTTTCTATTCCCAATAGGGCAATACCGCACAAAGGAGTACCGCTGACATCACGGGAGATTTTCGTGCTGCTCCAGAAGCCCGTAGGAAGCCGTAGCAGCGCTACAGCGACCGAAAGAGCAACACAGAGCAGCGCGGAAATATCCGCGAGGGCAGTGCGTACGATTTGTGCGGTGTTGCCATAGGTCAATTCGTTTATATTCTGTCCCCCGCATGTTTTTTCCTTCCTGATAAAAAAACTGCGCACAACAAACCCCGCTTCATACAAAGCGGGGTTGTTGTTTGGAATCCGGCGGCGTTCTACTCTCCCGGGCCGTCTCCAGCCAAGTACCATCGACGCTGAAGGGCTTAACTACTGTGTTCGGAATGGGAACAGGTGGATC
>JAVBMF010000042.1:0-15890 GCA_031552735.1 Eubacteriales bacterium
GGTATGAACCGAATGCTCTAGCCAACTGAGCTACGCCGCCATATAAGATGAGCGCCCCTTCGCCTCCGGCGAGGAAGCGCTCACTCTTTGTGAAATGGTTGCGGGGGAGGGATTTGAACCCTCGACCTTTGGGTTATGAGCCCAACGAGCTGCCAGACTGCTCCACCCCGCGATATGCGCCGCGTTTAGCGGCAAAGACTATCTTAGCGCAAATCCGCGCACTTGTCAATCCCTAGCCCAGTATTTGCAGAACTTTCTTGCGCAGGTATCCGTCCAGATTCCCATGGTCGCTGGCGATCACCTCGCCGATGTCCCACAGCGCCATGCTGGCCAGCAGGATCGCGATCCCATGCACCACAATGTCCGCGCGCTGAGGCTGTAGTCCCGGCAATGCGCGTCGCTGCTCCAGCGGCATGTCCGCCAGCGTCTGCGCCCAATACCGCACGCGCGGCTCGGTCAGCACATAGCCTTCCACCAATGACCGGTCAAATGACGCAAGCTGCATATCCATCGCGGCCAGCGTGGTAAAGGTTCCGCCCACGCCGATCCAAGTCGCGGGCTTCGGCTGGCTGTCAAACGCCTTGCGTCCTGCCGCCAGCACCGCACGCGCGGCGGCCTCGGCGGCGGGCAGGTCAGCGGCCGCAGCAATGGTAACTTGCCGATGCAGGCGCACGCCCCCCATCTGCAAACTAACGGCGGCCAACGGTATGCCATCTTTCCCAATGACATACTCCGTCGAACCGCCGCCAATATCGATTAACCCGCACAGCCCGGGGCGCGCCGCGCCCCAATAGGATAACTGCGCTTCCTGTTCGCCGCTGATAATTTCCAGCTCCACTGCGGCACGCTTGCGCAGCATCTGGCAAAACACCTCGCCATTGATCGCGTCTCGCGCCGCGCTGGTGCCAAAGGCAAACACGTGCTGTGCGTCCATCTGACGCGCCTTATCGGCCATGGCACACACTGCGTCACAGGTGGCCGCCATGCTTTGCTCGTGCAGCTTGCCCTGCTCCAGCCCCGCAAAAAGCCGCGTGCCCGCCCGGTCGCGCAGCACGGTCTGGCATTGCCCGTCCGCCGCATCGGCCACCAGCATGCGCACAGAGTTGGAGCCGATGCCGATCACCGCCACGCGCATGCCCATACCTCCCTCACCGGCACGGCAGCGCGCAGCGCTGACGCACACTGCTTATCAGTCGCTGAAGTTTGACCAGTCCTCCTGCCCCACCACGCCGGTCTGCGGCTGTGCAGGCACCGGCGTTTCCTGTGGGGCGGCGGTGGTCGGTGCGGATTGCGCGGGCGCCTGCTGCTCGACCACAATGGGCGCTGCGCCGGGCACGGGCAGGTTGTCCACATAATAGCGAACCTCGCCCGGCATCATGTACCCAAACTGTTGGCGCGCCTGCTGCTCAATAAATCCGGCTGTACCGGCGTCCTGCATCTGATCCTTGATGCGCTCGCCCGCCATGACTACTTCATATCGCTGCGCTTCAAGCTCCAGCATGCGCGCCTGCTGCTCCTCGATCTTTGCGCGTTGCAGGCGAAACGCGGGAATAAAGACCGCCAGGAGGACGACGATGCTCAGCAGGAACCAACGCCACGCAAGCACCGGACGCTTCGGCTGCTTGGGCATGCCAATCCACCTCCCCATGCATCTGTTATCCACAAGTATTCGCTGCATGTCGCACAATTCCTCCAGTTTTTTGTCTTTTTTTGTCCAATATTCGCGAGACCTGCCCTATTGTGGCGGAGCGGCGTCCTTTGCTTTTTTCCCGATGGCCTTGATCTGTCGGCGCAGCCAATTGGCCAGCTTGCTCTGCCCGAGCCATCGCGTCAACCGGGCAAGCATACCCAACATCTCGCGCAGCAACAGGCTGATCCCGAGCAGATACAGCACCACACCGCACGCGCATCCAACCAACGCGTAGAATCGAAACCCTTCCTGGCTGCCTAACGCCAGTGCCGCCGACACCACCAGCGCGGCGCCTATCCAGAACAGCAAATCCAGACAGCCTGTCCACCATGCGTTGGCGGCGGTTGCCCGCCGCACCGCCCGCAACACATCATAGCCCAACCCGACCAATAGCCCCGCATACATCATGGTCAAAAACACCTGTGCCTGTGCCGCGGTTTCAAACATCATGCCGCTTCCCGCCCCTACCGAAAAATCCGCGCGAACAGCCCACGGCGCTGTTGCGGCGGCAGGCCATATTCAATGCCGCTGATATCGCCCTCGACCACCAGTTGTCCATCGTCCAGGTTGAGCCGCGCGATGTGCAATCCTTCGCCAATCAGTGTAATATCGCCGCCATCGGTGACCATGATGACCTCTTGCTCGTTAAAACTGACCACATCCGACACGCCGGTCAGCAGCGCGCGCTGCCGGTTTTCCAGCGTGATGGCATGCAATCGTGTCGGGGTGCTTCGCTTTTCTTCAGCGTAGTCCTTGATCATGGTTTCACTCCTCTTTGCTACTGCTCGCCAAGTGATCGGCAGCAGTATTGGGCGCTTGCAGGCGCAGAGAGTACCTGTGGTTCAGCGTATGCGCGAGCGATAGCAATCATGACCGCCCGTGCAATGGTTTACAGGATTGTAACGGTTTGTCCACAAAGCCGTATAAAACGCACACAAAAAGACTCCCCCGTCCGCCCACATGACAACCGCGCTATGCGTGTCATTCCGGGCAAGCAGGGGAATCTTTACGCTTGTATAAATTATGCCGGAGGCAGTTCGGTGGTCGGCGGCTCGGTGGGCACGTCGGTGGGCGCGGGCACCGGTGTCGGCGTATTCAGGTGAATGCCGCCTTCGTCAATCTGCACCGCAAAGCCAAACACGAGACGCACAAACTCGGTCGGTACAAACAGGGTATCATTGAACAGAATGATCTTCATGGGGGTGTCGGGCACCACTGCCTCCGTGTCGTTGAGCACCATGATCGCGCCCGGCTGACCGTCTGCGGTGGGCAGCCAGCCCACAACATACTCTTTCAGCTTCTTCCCGTCGGCGTCCAGTCGGGTCATCTTGTAGGCGTTCTCATTGCGCTCACAGGCCAGCCCCAACGCCCCGGCCAGCGCGGGCAGCGGCAGCATCCATTGTCCGGCGCTGTCCTGTCCGACCGGGATCACCGCCATCTGCCCTTCCAGCGTCACCGGCATATTGGGAAACAGCGTGATCGGCGCGGGGCCTGGCACCGGTGTCTGCGTCGCGGTTTCCGGCGGCGGCAGCGTCACCTCCAGCGCAGTGTCGTCCGCCACGCTGGGTGTCGCTTGCTCCGCTGTCGGCGGCGCTTCTGGCGTAGCGGTTGCTTGCGGCGTCGCGGTGGACTTGGGCGTGCCGGTGGCCTGGGCCGCCGCGGTCGGCGCGGGCGTCGCGGTCGCCGCCAGCGCCTCGGCTTGCTCCGCCGGGGCAAAAATCACCTCATCAGAAAACATGCGCAGCAGCGTTTCCGCACCGGCCACGCCATCAACAGTCAGGTTTTGATCCTTCTGGAATTGACGCACACCCGCCTCGGTCTTTGCGCCAAAGCGCAGCACCGCCGGACCTTCCATATAGCCCAGCTCGATCAGGCGTTCCTGCATCAGCTTCACATCCTTGCCCTCCAGCCCGCGCCACAAAACCCGCTCGATCCCCTCGACAATCGGCGTGGGCACCGGGGTTGGTGTCGGCTTGGGGGTGGCGGTTGGCTTGGGCGTTTGCGTCGGCTTGGGCGTCGCGGTTGATTTTGCCGTCGCGGTCGGCTCCGGCGCAACAGAGGGCTTGGGCGTTGCGGTTGGTTGGGGCGTCGCGGTCGCAACGACTACCTGCGCCGTCGGCGACGGCGCGATCGTCACAATCGCTGTCTGCGCGGGCGCGGTGGTGGGTGCGTTGGTGGTCGCGCCAGGCGCAACGCTGGCTTGTGGCGCGGTTGCCCCCAGCATCAGCGCCAGAATATACGCCAATACATCTTGCATCGTATTCATGCCCAGTCCCCCATTCGTCGGATCCATTCTCTATGCATAGTAACGCGGCACAGGCCACATTTCTTGCCCATCAGGGTGCTAATTGTAGTAATTATGATAGGGCAGCGGTTCCGACGGCGCCTGCTCTATGTTGTACTCATAGGCGGACGGCGCGTCATAGTCGATCGGTCCCTCCTCCTGCAAGAAGAAGAACCAAATGCCAAACAGGAACGCCGCGACACAAAGCGCGCACAGCAGCACTTTCCACGCGCTGACCGGCGCTTTGCCGGTTACCGATCCGTTCTGGCCGTTGACCCACACGTCAAACGGCTTGCCGCGATAGGTGTAGTGATTGCCCCACAGCGGCAACAGCACCTGCTTGTACGACGCGCCGGACACATCGGTATCCATGGATTGCAGCATCCACTCGTCGCCGCCTGCCTGCGCGCGAATGCCGTCGCGGATGCGATGGTTCATGATGGTTCGCGCCTGTGTGAATCCGTCCTTGAGTCCCATTTCATATCGCTTGACCAGATACCCGCTCAGATACTCGGCCTGATAGGCTTTCAGCCCCGCCATATTGAAATTTTCCGGCGCGGCGGCCTTCTCGGTGAAGCTGACCGCGCGCACCAGCACATCGTCGAAATCCATCGCCAGCTCACCGGATCGCGGCTCCCAGCGCGTGCGCATCTCCTGCACCATCACAGTCTCGGAGCGGCCATTGACCACGCGCGTCTGCGGTACGGTGACAAAATAGTGATAGCCTGCCATGCCAAAATACCGCGACCGAGTGCGCGCGTCATACGTCCAGAAGGGGCAATAGATGCCGCGCCAGCGTCCGGCGCTGTGCTCGCGTTTGATCGCGCCCGGGGCGAACCAGCGTCCACGGATCCACTGCTTCAACCGCTCGGCGGCAGCCTTCTCGTCCAGTTGGAAGGGCACCACTGCGTCGGGCATGATCATATCGCCGGTCGTTTCCGATACGTGCGACGCCCCACAATACGGGCACTGCGCCGCCGCGATCTTCGCGTCCAGCACCCAGGTCGCGCCGCATGTCTCGCAGGCGATCTGCTTGCTGCCTTCCCAGCGGCGCACGGCAATCTCGCCGTCAAAGTTGACGTGCTCCTCGATATCCCCCGCCTTGCCCGGGTCAATGTCCTGCTTGCCGCCGCAATAGGCGCACACCAGCCCGCCCGCTTTGGCGTCGTACTGCATGTCCGCGCCGCACGAGGGGCAGGGAAACGTGCGCGTTTTTTCCCGCGCAGGCACATCTGCCGGTTGGATCGGTTGGTGCTCGCCTTGCATGCGCGTCACCTCACTGTTTGGCGCCGCACTTGGCGCAGAATGCCGCGCCGGGGTTCAGCGGCGCGCCGCACGCCGTGCAAGCCGTCGCCTGTTGCTTCGCGCCGCACTGCGAGCAGAACGCCGAGCCGGGCGCAATCCCCGCGCCGCAGGCCACGCAAGGCACGGTGGCCGGACGCTGCTGCGCGGCGGCCTGGTTGGCGGCCATCGCGCCGGCCATCACCTGGCCGAACACCTGCCCCGCACCCATGCCGGCACCCATGCCCGCCATGTTCGCGCCGCCACCCTCGTTGTTGGCCATTTCGCGCAGCGCCTCGGCGGCCTGAAACTGCGTGTACTTGTTCAAATCGCCCACCACGCCCATGGAGGTGCGCTTGTCCAGCGCGGCCTCCACTTCCGGAGGCAGCGAAATGTTCTCGATGGTCAGCGCGGTGATGCCCGCGCCATATTCCTCCAGCGTCTTTTGCATCTTGTCGCCGACGATGCGCCCCAGCTCCTCGTACTTGGACGCCAGATCCAGCGCGGCGGTCTTGCTCTCGGCGATCGCGTCGGACAGCACCGACACAATGCCCTTGCGGAACTGTCCGGCGACATCCTCGACCGTCAGCTCCGCGCCGGTGCCCGCGACCTCCAGAATCAGCTTCTTCGGGTCCTGCACGCGGAAGGCGAACACACCAAACGCACGCAGGCGAATCATGCCAAAGTCGGTGTCACGCATCATGACCGGGTTGAGCGTGCCCCACTTCACATCCACAAACTGGCGCGTGTTGACGAAATACACATCGGCCTTAAATGGCGAGTCAAAGCCGTACTTCCAGCTATTCAGCGTGGTCATGATCGGCATATTCTGCGTGGTCAGCTCGTAGCGGCCGGGGCCGAATACGTCGGCGATCTTGCCCTCGTTGACAAACACCGCCGCTTGCGATGGCCGTACGGTGAGCTGTGCGCCCATCATGATCTGCTGACCGGGGCGCTCGAAGCGATGCACAATGGTTTCGCGGCTGTCGTCGTCCTGCCATTCAATGACGTCGATAAACTGTCCCTTGATCATATTGATGAGCCCCATGCGCGCTCCTCCTTCTAATTAGGTAGAAATGATGACAGTAACAGTATAGCGCGAATGCGCGCGGGATACAACCTTGCGGTTGACGGATGTGCGATTTGCACTGCGTTTTCAACAAAAAAGACTCCCCGGCATGGCCCCGCGATGACAGGTCGGTCGCCTGTCATGCCGGGACACAGTCGGGGAATCTTCTTTTTCGTTTACTCCGCGTACAAATCCGTGGACAAATACCGATCGCCGATATCGGGCAGAATGGTGACCACGCACTTGCCGCGCATCTCCGCCCGCCGCAGCACCGCGCACGCCGCGAATAACGCCGCGCCGCCGGAGTAGCCGGTCGGCCAGCCCTCCTTTTCGGCGAACAGCCTTGCCATTGCCTGCGCGTCCGCGCCGGATACCGGCAGGATGCCGTCAAACAGGCGTTTATCCACAATGCCGGGCACAAAGCCCGCGCCCAGCCCCTGCAACGGATGCGGCCCCGCCTGTCCGCCGGACAGCACCGGCGAAGCATCCGGCTCCACCGCGTAGGCGAGCAGCGAGGGCTTCTTTTCCTTGAGTGTCCGTGCGATGCCGGTCAGTGTGCCACCGGTGCCCACGCCCGCAACAATCACATCGACCGCCCCATCGGTGTCGTCCCAAATCTCCTGCGCGGTTTTTGCGTGCGCCTTGGGGTTGGCCGGATTGTCGAACTGCCCCAGCATCCGCGCGCCGGGAATCTCGCTGAGCAGTTGCTTGGCGCGCAGCCCCGCGCCCGCCATGCCCTGCGACGCGGGCGTCAGCACGATCTCCGCGCCCACCGCGCGCATGCGGCGACGGCGCTCAACGCTCATGGTTTCCGGCATGGTCAGGATCATCCGGTAGCCACGGATGGCGGCAATCATCGCCATCGCGATGCCGGTATTGCCGCTGGTTGATTCCACCAGCGTGTCGCCGGGCTTGAGCAGCCCCTGCCGCTCGGCGTCGAGAATCATGCCCAGCGCCGCGCGATCCTTGACGCTGCCGCCGGGATTGAGTCCTTCCAGTTTGGTCAGCAGGTTCGCGTCGGGCAGCCCCGCCGCGCTAAGAAAGCGCGCCGGACGCAGCAGCGGTGTGTTGCCGATCAGTTCGGTGATGTCCTGGTAGATGCGTGCCATGGATATTCCACCTCGTTTTTATTTCGCGGGCAGTTCCAGCAAGTCATACGGGGTTTCCTGATAGACGTAGTAGTTCAGCCAGTTCAGGTATACCAGATTGGCGTGGCTGCGCCAGCGCATCATCGGCGGCTGGTTCGGGTCGTCGTCCGGGTAGTAATGCTTGGGCACCGCGACACTCAGTCCCTTGTCCACATCGCGCCAGTATTCGGCTGCCAGCGTATCTACATCATATTCACTGTGGCCGGTGGCAAATACTCGGCGCCCGTCGCGGCTGGCAATCAGGCCCACCCCGGCCTCCTCGGACACCGCCAGCACCTGCAGCGCGTCCACCGCGCGCACATCGGCTTCGTCGATGGCGGTGTGGCGGCTGACCGGGATGTGAAACGGATCGTCCAGCCCGCGCAACAGGCGGCTCTTTGGGTCGCACACCTTGTGCGGGAACACGCCGAACATCTTCGCGCCCAGCGCATGCTTGTCGATGCCGTAGTAATGATACAGCGCGGCCTGCGCCGCCCAACAGATGAACAGCGTGGAGAACACATGCGTGTCGGCCCAAGCCATCACTTTCTTCAGCTCGTCCCAGTAGCGCACCTGCTCAAAGGCCAACTGCTCCACCGGCGCGCCGGTGATGATCAGGCCGTCAAATCGCTGGTCGCACACATCGTCAAACGTACGGTAGAACGCCTCCAGATGCTCTCTGGCGGTGTTGGTGCCCTCGTAAGTCGCGGTGCGCAGCAACGTCACCTCGATTTGCAGTGGTGTGTTGCCAATCAGCCGCATCAGCTGCGTCTCGGTGCGCTCCTTGGTGGGCATCAGGTTGAGGATCGCGATTTTCAGCGGACGAATATCCTGATGCTGCGACCGGGAGGCGGGCATCACGAAAATATTTTCCTCGGTCAGCGTCTGTACGGCGGGCAATCCATCGGGGATTTTGACCGGCATGGGAGAAACCCTCCTTTATGTAGCAACTCTTTTACGCCCGGCGCTTATCGGCAAGCAGCCAACGCTTGATCTAGGTCCTCTATCAAATCCTCCACGTCCTCCAGCCCAATGGATAGGCGAATGCCTTCCGGCGCGACCCCGGCCAGACGCAGCCCTTCCTCGTCAAGCTGGCCGTGCGTGGTGCTTGCCGGGTGGATGACCAGTGACCGCGCGTCGGCCACATTGGCCAGCAGCAAGAATAGTTTCAGCGAATCGATGAATTTCTTGCCCGCTTTCAGGCCGCCCTTTACGCCAAAGGCCAGAATGCCGCCGCAGCCGCGCGGGAAGTACCGCTGGGCGCGCGCGTAAAACGCGTCGGATGGCAGACCGGGATAGTGCACCCACGCCACCTGCTCGTGCCCCGCCAGCCACTGGGCGATGGCCAGCGCACTGTCGCTGTGGCGCCGCATGCGCAGGCTCAGCGTCTCCAGTCCTTGCAGCAGCAGGAACGCGTTAAACGGACTCATGCATGCGCCAGTGTCGCGCAGATGCGTCACGCGCAGCTTGGTGATATACGCGGTCTGCCCCAGATCGGCGTACACCAGACCGTGATAGCCCGGGTCGGGCTGGATAAAGTCCGGGTAGCGGTCGCTGTGCCAGTCAAACGTGCCCATATCCACCACCGCGCCGCCGATGCTGGTGCCATGTCCCCCGGCATACTTGGTCAGCGAGTGCACCGCGATGTCTACGCCATGCTCCCTGACCTGAATCAGATACGGCGTGCCAAAGGTGTTATCGGCGATCACGCACACGCCGTGCGCATGCGCGATATCGGCAATGGCGCGGATATCCGGGATGTTGATGTTGGGGTTGGCGATGGTCTCGATGTACACCGCGCGGGTCTTGTCGGTGATGGCTGCCTCCAGCGCCGCCAAATCCTCCGGATCGACCAGCTTGGCCGTGATGCCAAATCGCCCCATGCGGTCATGCAGCAGCGTGTAGGTGCCGCCGTATAGCGTGGACAGCGCGACGATCTCGTCCCCCGCCTGTGCGACGGTGAGCAGTGCATACGTGATCGCCGCCATACCGCTAGCCACCGCCACCGCGCCCACGCCGCCCTCCAGCGCGCACAGGCGCTGCTCCAGCGCGCCCATGGTCGGGTTCATGATGCGCGTATAGATATTGCCCGGTTTTTCCAGATTGAACAGCGCGGCGGCATGATCGGCATCCTCGAACACAAACGAGGACGTCTGGTAGATCGGCACCGCGCACGCGCCGGTGGTCGGGTCGGCGGTCTGCCCGGCGTGCACTTGCAGGGTGTCAAACCGATAGGGTTTCTGCTGCTTGGACATGTGCTTTCCTCCGTTCTCATTGTCGCCTAAACAAAAAGCCCGCCTCGTATCTCTACGAAGCGGGCATGGATACTTCTCCAGCCGTTGATCGCTTACAAGATACGCACGCAAACAGGAGCGCAGGGCATCGCCATGCACATCATCCGCATGCACATCGCCTGATTCTTTCGCATGGTAGCCCCTCCTCTCCGATTGGGTGCGTCGCACTGATTTGCTTTATCGTACCACGCGCAAAAGTCGCTGTCAATGGCAAAATCCCGCCACTGGATTGACAAATGCCGCATGCTCGTGTACGATATTTTGCAACATCCTTTGTATTTTCCGCCACATTCACTCGCAATGGAGGTGCCGCATGGAGGCTACCACCCCGACGCAGCCGCCGGTGATGATCGACATCCAAGGCGTGCGCAAGGTGTACCCCTCGCAGGCTGGTGAGGTCGTTGCGCTGGACGGCATCGACCTGACCATTCGCAAGGGCGATATTTACGGCATCATCGGCATGAGCGGCGCGGGCAAGTCCACGCTGATCCGCTGCATCAACCGGCTGGATGCACCCACCGATGGGCACATCTTGATCGACGGTCAGAATATCCTGACCATGAAGGAACGCGATCTGAATATCATGCGCCGCAGCGTCGCGATGATCTTTCAGCAGTTCAATCTGCTGATGCAGCGCACGGTGCTGGGCAATATCTGCTTCCCCATGGAGATCAGCGGCATGCCGCGCGGCGAGGCGCTCAAGCGCGCCCATGAGCTGCTGGCCATCGTGGGCCTGGAAGAAAAGGCGAATGCCTATCCCGCACAGCTCTCCGGCGGGCAGAAGCAGCGCGTCGCCATCGCCCGCGCGCTGACCACCGATCCGAAGGTGCTGCTGTGCGACGAGGCGACCAGCGCACTGGACCCCATGACCACACAATCCATCCTGTCGCTGTTACAGGATATCAACCGGCGGCTGGGCATTACCATCGTCATCATCACGCACGAGATGGCGGTCATCCGCCAGATTTGCACGCGCGTGGCCATCATCGACGGCGGCAAAATTGCCGAGAAGGGCAATGTGCGCGAAATCTTCGCCAACCCGCGCACACCGGCGGCGCGCCGCCTGTTCTTTGGCACGCAGGAAGAAATCCCGGTCGGCAAGCGCGCGCTGCGCATCGTGTTCGACGACGCCAAGACCTACGAACCCGTGATCGCCAACATGATCCTAAAGTGCGGCGTGCCGGTCAACATTCTTTATAGCAACATTCAGCTCATCAGCGGGCAGCAACGCGGGCAGATGCTCATCGAGCTGCCCGACGACGCGGACAGCGCGGAACGCGCGCTGGCTTACCTGCGCACGCAGGATCTCTCGGTAGAGGAGGTGGGCGCGCTTGACGATGGAACAACTGTGGTCCATGATCGGTAACGGCCTCCTAGAAACGCTGTATATCACGCTGGTGTCCACGTTCTTCGCGTATCTGCTGGGGCTGCCGCTGGGCGTGCTGCTGGTCACTACCCGCCGCGATCACATCACCCCGATGCCGCTGCTGCACACTGTGCTGGATGTCATCGTCAACGTGCTGCGCTCGGTCCCCTTCCTCATCCTGATGATCGCGGTCATCCCGATCACCCGCGCGGTGGTGGGCATCGCGATCGGCACCACCGCCACCATTGTGCCGCTGGTCATCGCGGCGTTCCCCTACATCGCGCGCACGGTCGAGTCCTCGCTGATCGAGGTGGACCGCGGCGTTATCGAGGCGGCGCAGGCCATGGGCGCGAGCCGCATGCAGATTATCCGCAAGGTCATGCTGCCCGAGGCGTTCCCGGGCCTGATCAACGGCGCGGCGATCGCCACCACCAACATTCTGGGTTACACCGCCATGTCCGGCGCGATCGGCGGCGGCGGGCTGGGCGCCATCGCCATCACCTACGGCCACCATCGTCGCCAGTACGCCGTGCTGTACCTGTGCGTGGTCGTGCTGGTGCTGCTGGTGCAGATCATCCAATACATCGGAACCACCGCTTCCCGCCAGGTCGATCACCGCCTAAAGTGATCGCCGGTCGAGATAAAAAAGACACTGAAAGGAGACCCTGTCCATGAAGAAACTGCTCTCTGCCCTGTTGGTGCTGGCGCTGATGCTCTCGTTGGCCTCCTGCGCGCTGGCCGGTACCCCCGTCAAAATTGGCGCGACCCCTTCCCCGCACGCTGAGGTGCTGGAATTCATGAAGCCGCTGCTCGCGGCCAAGGGCTTTGATATCGAGATCGTGGTGTTTAACGACTATGTGATGCCCAATGACGCCGTGGAAACCGGCGAGCTGGATGCCAACTACTTCCAGCACAAGCCGTACATGGATGATTTCAACAAGAACAGCGGCACGCATCTGGTCGCCGCCGTGCCGGTGCACTTTGAGCCGATGGGCCTGTATCCGGGCAAGACCAAGGCGCTGGCCGATCTGAAGGATGGCGCGATCGTCGCCGTGCCCAACGACGTGACCAACGAGGCGCGCGCACTGCTGCTGCTTGAGGCGCAGGGGCTGATCAAGGTGGCTGAGGGCAAGGGCCTGACCGCCACCAAGCTGGACATCCTCGACAACCCCAAGAAGCTGGAGATCTACGAAGCGGAAGCCGCGATCGTTCCTTCCATGTTGGCCGATGTGGATCTGGCCGTGATGAATGGCAACTATGCGCAGGGTGTAGGCCTGTTCGCGTCCAAGGATGCGCTGGCTGCCGAAGCCATCGACTCCACCGCCGCGGAGACCTACATCAACTACCTGGTGGTCAAGGAAGGCAATGAGAACAGCGATTTCATCAAGGCGTTCAACGAGTGCCTGGCCGATCCGAGCGTGAAAGCCTTCTTTGAGGAGAAGTATCAGGGCTCGAGCATCGCGGCGTTCTAAGGCGCTGCGCTACGCGAAACTCCCCGCGCAGGCGGCAGAGCCGCCTGACACGATTTCTGTTGAGGGGCTTTGCCCTTCCGGCACCTCCCCCAAGCTTTGCAAAGCCGCCTCACCCGAGGCGGTTTTCTTTTGCCCGCGCACAGGGTTTTTTCCTCCGCACGCCGAAAGTCTTATCCGGCATGGCTACCCATGAGGAGGTGCTTTTCATGCAACCGATCACGGTACTGAGTGTCTTTGGTACCCGGCCGGAGGCCATCAAGATGGCGCCGCTGATTCAGTCGATCCAGACGCACCCTATGCTGCACAGCGTCGTGTGCGTCACCGCGCAGCACAGGCAAATGCTCGATCAGGTGCTCGACGTGTTCCATATCGCGCCGGACTATGATCTGAACCTGATGCGCGCCGGGCAAACGCTGGCCGACATCACCAGCGGCGTGCTGACGCAATTGGGCGGCATATTGTCGCAGGTCAAGCCCAACCTGGTGCTGGTGCACGGGGACACCACGACATCGTTCGCGGCAGCGCTGGCCGCGTTCTACCAGCAGATACCGGTCGGCCATGTCGAGGCCGGGCTGCGCAGCGGCAATAAGTATTCCCCCTATCCGGAGGAGATGAACCGCCGCCTGACCAGCGCGATTGCCGACCTGCATTTCGCGCCCACGGAGACGAACCGCGCCAACCTGCTGGCCGAAGGCGTACCCCCAGCGCGCATCGTTGTCACAGGCAACACAGTGATCGACGCGCTGTTGTCCATCGTGCGCGAGGGCTACACATTCAAATCCTCCGAACTGTCGCGCATGCATTTCTCCGGCATGCGCACGCTGCTGCTCACTGCCCACCGCCGCGAGAATCTTGGGGTGCCCATGCGACAAATATTCGCGGCGATCCGGCAGATCGTGGAACGATACCCGGATGTGCAGGTCATCTATCCGCTGCACATGAATCCGGCGGTTCGTGATCCCGCGCGGCAACTGCTGGGCAACCTGCCGCGCATCCACCTGATCGAGCCAGTCGATGTCGAGGATATGCACAACCTGCTGTCGCGCTGCTGTTTGGTGCTCACCGATTCCGGCGGTTTGCAGGAGGAAGCGCCCGCGCTGGGCAAGCCTGTGCTGGTGCTGCGCACCGAGACCGAGCGCCCCGAGGCGGTGCAGATGGGCACCGTGCGCATCGCTGGCGTTGTAACCGACGACATTGTGCGCGAGGTGTCGCGCCTGCTCGACAATGCTGATGCCTATAACGCCATGTCCCGCGCCGTCAACCCTTATGGCGATGGTCGCGCCTCCGAGCGTATTTGTGAGGCGATCGTGGCGCACTGCGCACAGAACACCCAGGATAGCTGACGTCGTGCTTTGGGCCTCCCCGGGCGTCAAGCGAGGGTTCACAGCATTGCCCCTTCTTTTTGTGCGCGAAACACAGCAAGAGCCGCTCAAGCGGCTCTTGCTGTTGTTTTCTTTACGCTATGCCCATAAATGTGCAGATCGCGCGTACACTCTGCTCCTGCTGCTCGTCATGGGTGATGGTGGCTGTTCCATCGCCTGCTTGTTCGCCATAATTGCCAAACCAGGCGTGGTTGCCGCCAGGGATTTCCACGATATGGGTTATGCCTTTCAGTTTGTCCCGATTCAGCACTTCGTCCTCGCTGCCATACAGCGCAATGGTGGGAAGCTCCACAGGTTGCGTTGGATAGGCGGCCAACAAAACCAGCCCCGTCAACTTATCAGGGTGTTTCCCGGCATAGCTGCTGGCCATCGCGCCGCCCAGCGAATGACCGCCGATATACCATTGCTGGATGTCCGGCACTCGCGCCCATACGCTGTCCGCTCGGTCCATGCCAAACACCGCTAGGCGAAACGGCATCTTGACCAGCACGCAGGTGACGCCCCTGTGTGCCAGCTTTTCCAAGAAGGGCAGGTACGCGGTTTCTTCCACCTTGCCGCCGGGATAGAAAATGAAGCCTTTCCCGCTTGGCTCAATTGGCGTCAGAATCGTCAGATCACCTTCGGTTTGGATGAGAATGCCGCTGTCGTCGGGTTTAGCATACGCCACCGTAGTTTCCGGCACGGCATGATAGTAATCCTGCACATAAAGGCAGCTTCCGCCGACAAGCAGCAGCAAGCCTGCTGCCGCGATCACCAGAACCTTTCTCAACCGTTTGGTCCGGTTGCCTTTGCGCTTTTCATTCAAACCGCTCCACCTCTAGCAACTGCGCCGCCGCGTTATCCTCCATATAGCGGATCACGGCATCCAACATCTCATGGGCGTGATGCCCCGCACCGGAGACCACTGCCACGCCGATGGTCAGCGTTTGATGCATATCCTGCGAATCCACCTCGGCAATCGCGGCATTGAATTTGTGCCGGGCGCCATCGACCAAGCTCCGACAAACTTGACGCTTATCCTTGAGCGAGTGGGCCTCCGGAATATGAAACCGCAGCTCCGCTGATGCAATCACCATCTTGCGTCACTTCCTCAGTTTTTGTTTTGCTTTGCCGTGGCGCGAAGGCTTTGCCCCAGCAATTCGCACAGCACTTGAATCACATCCTCAGGGAACGGTTCACTGTGCTGAAACTTGATCGTCGCCTTTGTGTAGCCGAATTGTGGGAACTGGCCTTTCAAAAAGTCAATCCAGTCATCCCCTACACAAATCGAAACGTGATCTTTATACGCTCCGTAAAACATGATTTCTTTTCCCTGGACACAGATGGTGGGGTAGCCATAGTACATTTTCTCGTCCGCGCCGCCAAAGACGCTCAACGCTGTTTGGCGTATGTACAGCAGCCTTTGCTGCACTTTTGGGCTAAACCGCGCAATGTATGCATCAATATCGGACATGGCGACCTCACTTTTTGCTCATGGATCAGAGCGGTATCTGTTTGCATGCATTATACCATATCGCTGGATTTCTATTATGCTCCGGCAATATTAAGACGGAAGCACAGTCAAACATATGAATAATCCGAACCCTTCGCCAACAGAAATCAACTGTCGGGACCGGTTCGGATTATATTGGTGTGGCTCCCCAGGTAGGACTCGAACCTACAACCCTTCGGTTAACAGCCGAATGCTCTGCCATTGAGCTACTGAGGAATATGATCGCCGCAAAACGACGCTTGATTATTATATGCCCAGTCAGGCAAATTGTCAAGCACCCGCAAGCACTTTTCGCACAACAAACCCCGCTTCATACAAAGCGGGGTTGTTGTTTGGAATCCGGCGGCGTTCTACTCTCCCGGGCCGTCTCCAGCCAAGTACCATCGACGCTGAAGGGCTTAACTACTGTGTTCGGAATGGGAACAGGTGGATC
>JAVBMF010000055.1:0-5562 GCA_031552735.1 Eubacteriales bacterium
GCGCAATAGCAAACAAACAAGTTTGAGGAGGCTATCATTTATGAACAAGACCGAACTGAGCGCTGCTCTGGCCGCGAAGGCTGACCTGACCCGCAAGCAGGCGGAAGCCGCTGTCAACGCTGTTGTGGAAGTGATCGGCGAAGCGCTGAAGAAGGGCGACAAGGTCCAGCTGGTGGGCTTTGGCTCTTTCGAAGTCCGCGAGCGTCCGGCCCGCAAGGCCCGCAACCCCCGCACCGGCGAAGAAATCAAGATCGCCGCGTCCAAGGCTCCTGTCTTCAAGGCTGGCAAGGCGCTGAAGGATCTCGTTCACAAGAAGTAATTAGCCATACACACACAAAAGAGAAGGCCCGCACAGCACTGTGCGGGTTTTTTGCATGCCAGTAAAGCCAGGCAGTCCAAAAAGGTTCAGATGTGGGCGCGCCGCGAGGCTGTCCGCAGAAGGCGTACACCGGTACGCCGACAAGGCGGCCGATGCGGCAAACCCGCAGACGGGCCTTTTTCGACGGCCTGAGAAGGCCCGCACAGCAATGTGCGGGTTTTTTGCTGCAAAATCTGCTATAATGTGGGTATCACACAGAGGGGGTGCGCCATGCGCCTGGACAAATTTCTGAAGGTTTCGCGCATCATCAAGCGCCGCAGTGTCGCCAAGGAAGCCGGTGACGGCGGACGCGTCGCCATCAACGGCAAGCCAGCCAAGCCCGCCGCCGAGGTCAAAGTGGGCGACGTGCTGGAGATTCGCTTTGGTGACCGGTTGAGCCGATACGAAGTGCTGACCATCAGCGAGCACGCGGCCAAAGCCGACGCGTCGGCGATGTACCGCGCGCTCATTGAGGATCAACAGGAGTAGGAGGGACGCCATGAACTGGCTGGTGCTGGTGGCGGCGGGTCGCGGCGCGCGCATGGGCGCACCGAAAAACAAGGTGCTGCTGGAATTGTGCGGCGTGCCGGTGCTGATCCGCACGCTGGAAGCGTTTGTGCGCACCGGCGCGGTGCAGGGCACGGTGCTGGTGGTCGGCGTCGGCGAGCAGGAAACCGTCGATACTTTGTTGCGGCAATACGGCCTGCGCGAGCGGGTGAACGCCATTGTCGCGGGGGGAGCGCATCGTCAGGCGTCGGTGGCCAACGGCCTGACCGCTGTGCCGCCCGACGCCGAGATCATCCTGGTGCATGATGCCGCCCGGCCGCTGGTCACCGAGGCGGTGATCCTTGACACCATCTCCGCCGCGCGCGCGCAGGGCAGCGGTGTGGCGGCGATTCCGCTCAAGGATACGGTCAAGCGTGTGGACGCGCGCGATATTGTGCTGGATACGCCGCCGCGCGAGGCGTTGCGCGCGGTGCAAACGCCGCAGACATTCCGCGCCGCCTTGTTGCGCGACGCGTATGCCTGGGCGCAAAAAACCGGGCTGGTGGCCACCGACGACGCGGCATTGGTCGAAGGCATGGGGGAGGCGGTACAGTTGACGCACGGCGACGTGGAAAACATCAAGATCACCACGCCGGAGGATCTGGCGGTGGCCGAGAGCATCCTGCGCGCGCGCAATGGCGAAAGCATCGCGCCCGTCATGCGTGTGGGCACCGGCTACGATGTGCACAAGCTGGTGGTGGGCAGAAAGCTCATTTTGTGCGGCGTGGAGGTGCCCTTTGAGAAGGGGCTGCTGGGGCACAGCGATGCCGATGTGGCGGCGCACGCGTTGTCCGACGCGCTGCTCGGGGCGGCGGGGTTGGGCGATATCGGACGCCATTTCCCGGATACCGATCCGGCATACAAGGGCGCCGATTCCATCGAGTTGCTGCGCCAGGTGGCGGCCAAGGTGGCAGCGCGCGGCTATTGTGTCGGCAATGTGGATGTGACCATCGTTGCCCAGCGGCCGAAGCTGAAAGACTACATCCCACGGATGACAGAAGTTTTGGCTGGCGCGTTGCAGGTGGATGCGGCGCAGGTGAATGTAAAAGCCACCACCACCGAGGGTATGGGCTTTGAGGGCGAAGGGCTGGGCATCTCCAGTCAGGCGGTGGCGACACTGATCCGATAAAGAGAGGATGTGCAAGTATGCCGACGACGTTTCCAACCATCCCGCGCGACGAATACCCAAGGCGTTGGGCAGCGGTGCGGCAGCTGATGCGCGAGCAGGGGCTGGACGCGCTCTTCGCCTATGCGGACGACCATATCACCTACGGCCCGGCCTGGGCACGCTATCTGGCGGATTTCACCGTGCACTTCGAGCCGGTGCTCTTGCTGTTTTTGCCTAGCGGCGAACCGGTGATGCTGGTCGGGCCGGAAAGCCCCGGCTATGCGCAGAAGCGCTCGGCGATCCAGAATATCCGCGTGCTGCGCGAGTTTACACACCCGGACGAGGATTACCCCTATTGCGCGCCGGAAAGCCTGCGCGACATTGTGGCCGATTATGCGCCTGTGGATCAGATCCAGCGCATCGGCATTGCCGGGCTGGGCATTATCGGGCAGGGATTATACGGCGCGATGCAAGCAGCGCTGCCCGGCGAGTGGATCGACATGGATGACGCGATGACGCGCCTGCGCGCGGTCAAGACCGAGGGCGAGATCGCGGTGATCCGCTATGCATATCGGGTGGCGCGCGCGGGACTGGATGCCGCGATCGAGGCGGTTCAGCCGGGCGTGACCGAGCGGTATATCGCCGCGCAGGCCGAGCATGCCATGCGCGAGATGGGCTCGGAAGGCATGGGCATCGACACCATCGTGGCGACGCTGGCCAACAATAGCCCGATCCTGGCGCGCACGACGATGGCGCGGGTGCAGCGCGACGACTTGGTGCTGCTGACTCTCGCGCCGCGCTACGAGGGCTATCATGCCGCGCTGGCGTTGCCGGTCGTGGTGGGCAATCCCGACAAGCGTGCCCTGGACGCGTTGGACGCGGCAATTCGCGCACAGCGGGCGTGCGCGGCGATGCTACGCGACGGTGCGGGTTGCGAAGCGGAGGCCGAGGCGCGCCGCGTCATGGCCGAGGCGGGGCTCAAGCAAGCGTTCCAGTATTCCGGCATCCACAGCGTGGGCGTGATCGAGTTCGAGACGCCGATTTTTGGCCCGTCCTGCACCGAAACCATGCGGGAGAACATGGTGTTGTCCATCGACATCCCGGTGTTTGGCGAGGCCTGGGGCGGGTTAAGGATCGAGGACGGATATCTGATCCAGGCCGGTGGCGCGCAACGGCTGAGCACGATTGAATATTTGATCAAAAAATAAAAGCCCCCAAGGGCTTTTCATGATCGCTCCACGCGCGCTGCTGCATTCGCCAGCAGCGCGCTTTTTTCATTGACAACTTCTCCGGCGATCACGGCGTCGAGCAGCGTGGACAGGATGCGACCAACCTCTGGCCCGGGCGATATGCCCAGCGCCAGCAGGTCTTTGCCGCCGACGGCGAGCTGTGCGGCGCGATAGCACGCGCCATCCAACAGCAGCCGTTCCAACAGCGCCTGCGCCTCGGCTACCTCCGCACCCTGCGCACCGCAGAGCAGCAGCGCACCGCGCACTGCGTTTGGGTTTGTGCGGCGCAGTGCATTGAGCAGCGTCGGCGCGTCCCCGGTCAGCGGCAGCGCGTGCGCGGCCAGGATGGTCTGCGTCGCCTCGGCGGTGCGGGCATCGTAACGCAGCGACGCAAAATAGGCTGCAACCTGCTCGCTGTCCACGCCGACCAGCAGAGCGGCCAGCCGCAGCGGCAGTTGGGATGGTAGCTGCGCCAGGGTGTCGGTGCGCGCCGCCCAGTCCGGCGCCTTGCAGCAGAGCTGTGGCGCGATGGTATGCACAATATCCGGGAATTTGCGCAGCACCGGCGCGGCATCCGCCCCGCACAGCAGCTTATCCAGCTCGACACGAACGCGCTCGACCGCGACGTGCCGGAGGGATGCGCAGCGCTTTTGAGCGGCCTGCGCGGTGGGTTTGTCCAGCGTGAAGCCCAGCACCGCCGCAAACCGCAGCGCGCGCAGGATGCGCAGCGCGTCCTCGCCAAAGCGCAGCCACGGCGCGCCGACGCAGCGCACCACGCGCGCGTGCAGGTCGGCTTGCCCGCCAAAGGGGTCGATCAGGCCCTCGTCGGGGTGATAGGCCATGGCATTGATGGTAAAATCGCGGCGGCCCAGGTCCGCGTGCAGATCGCAGACGAAGCGCACCGAATCAGGCCGCCGGTGATCGCGATACGTGCCGTCCACGCGAAAGGTAGTGATTTCATACGGGCGATGGTCGATGAGCACGGTGACCGTGCCATGCTGTATGCCGGTGGGCAGCACCCGTTCGGCGGGGAAACACGCGGCAACCTCATCGGGCAGCGCGTCGGTGCACAGATCCCAGTCGTCGGGCATCGCGCCGCGCAATGCATCGCGCACGCAGCCGCCCACCGCGTATGCACGGTGCCCGGCGCGCGCCAGCGTGGCCATCAGCGTTAGCACGTCCTTCGGCAGCGTCACGCGGCGTCCCCCCCTTTGGCATATTTCACGCATGCCACACATAGTGGCTACATATCATGGTATAGCATCAGGCGCATCTTGGCAAGTATGCGCGGAAACCTGCGCAACATCGGTATAAGAGATACATGCCGGGATCATACTATCACCAACCGCAAGAAGCCAATGAACTGGAGGGATCAGGATGGAACAGCAGCAAGTTGCCGGTCGGCAGGGGCGCATGCGCGGCGGATGGCGAACCGAGGAGGTAGACCGCCTCTGGCAGCAGGTGCACGTCGCCAACGACCAAGGGGAACCGCTGCGCACAGTATTTGAGCGGGTGGGGATGGAATTAGGGCGCAAACCCAACAGCATTCGCAACTTCTATTATGCGCAGCTCAAGGAACGGCAGGCGCCGGAATTGCAGCGTGCGCTGCCTTTTGCCACGTTCTCGGACGAGGAGGTGCGGCAGCTGTTGCGCAGCGTGCTGTCCGAGCGCGCCAAGGGGCTGTCTGTGCGCGCGTGCGTGCACCAGCTGGCCAGCGGCGACAAGACGCTGATGCTGCGCTATCAGAATAAATATCGTTCGACCATCAAGAGCCGACCGGGCCTGGTGCGTGAGATCATCAGCGACATGGAGGCCGCCGGGGAGCCATATATCAACCCGCTGGTCGCCGTGAGCCGTCGCCAGCAGGACCCCGAGCCGATGTATCGCGAGGCGGTGGATACCATCCAGCGCATCGGCGATCCGGCGCTGATGCAGATGCTCGACGGCATGAATCAGCTGTTGCAGCTGGCGATGGGGCGCACGCAGCGCGACCGCACGCAGGAGCTGGATCGCATGACGGTGCGGCACGATCTGGCGCGCATCGCGCTGGACGACGCGCGGCGCGAGATGGAGCAGCTGCGCACGCGCTGCCTGGCGATGCTGACCACCATCAAGGAATATCTTGGCCTGCCTGAGAAAACCCGCACACAGCAGGGCGCGACATTCTGCGAAAAGTTGAGCGCGCACCTGGCCAGCCTGGAGGAGATGCTGCCGTTTTCCGACAGCAGCGCCGAATAGCCGCTCGGCGCATTGACAGCGCGCGTTTTGCTCTGCTATGATGCACCCAACACAGCGTGGGAGGGATGCAGCATGGCGGACGC
>JAVBMF010000009.1:0-59659 GCA_031552735.1 Eubacteriales bacterium
GCTCCGTATAAGCCAGCGGGAAAAATGACAGAAATTTAGAGCAGAAGTAGCTAGTATGCTGTTTTCAAACCACTCAGGAATTGGCTACACATCAAGGATTTCCGGCCCACTCTACTTGGCGAAGTTACCGCATTTCGAGTCAGCCCCGTTATGACCACTTCGATACCTCTCCAAGCGCGCACAACGCGTGCTGTGCGCAGGATCATATTATACAAAAGCGCGCTATGCCTGTCAAGCAAAAAACCCCGCGCAAACGCACGGGGCCAGATGTCAATGGCTGCGGAATTAACCGGGTAGCTGCGTGAAGTCGGACGCGATCAGCTTGGACAGCGCGTCCATAGCCGCCTGCTCGTCGTCGCCGTCCACGCACAGCTCGATGGTGCCCTGCTGCGCGATGCCCAGCGACAGCACGCCCATCATGCTTTTGGCGTTGATGATCTTCGCGCCCTGCTCGATGCGGATGCGGGAATTAAACTTGCACGCCACCTGCACCAACAGCACCGCCGCCCGGGACTGCAAGCCCTCGGGATTGGTAATGACAACCTCTTTGCGAATCATGGTGCGCCCTCCTCTTTGGTCTTCAAAGTGTCTGCCAGCGCGATGAGTCTGCGCAGGCGATGATTGACGCCGGACTTGCCCACCGGCGGATCCATGAGCTCGCCGAGTTCCAGCAGCGACGCCTCCTGGTGCTCCATGCGCACGCGCGCCATCTCGCGCAGCGGCAGCGGCAGCCGCTCGATGCCCATACGCGCGCGGATGATCTCGATGGCCTCGATCTGCTTTCCGGCGGCGTCGATGGTTTTGCCCAGGTTGGCGCTGTCGCAGTTGACCACACGGTTGACGTTGTTGCGAATATCCTTGCGGATGCGCACGTTTTCCATCTCCAGCTGCGCAGTGACCGCGCCAAGCAGGTTGAGTAACGTGACAATATGCTCTGCTTCTTTCAAGTATACCACAATTTGGCCTTTGCGGCGCACTCTTTTTGCGCGCAGGTCAAATCGGTGCAGTACGCTGGCCAATTGCGCGGCGAAGCGCTCATCGCCGACCACAAACTCCAGGTGATACTCCTTCTCCGGGTTGGACACCGAGCCGCCCGCCAAAAACGCGCCGCGCAGGAACGCCTTGCGGCAGCACTTCTTGGCCAGCGCGGCCTTGGGCACTTCGGGTTTGAGGAAATAGTGGCCTTCCGCGTCACGGTGCAGCACGCCGCAGGCGGTGAGCACGCGGATCGCCTCCTCGCCGGACAGCGACAGGCGATAGCTGTTGCGCCCGCCCAGTTTCACACGGCGCGCGGTGCGCAGCTCCGGCTTGACGCGGAACAAATTGCGCAGGTTTTTCAGCAGATGGCGCGCGGTGGGCGCGTGCTCGGTCTCGACATAGGCGCCCATGCGACCGCCGCCCAGCAGGCTGACGGTGCCACTGATGCCCATCACGGCGACCAGCTCGGCCAGCTTACAGCAGGGCGACAGCTCCTCCGCGCCGGTGATTTCCGCCTTCACGTCCGATGAAAAGGACATCCGCCCACCCCCTTGCCCCGGCACGCGCGCTATTGCCACAATGCTTTTTCTATCTCGATATCGCGGTGGTTCACATCCACCTGATAGCGTTTGCCGCGCAGGTGTTCGCCCAGCGCCTCGGCAATGGCTACGGAGCGATGCGCGCCGCCGGTGCAGCCCACGGCGATCATCAGCCGTTTTTTGCCCTCGGCGCAGTAGTGCGGCAGCAGGAAGTCCAGCATGTCATACGTGCGCCGCAGGAACTCCTCGGTGACCGGGTGATGCAGCACAAAGTCGCGCACCGGCTGCTCCAGCCCGGTATGCAGGCGAATCTCCGGCATATAGAACGGATTGGGCAGGAAGCGCACATCGTACACCAGATCGCCACTGCGCGGCAGCCCGCGCTTAAAGCCAAAGGACAGCACCTCGATGCGCAGCCCGCCATACTCTTTCTCCGGCGTGCCCAGCAGCTTGCTGACCTCCAACGCGGTCTGGCGCGGGCGCAGGAAGGAGGTGTCCAGCAGGTACGTAGCGCGCTCGCGCAGCGGCTCGAGCAGCTCTCGCTCGGCGGTGATGGCCTCGGTCAGCGACACCTCGTCGCTGGCCAGCGGGTGTTCGCGGCGCGTCTCCTTATAGCGGGAGATCAGCACCTCGTCGCTGGCGTCCAGAAACAGCGTCTCGATCGGATAGCCCGCCTCGCGCGCGTCCTCGATGAGGTTGCGCACCGCGTCGGCGTCAAAGAACTCGCCGCTGCGAATATCCACCGCCATCGCAACATTCTGCATGCGCGTGGAGCCGGACGAGCACAGCTCGATGAATTTCATAATCATCATCGGCGGGAGGTTGTCCACACAAAGGTACCCGGCATCCTCCAGATCGCGCAGCACGTTGGTCTTGCCCGCGCCGGACATACCGGTCAGAAACAGATAGCGCATGGTGATCCTCCCACGTGTAAAATGCAAAATATATGTTACGCGTCCTCGCCCAATATGCGCACTTCCGGCTCCAGCATCACCCCGGCGCGCTGCATAACGTGCCGCTGGATCTCCGCCATCAGCGTCAGTACGTCCTGCGCGGTGGCGCCGCCGATGTTGATCACGAACCCCGCGTGCAGCGCCGATACCTGCGCGCCGCCGATGGTCAGGCCCTTCAGCCCGGCCTCGTCGATCAACTGCGCGGCAAAGTGCCCCTGCGGGCGCTTGAAGGTGCTGCCCGCGCTGGGGTATTGCAACGGCTGCTTTTCCCTGCGCCGCATGGCGATGTCGCGCATCTCGGCCTGTATGTCCGCCGGATCGCCGTTTGTCAGCGCAAAGCGCACCTCGGTGGCGATCAGCCCGCCGGACAGCAGCGCGCTGTGGCGATAGCGATAGTCCAGCGCGTCGCGCCCCAGCTCCACTAGGTACCCTTCGCCATCCACTGCGGTCACGCGGTCCACGACCTGTGCCATCTCGCCGCCATACGCACCGGCGTTCATTGCCGCGCCGCCGCCCACCGTGCCGGGGATACCCTCGGCAAAGGCCAGCCCGGCCAGCCCGGCGCTGGCGGCTTTGCGCGCCAGGGCGCTCATCATCAGCCCGGCCTGCGCGGTCAGCGCTGTGCCCTCGGCATAGCACCCGGCAAAGCGCATGCCCAAATGCAGCACAACGCCGCGAATCCCGCCGTCGCGCACCAACAGGTTCGAGCCGTTGCCCACCACGGTCAGCGGGCACTCGGCCATGCGGCACGCGCGGACCACGGCGGCCACCTCGGCGGTGCCGGACGGTTCCACGAACAGATCGGCGGGCCCGCCAATGCGCAGGGTGGTGTGGCGTGCCATCGGCTCATCGCACGAAACGGCAAGGCCGGGCGCCACCGAAACCAGCGCGTCCCGCCATGCCCGAATGGTCATCGGAGCGGTCAATGCGTATCCTCCTCGCGAAGGTTCTTTCGCCTCTATATTCTACATGAATCCGGCGCGCGATACAAGAAAAACCCTTCGCGCTATGGCACGAACCCCTGCTCGGTGACCACCGCCACACCGCCGTGCATCAGCGCCAGCGCGGTGCGCGCCGCCAGGCTTTCGCGCTGGGCGGCCCAGTCAAACGCATTGGGCACGAGCAGCTCCGGCCCGGCCAGCACCTGCTGCATGCGATAGAGCGTGGTGGCCTCGCCGGGGTCATAGCCCGCGACATCCCCGCGCACCGGAAACAGTCCATACCCGGTCAGCGCCTGCTGCGCGTCCGCGCCGGTCAGTTGCGTCAGCCACGCGGCGCACAGCGTTTCGCGCGCGTCGTCCGCCTGCCCGCCCACAATGCCGCACAGCAGCAACTGGTCGGTCATCGGCTGCGACGCCACCTGTGTCCAGGCGTCGAACCCCTTGCCAGCGCCCACCAACGCGTGGAACTTGCGGATTTCGCGCTGGGTCGCCAGCAGCGCGCTGACCTGCCCGCTGACAAAGTCGCTGTACGCCTTGTCGGGCGTGCACGCGACAAAGTCCTTGGGCAGCACGCCGTCCTGCTTGAGCGCCAGCATACCCTGCGGCCAGCCGCCGGATAGCGCCCCGCCCACCGCCAGCAGCGCGGTGGGATACGCCAACGCACCATCGGCGGCACAGGCCAGCGCGTACTGCGCGGGCTGCTTTCCCTTTTGAGGTTTTGCGGCGGCGCGCAGTGTTTCTTCCAATAGTATGCCGCGCTCGCTGGGCGCGATGCGCGCGCTGTTGACGAGCATCGCATAACCGCCCATCGCCACCGGCACGCCGTATTGTTGCCCGCGCCAGCGCCCGGCCACCGCCAGCTCATCGCGCACGGGCAGCGCGCCCGCCAGCGGCGCTAACAGCGTATCCGGTGCGTCCATGACGCCGGGCGCGAAGAGCACCACATCGGGCGGTACCGCGCCGGGACTCATCAGCTCCTCGGCCTGCGCGCGGCGGATGCGCAGGTTGACGCCCGGATGCGCGCGCTCAAAGACCGCGCCCTGCTTCTCCAGCCATGCGGTCGATCCGATCCACCCCTCGATCACCCACACGCGCAACACCTGTCGCTGCGGCTTGGGCGCGACCTCGGGCCGCTGCAACCGCACCACGCCGCGCGCGTTCAGCCACACCACCAGCGCCGTCAGGATCAGCGCGGCGGCGGCCATCCATCGCCTCTGCACAGGCCTTCCCCCCTCGGCACAGCGTATGCCCGCACGACGCGCACAATGCTCCTTGACATCGCGTTCATCGGTGCATTATACTTATCCCATCCAGTAAAACCTAGTGAACTTGTCAAGATTGCGTCAAAGCGGAAAAAACCGCATTTTATCATCATTGGGAGGCACCATGACCGCACCCGCTGGCACACCATCCGTGGCCGACACCCTGCTGTCGCTGCGCGGCATTACCAAAAACTTCGGTCAGGGCGATGTGCTGCGCGGCATCGATCTGGACGTGTATCGCGGCGAGTTTCTCACGCTGCTGGGCCCGTCGGGCTGCGGCAAAACCACCACGCTGCGCATCATCGCCGGGCTGGAGCAGCCGGACGCCGGTTCGGTGATTTTAGACGGGCAGGACGTATTGCCCTTGCCGCCGGAAAAGCGCCCGGTCAACACCGTGTTCCAGAACTACGCGCTGTTTCCGCACATGAATGTGGCGAATAACATCGCCTATGGGCTAAAGGTGCGCAAGGCGTCGAAGGCCGAGATCGCCGCGCGCGTGGGCGAGATGCTGGACCTTGTGCGGCTGGAGGGCTATGAGAAGCGCATGCCCGGGCAATTGTCCGGCGGGCAGCGCCAGCGCGTCGCCATCGCGCGCGCGGTGGTGTTAAGCCCGGCGCTGCTGCTGCTGGACGAGCCGCTGGGCGCGCTGGATTTACAGCTGCGCCGTCAAATGCAGGTCGAGCTCAAGCGTCTGCAAGAGAAGCTGGGCATCACCTTCATCTACATCACGCACGATCAGGAAGAGGCGCTCAACATGAGCGACCGCATCGCGGTGATGAACAAGGGGCAGTTTGAGCAGATCGGCACGCCCAGCGACATTTACGAGCATCCCGCCACGCGCTTTGTGGCGCAGTTCATCGGCGAAAGCAACTTGCTGGAGGCCACCGTGTCGCATGCCGATCCGAGCGGCTTGCTGACGCTGACCAAGGACGGCCAAACCATGCGCGTGGCCGCCGCGCCGGGCGCGCACAAGGTGGGCGACGCGTGCCTGCTGTGCATCCGCACCGAGCGCCTGCGCTTTGGCGACGCGTCGCCGGACGGCTTTACGCTGACCGGCACCGTGCTGGCCAATCACTACGCGGGCAGCGCCATGAGCACGCGCATCGCCCTTGTCGGCGGGCAGGAAGTCATCGCCAGCGGGCAGGTGCGCATGGATGACGTGCCGCCGGTGGGCACCGTGGTGCGCCTGTGGTTCGATCCCGCGCAAAGCTCGGTGGTGGGGGGTGCGTCCGGTGACCGCTAAGCGCGCCGCCGTCCGGCGCACACACCTGCGCTGGATTGTCCTGCCGATGGGCGTATTCGCGGTGCTGTTTGTGGCGCTGCCGCTGCTGTACGTGCTGGTGCTCAGCTTTTTGCAGCGTGGCGAGATCCTGGGCGTCACCGACCAACTGACGCTGGACAGCTACCGCCGCATGTTCGACCCGATGGTCTACCGTGTGTTCCTGGACTCGCTGTGGCTGGGGGTGTGCACCACCGCGCTGACGCTGCTGATCGGCTATCCGTTCGGCTACTTCATGGCCAAGGCCAAGCCGCAGTTGCGCGCGGTGCTGATGCTGCTGGTGGTGGTGCCGTTCTGGACCAACGCGCTGGTGCGCATCTATGGCTGGAAAATCCTGCTGCAAGCCAACGGCCCGGTCAACAGCTTTTTGTTATGGCTGGGCGTGGTGGATCAGCCGGTCAAGTTCCTGTACAACTTCGGCTCGGTACTGCTGGGCATGGTATACTCGCTGCTGCCGTTCATGATTCTGCCGACCTACAGCGCGGTGGAAAAGATGGACTGGAGCTTTGACGACGCGGCGCACGATCTGGGCGCTGGCCGCGTGCGCGCGTTTTTGACCGTCACGCTGCCGCTGACGCTGCCCGGCATTCTGGCCGGGTGCGTGCTGGTGTTCGTGCCGTCGATGGGGCTGTTCTTCCTGTCCGACCTGATGGGCGGCGCGAAGGTGACGCTGGTGGGCAAGCTGATCAGCGATCAATTGATGAAGGCGCGCGACTGGTCGTTCGGCGCGGCGCTGTCAGTGGCGCTGCTGGGCGTTACCTCGGCGGTGCTGTGGGTCTACCGCAAGGGCGGCGGCCGCGATCTGGGGGTGTTCTGATGCGCAGAAAAGCTTCGGCCTTCCCCACGGTCTACCTGACCGTCGTGCTCATCCTGATGTACCTGCCCATCCTGATGGTGGTGCTCTACTCCTTCAACCAGAGCAAGTCGGGCGGCATGTGGACCGGATTCAGCCTGACGTGGTACGCGCGGCTGCTGCGCGACGGCGCGATGGCCACCGCGCTGATCAACAGCCTCAGTTTGGCGCTGTGGAGCGTGCTGGCGTCCGGCGTGATCGGCACGATTGGCGCGGTGGGCATGGCGCGCACGCGCTTTCGCGGGCAGGGCGCGCTGGAAACGCTATCCTCCCTGCCGATGATGATCCCGGAGATCATCCTGGGCATGGCGTATCTGGCGGTGTTCTCGGCGATTGGCATCCCGTTCGGCATGCCCGCGCTGGTCATCGCGCACACCACGTTCTGCATCCCGTATGTGTACATCAACGTCAAGGGCCGCCTGTCCGGCATGGACCCGGCCATCGAGGAAGCCGCGCGCGATCTGGGCGCGCCGCCCATCCGCGTGTTCTTCACGGTCACGCTGCCCGCCATCGCCCCGGCGGTGATCTCGGGCATGCTGCTCAGTCTGGCCATGTCGCTGGATGATCTGGTGATCAGCTTCTTTGTCAGCGGATCGACCACCACGCTGCCGCTGAAGATTTATTCCAGCCTCAAGACCGGCGTTTCCCCGGAGATCAACGCGCTGTGCACGCTGATGCTTGGCGCGGTGTTCATACTGGTCGCGCTGTCGCAAAACCTGTCGCGACCGCCCAAACCAAAGCCCCTGTCCAACGCGCAATGACCGATCAAACACAAAACAGGAGGATTCCCCCTATGAAGAAGCTTTTCGCGCTCTCGCTGCTGCTGGTGCTGGCACTGGTGCTGCTGTCCGGCTGCGGCGCAGGTCCGCAGGTGCTCAATGTGTTCACCTGGGACAGCTATCTGGACAACGACACCATTCTGGCGCCCTTCACCGCCGAGACCGGCATCAAGATCAACTACACCACCTTTAGCAACAACGAGGAAATGCTGACCAAGCTGCAAGCCACCGGCGGCAAGGAGTTTGACGTCATCCTGGCCAGCGACTACATCCTGTCCACCGCGCGCCAGGCGGGCCTGCTGATGCCGCTGGACATGCAGAAGCTGCCCAATTTCGTCAACATCAAGCCCGGCTTTTTGCATCAGGGCTTCGATCCGGAAAGCAAGTACGTCGTGCCCTATATCGGCGGCACGCCGCTGATCGTGTACGATCCGGCCAAGGTGCCCTTCGAGATCACCGGCTACGAGGACCTGTGGAATCCGGCGCTGAAGGACAGCATCGTGGTCATGGACGACGCGCGCAATGTCATCGGCATCACGCTAAAGACCATGGGCCAGTCCTTCAACGTCACCGACCCGGCCATTCTGGATCAGGCCGCTGAAAAGCTGGCGGCGCTGCGCCCGAACATCCGCGTGTTCGATTACGAGACGCCGCAGCAGCAGATGCTGTCCGGCGAGACCACCGTGGGCTATATGTTCACGCCCTTTGTCGTGCAGACCATGATCGACCGCCCGGACATGAAGGTGGTCTATCCCAAGGAAGGGCTGGGGCTGGGCATTGACGGTCTGGTCATTCCGGCCAAGGCGCCCAACCCGGACAACGCGCACAAGTTCCTCAACTTCCTGCTCCGCCCGGAGATCGCGGTCAAGATCGCCGAGGTGCAGCAGTACACCAACCCCAACGCCGCCGCCGAGGCCTCGCTGCCCGAAAGCTATACCAGCAACGTCGCCATCAATATCCCGCTGGATCTGCTCAATCAGGCCGAGTTCATCGAGGCGCTGCCCGCCGAGACCGAGTCGCTCTATCAGGAGCTGTGGACCAAGTTCAAGCAGCAATAACATCATTTATTTGCACCGACGGAGAGTAACCATGCTCGATTTAGCCATTGTCAACGGCACACTGATCGACCCGGAGGCAGGCACCAGCCAGCCGGAAAACCTGGGCATCCTGAGCGGTCACATCGTCGCGCGCGGGGCGGAGCTTCCCCCCGCGCGCGCCAGCATAGACGCGTCGGGCGCTTTGGTGTGCCCGGGGTTTGTGGATGTGCACGGCCATCTGGATGGCGACCCCTACCCCGGACTGCTCAGTCTGCATCAGGGCGTCACCACCACGGTGGGCGGCAACTGCGGCTATTCGCCCGCGCGCCTGGCCGAGTTCTTTACCCAGCAGGAGCTGACCGGCTACCCGCTGCATCAGGCCGAGCTGGTCGGGCACTCGTTCACACTGCGGCACTTGGCGGGCATCGACAACCCGCACGCCGCCGCCACGCCCGCGCAGATTGACCGCATGGTCGCGCTGGCGCGGCACGCGTTCGCGGCGGGCGCGTGTGGGCTGTCGTTCGGGCTGGGCTACGCGCCGGGCAGCTCCCACGCCGAGACGCTGGCGCTTTGCCGTGTCGCGGCAGAGCACGAGCGCATTGTCGCGGTGGACACCAACATGCGCAGCAATGACGATCTGGAGTCCATCACCGAGGTGCTGCAACTCGCGCGCGAATCCGGCGCGCACATGCACCTGTCGCACTTTGTCTACCAGTATGGCGAGGCGGTGCCCACCGAGGCGCTGACCATGCTGGCCAACGCGCGGCACGAGGGACTGCACATCACCGCCGACAGCGGGCTGTACAGCCATTGGGCGACCGGCATCGGCGCGACGCTGTTCGAGCCGGAGAGCATGCGCCGGAACAGCATCCGCCCGGAGAACATCCGCATGGCCAGCGGCCCGCATCGCGGCATGCAGCTCACCGATGAGCTGCTGGCGCATGTGCGCGCCTGCCACAGCGATGAATCGGCCATCGTCTATGTCGATAACGAGGAAGCGATCTACACCATCCTGCGCGCGCCGGACATGATGCCCTCCAGTGACGCGGGCGGGTATGCGCCCGGCGAGGGACACCCGCAGATCGCGGGCACGTTCCCGCGCTTTTTCCGCAAGATGGTGATCGAGCGCGGCGAGTTTAGTTGGGTCGAGGCGGTGCGGCGCGCCACGCTGCTGCCCGCGCGCACATTCGGGCTGATCGGGCGCGGGCGCGTGTCCATCGGCGCGGTGGCGGATATCGCGATCATCGACCCGGACACGCTGCGCGACCACGCCGGTTTCCCGGATTGCGAACAGCCGCAGTCGCAGCCCGACGCGCTGCCCGAGGGCGTGCGCCATGTGGTTGTCGGCGGCGTGCACGCGCTGGCCGATGGGCAGGTGCTGTGCGACACAGCGGGCAAAGTCATCCGGTTTCGGTAATCACTTTTTCGCACGCGACCTGCCCCGGCACGCCCGTGGGCAGGAATTTTGTTTTTCCGGCGCGAATAGTTTTCGGAATGCGCCTATCGAAGATCGAGGGAGGTTCCCCCATGAAATACGTTGTGATCATCGCCGACGGCATCGCCGATGGGCCGGTGCCCGCGCTGGACGGGCGCACGCCACTGACGCACCTGGACCTGCCGCATTTTGATGCACTGGCGGGCAGGCGCATGGGCCGCGCGCAAACCGTGCCCGCCGGACTGCCCGCGGGCAGCGACACCGCCATCCTGTCGATCTTTGGCCATGACCCGCGCGTGTGCTACACCGGCCGCTCGCCGCTGGAGGCCGCCGGAAACGGCGTCGCGCTCAACCCCGGCGAGGTATCCTTCCGTGTGAACATGGTCGCGCTGTCCGGCGACAGCTTTGACAGTGCCACCATCCTCTCGCACAACGGCGGCAATGTAGAGGGGGAGGAGGCCGACGCGCTGATCGCCGCGCTAAGCGCCGATCCGGCGATGTGCGCCGCCGCGCAGCGGCTGGGGCTGACGCTGCACCCCACACATTCGTTCCGCCATGTCGGCGTGGTGGCTGCCGACCGCGTGCCCAAGGACGCGGTCTATACGCTGACCGAGCCGCATAATATATTGGGACAGGCCATCGCCGGATACCTGCCGCAAGGCGCGTCGGCCGACGCGCTGACCAGCTATATGCGCGCGTCCTATCAGGCACTGGCCGATCACCCGGTCAACCGGGCGCGCGTCGCGCGCGGCATCCTGCCCGCCAACTGCCTGTGGCCGTGGGGCGCGGGGCGCGCGGTGCAACTGGACAATTTTGAGCAAAAGTACAAAAAACGCGGGGTCGTGATCTCCGCCGTGCCGCTGGTGTGGGGCATCGCGGCGCTGTCGGGCATCGACGCGCCACGCGTGCCCGGCGCCACCGGCGATCTGGACACCAATTACGCAGGCAAGCTGTCCGCCGCGCTTTCTGCACTGGCCGATGGCGCGGATGTCGCGTTTATCCACATCGAAGCACCCGATGAGTGCGCGCACGCCGGGGATGTTGCGGGCAAATGCGAGGGCATCCGCCGCATCGACCAGCGCATCGCCGCGCCGCTGCTGACCGCGCTGCCCGGCATCGACCCGGACTTTCGCATCCTGCTGCTCAGCGACCACCCGACGCTGCTGACCACGCGCACGCACGACGGCAGCCCTGTTCCCTACTGCATCTACGACAGCCGCACGCCCGGCACCCCGCGCAAGTTTGACGAGCCGACCGCCGCCGCCCTGCCGCTGCTGGAGGACGGCACCCTGCTGATGCGGCTGCTGTTCGCGTAATTGCCTTGCAAGCAAATTCCATTTTGTCGCGTTGTATGCGTAGCGCGATATCGCGCCGAAGGAGGCTCCCCATGCGTCCAACCCGCCTGATCGCCTGGCTGCTGTGCGTGCTGATGCTCGGCGGCTTTTGCCTGCCCGCGCGCGCGGCGGCGGCAGATATCAAGCACTATCTGGTGCTCGGTCAGGACGCGTACAGCGAATCCGGACAAGCGGCGTCGCGCACCGATGTGCTGATGATCGTGTCGCTGGATTCGGCGGGCAAGCGCGTCATTTTCTCCTCCATCCTGCGCGACAGCAAAATCACCACGCCGGGCGGCGGCGAGAACAAGATCAACAGTGTCTTTCGCAACCATGGCTACGAGGGCTGCAAGGAAGTCATCCAGTCGCACCTGGGCATTGATATCGAGGGCACGGTGATTTTCGACTTCACCACCATCAAGCCTTTGATTGACACGCTGGGCGGCGTGGACATCGAGATCAGCCGCGACGAGCTGAACGCCATCAAGTCCATCCTGCTGCACCGCGACCCAAACATGCCGCAGAAGCCCGGTTTGGTGCACATGTCCGGCCGCATCGCGCTGGCGTACATGCGCATCCGCAGCGTGGGCAACGGCGACTTTGGCCGCACGCAGCGCCAGCGCAACGTGCTGCACGAACTGATGAAGAAGTGCAAAACCCTGTCACTGACCGAGCTGATGCAGGTCTACAACGTGGTGCAGGGCAGCATCCATACCGATCTGGGCGCGCTGAAGCTGCTCAGCGCCATGCAGACCGCCTATCCGCTGATGGGCGGCGATATCGTCGAGAACATGATCCCGGTGGACGGCACGTTCTCGTATTCCACGATGCGCAATTCCTCCGTGCTGGATGTGAATTGGAAGAAGAATCGCCAGCGCCTAAACGATCTGCTCTATCCCGAGGCGGCGGACGCGCCGGTCACGCCATAACGCGCACAATAGGAGGTACCCACGATGGTTCGCAAACTGTTGCCGCTGCTCGTTTTGCTGTGCCTGCTGCCCGCCCAATCGCTGGCGGAGACGCTGGTCGTCAAGGGCACGCTGAAGGACGACATGCCGCCCTTCACGTTCACGCTGACCTACCGCCAGGATACCTCTGCGGACGGCGTCGGGTTTTTCTGCACGTCGGGCATACAGGTCGCCAGTCAGGATGGCAAGCAGATTCTCCAGCAGATCGCGCTCAACCCCGAGGCGCAGAGCTACGAGTCGGAAACGCTGGGCTTCGCGCTGGAGGACATGGACTTTGACGGGTACAAAGACATGCGCATCATCGGGCTGCTGCCCGCCGGGGCCAATGTGCCGTATATCTGCTTCCTGTGGAACCCGTCCAACAACCAGTTCGTCTTTAACGAGGCGCTGACACAGTTGTCCAGCCCGTCGTTCGATCCGGCGAATCAGTTGGTGCACAGCGCCGATATCGCGGGTGGCGGCGAGTATGTCGATACCACCTATACCATCGCGGACGGCGCGCTGTCCATGGTGGCGCGCGTCACCACCACTTATGATGTGCAGAACGGCATCGTGTTCACCACCACCGAGGAAATGCTGGACGGGCAGATGCGCGTCGTGAGCAAGACCGAGGAGCCTTGGGGCGGTCTGGACGAGCCCCTTGCGCCATAATTCACGAAAACCCTTTACAAATCGCGCTTTTCCATTATAATGATGAAGGAATATCCAAACACGAGGAACGGGACGTCCGCGCGAAATGCCGCATAGCGAGCCGGGGTTGGTGCAAGCCGGTCGGACAGCGCGCAGGGGTATCACCCGGGAGTGGGCCATGCAAAACATGGCACGGCAGCCCCCGTTATGGGCGCAAAGTGGGCGCAGTCTGCGCCAATCAGGGTGGTACCGCGGAGTGTTTCGTCCCTTGCCAGGGATCGAAGCACTCTTTTTTGTATGATCATCAACAAGGAGGATCCCCCATGCCCCGCTATCAGAAAGTATCTCCCGACCTGGACTTTACCGCGCGCGAGGAAACCGTGCTGGATTTCTGGCGCGAGCAGGACATCTTCAAAAAGGCGATGGCGCAGAATAAGGGCGCGACACCGTTCACGTTCTTCGACGGCCCGCCGACCGCCAACGGCAAGCCGCACATCGGCCATGTGCTGACGCGCGCCATCAAGGACCTGATCCCCCGCCACCGCGCGATGAAGGGCTATGACGTGTTGCGCAAGGCGGGCTGGGACACGCACGGCCTGCCGGTGGAGTTGGAGGTCGAAAAGGCGCTGGGGCTGGACGGCAAGCCGCAGATCGAGGCGTATGGCATTGAGCCGTTCATCCAGCAGTGCAAGCAGTCGGTGTGGAAGTACAAGACCGACTGGGAGAAAATGAGCGAGCGCGTCGGCTTCTGGGCCGACATGGAGCACCCCTATGTCACCTATGAGGACAACTACATCGAGTCGGTGTGGTGGTCGCTGAAGCAGATCGCCGACAAGGGGCTGCTGTACAAGGGGCACAAGGTCGTGCCCTATTGCCCGCGCTGCGGCACCGCGCTGTCCAGCCACGAGGTGGCGCAGGGCTATAAGGACGTGACCGACACCTCAGCGTTCGTGCGCTTTGCCGTCAAGGATCGCGCCGACACATACCTGCTGGCGTGGACCACCACGCCGTGGACGCTGCCCTCTAACGTCGCGCTGTGCGTCAACGCCGCCGAGGACTACTGCGAGGCGCTGCACGACGGCCAAACCTACATTCTGGCCAAGGCGCTGATCCCCGCCGTGTTCGGCGAGGAGCAGGCCGCGCAGGTCGCCGTCCAAAAGACCTTCAAGGGCGAGACGCTCAAGGGCATGGCATACGCGCCGCTGTTTGCGTGCACCGCCGCCGCCGTTGACAAGCCCGCGCACTTTGTGGTGTGCGATCCCTACGTCACGCTGACCGACGGCAGCGGCATCGTGCACACCGCCCCGGCCTTTGGCGAGGACGATGCGCGCGTGGGCCGCGACAACAACCTACCGTTTGTGCAGTTGGTGGACGCGCAGGGCAAGTTCATCGAGGGCACGCCGTGGCACGGCGATTTCGTCAAGGATGCCGACCCCAAGATTCTGGCCGCGCTGGAGACGTCCGGCCTGCTGTTCCGCACCCAGCCGTACCTGCACAGCTACCCGTTCTGCTGGCGCTGCGACACGCCGCTGCTGTACTACGCGCGCGCTAGCTGGTTCATCCGCATGACGGCGGTGCGCGAGAAGCTGATGGCCTCCAACCGCTCGGTCAACTGGCTGCCCGACAACATCAAGGAAGGCCGCATGGGCAACTTCATCGAGAACGTCGTCGATTGGGGGCTGTCGCGCGAGCGTTACTGGGGCACGCCGCTGCCGATCTGGACCTGCGAGTGCGGGCATGTGCACGTCGTCGGTTCGCGTCAGGAACTGGAGGCAATGGGCAAGGACGTGCCGCACGATCTGGAGCTGCACCGCCCGTACATCGACCGCGTGGCGCTGACCTGCCCGGCCTGCGGCGGCGAGATGCGCCGCGTCAGCGAGGTTATCGACTGCTGGTACGATTCCGGCTCCATGCCCTTCGCGCAGTGGCACTACCCCTTCGAGAACAAAGAAACCTTCGAGCGCCACTTCCCCGCCAATTTCATCTCCGAGGCGGTGGATCAGACGCGCGGCTGGTTCTATACGCTGCTGGCCATCTCCACCTGCCTGTTTGAGCAGTCGCCGTTTGAAAACTGCATCGTGCTAGGCCACGTGCAGGACAAGGACGGCCAGAAGATGAGCAAGCACAAGGGCAACGTGGTCGATCCGTGGGACGCGCTGGGCGTGCAGGGCGCCGACGCGGTGCGCTGGTATTTCTACACCAACAGTGCGCCATGGCTGCCCAGCCGCTTCTACAGCGAGGCCATCAACGAGGCGCAGCGCAAGTTTATGGGCACGCTGTGGAATACCTACGCGTTCTTCGTGCTCTACGCCAACATTGACGACTTCAATCCCGCCGACCACCCGCTGGATCAGGCCGACCTGACGCTGATGGACAAGTGGGTGCTGTCGCGCCTGAATAACACCATCCGCGTGGTGGATGACGAGCTGACCCACTATCGCATCACCGAGGCGGCGCGCGCCATCAGCGAGTTTGTGGACGAGCTGTCCAACTGGTATGTGCGCCGCAGCCGCGAGCGCTTCTGGGGCAAGGGCATGGCCGGGGATAAGGAGGCCGCCTTTGCCACGCTGTACCATGTGCTGGAGTCTGTCAGCCGCCTGATCGCGCCGTTCGTGCCCTTCCTGGCCGAGCAAATGTACCGCAATCTGGTCTGCTCGGTGGATCAAACCGCGCCGGAATCGGTGCACCTGTCGGCGTTCCCGGTCTGCGACGCTGCGCGCATCGACGAGGAGCTGGAGCGGCACATGCGCGCGCTGGTGCAGGTGGTGCAACTGAGCCGCGCCTGCCGCGCCGGTGCCAGCATCAAGACCCGCCAGCCCGCCCCGGCGCTGTATGTGCGCGGCGCGACGCTGCCCGAGCAGTATGCCGCGCTGGTCGCCGACGAGCTCAACGTCAAGCAGGTGTGCTTCACCGACGACACCCGCGCGTTCACCACCTACCAGCTCAAGCCGCAGATGCGCACGCTGGGCCCGAAGTACGGCAAGCTGCTGGGCGCGATCGGCCAGCACCTGAGCACGCTGGACGGCAACGACGTGGTGGACCTGTTCGCCGCGGGCAAGACGCTGGATTTCACGCTGGACGGCACCGATGTGTCGCTAGCCAAGGACGACGTGCTGACCGAGCCGATGCAAAAACCCGGCTTTGTCGCCGAGATGGATCGCGGCGTCACCGTCGTGCTGGATACCAACCTGACCCCCGCGCTGCTGGAAGAGGGCTTCGCGCGCGAGGTGATCTCTAAGCTGCAAACCATGCGCAGGGAATCCGACTTCGAGGTCACCGACCATATCGGTGTGGGCTATCAGGCCGATGTCGAACTGGCGGTGGTCATCCACAAGTACGCAGCGCAGATTCAGGCCGCCGTGCTGGCCGACCGGCTGGAACCCAGCCATGGCGACGAGGGCGCGATCAAAAAGGAATGCAATATCAACGGCCTGCGGGCTATTCTGGCCATCTGGAAGGTGTGACGCAATGAAAGTGGTGGTCATCGGCGCCAGTCCCTATGACATCCTGCCGATCATCCTCAACGACTTCCTGCTGGAAACGCATGTCGTGCGCGAGCTGGTGCTGGTGGAGCTCAACGCCGAGCTGCTCCAGCTGCACCTGACGGTCGCGCAGGCCATTGCGCGCGCCGCCGACAACCCTGCGGACATCACCGGCACGCGCAACCTCTACGCGGCGCTGCCCGGCGCGGACATGGTGCTGCTGTGCCCCAAAACCGGCGACCCCGAAAGGTGGCTGGCCGACAAGCAGGCGATGGACGACATCGGTCTGGGCGCGCAGGCGCGCGCGTTTGGCGGACTGGGCGGGCTGCTGTCCGGGATGCGTTCCGCGCATATGCTGCGCGCCATCGCCGACAGCATGCGCGCGGTGTGCCCCAAAGCGCCGCTGCTGCTGCGCACCCCGCCGCTGGATTTGTGCACACAGGCGGTCAACGACTTTGGCGGCGTGCGCGCGTATGGCACCGGCGCGGTCAATGCCCAGCACGGTCATCGCGAGGTGTGCGCGCTGCTGGGCGCCAGCCATCTGGAGGTCTGTCTGGACATCGCGGGCATCCCCGGCGCGCCCTATCTGCTGGGCGCCAGGGATTCGGACACCCACGACGACCTGCTGCCCGAGATCGAACAAAAAATCATGGACGGCGCGTGGGGCAGCTTGCCCGCGCACATCCTCAGCGTGTATGGCGCGTTGCCGGTGGGCGACCTGCGCCACCACACCGACCGTCTGCCCGATATGCCCGACACCCCGCGCTATGACGCACTGCCGACGCCGGGCACCCCGGCCTTCCAGCGCGACCGTCTGACCGCGCTGGCCACCGTCGCCACCGATGGGCTGAATGCCCGTGGCCGCGCGGCTTGGGCCAGCATGATGCCGGTCTGCGGCATCCACTTCGGTATGGGCGCGCTGGCGCTGATTGGCGAGGAGCAGGGCAAGCTGTCCGGTCTGATGCTGCCCAACACCCCCGCCTACCTGCCGGACATTCCGGCGGGCATCGCGGTGCAGGTGCCGCTGACCTGCTGCCATGGCTCGCTGGTGGACGCGCCCGCACTGCGCCTGCCGGTGCCGTTGCGCGACCTGATGATCCAGCACGGCGAAGCGACGCGGCTGGCGGCGCGCGCCGCGTGGTTCGGCGACCGCTCCGCGCTGCGCGAGGCGGTGGAGCAACTGCCCGCGCTGGACGGCGTGGACCGGCTCTACGCGCTGGACTTCCTGTCGCAGCGCATCGAGGTGCACCGCGACGTGCTGCCGCAGTTTTTTGACGAGGACTAGAACAAGAACGGAGGACACGCATGCTGCTGGCCGATCAATGGACAAGCTATGAGGTGCTGGACACCGGCGATGGCGAAAAGCTGGAGCGCTGGGGCGATGTGCTGTTGCGCCGCCCCGATCCGCAGACCATCTGGCCCAAGCGCCAGCCCGCGCTGTGGGACAGCGCCGACGCGTGGTATCACCGCAGCGAGCGCGGCGGCGGCGAGTGGGAGTTCTTCCGCAAACTGCCGGAAAAGTGGGTGCTGCCGTATGGCGATTTGCAGTTTTACGTGCGCCCCACCGGCTTTAAGCACACCGGCCTGTTCCCCGAGCAGGCAGTCAACTGGGACTGGATGCGCGGGCTGGTCAGCGCGGAGGTGACGGCAGGCAGGCAGCCAAAGGTGCTGAACCTGTTCGCCTACACCGGCGGCGCGACCATGGCGTGCGCGATGGCCGGGGCGCAGGTGTGCCACGTCGATGCCGCCAAGGGCATGATGCAGTGGGCGCGCGAGAACCGCGAACTCTGCCGCGTGCCCGAGGACCGCACGAGATGGATCATTGACGACGCGGTCAAGTTTGTGCAGCGCGAGGCGCGGCGAGGCAACTTCTACGACGGCATGCTGATGGACCCGCCGTCCTATGGGCGCGGGCCGGGCGGCGAGGTGTGGAAGCTGGAGAACGAGCTGTACGGGCTGGTGGATGCCTGCGCGCAGGCGCTCAGCGAGCGTCCGCTGTTCTTTTTGATCAACAGCTACACCACCGGGTTATCCCCGGCGGTGCTGCGCAATATGCTGGACTATGTGGTGACGCCGCGCTTTGGCGGGCGCGCGATGGCCGACGAGGTCGGCCTGCCGGTCACTGCCGGCGGCGTGCTGCCCTGCGGCTCGTCGGGCAGGTGGCAGCGCGATGCCTGAATCAATCTTTCAAGGCGTGCGCATCCTCTACAGCGACAACCACCTGCTGGTCGTCGTCAAGCCACCCAATATGCCCACGCAGGCCGACGCGTCCGGCGATCTGGATTTGCTGACCTGCATGAAAGCGTATGTGAAGCAGACATTCGACAAGCCCGGCGCGGTCTATCTGGGGCTGGTGCACCGGCTGGATCGCCCGGTGGGTGGGCTGGTCGTGCTGGCGCGCACATCCAAGGCGGCAGAGCGGCTCAGCGCGCAGGTGCGCGAACGCACGCTGCACCGCGCGTATGTGGCGGTGGCGCGCGGTGACGCGCCGGACAGCGCCCATCTGACCGACTGGCTGCGCAAGGACGCGCGCACCAACACCGTGTCGGTGGTGCCAGCGGGCACAGCCGACGCCAAGCAAGCGTCGCTGTCGCTGACCTGCGCGGCGCGCCGCGAGGGACTGTCGCTTTTGCGGGTGACACTGCACACCGGGCGCTCGCACCAAATCCGCGTGCAGTGCGCGCATGCCGGGTTACCATTGTGGGGCGACGCGCGCTACGGCGGCGGTCAGCCCGGCCAGCAGATCGCGCTGTGGGGCGCGGAGCTGGCGCTATCCCACCCCACGCTGCGCGAAGACCTGCGCTTTGCCGCGCCCCCGCCGACCGACGCGTTCCCCTTCTCGCTCTTCCCCGACGCCCTGCCCAATATCTAAGGAGTTTCCATGCGCAAAGCCTTCCTCAACATCGGCGGCTGCATGCTGGGCATGTATCTGGCCGCCACACAGTTGCCCGGGGTCAGCTACAGTGATGTGTCCACCGTACTGACCTGCGGCGCGGCGCTGGGCATTGTGTACCTGCTGCTGCGACCGATCATGAAGCTGCTGGCCGCGCCATTGGCGCTGATCACGTTCGGGCTGGCGTATCTGGCGCTGGACGCGGCGCTGCTCATGTGGGTCACAAAGCAGTATCCCACGCTGTACATTCAGGATTTCCTGTGGGCGCTGCTGGCCGCGCTGGTGGTCAACCTGTGCCGCTGGGTGATCGGGTGGTTCATACCGAAATAGGCAAGCAAAAGCCCCTCGTGAGAGGGGCTTTTGAACATCAATAATGCGGTTTTCACAACCAAGGGATGCATGAAGGGGCCACAGCCCCTTCATGTCAAATCGTATCGCCCGACTTTGTCGGGCGGGCGGGGAGTTTTCCGCCTGGAAAACAGTCCTGCCACCACGAGCAAAGCGAGTCACGGCGCAAGCCGTGCAAGCGAACAAAAGGCAGTATGCATTTTGTTCGAGGTTATTCCATTTCCTGCTTCTTCTTGGACGTAATGCGCTTCCGCTCGTTGATGTCCAGCACGCGCTTTCTCATGCGCAGCGACTTGGGCGTGATCTCCAGCAGTTCGTCGTCGTCGATGAACTCCAGGCACTCCTCCAGCGTCAGCGCGCGCATAGACACCAGCTTCATGCTGTCCTCCGCGCCCGCGGAGTTGCGCATGGAGGTCAGGTGCTTCTTTTTGCACACGTTGACGTCGATGTCGCCGCCGCGCGCGTTCTGCCCGACGATCATGCCGGTGTACACCGGCGTGCCCGGGCCGTAGAACAGCGTGCCGCGATCCTGCGCGTAGAACAAGCCGTATTGCACCGCCTCGCCGGTTTCATAGCTGACCAGCGCGCCCTGCATGCGGTGCGGGATGTCGCCCTTGAACGGCTCATACCCGTCGAACACCGCCGACATGATGCCCTCGCCACGCGTATCGGTCAAAAACTCCGAGCGATAGCCGAACAGCCCGCGCGACGGCACCGTGAACTCCAGCCGCACACGGTCGGTGCCGTGCATGGCCTGCAAGGTGCCTCTGCGGCGGCCGATCTTCTCGATCACCGCGCCCGCATACGCGGCGGGCACGTCGGCGATCATGCGCTCCATCGGCTCGCTCTTCACGCCGTCGATGTCCTTCATCAGCGCCTCGGGTTTGGATACCTGGAACTCGTAGCCCTGACGGCGCATGTTCTCAATCAGGATGGACAGGTGCAGCTCGCCGCGCCCGGACACCAGCAGCGCATCGGGGTACGGCGTGTCGGCGACGCGCAGCGACACGTCGGTTTGCAGCTCCTTCATCAGCCGCGCGCGCAGGTGGCGGCTGGTCACAAACGTGCCCTCGCGCCCGGCAAACGGGCTGTCGTTGACCGAGAAAGTCATCTGCACGGTGGGCTCGGAGATCTTGACGAACGGCAGCGGCTCCACGCAGGCCGGGTCGCACACCGTATCGCCGATCATGATGTCCTCGATGCCGGTCAGCGCGACGATGTCGCCCATCGACGCCTCCTCCACCGGCACACGCTTTAAGCCATCAAAGCTGAACAGCCCGGACAGGCGCAGCGGCGAGGACACGGTATCGCTGCCATAGGTGGCGCGCACCGCCATGTTGCCCGCGCGGATCGTGCCGCGCGTAATGCGGCCAATGCCGATGCGCCCGACATACTCGCTGTAGTCGATGGTGGACACCAGCACCTGCGTGGGCGCGTCGGGGTCGCCAACCGGTGCGGGGATGTATTTCAGGATCGCCTCAAACAGCGGGCGCAGATCGTCGCCCGGCTGGTTCATGTCCAGCGTGGCGGTGCCCTGCCGCGCGGAGGCGTAGATAATCGGGTGCTCTAACTGCTCCGGGTCGGCTTGCAGGTCGATCAGCAGGTCCAGAATCTCGTTGATCACCTCGTCACAGCGCGCGTCGGGACGATCCACTTTGTTGATGACGATCAGCACCGGATGCTCCAGCTCCAGCGCCTTTTTCAGCACGAAGCGGGTCTGCGGCATCGGCCCCTCGAACGAATCGACCAGCAGCAGCACACCGTCCACCATGTTGAGCACGCGCTCGACCTCGCCGGAGAAATCGGCGTGACCGGGCGTATCGACCACATTGATCTTGGTCTTGCCGTAATGCACGGCGGTGTTTTTGGCCAGAATGGTGATGCCGCGCTCCTTCTCCAGATCGTTGGAGTCCATCACGCGCTCCTCGACGTGCTGGTTCTCGCGGAACACGCCGCCCTGCTTGAGCATTTCGTCCACCAGCGTGGTCTTGCCGTGGTCTACGTGGGCGATGATAGCGATATTGCGGATGTCTTGACGGGTAATCTGCAAAAAAGTTCCTTCTTTCTACTTATAGCGGGAGTTTTTCGGTATCATGCGAACTGATCAGAAAGGTCCGGATGCTAGGAGATCGCGAGCCCGGTGCGAAGGCGTATTGTGACATACGTCGACAAGCCGGGCGACGCGTCGACACCGCAGATGGGCCTTTATGGTCAGTCCGGGTTAACGCGTGCGGCGGTGTCGGCCAGCGCTAGCCCCGGGTTGTTCTCCAGCGCCCAGCGGATCGACCACTCGTTTTCAAACAGGATCACATCGCGCTCGGCGCGGTCCACCGCCAGCGACGTGGTGGAGGTCAGCTTGAGCTGATGCAGCGGCTTGGGCGTGCTGATCACCCAGCGCACATAGCGGTAGCTCAGCATCTCGCGGCGGATTTCGGCGCCATACTCGCCGCGCAGGCGGTGCTCCAGCACGTCAAACTGCAGCACACCGACCACGCCGACGATGATCTCCTCAAAGCCCACGCCGGGCCGCTTGAAGGTCTGGATCGCGCCCTCCTCGGAAAGTTGCAGCACGCCCTTGACGAACTGCTTGCGCTTGAGGCTGTCGATGCTCGACACGCGGGCGAAGAACTCCGGCGCGAACACCGGGATACCCTCAAAGCGCAGTTTGGGCCCGGTGCACAGCGTATCGCCCAGCCCAAATATCCCCGGGTCAAACAGGCCGATGATGTCGCCGGGATACGCGGTCTCGACCACCTCGCGCTCGTCGGCCATGAACTGCTGCGGCTGCTTGAGCTGCACGTCCTTGTTCGTGCCCGAGTGCCAGACCGTCATGCCCTTCTCAAACACGCCGGACACAATGCGCAAAAACGCCAGCCGGTCGCGGTGCGCGGGGTTCATGTTGGCCTGTATCTTGAAGATAAAACCGCTAAAGTGCGGGTATTCCGGCTCGACGACGCTGGTTTCGGTCAGGCGCGGCGCGGGCGGCGGCGTGCATTGCAGGAATCGCTCCAGGAACGGCTCGACGCCAAAGTTGGTGATCGCCGAGCCAAAGAACATCGGCGTCAGCTCCCCGGCGCGCACTTTGTCCAAGTCGAACGCGTCGCCCGCCACGTCCAGCAGCTCGATCTCATTGAGCAGGCGGCTATAGTACGGCTCACCCAGCGCGTCAGGCAGTGCGGGGTCGTCCAGCCCGATGACGCGCTTGCCCACGCGGTTTTTGCCGTGGTCGCCGCTCTCATACAGCTCCACCGCGCGCGTGTCGCGGTGATACACGCCGCGAAAGTCGCCGTCGGTACCGATCGGCCAGTTGACCGGGCAAGCGCGGATGCCCAGCACCTGCTCCAGCTCCTCCATCAGCGAAAACGGGTCCTTGCCCGCGCGGTCCATCTTGTTGACAAAGGTAAAAATCGGGATGCCGCGCAACCGGCACACCTTGAATAGCTTGATGGTCTGCTCCTCCACACCCTTGGCGGCGTCCATCAGCATCACCGCGCTGTCGGCGGCGACCAGCACGCGATAGGTATCCTCGGAGAAATCCTGATGCCCGGGCGTGTCCAAAATATTGATATGGAAGCCCTGAAACTCGAACTGCATCGCCGAGGAAGTCACCGAGATGCCGCGCTGCTTCTCGATTTCCATCCAGTCGCTGGTGGCGTGGCGCTCGGCCTTGCGCGCCTTGACACTGCCCGCCTGACGGATCGCCCCGCCATAGAGCAGCAGCTTCTCGGTCAGCGTGGTTTTGCCCGCGTCGGGGTGCGAAATGATGGCAAACGTCCTGCGTCGCGCGATCTCGCTGTTCAGGGCGGTCTGATCGGCCATGGGAACCCTCCTCGTATCCGTGCGCATCATCGCGCAAACACTTTATTATACATGCTTTTATGCATATCCGTCAATGAAAAATGGCTGGAAGAAATCCCGGTGCTCAAACGTTGCATATATTGGAAAAACCTGCGAAGGAGAATGCCGATGCAAATCAAGCGCGTTTTGTGCGCATGCGTGGCGCTTTGCCTGCTGCTAGCCGCTCTCCCCGCCGCCGCCGCCAGCGGCTGGCAGGGCGCGTATGCCGAGCTGGTGCAGCGCGGCATCGCCGAGTACAATAAGCTCCGACATACGGAGAAGGGTGGCTTGCACTATTGCGTGCTGGACATTGATCTGGACGGCACGCCGGAGCTGTACATGGCGGTGATCCAGACCGGGCAGATCGACAGCGTGATGACCGAGGTGGCCTTCACCATCCGCGACAACCAAGTGCAGCCCATCCAAGTAGACACCGGCGCGCCGATCTTCCTGGCACGCTTTCGCGATGGCCGCAACAACATCTCGCTGCTGCAAAAAAACGCCACCGCCGAGCGCCTCGTCATGATCAAGAACACCGCCAACGAGGGCAGCTACGACTACGCGCAGGTTTTTTACCGCGCGTATCTGGAATCGGGCAAGGTGCTGGCCATGCAGGGCATCGGCAGCGCCCAGCGCCCGGAAAACCTGAAGCAGCAGGACAAGGAGGACGCCGCCGGGCGCGCGTTCTTTGACCAAAAAGCGGCGGACTTCCTGAAAGACTACACCGTGCTGGCCGAGGGCATCGGCGTCTGCTATTCGCTGCAAAACCGTGAGCAAACGGACGGCCCGATCGCTGAGGACGCGCAGCAGACACTGGCCAACCTGTCGGCGTGGCAACCGGCGGGTGTAGGCGCGGCCTCCCCGGGCGCGCCACGGCCCACCCAGCGCCCCGCCCCGGCCACAACCGACGACGGCTGGCTCAATCTGTACTGAAAGAGCTTGAATTTGCCAAGAAATTGGCGTATACTATAGGCGTGTCAGGAAAGGAGGAGTTACCCTTGAAAACCATCAACATCAAATTGCCCCTGACCGAGAGCGTGAAGAACTTCGTCAACATCACCAACCGCTATTCGTACGACATGGATCTGCGCGCTGGCCGCTACGTGGTCGATGCCAAGTCCATCCTAGGCATCATGAGCCTGGACCTGTCCAAGCCGATCAGCTTGGAAATCTACGCGGACGAATGCGACGACCTGATGAACGACATCAAGCCGTTCCTGGCCTGATCGTTCTTCCCCGTCCCGCCTGCAATGCAGGCGCGTTTCCCTTTGCATGCGTGCGCTCAAACGACATCGTTTGGGCGCTTTTTTCAGGGGGCGCTTCACAACAGGAGGTGCGCAGATGATCACGCGCGAACCGACACCCATTGAGCACAAGCTGGTCATCCTGCTGGCGCTGGATCAGCTCGGCCCCACCACCGCGCTGCAACTGCTGCGCTACATGGTGGAGAACGAGCTGATGGACTACATCACGCTGCAACTGGCCATCGCGGAGCTGGACGACACCGCCTTGGTGCGCAAGGTGCCGCACACACTGGGCACGCTGTACGCGCCGTCGGCGCAGGGCTATGAGACGCTGCGCGCGTTTCAGGGACGCATCGCGCCCTCGCGCATCGAGCACATCCGCAGTACCGCCGCCGCGTGGGGGCAGCGCTTTCGCACCGAGAAGCAGATTCTGTCCGACTGGCGGCAAGCGCCCACCGGCGAGTACATTGTGCGGCTGCAACTGATGGAGCAGGAGCTGATGCTGCTGGACCTGTCGGTGACGGTGGCCACGCGCGAACAGGCCGGGACATTCTGCGCGCGCTGGCCCGAAGCCGCGCCCGAGCTCTACGCGCAGATGATGCGCGCATTGGGCGGCGCGGACGATCTGCCGTAACCTACGCCCCGGATGATTGCAAGTCCTCGCCGCGCGCGGGGGCTTTTTCTTTTGCCGATATCAGCACGTCCAGTACGCCGCGCATGCCCAGCACCACCAGCACGGCGCACAGCTCGATGGCTGCCAGATAGCCGACCTGCCCCAACCGCTGCATCCACGCCAGCGGCGTGCCCGGCGGCGCGGCCAGCAGAAACATGTAGTTGGCGTCAATCAGCTTGTCCACGATATAGGTGACCGCCAGAAATATGTTGCCCGCCAGCAGCACCGGCCACGCGCTGTCCCTGCGCGGCAGCCGCCCCTGCGCGATCCACAGCAGCGGCGCGAACACCACCAGCGCGTGCGTCAGCATAAAGGTCGTGGCCATCAGGTTGGGCCAGCTCGACCCGGCGACCGCCGGAAACAGCAGCGCCATGACCCCGCCCGGCAGCCCCAGATACCAGCAGAAATGCAGAAAGACCGGCCTGCCGGTACTCAGCAGCGGCAGCGTCAGAAACGCCGACAGGCTGCACAAATGCAGCGGCAACAGCGTGCGCAGGATGTCCTTGCGGTCAGCGATCACCAGCCCGAAGGTGGCACTCATGCTCAGCACCAGCAGCGCCAGCGCCCAGCGCGCCACCGTCTTGCCGCGCAATCTGCCGCCGCGCACCGCCCACAGCGCCGATATGCCCAGCCACCCCCAGCACGCGATCTGTGCGCCTTGCATCCGCCCGCCTCCCTTTGCGGGCAGTGTGTCCGATGCGCGGCGCGATTATACCGGTGACGCATGCAGCGTCAACAGCACTCCGCTGGGCTCCACCAGATCGGGCAAACACACGCGCATCTTGCCGCGCGCCAGATCCAGCAACCACACGCGCCCGCCCAGCCCATCGCTCCACAGCACTTGCTTGCCATGCCGCGCGGCCACGTCGGGCAGCGCGCCGTCCAGCGCGATGCGCCAGCCCACGCGCTTGGCGTGCTTGGCGACATAGGCCATGCCGTCCAGCAGCCCGATCAGCACGCCGTCATCGGGCGACGCGATCAGCCCGCCGGGCATGCCCTCCATGTCCAGTCGCCGCTCGATATGCCCGTCGCCGACGCGCACACGCAGCACGCTGGTGCCCAGCTCCTCCTGCCCGACGGCGCACAGCACCCACAGCGCGTCCGGCGCAAAGGCCACGCCCACCGCGACGCCCTCTACCGGAATGCGCAGCACCGGTGCCAGCGTATCGGCGCGCAGCACATACACGCAGCAGGCCGCGCCGCCCGCCACCGCGATCAGTTGGCCGCTCCCATCCAGCGCCAGATCGCGCGGCTGCACCCCGGCGTCGGTCAGCATCAGCAGCGCGCCGGTTGTGCCGTCGATCATCATCAGGCTGTCGGCGTCACTGGACAGCGCGTACAGCGTCCGCTCATCCGGCGCGGCGCGAATGGCGCGGATGCCCGGCCCGACCGGCATGCGCTGGACAATCTCCATGCTCGCGCCGTCCAGCCGGACGATGCACTCCTCGGCCTGCGTGGCGCACAGCACGTCGCCCCGCCAGGCGCACAGCGCACCGGCGCCGGGCACATCCTGCGCGCCGGTCACAGCCAGCGTGCGCGCGTCATAGGCCGTGACCGTCCCCGCGCCTGCGTCCGCCACCCAAATCGCTCCGTGCATGCGCTTGCCCCTCCCGCCGTTTTTCCTGCTGCATCCTATGTGCGGGCGTGGGCGGCGGTGCGCGGCAGATGGATTGGGGTTGCTTTTTTCTGCCAAATCGCGGACAATAGCAGAAGCACACAAAAAAAGAAATGAGGTCAATCGATGAGGATGGGACGGCGAATACTGAGCGCGATATTGATTTTCTTGCTGATCGTTCCTTCGGCGCTGGCCGCGACGGAACTCAAACTGGATGAGCAGGGCGAAGCTTTCTACAAGCGTCTGGTGGATTTTTGCGCGGCGCGCGGCGACGAAACCGCCGACACCGCCATGGCCATGCGCCAAGGCGAGGCGCAAGACAGCATCCCGTACTATGCCCCCATCGAGGGCGTCACCATGGCTCCTTTCTTCTCCGAAAGCGGCCCGATGTACGTGCTGTACATCACCGACCGCCAGCGCATCGACGAAGAGAAGGAGCGCATGTTCTATCAGGATTTCATGCGCGCCATTGACACCACAGTCACGGAGCAGGACGCGCTGAGCATGACCAACTTGCTCTTTGATAATTTGCAGACCGCCGTCGGTTCCTTTATGATGAGCGGGGTCACGCATGGCGACTGGGCCTATCGGCTGACGCGCTCCAGCGAACCGGAGGGCGAAATTGTCTTCCAAGTCATGACACGCGCGCAGAGCGATGCCACCACCGCCCAGATAGAGCAGCTCTCGCTCCGACAACGCGTAAGGGATGCCTACAGCGCCGTGCAAGCGCCTTTTGCCGAAATGGACTGCCCGCTGGCCGATCCCACCGACACCATGGCCGACGAGATGCTGGGCGAAACCGGATTTGAAATTCTGCCCGGCGCTTTTTATCGCTTGCTGGTCAATGACGATGGCAACGTGACCAACGCCGTGCTGCGCCTGACCCCACCGGCTTCCGAGGAGCGCTTCAAGCTGCTCACGCTGTTCCTCAAGGTGTTCTACGACGCGCCGCTGATGGACCTGACCGGCATTGTGCTACAGCTGCACGGTGCGGTCGTTGAAAAGGATTCCAAAGAATTCGGCGAAATAAAATCCGATGGAAACCACATCACACTGGAGATTGACGGCGATGACTACACCATGACCGTCGCGCTGTGATAGCACACCGCAAGAAAGAAGGTCTTTCTCCCATGCAACACATCACCTTCACCCCGGTGGGCACCTGCTCGCGGCAAATTGATATCGACCTCCAGGACGGCGTCGTGGTGGGCTGCCTGTTCACCGCGGGCTGCGACGGCAATCTGGAGGGCATCGCGCGGCTGATCGTCGGGCGCAAGGCCGAGGAGATCATCCCGCTTTTGAAGGGCATCCAGTGCCAGAACGGCACCTCCTGCCCCGATCAACTGGCCAAGGCGCTGGAGCAGGCGCTAAAATAAGCGACTGAGCCGCCGCTCACTTCGCTTCGCGCCTATCCGCGAAAGACGTGGGAAAGACAAGATTCCTCGCTGCGCTTGAAATGACAGGATCGTTGGTTCGCTGTCATTCCGAGCGCACGAGGAATCTTTCTGTTTTCAAACGCTTTCCCGATCGCTGCGCAACAAAATTGTCCCGCGCTATTGCCCTTGCTCCCGCAAAAATTGCTTCACGGCCATGCTGGCCTTGTACACGTCGTTGCGCTTCTCGCCCTCGGCTTGCAGCGCCTCACCCGCCGCGCGCAAGTCGTCGCCACGCAGCATGTTCTCCAGCAACCGCGCCTCCAGCGAGGCGGTGGTTTGTGCGCGTTCGGGCTCGACTGCCACGTTGGCCATGTCCAGCACCAGGCAATACTCGCCCTTGCCGGTGTTGGGGTTTTCCTCCAGCATCGCCAGCACATCGGCGGCGTCGCCGCGCAGGGTTTTCTCGTGCAGCTTGGTCAGGTCGCAGCTCACGCTGACCCGGCAGCCGGGCAGCACCGCCGCCACCTGTCGCATCAGCTCGGTCACGCGGTGCGGCGATTCGTGCGCCACCGCGATGGCTACGCCGCTGCGCGCGATGGCCAGCAGCTTGTCCCTTAATTCGCCCTTGGCGCGCGGCAAAAAGCCATAGAACGCGAACTCTTTGGTGTCCATGCCGCTGACCGACAACGCCGCCGCCATCGCGCACGCGCCGGGCACGGTGACCACCGCGATGCCCGCCGCTGCCGCCTCGCGCACCAGCGCATAGCCGGGGTCCGAGATGCACGGCATGCCCGCGTCGGTGACCAGCGCGACGTCGATATCCTCGTCCAGCATGCGCTGCACCAGTTGTCCGGCGCGCGCCTGCTCGTTGTGCTGGTGGTTACTCAGCGTGGGCGTGGCGATGCCAAAGTGCGTCAGCAGCTTGCGCGTGACGCGCGTGTCCTCGGCAGCGATCACCGCGCAGTCCTTCATGGTCTGGATCGCGCGCGGCGTCATGTCGCCTAGATTGCCGATCGGCGTAGCGACGACATACAAAGTGGGCATGTCACAGCTCCTTTTTCAGGTAGATCATGTCGGTCAGCAGCACGCCGTCCTCGATCATCGGGTGGTCATAGTTCTCGGTAAAGAACCCGGCGATACGATGCGACGGCACAAACCCACACGCGCGATAAAACGCCAGAATCCACGGCACCTCGCCGGTGCCCAGCAGCATGGTCGCGCCCGGGTATTGCCCGCACACATGCGCGATCATCGCCGCGCCATAGCCGCGCCGCTGGCTGCCTAGGTCGGTGGCCAGATTTTTCAGTTCGCAGGTGCGCTCATCCAGCCGCTCCACCACACACACGGTGCGCAGCGCATCGTCGTCATACAGCGCGTACAGGTCGCCCTGCGGCAGATAGCGGTCGATCATGTCCTCCTGCTCGTCGGCCAGCAGCAGCAGCGGCAGGAAGCGCTTCTTGTCCTCGGTTATCTTTTCGATTCGCATAGGCTACACCTTCTGCGCGACGCGCAGCTTGGCACTGCGGGCGCGCGGGTTGTCGTTCAGTTCCTCCGCCGACGGCGCGATGCCCCCGCCGCCCAGCACCTTGACGCTGGGCACTTTGCCGCAGGTGCAGATCGGCGCCTTGGGCGGGCACACGCAGGGCTTCGCCAGACGCCGGAACGTGTGCTTGACGATGCGATCCTCCAGCGAGTGGAAGGTGATCACGCACAGGCGGCCGCCGGGGGCAAGCAGCGCCACCGCATCCTGTAGCGCGTTTTCCAGCGGCGCCAACTCGTCGTTGACCGCAATGCGCAGCGCCTGAAATGTGCGCCGTGCCGAGTGCCCGTCATCCTTGTCGCGCACCTTGCGCGGAATGGCCGCGTCGATGGCGCGCACCAGATCGCCGGTGGTAGCCAGCGGCTGTATGCCGCGATGCTCCACAATCATGCGCGCGATGCGCGCCGCCCAGCTCTCCTCGCCATAGTCGCGGATGATGCGGGTCAGCTCGGCCTCGCTGTAGGTATTGACCAGATCGGCGGCGGTCATCGGCTGGCGCTGATCCATGCGCATGTCCAGCGGCGCGTCCTGATGATAGGAAAATCCGCGCGCGGCGGTGTCCAACTGATGCGACGACACACCCAAATCCAGCAGCATACCGTCGATTTTCTCCACGCCTTGTTCGGCCAGCAGTGCCTTGACATCGTGAAAGTTTCCGCGCAGCGCGGCAAAGCCGGGCAGCGCGGACAGCCGCGCAGTCGCCGCGTCGATGGCGGCCTGATCACGGTCAATGCCGTACAGCCTGCCGCCGGGCTGGATGCGCGACAGAATGGCCGCGCTGTGCCCGCCGCCGCCCAGTGTGCCGTCCACATACACGCCGCCCGGACGCGGCGACAGTTGCGCCATCACCTCGTCCAGCAGCACCGGTACATGCTTAAAGTCCATCGACGCCCTCCTCCATAAGCAACGCGCGCACCGCGCCAATCAGGTACAGCGACCCGGCGACGATCACCAGCCCGTCCGGCCCGGCCCACTGCCGGGCACGCGCCAGCGCGTTTGCCAGCACATCACAGCTTTCCGTTTGCACACCGCGCGCGGCAAGCATCGCCGCCAAGTCCCCGGCGGACAGCGCGCGCGGATCGGCGGGCACGGTGGTCACCGCCCGCGCCGCCAGCGAGCCCAGCGCCGCAATCATCTCATCACTGACCTTCTCGGCCAGCACGCCGCACAACAGCACGCGCGGCGCATCGTCGGGCAGCGTCGCCACATACGCGGCCAGCGCCCGCGCGCCCTGCGCATTGTGCGCGCCGTCCAGCAGCAGTCGTGGCGATCCTTCCACATACTCCAGCCGCCCGGGCCAGCGCACGGTGGCCAGCCCCTCCAGCACCGCCTCGTCGGGGATGGCGATGCCCTGCCGCTTTAACTCGGCGATCACCGCCAGTGCGGTGGCCGCGTTGTGCAGTTGGTGCGCACCCGGCAGATTCAGCTTGACGCACGGCAGCACCCAGCCATCCATGTCCAGCCGACAGGTCTGCGGCTCGCCCAGCGGCGTCAGCTCGTCACCAGTCAGTTCGTCCCAGCGCGCGCCCTGCTCGCTGGACACCTCGGCAAACACCCGCGTCACCTCGCGCGGCGCGGGCGCGGTGATCACCGGCACACCCGGCTTGATGATGCCCGCCTTCTCGCGCGCGATGCGCGTGATCGTATTGCCCAAATACCGCATGTGATCCATGCCGATGGCGGTGATAGCGCAGACGATGGGCTGCACCACATTGGTGGGGTCCAGCCGTCCGCCCAACCCCACCTCGACCACGCACAGCTGCACCCCCGCCTGCACAAACGCGACAAACGCCAGCGCCGTGCCGATCTCAAAGGTGGTCGGGCGAACGCCCTCGGCCCGCAGCGCCTCTACCTGCGCCCACACCAAATCGAACGCGCGCAAAAACGCCGCGTTGTCAATCGGCTTGCCGCCGATGCGGATGCGCTCCTGATAGCGCTGCAAATATGGCGAGGTATACAGCCCCACCGTCACCCCCGCCGCGCGCAGCATCGCGTCCACAAAGGCGCAGGTCGAACCCTTGCCGTTGGTGCCCGCCACATGGATGACGCGCATCGCGCGCTGCGGGTCGCCCAGCCGCGCGCACAGCAGGCGCATGTTGTCCAGTCCGCTCTTCTCGCCGTCTCCGCGCGCGGCATGGATGGCGTCGATGGCCTCGGCCACCGTCCAGTTTTTTGTCATGGCGCTCCCTTACATGTCCGCGATGCGCGCCTTCAGCGTGTCCAGCATCGCGCGGTTGGCCTCCAGCTTTGCGCGTTCGGCGTTGACCAGCGCTTCCGGCGCCTTGCCGGTGAAGCCGGGGTTGTTCAGCTTGGCCTCGGCGCGGGCAATCTCGGCCACGAGGTTGTCGTGCTCTTTGGTCAGGCGCGCTTTTTCTTTGTCCAGATCGACCAAATCGCCCAGCGGGATATACAGCTCGGCCGCCGGGGTCACCGCCGACACCAGCTTTTCGCCCTGCGGAACGGCGGTCATCAGCGTCGTTTCGCTGACCCATGCCAGGCGCGAGAACAGCGGTTTGGCGTCATCCAGTGCGCTTTGCCAACCGTCCTGCGGCAGCAGCCACAGTTGCGCCTTCTTGCCCACGGCCACATTCATCTCCGCGCGCAGGTTGCGCACCGCGCGGATGATATCCATGATGCCTTCCATGCGCGCGGCTTCAGCCGCAAAGTCGTAGCTGGCCTGCGGGCTGGGCCACGGCGCGGACATGACCGACCCGCGCGCGCCGGGCAGGTTCTGATACACCGCCTCGGTGATGAACGGCATGAACGGATGCAGCAGCTTGATAATCCCGGTCAGCACATGGATGAGCACCGCGCGCGCGGCAGCCTTGCCCGCCGGATCGTCGCCGTTTAAGCGCGACTTGGCCAGCTCGATGTACCAGTCGCAGAACTCGCTCCACGCAAAGTCGTACACCTTCTGCGCGGCCAGCCCGAGGTCATAGTCCTCCAGATGCGCGGTCACCTCGCGCACGGCCTGCTGATAGCGCGTCAAAATCCACTGATCGGCCAGCGTCAGCGTTTTGCCGGTCAGCTCCTCCGGCCCGTCCAGATTCATCATCACAAAGCGCGACGCGTTCCATATCTTGTTGGCGAAGTTGCGCGCCGACTCCACCTTCTCGGTGGAGAAGCGCATGTCGTTGCCCGGCGACACGCCCATGGTCAGCGCAAAGCGCAGCGCGTCCGCGCCGTACTGGTCGATGATCTCCAGCGGATCGATGCCGTTGCCCAGCGACTTGGACATCTTGCGCCCCTGCGCGTCGCGCACCAGGCCGTGGATCAGCACGGTGTGGAACGGTGGCATGCCCATCTGCTCGATGCCCGAAAAGATCATGCGCGCCACCCAGAAGAAGATGATGTCATACCCGGTCACCAGCACGCTGTTGGGGTAGAAGTAGCGCAGGTCGTCGGTCTTGCGCGGCCAGCCCAGCGTGGAGAACGGCCACAGCGCCGAGGAGAACCACGTGTCCAGCACGTCCTCGTCCTGGCGCAGCGCGCCGGAACACTTGGGGCACTTGTCGGGCGCTTTGCGCGCCACGGTCATCTCGCCGCAATCGTCGCAGTAGTACGCGGGGATGCGGTGCCCCCACCATAGCTGGCGCGAGATGCACCAGTCGCGGATGTTCTCCATCCAATTAAAGTAGGTTTTTTCAAACCGCTCGGGCACAAAGCGCGTGCGGCCCTCGCGCACGGCGGCGATCGCCGGTTCGGCCAGCGGCTGCATCTTCACAAACCACTGGCGCGACACCAGCGGCTCCACCGTCGTGTGGCAGCGATAGCAGGTGCCCACGTTGTGCGTATAGTCCTCAATCTTGACTAGGCAGCCCAGCTCTTTGAGCTTCTCGACCACTCGCTTTCTGCACTCCAGCGCAGGCAGGTTGGCATACGCCTCCCCCGCTGCGTCATTCATGCTGCCGTCGTCGTGCATCACGCGCAGTACCTCAAGCCCGTGCCGCTGCGCGATCTCAAAGTCGTTCGGGTCGTGCGCGGGGGTCATCTTCACCGCGCCGGTACCGAACTCCATGTCCACATAGTCGTCGGCCACCACCGGGATTTCGCGTCCCACGATAGGCAGCACGACGGTCTTGCCCACCAGCTTCTGATAGCGCGCGTCGTCCGGGTGCACCGCCACGCCGGTGTCGCCCAGCATGGTCTCCGGTCGCGTGGTGGCCACCACCACATCGCCGTCCGGCCCGCTGTAGCGGATGTGCCAGATGTGCGTGGCCTGCTCCTCAAACTCCACCTCGGCGTCAGACAGCGCGGTCTTGCACACCGGGCACCAGTTGATGATGCGGTCGCCGCGATAGATCAGCCCTTTTTCGTACAGGCGGTTAAACACCTCGGTCACCGCCTCGGAGCAGCCCTCATCCATCGTGAAGCGCTCGCGCGACCAGTCGCAGCTGGAGCCCATGCGCCGCAGTTGCGACACAATGCGCCCGCCGTATTCCTTTTTCCATTCCCACGCGCGCTTGAGGAACCCCTCGCGCCCCAGCGCCGCCTTGGTGATGCCCTCTTGGGCCATCTGCTCGACAATTTTGACCTCCGTGGCGATGGACGCGTGGTCGGTGCCGGGCAGCCACAGCGCGGCGTCGCCCTTCATGCGGTGATAGCGGGTCAGGATGTCCTGCGTGGTGCAGTCCATCGCGTGGCCCATGTGCAGTTGCCCGGTGATGTTGGGCGGCGGCATCACGATGGTGAACGGCGCCTTAGCGGGGTCGCGCTCACAGATAAACTCGCCGTCCTCCTCCCAGGTGGCGTAAAGTTTGCCCTCGATATCCTGCGGGGCATAGGTCTTATCCATCTGAATCTGCTTTTGCTCATTTTCCATGGTTATTTCTTCCTCCCGGATGGTATTTTGTTGGTTAGCCGCCGATGCGCATGGCCCACAGCCAGCCGATAACCGCCAGCGCGAGCCCTGCCAGGCGATAGTACACGGTATATTGTGGCTTGTCCGGGCTGATTTTCGCGCCCAACGCGTCGGCAAAAAAGCCAACCCCCGCGCCAACAAGCAGCAGTGCCACGCCGCCCCATACCGGCGCGCGCAGTTGCCCCAGTTGGATCATCAGGACACCCAGGCCGCGTGCCATATTTCCGCCTCCCTTTCGCCAAAAAAGCCGCATGCGTCCAAAGGACGGATGCGACTCCGTGGTACCACCTTACTGTACGGCGCGGATGCGCCGCCTCGTGCACGCTGTATCGGGCGCACCCGCGCAGGCTACGGCACATGCCCTCACCTGTCGTCCCTCACAAGCGACCCGCGCGCCCAGCGCCCCGCAGCGGTCTTTCAGCCGTGAACCGCGCTCTCTTTCGGGGATGGGTGCGCTCCTCCTGATCATCGGGGCAGTATGGATATGGCAGTATTGTAGCGTCAGGCAGTGCATTTGTCAAGCACCGCCGCCCTTGCCGCGCATAGGATACAGCGGGCGTATACCGATATGCGTCCTATGCCAAAGCAATATACGAGAGAAAGAGGAAGCAAACATGTTCAACTGTTGCGAATTCGAAATGTACGAGAAGTACGACCGGTGCGAAAAGCCCTGCTGCGAAAAGAAGTACCACGAGGAAAAGTGCTGCGAGAAAAAATGCTACGAGAAAAAGTGCTGCGACGAAAAGCGTTATGAGAAGAAGCGCCATTGCCAGCACGTGCACGAATACGAAGGCAGCGTAATGGTCAATTGCAAGGGTGAGCCGCACACGCACCGCTTTGCGGGCGTGACCGGCGAGGCGATCCCGACCTGCGACAGCCATGTGCATAAGCTGCACGAGATGACCGACACCTACGCGTGCCACCAGCACATCCTGTGCGAAACCACTGGCCCCGCGGTGTGGGTCTCCTGCGATCGCCATGTGCATTTCGTGGAAGGCTGCACCTCGTTTGACGCGTGCCACAAGCACGACTTCAAGTTCTCCACGCTGATCGAAAACCCCATCGGCGAATAGCATCGTCTCTCTCGCTAGATGGACGCATAAAGTAACAGAAGCCACCGGAAACGGTGGCTTCTGTGCTTGCTTCTTCAACGGTTCGCTTTTCCCAAGGCCGCTACGCGCTCTGCTCCCGGCCTCTGCGCTGCTCGCCCTTCTGCGCGTACATCAGTTGATCCACATATTCCAGAAACTCGCTGGGCGAGCGCTGATCGTCGGGCTCATAGGTCGCGGCGCCAATGGTCAGCTCCAGCCGATAGGGTTTGCCTGAGTTTGCGTTATACTCGTCAAAGTTCTTCTTAACGCGCAGGAGGATCGGCTCGATCAGGCGGCAGTTGACCGCCAGCATCAGGAACTCATCGCCGCCATAGCGCGCCACAAAATCGAGTTGGCGGATGCTGCGGCGCAATAGCTGGGCGGTGTTTTTCAGCGCCACGTCGCCCTCGGCGTGTCCATAGGTGTCGTTGATGTCCTTAAAGCGCACCATGTCGATCATCACAAAGGTGAAGGGCTTGCGCTTGTTCATACGCGTGATGGTGTACAGGTACTCATCACAGCTGCGGCGGTTGTTGATGCCGGTCAGGCTGTCGATGCCATAGTCGCTGCGGACGATGAACAGATAGATCAGCAGAATCGCGGTGCAAAAGCAGGGCCAGGTGAGCCGCGTGACCAATATGGCGACATCCAGAATGCCGCCAAACAGGATCAGCGCGGCGGACAGCAACACCAGCCAACCCATGTTGCGGCGGATGTTTTTGCGGCTTAACATCAGATCAACCAGCATCAGGATGGCCGGAAACGCCGCGAACAAAAGGCGCACGGCATAGTACTCGCCACGGACGTACGCATTGTTCGCATCGACATAGTAATAAAAACCGCTGGGCAGATTTATCATCAGCACCAGCACATGGATGACTTCCAGTATGCCGATCAGCCAGACGATGTTCGTCAGGCGTGTGGCGCTGCGGTTGATCGCGTAGTCAAAAAACGCGACCATCATGCAAAACGCCGCCGATTGGAAAACGAAGTAAAGGCTGTAGATCAGCATGACCGCCATGGGCTGCGCCCCGGTGCCCGCACTGGTATCGCCCATGAACTCGAACAGGATCGCGCCCATCACACAGCCGATGGTGCACAGAATCACCCGCCGCTGGATTTGGTCGGTCGCTTTGCTGCGCTTGTAATCAAACAAGACCAGCAGCAGTGCGGCGACCGGCGCGAACAGCACGTTGACCAATTGGATTGCCTGCATAAGCGGCCCCCTGCCAAAAGAATTGAACTGCGAAAAAATGAATAAATGGGAAGATATCCCTTTTCTATGCCTTTATTATAGCATCTGCCCTGCCAAAAGCAACCACTCGGCGCGGATTTAAGACTTGTCACAGCTAAACATTCTTTTCATCTTTGGGCAAAAAAAAGCCGCCCGAAGGCGGCTAAGCGGGACAAAGTTATTTCTTTTCGCGGCGGAAGCACAGGAACCAATCCAGGCAATACTGATTGTCGTCCTTGCTCTGCATGCGCTCCTTGGCCACACCGCAGCTGCCCGCGGTGGGCACGATCACATCCTGACCGGGCTGCCAGTTGGCCGGCGTCGCGCAGGCGTCCTTGTCGGCCTTTTGTAGCGCGATGATCACGCGCTTAATCTCCTCAAAGTTGCGTCCGGTGGACAGCGGATAGTAGAGGATCAGGCGAATCTTGCCCGCCGGATCGACGATGAACACTGCGCGCACTGCCTGCGTGTTGGACTGACCGGGCTGGATCATGCCATATTGCTTGGCGATGTCCATGCGGATGTCCTCGATGAGCGGGAACTTGACCTCGACGTTCTTCATGCCGTTCCATTCCAGCTCCTGGATCTTGCGCAGCCAGGCGATGTGCGCATACAGCGAGTCCACCGACAGGCCAACCAGCTCGGTGTTCAGCGCCTTAAACTCCTCCGCCATGGTCGCAAAGGTCATAAACTCGGTGGTACACACCGGCGTAAAGTCCGCCGGATGGGAAAAGAGGATCACCCATTTGCCCTTGTAGTCGGCGGGGAAGTTGATATCCCCCTGTGTGGTCTTTGCGGTAAACGCCGGCGCCATATCGCCAATCAGCGGCATTCTGAATCCTTGCATCTCTTCCATCTTCAAGTCCTCCTCTTTCACTTTCATTTAACAGTAACAATTCCTGTTATCATCATATTATCCTCAACCCACCCGTTTGTCAAGCCCAAATCAAAAAAATGTTTTCCTGACCGCACGGAATTGACATGGCGGCCACTTTGCCGTACAATTTGGGAGGTTCTCTGGTCGCGAATACATTTGGAGAGATGGCCGAGCGGTTGATGGCGCTGGTCTTGAAAACCAGTGATGCCGAAAGGCACCGGGGGTTCGAATCCCTCTCTCTCCGCCATCGCGAAGTCCGCCACGTCAGTGGTGGGCTTTTGCGTTGGCGGAGGCTGATACGTGGATTCGAACCCACATGGACGCGAGCGCAACACGAGAAAGCGGGGCGAGACGATGACCCAAGCACAATTTCGGCACGATTTCCTGTGCGGGCTAGGCTCGGCGCTGCTGACGCTGCAAGCGTGTGAGCAGCCATCGCAGTATCTTTCCGTCGTCCAATACGGCTGCCTGCACAACACCACCTATGACATACAGTGCGAAGGCGAACGAAGTTGCTAGCGTCCCTTTTCCATCGTGAAATGCTCTGCACGCATCGCACTTGCCATGGCGCGGACAATCCACATCCGGGCATTTGCAGGTGCAGGATGGGGCTTCCATTTGATCATTTTTCTTTGCATCATCGTTTCCCATCACAAGGGCCACTCCGTCACCTGTACCGCATCCTCAAAATAGGCTCTGGGTAAGACGGTTCCTTCAAGCGTCTTGCTCAGCGGCCTATCACGGGCACTTTTCTTCGCAACTCACGCCCGCTCAAACAGTCCATAGGTCCTGCCCACATCGATGACAAACAGGATGCCCTTGCCCGGCTCATCCAGGCGCGTGCGCTCGCAGATGGCGGCGGTGATCGCATCGGTGGTTTCGGCCTTAGCCACGATCAGCACCACCTCGCGCTCAGGCTCGATGGGCATGGCGAAGAGCACCTGTGTTTCGTGGATACCCGAACCGCGCGCATGCAGCACGGTGCCGCCGCGCGCGCCCGCCGCGTTAGCGGCCTCGATCACCGCGTCGGCCTGCCCTCTGTCCACGATGGTAAAAATTGCGTGATACATGGCTTTATCCTCCATCTTTTGAGCTGGCGCAGTCGGCGCTTCCCGCGTGCCAAACAGCGGACCAAAGGGAATGGTGAACGCGATGCCGTGCCCCGGCTTATGAAAGGCCATCTCGCGGCAAACGTTCTGCATAATGTCGTCGCTGCGCTCACCAGCCACCATCATCACAAACTCCCTGCGCGCGTCGTCCAGCCCCAGTATCTCCAGCAGATGGTCCTTGACGGTTCCGCGCGCACGCATCACCGTGCCGCCGGAAATGCCGTGCCGCTTGGCGACCTGCAACACCCTCGATCCCTTGTCGTGGTTGACAATGCAACAAATCAGCTCATGCGCCGGCATTCGCCTTCACCGCCCTTCGATTGGTTTTCAGTTTGACGATCAGCCCCAGCGCCTGCAGGGTAATGATCGGTGTCATCGCCACGAGCGCAATCATGCCAAATCCATCGCGGAGCACATCGGCGCCGGGGATGGACTCGGCCACACCCTGGGAAAACGCCAGGATAAACGTAGCGGTCATCGGGCCGGAGGCCACGCCGCCGGAATCAAACGCGATGCCGACATACAGCTTGGGCACAAAGAAGGAGAGCAGCACCGACAGCGAGAAGCCGGGCAGCAGATAGTGCCACAGCTGAATGCCCGGCACCAAGACGCGCAGGATGGACAGCGCCACCGCCAACCCCACTCCGATCGACAGTGCGGCCAGCACGATGCGCCGCTGCACATAGCCGCTGGTTACCGTTTCGATCTGATCGGTCAGCACATGCACGGCGGGCTCGGCTAGCACAGTGATCAGTCCCAGCAGAAACCCGACGCCCACGGCGATGGCCTTGTGATCATACCGCGCGATTTCGTAGCCGATCACTGTGCCCACATCCATAAATCCGGCATGCACACCGGTCAAAAACAGCGTCAGGCCGATCAGCGTATACAGCAGACCTTTGAGAATCTTGCGAAAGGGTTTTTTCGCGAAGTGAAATATGCGCCACTGAAACACCAGATAGATCGCCAGCACCGGCAGCAGCGCCACCGTGGATTCCAGCGCGGTGCGCGGCAACGCGCGCACATATGGCAGCAGCACCGTTGTTTGATCCATCGCGCCAGCGGGCAGGCTGCCGGACAGCACGCCCTCCCCAGGCGCCAGCAGTCGCATGATCATCACGCCCAAAATCGCGCCGGTGGAGGTAATCGCCACCAAGCCAAAGCTATCGTTCTCCGATGCGTTGCTGTCCTTTTTCAGCGCCGACACGCCCAGCGCCAGCGAGAGGATAAAGGGCACGGTCAGCGCGCCGGTGGTGGCGCCCGACGCGTCAAAGGCAATCGCCAGAAATTCCGGTTCCACAAAAAGCGCCAGTACGCCAATCAGCGCGTACAATCCGGCCAGCGTGACATGCAGCGGAACATTATACAGGATGCGCACCAGACCCAGCGACAGCATCGCCGCGATGCCCAGCGACACGACCAGCAGAATGGTCAGGCTGCCGATGCTCCCCTGCGTCACCGCAGACACCTGCGCGGCCAAAATTTGCAGATCCGGCTCGGCGATGGAAATAAAGAAGCCCAGCACCAACCCCACGGCGGCAATGCCGAGGATATGCCGAAAGCGCGGCAGCACCACGCCGATGTGCGTGCCCAGCGATGAAATGCCGATATCCACGCCAAACAGGAATATGGAAAGCCCCAGCACCACCAGCGCCGCGCCGAGCAAAAACCTGCGTAGCAGCGGCGCGGGCAACGGCGTCAGTGTGGCGTGCAGCAGCAGCACGATCACCACAATCGGCAGCACCGAGTACAGAACCTCTTTGACTTTTTCTAATAGGATGCGCAACGCGCCCCGCCCCCCTTCGCAATTTGTTCCGGGATGCACCGACAAGCGCCGAAGCCGCCCGCCGCTTGGCAAGCGGGCGAGCACTCTATATAAGCATAACAAAATTCCCCGATGAATGCAACCCGGCGGCGCAGAAAAGCCGCCTTCTCCCCGGGAGAAAGCGGCCTTCAGTGCGCCTACTTGACCAGATTCATCAGCGGATGCCGCTTGACCACGATATCATGCTTGGGGCACAGCTCCTGACAGCAGAAGCAGCGGATGCACGGTTTCAGGTTGACCTCAGGCCGCTTCTGACCGTTCATGGTGATCGCCTGAACCGGGCAACTGGCGGCGCAGATGCCGCAGCCATTGCAGTCCTTGTGCGGAAACACCGGACGCGGGCGAACGAACGGAAACATGCGCGCCAGCCGCTCCATGTTGCTGACGCGGTGCCCGCCGCGCATGGGGATGTTCATGTCGGTCAGGCGCAGGTCATCGACCGCCGCGCCGATCACCTCTACCTCGCCGACCAGCCCGCGCGCCACCGCCTCGGCCAGCACCGGTGCCTCATCCACCGCCAGCCCCATGATGCGCGCGCCCACGCTGTCCGCCGCGTGCGGGTTCGTGGCCGCGATCAGCGCGTGCATGGCGCGCGGCTTGCCGCCGGATGGGCCTTCCCCCTCCATGCCGACAATGGCGTCAATGACCGACAAGGCGGGCTTGACCGCCTCGCACAGATCGACCAGCATCTTGCAGAACTGCTTGGGGTTCTGATAGATCGCATGGTACTCCATCTTGGTGGTGCCGGGCAGCAAACCGAACAGATTCTTGACGGCGGCGGTCATGATGGTCAGGCCATGCGTTTTCAGCTTGCCGACATTGATGAGCACATCGGCCTTGTGGTACGCCTGCATGCAGGGAAAACGATGCGCCACTACGCCATCGGGCGCGGGCAGCTCGGTTTCGCGCATGTCCATGATCAGCTCCGCGCCGGTCTGCTCGGCCACCTTGGCCATACCGGTGCCCTGATACACGCCGCCTTGCAGGATCGGCGGGCCGCCGGTGCTGTCGGCGATCATCGGGATGCCCCCGGCGGCCTGCACCGCCTCGACCACCGCGCGCACCACCGCCGGGTGCGTGGTGGCGGCGCGCTCAGGCGCCATGCGCATGACCAGATTGGGCTTGACCATCACGGTTTGCCCGGGCTGTACAAACGCGCGCATGCCGCCCATCGGCGCAAGCAGCGCGTCCAGCGCTTGCCGCACCGCGTCCAAATCATAGTCCATGCATTGTTGCAGCGAAACAACATCCTTCATCATACACCCTCCAGCGCAAGGCGGCGCACCGCGCGCCCCACGCCACTGTGATCGCAGGGATCGGTTTGGTGCGCGCACAGCGCGCGGATGCCCTCGGTGGCGTTGCCCATCGCGACGCTGACGCCCGCCCATGCCAGCATGCTGCGGTCGTTCTCATGGTCGCCGATGGCCATCACCTGTTCGCGCGGGATGCCCAATCGTTCGGCGATCTCGGCCAGCGCGCGCCCCTTGGTGATGCCCTCGGGCATGATCTCGCGGTTATCGCTCCACGAGCTGGTCACATCAATGCCCGCTAGCGCGTCCAGTTGCGCGCCAACCTCGGCCAAGCGCGGCTTCACGGCGTCCTCAAAGGCCAACAGTTTGATCAGCCCCTCGTCCAGCGCCTTTTCAAGCGCCGCCTCGCCAAAGTGCACGCGCACCTCGCCGCGCTCCACGGTCTCTCGCGCCCATTTCTGCTGCATGGCGGAGGTGGCCTCGTCGTGGATCAGCACCATGTCCGAGCCATAGAACGCATTGAACGGCAAGTCCGACGCCAGCAGCAGCGCCGCCGCCTGCCGCGCGCTGCCGTCGGGCAGGTCGTGACGGATCACTAGCTTGCCGGTCGGGTCCAGCACACGCGCGCCGTTGCAGCCCGCCGCCCAGCAGGAAAAACCGGCGCGCTGCGCGTAGCCGGTAATCTCCTCGACCATGCGCCCGGTGCAGATCGCGATCTCGATGCCCGCTTCGTTGGCGTCGCGCAGTGCCCGTGCGTTCTCCTCGGAGATCAGGTTGTCGCTGCCCAGCAGCGTGCCATCCATGTCGATGGCGATCAATCGAATCGGTGTCTTTTGCATGGGTTCCTCACTTTGTATCAAACGGCGCGTCGCAGGTGACGGTCAGCCCGTCCAGCGCGGCCAGTTCTCCATCCAAACGCAGCGTCAGCCGCGTCGCCCACAACTGCTGCCGGACAACACCCAGCCGCTTGTTGGCGGCACGGTCGCCATACTTATCATCGCCCACAATCGGGTGCCCGATGTGCGCCAGATGCGCACGGATTTGATGCGTGCGGCCGGTGACCAGCCCGACCTCCAGCAGCGAACCCTCGCCGGGCGTGACCACGCGATAGCGCGTGGTGATGGCCAGCGCACCGGCAAACGGCGCGTCGCGCACCACCGCGCGGGCCGCGTCGGCGTCCTTGCGCAGATACGCGCGCAGGGTCGCCTCGCGCGGCTCCGGCGTGCCCCATACGCGGCACATATACGTTTTCTCAATGCGGTGGTCGTGAAACGCTGCCCGCAGCGCCGCCTCGGCCGCGTCGTCCTTGGCGACCAGCAACAACCCGCCGGTGTGGTGATCCAGCCGGTGGCACAGGCGCAGCGTCGCACCGCCCCGCTCGTCCTCGCGCGCTTGCAGCAGCTCCAGCAGTCCGGGCTGCCCCTTGGGATCGTCGGCCTGCTGGCTGGCGATGCCCTGAGGCTTGATGGCAATCAGCACGCGCGCATCCTCATACGCGATGTCCGGCGGCGTTTGGCGCGCGCCCTTATCCAGCGCCGCCTTGGGCAGATAGAGCGTCAGGCTCTCCCCGCCGCGCACGATGTCGGTGGGCAACAGCCGCGCGCCGTCGCGCTTGATCTGCCGCTTTTCCAACATTTCGCGTATCGCCCATGCCGGTTGCCCGCCCAGCGCGCGCGGCAAATAGTCCGCCAGTTTGATCGGCGGCTGTCCGGGCGGGATGGTGTGCTGCATGGGCGCTCCTCGCTTGCTCTGCCAAGTGCGACATCCCCGCTATTGTATCGCATCCATGCGGGCAGCGCAAGCGCCATCCCAGCGCGGCACATCCTGCCACAGCCGCAGCAGCGCGCGACGCATCTCTTGTGTTTCCAGCACGATCAGGCGCGGCGACAGCACCGCGTGCAGCGCGTGTAGCGGCGCACCCTGCTTGACCAGCCAGCGCAGCTCGCGCACGCACTCGTCGGCGTTCTCGCTGGGGCGCAGCGCCCCGCGGAGCGCGGCGGCCAGCAGATGATCCAGCGGCTCCTCCTCGGGCAGCACGCCCTGCATGCCACCCAAAAGCTGTGGCGCGTCCACTTCGGGCATGTCCCGCCCGGTTTCATAGCGCTGCGCGATCAGCCCCAGCGGGTCGGCCAGCGCGGGATGCGCGATCAGCACGCCGCCGGGATAGTCGATGCAATCATACGACGCCCACAGATACTGCAGCGCCAGGTGCTGCGCCTCCTCGTCGTCGGGTTGCGCGCGCAGCACCTGCTGGGCGAAAAGCTGTTGTGGCGCGCGGTCGTCCAGCGCCCCGGCGATGTACAGCATCGCGCTGATGGTGGCATGCACCGCGAACAAGCGCATGCGCACGGCGGTGTGTTCGGGCCTGCGCAGCGCCTCGGCCAGCGGCGCCAAAAGCCGCTTGTCCAGCCGCACAACCGGGCGCCCCCTGTCCAGCCCCACGTCCGCCCACAGCCGATGGCGCAACGCCAGCGCCGCGTCCAGCGCGTCCATGTCGTCCAGCTCGCTCTGCCCGCCCTCCACCAGCAACCGCTCAATCAGCGTATGCTCGCGGATGGCCAGGCAGTCCACCTGCCGTGGCAGCGCCTCCAGCACCACGCGCAGCGCCTCGGCCACCTGATGCGCCGAGATCGGCTTGCACGGCACCGCCTGCCACGCACCCTCGATGCGCCGACGAAGCTGCTCATACGTCAGCCCCATCAGCGCGCCGTCGCGAATCTCCTCCATGCCGTCCAGCGCGCGTTGCCACCTGATTTGCTGCATCGCGCTCAATGTTTTGCCGGTCCAGTCGATATCTTGCACCGCGTTGCGAAACAAGCGTCCGTCCCTCCTTCGCATCTCAATCCCGCTGTATTTGGATGGATGATTTGTCCAATTTTATCATACACATGCAAAGGGCGCCCGCGTGGGCGCCGGTGCCGCCGGTTCCTGTGATTTTTCGTTGTGCTGTATCATGCGCCATGCCTCCGCGCGGGTTATTGTTTACCGCGCATACACTCATTTTGCATCATTGTACGATGTGCGCGCGCACACCGTCAAGCGCAAAAGCCTGGCAATACAAGCAATAACTGGCGCGCACAGGTTTTGCTTTTCTTTGCGCGCAAAGTGGCGTATAATGGCAGTGTTATATTCAGAAGTTCAAACTACTTTGTCAGGAGGGACAACCATGCTGAAACAATTTTCCAAGGCGGAACGCGGCTGGATCATGTACGACTGGGCCAACTCGGCTTTTTCCGCCATCATATCGGCCACCCTGCTGCCGATTTTCTTCAGCGTCATGGCCACCGGCGCGGGCATGGCCGACAACCACGCGCTGGCCATGTGGGGCTATGCGACGTCGCTGGCCACCTTTATCTCCGCGCTGCTGGCGCCCATTCTGGGCTCGCTGGGCGACTTCCCCGGCTACAAGAAGAAGATGTTTGTGTTCTTTGTGGCGGTGGGCGTGATCGGCACGGGCATTCTGGGCTTCACCGGCAGTTGGCAGGCGGTGTTTGTCTTCTATCTGGTCGCGTCGGTCGGCTATAACGGCGCGAATCTGTTCTACGACAGCTTCCTGAACGATGTCACCACCGAGGAGCGCATGGACAAGGTATCGACCTATGGGTACAGCCTGGGCTACATCGGCGGCTCGACCATCCCGCTGGTCATCGCGTTTCTGCTGCTGCTCTTCGGCGAGAAAATCGGCGTCAGTCAAGTGATGGCGATGCGCATCGCGTTTGTGATGACGGCGGTGTGGTGGGCGGTGTTCACCTGGCCGATGCTGCGCGACGTGCACCAGATCCACAGCGTGCCGCGCGCGCCGGGGCGCAGCCTGTTCGGTCAGTCCTTTGGGCGCATTGCCTCGACCTTCAAGGAGATTGTGCGGCACAAGGGTGTGCTGTTCTTCCTGATCGCCTATTTCTTCTATATTGACGGCGTGGGCACCATCATCCACATGGCGACGATTTTCGGCACGGCCAAGGGCATCGACAGCACGATGATGGTGCTGGTGCTGGTGGTGGTGCAACTGGTGGCCTTCCCCTGCGCCATCGCCTATGGCGTGCTGGCCAAGCGGTTCTCCACGCGCACGATGATTCTGGTGGGCATTGTCACGTACCTGCTGGTGTGCGTTGTCGGCGTGCAACTGCAAACGCTGGCGCACTTCATCCTGCTTGGCGCGCTGGTCGGCACCGCGCAGGGCGGCCTGCAAGCGCTGAGCCGCAGCTACTTCGGCAAGATCATTCCCAACGAGCGCGCCAGCGAGTTTTTCGGCTTTTTCGATATCTTCGGGCGTTTCTCGGCGGTGCTGGGGCCGTTCCTGTTTGGTTTGGTGGTCGCGGCCTCGGGCAACAAGCCGGAGAACGGCGTGTTTGTCGTGCTGGCGATGTTCCTTATCGGCGGTGCGGTGTTCCTGTTTCTGGTGCCCAAGGCGCAACAGCAGATTAAACAGGCGGGCACAGAAAAGTAAGCCGTCCCCTCTGACAGCCGAAAACCAGCCCCTGCAAGCCGTGTCGCGCAAACGCGTGACGCGGCTTTTGCTTGTCGCCCCGCGCAACCGGTTACAAAAGTAATAAAAGATTCCGTTTGGGATTGACATCCGAACTAAACAAGTCTACTATTATTTATTGTTCGGAATATGTGCGGGGAAATCGCTCGAACATGCTACACTCGATTTCCAGGCACATTTTTGTATGCCAGTCACAGGCAAAAACACGAACGATGCAATCACACACACACACCAATTATCCGCAGGATGCGCTTCCCCAGATTCATATTTTGAGAGGTATGGTCATGAAAAAAGTGGCGGTTATCATGGGCTCGGACAGCGATTTGCCCGTGCTAAAACCCTGTTTCGAGCAACTAAAAAGCCTGCACATTCCGTTTGAGGCGCATGTGTATTCCGCGCACCGCACGCCGGAAGCCGCCGCGCGTTTTGCGCAAAGCGCGGCGGAGAACGGCTTTGGCGCGATCATCGCGGCAGCGGGCAAAGCCGCGCATCTGGCCGGCGCGCTGGCGGCGCAGACCGTGCTGCCGGTCATCGGCATCCCGGTCAAGTCCTCCACGCTGGATGGGCTGGACGCCCTGCTTTCCACCGTGCAGATGCCTGCTGGGCTGCCGGTGGCGACCGTCGCCATCGACGGCGCGCAAAACGCGGCGCTGCTCGCCGCCCAGATCATCGCCGTATCGGACGAAACCCTGTATGCAACGCTGCAAAAAATGCGCGAGGACATGCGCGAAGCGGTACTCCGCAAGGACGCGGGACTCTGCATCGAATAAGCGAAACGCCAAAATATGAAGGAGGCATACCATGAACAAGCAGGAGCAGCTCTACGAGGGAAAAGCCAAGAAAGTCTTTGCGACAGATGACCCCACGCTGGTGCTGGTGGATTACAAGGATGACGCGACCGCCTTTAATGGCGCGAAGAAGGGCACCATCGAGGGCAAGGGCGCGATCAACAACCGCGTGACCAACCACCTGATGAAGCTGCTGGAGAAAAACGGCGTGCCCACGCATCTGGTGCAGGAGCTCAGCGCGCGCGAGACGCTGGTCAAGCGCGTGTCCATCGTGCCGCTGGAAGTGATCGTGCGCAACATCGCTGCGGGCAGCCTCAGCAAGCGCTTGGGCTTGCCCGAGGGCACAAAGCTGCAAAAGACCGTGCTGGAGTTTTGCTATAAGGACGACGAGCTGGGCGATCCGATGGTCAACGAATACCATATCGCCGCCATGGGCTGGGCGACCGAGGCCGAGCTAAACACCATTTGCGCCTACAGCCTGAAAGTCAACGATGTGCTGTCCGCGTACCTGAAGGATCTGGGCATTGAGCTGATCGACTTCAAGCTGGAGTTTGGCAAAACCGCCGATGGCACCCTCGTGCTTGCCGACGAAATCAGCCCGGACACCTGCCGCTTCTGGGACGCCGCGACGCACGAGAAGCTGGACAAAGACCGCTTCCGCCGGGACATGGGCGGCGTAGAGGGCGCGTATCAGGAAATCCTGAAGCGTCTGTTGGGGGAATAATGAATACCAACGCATTTGATAAGCCGCGCGAAGAATGCGGCGTGTTCGGTATTTTCCGCAAGGATGGGCAAAAGGGCGTGGTGGCCGAGGTGTACCACGCGCTATACGCCTTGCAGCATCGCGGGCAGGAAAGCTGCGGCATCGCGGTCAATGACGACGGCGTGATCGACTGCTACAAGGATGTCGGGCTGGTCAACGAGGTATTCACGCGTGAAACGCTGCAAAAGCTGGCGGACGGCAGCATGGCGGTCGGGCATTGCCGCTATGCCACCACCGGCACAAAGAGCCGCCTGAACGCCCAGCCGCTGCTGGTGCACCACCGCAAGGGCGCGATGGCACTGTGCCACAACGGCAGCCTGGTCAACGCGCACGAACTGCGCACCGAGCTGGAGTCTCACGGCGCGATCTTCCACACCACCAGCGACAGCGAAGTGATCGCCGACATGATCGTGCGCGAGCGCCTGAATACAGGCAGCATCGAGAGCGCCGTGGCCCTGTGCATGGAGCGCATCGAGGGCGCGTACTCGCTGGTAATCATGAGCCCGCAAAAGCTGATCGCCGCGCGCGATCCGCACGGTTTTCGCCCGCTGTGCATGGGCGAGCTGGACGGCGGCACCGTGTTCGCCAGCGAAAGCTGCGCGCTGGACGCGATCGGCGCGACCTTTGTCCGCGACGTGGCGCCGGGCGAAGTCATCGTCGTGTCGCAGGACGGCATCAAGAGCCTCATGACTGAAAAAAAGTGCCCCAGCAGCCTGTGCGTGTTTGAGTTCATTTATTTTGCCAGACCGGACAGCATCATCGACGGCAGCAGCGTGCACACCGCGCGGCTTCGCGCGGGCGCGTTTTTGGCGCTGGAGCATCCGGTGCAGGCCGATGTGGTGATTGGCGTGCCGGACAGCGGCATTGACGCGGCGGTCGGCTACGCGCGGCAAAGCGGCATCCCCTACGGCATCGGCTTTATCAAAAACAAGTATATCGCGCGCACGTTCATCCAGCCGGAACAGACGCAGCGGCAAAGCGCTGTGCGCATCAAGCTGAACGTCGTAAACGCCACGGTGAAGGGCAAGCGCGTGGTGCTCATTGACGACAGCATTGTACGCGGCACGACCAGCGCGCGCATCGTCAGCCTGCTGCGCGAGGCGGGCGCGTCCGAGGTGCACATGCGCCTGTCGTCGCCGCCGTTCATCCACCCCTGTTACTTTGGCACGGACATCGACAGCACCGATCACCTGATCGCCGCCAAGCACAGCACCGAGGAGATCGCCAAGATGATCGGCGTGGACAGCCTCGGATTCCTCAGCATTGCATCGGCGGACAAACTGGCGGACCAGAGCACCTGCGGCTTCTGCAAGGGCTGCTTTACCGGCGAATACCCCGTCACGCCGCCCAAGCGCGCGCAGGAATTAAAGTACGAGGAGCCCCTTTCGAAAAAAGATCGTTGAGGTATTGGGATGAGAAGCGAGAGCGAAAGCTACAAGGCGGCGGGCGTGGATATCACCGCCGGATACAAGGCCGTGGAACTGATGAAGCGCCATGTGGCGCGCACCATGACGCAGGGCGTGCTGGAGGGACTGGGCGGCTTCGGCGGCCTGTTTGAGCTGGACTTGACCGGCATTAAGAAGCCCGTGCTGGTCAGCGGCACCGACGGTGTGGGCACCAAGCTCAAGCTCGCCTTTTTGCTGGACAAGCACAGCACAGTAGGCATTGACTGCGTGGCGATGTGCGTCAACGACATCATCTGCTGCGGTGCCAAGCCGCTGTTCTTTCTGGACTATGTCGCGGTGGGCAAGAACGTGCCCGAGCGCGTGGCCGAGATTGTCGGCGGCATCGCGGAGGGCTGCGTGCAGGCGGGGTGCGCCCTTGTGGGCGGCGAAACCGCCGAGATGCCCGGCTTCTATCCCGAGAATGAGTATGACCTGGCCGGTTTCTGCGTCGGTGTGGTGGACAAGGCCCGCATACTGGACAAGCACAGCATGCGCCCCGGCGACGTGCTGATCGCGCTGCCCTCCAGCGGCGTGCACAGCAATGGATTTTCGCTGGTGCGCAAGGTGTTTGGCGTACACGACGGCGCACAATTGGACGCGTCGCTGGCCGACGCGCTGCTGACGCCCACCAAAATATACGTGAAACCGGTGCTGGCGCTGCTGCAAAGCGGCGTATCGGTGCGCGCCATTTCGCACATCACCGGCGGCGGCTTTTACGAGAATATTCCGCGCGCCATGGGCGACGGCATGCTCGCGAAGGTCGACAGGCGCGCCATCCGCGTGCTGCCGGTCTTTGACGCGATCCAGCGCGCGGGCGACATCCCGGAGCGCGACATGTTCAACACCTTCAACATGGGCGTGGGCATGTGCGTGACGGTCGCCCAGGCCGATGCCGACAAGGCGCTGGCGACGCTGATCGCCAGCGGCGAGGACGCCTATGTGATCGGCGAAGTGCAAGCGGGCGAAGGCGGAATCGTGCTATGCTAAACATCGCGGTGCTGGTGTCCGGCGGCGGCACCAACTTGCAGGCGCTGCTGGACGCGCAACAAGACGGCGTCCTGCGCAGCGGGCGCATCGCGCTGGTGGTCAGCAACAAGCCGGGCGCGTATGCGCTGGCGCGCGCGCAGGCGGCGAACGTCGCGGGCGTCGTGTTGGAAAAGCAGCCCAAGGAAACGCCCGCGGCGTATGGGCAGCGGCTGCTGACGCTGCTGGCGGCACACCAGATCGACATGATCGTGCTGGCGGGCTTCCTGCTTATTTTGGACGCGTGCGTCATTCGCGCGTTCGTGGATCGCATCTTGAACGTACACCCCAGCCTGATTCCCGCATTTTGCGGGGAAGGGTTCTATGGCCTGAAGGTGCACGAGGCCGCGCTGGCAAGGGGCGTCACCCTGACCGGCGCGACGGTGCATCTGGTCAACGAAATCCCCGACGGCGGACGCATCCTAGCGCAAAAGGCGGTATGCGTGCTGGAAAGCGACACGCCCGATACGCTGCAACAGCGCGTGATGCAGGAAGCGGAGTGGGTGCTGCTGCCGCAAGAGACCGAAAAACTGGCGGCGGACATCGCGCGCCGATCGCGCCGGGAGGAAGCATGAAAATACTGATCGTCGGCGGCGGTGGCCGCGAGCACGCCATCGTGCAAAAATTAAAGCAAAGCCCCGACGCGCACGAACTGTACTGCGCGCCGGGCAATGGCGGCATCGCGCGCGACGCGGTCTGCGTGCCGATCCAAGCGGCCGACATCGAAGGCATCGTGCATTTCGCCGTCGAGTTTGCGATGGACTATGTGGTGGTGGCGCCCGATGACCCGCTGTGCACGGGGCTGGTGGACGCGCTGCAGGCGTGCGGCATCCCCGCATTTGGCCCCTGCAAGGCCGCCGCGCGCATCGAAGGCAGCAAAGTCTTTGCCAAGGAATTGATGCGCAAGTACGACATCCCCACGGCGGCCTATCATGTGTTCGAGGATATCGAGGACGCGCTTTCGCATGTGCAGGCGGCGGCCTGTCCCCTCGTGGTCAAGGCCGACGGGCTGGCGCTGGGCAAGGGCGTGATCATTTGCCAGTCCAGTGACGAGGCGCGGCAAGCCATCCTCGACATCATGCGCGAGCAGAAATTCGGCGCGTCCGGCAGCCGCGTGGTGGTGGAGGAATTTTTGCGCGGGCCGGAGGTATCCGTGCTGTGCTTTACGGACGGCACCAGCATCAAGCCCATGGTGTCCAGCATGGATCACAAGCGCGCGCTGGATGGCGATCAGGGGCTGAACACCGGCGGCATGGGCGTCATCGCCCCCAACCCCCATTACACGTCGGACATCGCCGCGCAGTGCATGGAACGCATTTTCCTGCCCACGCTGGCCGCCTTGCGGCAGGAGGGCTGTGCGTTCCACGGCTGCCTGTATTTCGGTCTGATGCTGACAAAAGACGGCCCCAAGGTCATTGAGTACAATTGCCGCTTCGGCGACCCGGAGACGCAGGCCGTGCTGCCGCTGCTGACCAGCGACCTGCTGCCCATCCTGCGCGCCACCACGGACGGGACGCTGCAAGACGTCGCCTGTACGTTTTCGGGCGACGCCAGTTGCTGTGTGGTGCTGGCCAGCGGCGGATACCCGGAGCACTACGAGGTGGGCAAGCCCATCACGGGCATCGAAGAAGCCGAAAAAACCGCGCGAGTATTCCATGCGGGCACCCGGCGCGAAGGCGACGGAACGCTGACGACCGCTGGCGGGCGCGTGCTGGGCGTGTGCGCCACGGCCAGCGACCTCAGCACGGCGATCCAAATGGCATACGCCGCCGCCGCGCACATCCATTTTGACGGCATGCATTTGCGCCGGGATATTGGCGCGTCCGCGCAGAAAACCGTATAGCACGAAGGAGGCTGCCCATGGCTGTATATCGCGTATATGTGGAGAAAAAACCGGAGTTTGCCGTCGAGGCGAAGGGTCTATTGCAAGAAATCCGGGACGTGCTGCTGGTCAAGAGCGTGACCGGCGTGCGCGTCCTTGACCGATATGACGTGGAAGGCATTGACCGGGCGCTGTTTGACCAGTGCCTGCCCATCGTGCTGATGGAGCCGCCGCTGGACAACGCCTATGCGGCATTGCCCGAGGGCAGCGACGCGGTGATCGCGTCGGAGTATCTGCCGGGGCAGTTTGACGCGCGCGCGGCCAGCTGCGAGGAGTGCATTCAGTTGGTCAACCAGGTCGAGCGCCCCACCGTGCGCACCGCGCGGGTGGTGCTCATCGCCGGGCAGCCGTCCAGCGACGAGCTGGCGCGCGTCCGCGCCTACCTGATCAACCCCGTGGAATCCCGCGTGGCCGACCTAAGCGAAAAGCAAACGCTCAAAGAGCATTATCCGCAGCCCGACAGCGTGCAGGTGCTGGACGGGTTCATCCAGATGGACGACGGCCAAGCCGCCGATTTTGTCAAGCAGCATGGGCTCGCGATGGACGAGGCCGATCTGCTGTTCTGCCGCGATTACTTCCGCAGCGAGCGACGCGACCCGACCATGACCGAGATTCGCGTGATCGACACGTATTGGAGCGACCATTGCCGTCACACCACGTTTCTGACCGCGCTGGACGATATCCGCATCGAAAACCCCGCCGTGCAGGCGGCGTATGACCGCTATCTGACGCTGCGCAGCACCGTGCACGCCGGCAAGAACAAGCCGGTTACGCTCATGGACATCGCGACCATCGGCGCGAAAGCGCTGAAGCGGCAGGGATTGCTCGCCAATCTGGATGAGAGTGAGGAAATCAACGCCTGCTCCATCAAGGTGGATGTGGACGTGAACGGACAAAAAGAGCCCTGGCTGCTGATGTTCAAGAACGAAACGCACAACCACCCCACGGAAATTGAGCCGTTCGGCGGTGCGGCCACCTGCATTGGCGGCGCGATCCGCGACCCGCTCTCCGGGCGGACGTATGTGTACCAAGCCATGCGCGTCACCGGCGCGGCAAACCCGCTGCTGCCCGTGGCCGACACCATGCCGGGCAAGCTGCCGCAGCGCAAGCTGGTGCTGACGGCGGCGGCGGGCTACAGCGCGTATGGCAACCAGATTGGGCTGGCCACCGGGCTGGTCAACGAGATGTATCACGACGGATACGCCGCCAAGCGGCTGGAAATTGGCGCGGTGGTGGGCGCAGCGCCCGAGGCCAACGTGCGCAGAGAGTGCCCGCTGCCCGGCGACGTGATCGTGCTGCTGGGCGGGCGCACCGGCCGCGATGGCTGCGGCGGCGCGACCGGATCGAGCAAGAGCCACCAGATGAGCAGCATCGAGACCTGCGGCGCAGAGGTGCAGAAGGGCAACCCGGTCGTGGAGCGCAAGCTGCAACGCCTGTTCCGCGACGCGCGGGTGACGCGGCTGATCAAGCGCTGCAATGACTTTGGCGCGGGCGGCGTCAGCGTGGCCATCGGCGAGCTGGCGGACGGCCTGACCATTGATCTGGACAAAGTGCCCAAGAAATACGAGGGCCTAAACGGCACAGAGCTGGCCATCTCCGAAAGCCAGGAGCGCATGGCGGTGGTGGTCGCGCCACAGGATGTGGCGGCGTTTATCGCCTTTGCCAACGCGGAAAACCTAGAGGCGACGGTGGTCGCCACCGTCACCGATGCGCCCCGGCTCAAGATGCAGTGGAAAGGCGACACCATCGTCGATGTCAGCCGCGCGTTTTTAAGCAGCAACGGCGCGGAAAAGCACGCGGACGTCCGCGTCCCGGACGACGGCGCGCGACAGGTGCCGTTCGCGGGCGACACGGTGCGCGACAAGCTGCGCGCGCTGGTCACAGACCTGAACATCTGCGGCAAGAAGGGGCTCTCGGAGCGATTTGACAGCACCATTGGCGCGGGCACCGTGCTGATGCCTTTCGGCGGGCAGCACCAGCTCACGCCCATCCAGACCATGGTGGCCAAGCTGCCGGTGCTCACCGGCGAAACCACCACCGTCAGCGGCATGAGCTATGGCTTCCATCCGCAGGTGATGACGCAAAGCCCATACGAGGGCGCGTACCTAGCGGTGGTGGAAAGCCTGGCCAAGCTGGCGGCCGCCGGATTGGATACGACGCGCGCTTACCTGACCTTTCAGGAATACTTCGAGCGCATGACCGCCGACCCCAGCCGCTGGGGCAAGCCCTTTGCGGCGCTGTTGGGCGCGCTGTCGGCACAACTGGATTTCGGCATCGCGGCCATCGGCGGCAAGGACAGCATGAGCGGCACGTTCGAGCGCCTCGATGTGCCGCCGACGCTGGTCAGCTTTGCCATCGCGCCGGGCGACAGCGGCGAGGTGATTTCGCCGGAATTCAAGGCGGCGGGCCACACGCTGCGGCTGATCGCCTGCGATCCCTTTGACGCCGCGCAGGTCAAGCGAAACTTCGCGCGGGTGTATCAACTGATCCGGGAGAAAAAGATCGTCTCCGCGTGGGCGCTGGGGCTGGGCGGCATCGCTGAGGCGGTGTTCAAGATGGCGCTGGGCAACGGCATCGGCGCGCGCATCGACACAGCGGCAGACCTGTTTGCGCAACAATTCGGCGGCATTGTCGTGGAAATGGCGGACGGCGCGCAAGACGGCGACGCGATCGGCGAGGTCATCGGCGAGACGATCCCGGAATACGCGCTGGTCATCGGCGCGGAACACATCGCGCTTTCGCCGCTGACCGAAGCCTACGAGGGCAAGCTGCACAGTGTGTTCCCCTATCACAACGATCAGGCCGAGCGGCAAACCGTGCCGACAGCGTCGTCGCCCGCGGCTGGCTGGCCCAAGCCCGCGCTCCTCACGCGTCAGCCGGTCGCGTTCATCCCCACCTTCCCGGGCACCAACTGCGAGGTGGACACCGCGCGCGCGCTTGAGCGCGCCGGGGCGGAGCCGCGCATTCTGGTGCTCAACAATCTGCACCCGGCCGCCATTGGCGAAAGCGTCGCCAAGGCCGTGCAGATGATCCGCGAAAGCCAGATGATCGTGCTGCCGGGCGGTTTCTCCGGCGGAGACGAACCGGCGGGCTCGGGCAAGTTCATCACCGCGTTCTTCCGCAATCCCGCGATGCAGGATGCCGTGCATGCGCTGCTCAAACAGCGCGACGGGCTGATGCTGGGCATCTGCAACGGCTTTCAGGCGCTGATCAAGCTGGGGCTGGTACCCTATGGCGAAATTGTGGATGTGCACGCCGAATGCCCCACCCTGACATACAACACGATGGGTCGCCATCAGAGCATGCTGGTGCGCACGCGCATTGCGTCCAACCGCAGTCCGTGGCTGCAACACACGCAAGTGGGCGACGTGCACACCCTCGCGATCTCCCACGGCGAGGGCCGGTTTGTCGCCAGCGCGCAGGTGCAGGACATGCTGCTGCAAAACGGGCAGATCGCAACGCAATACGTGGACGCGCAGGGCCATCCCACCATGGATCTGCGCCACAATCCCAACGGCTCTGTGCTGGCCATCGAGGGCATCACCAGCCCCGACGGCAGAATCTTCGGCAAGATGGGGCACACCGAGCGCGCGGGCAGGGATTTGTACAAGAATGTCGGCGGCAACGCGTTCCAGCCCCTCTTCGAGAGTGGCGTCGCGTACTTCCGCGGATGAAAAGCGAGGCGAATCACATGAACCGGGACGGATATGTCAGCGCGTTTTCCACGCGCTACGCCAGCAAAGAGATGCAGTTCGTGTTCTCCGAGGATCACAAGTTCCGCACCTGGCGCGCGCTGTGGATCGCGCTGGCCAAGGCGGAACAGGCGCAAGGGCTGCCGATTACCGACGCGCAAATCGCCGAGCTTGTGGCGCACAAGGACGACATCAACTATGCCGACGCGGAGCGGCGCGAGCGCGAGTGCCGCCACGATGTGATGAGCCACGTCTACGCCTATGGACTGCAATGCCCGGGCGCCAAGGGCATCATCCATCTGGGCGCGACCAGCTGCTATGTGTGCGACAACACCGATGTGATCCAGATGCGGCAGGGGCTGGGCATCATCCGGCGCAAGCTGCTGAACGTGATGCACCTGCTGGCCAATTTTGCCGAGGCGCACAAGGACTTGCCCGCGCTGGCCTACACGCATTTGCAGCCCGCGCAGCTCACCACCGTGGGCAAGCGCGCCACGCTGTGGCTCAACGAGCTGATGATGGACTTTGAGGAAATCGAGCACCGGCTGGGCAGCCTCGCGCTGCTGGGCAACAAGGGCACCACCGGCACGCAGGCCAGCTTCGTGGAACTGCTGGGCGGCGACAGCGAGAAAATCCGGCGCATGGAGCAGGACATCGCGGCGCAGATGGGCTTCTCCCGCGTGGTGCCGGTCAGCGGCCAGACCTATAGCCGCAAGATGGATTACATGGTGGTCAGCGTGCTGTCCGGCGTTGCGCAAAGCGCCAGCAAGTTCAGCAACGACCTGCGCCTGCTGCAAAACTTCAAGGAGATGGAAGAGCCGTTTGAGACCGCCCAGATCGGCTCCTCCGCGATGCCGTATAAGCGCAACCCCATGCGTTCGGAGCGCATCAGCGCGCTGTCGCGCTATGTAATGGTCGATACGCTCAACGCCGCGCTGACAAGCGCCACGCAATGGTTCGAGCGCACGCTGGACGACAGCGCCAACCGCCGCATCGCCATCAGCGAGGCATTCTTGGGCGTGGACGCGATTCTCAACACCATGATGAACGTGTGCGATGGGCTGGTGGTGTATCCCAAGATGGTGCGTCGCCGCGTGATGCAGGAGCTGCCCTTCATGGCCACCGAGAACATCCTGATGGACGCGGTGAAAAAGGGCGCGGACCGCCAGGAACTGCACGAAAAACTGCGCGTGCACTGCCAGGCGGCGGCGCGCGTCGTCAAGGAAGAGGGCGGGGAGAACGACCTGATGGATCGCATCGCCGCCGATCCCGCTTTCCGCGTCACCCGCGAGGACTGCCAGCGCATTCTGGAGCCTTCCCTGTTCATTGGCCGAAGCTGCGAGCAGGTCACCGAGTTTCTGCGCGATGTGGTGCGCCCGGTGCTGGCCGCCAACCAAGACGTTTTGGGCGAAACACAGGAATTGCGCGTGTGACGAATGCTTGTGGCACACAAAAGCCCGGCGCAGCAATATGCCGCGCCGGGCTTTGATGTATTTGGCCTTATGCCTTGCGTTTGCGCTTGGGCACTGGCACGCGTGGCTGCGCCACGCCCAGCCGCCAGTGCTTATAGCACAGGCCGACATAGCTGATCTGCGCGCCGTCGTCTATCAGCACCTGCTCGCCCTGCTTGATCACCGTGCCATGCTGATCCACGCGGGTATTCATCGTAGCCTTCGCGCCGCACCAGCACAGGCTGGCCTCCAGTTCCTGAAACAAGTCGCCAAAGCGCAGCAGCGCCTGCGAGCCCGGAAAGAAATTGCCCAGAAAGTCGGTCTTGAGCCCATAGCAGTGAATCTCATACTCCGGTGCCAGATCGGCCAGCGCCATCACCTGCGCCTCGGTCAAAAACTGCGCCTCGTCCACGAAAATGTGCTGCAACCGGCGGCCCTGATACGCTTCAAACCAGCGGATTTGCTCGATCAGATCGGTGTCCGGCTCGCAAACCAAATCGGCGTGCGCCTTGAGTCCCACGCGCGAATAGACGATATCGCGGCCCACGCGCGTGTCAATCGCGGGCTTGATCAGCGCCACGCACTGGTTGAGCTCCAAGTAGTTATAACGCTGCATCAGCAGCATCGCGCTCTTGGACGAACCCATCACGCCGAAGTAAAAACGCAGCATGTCATCCTCCCACGGGGTGGTTCCCCACGTTGCTGATTCCATATTACTCCATTGGCAAAGGCTTGTCCACCGCAAAGCGGCGGGAAAGAAAAAAACCTGCCCGAAGGCAGGTTTCAGGGCATCGACAAAGTCGATGCCCTCGAACAAAAAGCATACTGCATTTTGTTCGGCTGCACGGCTTACGCCGTGACTCGCTGTGCTCGTAATGGCAGGTATGTTTTCCTAACGGAAAACTCCCCGCCCGCGGGGCACAGCCCCGCGATGCGATCAAAACGAAGGGGGCGCGACCCCCTCCTGCATCTCCAGGTCAATAAACCCGTCTTGCCGATGGTCTACGCCTGCCCGAAGGCAGGTTGGGATTTTGGAAAACGTTACGCGGCCGGTTGCGCCGCAGAAGGCATGCTCACCGTGATGGCATTTCCGCTGACCTCCACCTTGGCCATCAGCACGTCGGTGAAGAATTTCTCGCTGGCGTACAGCACATCGCCGTCCATCATCAGCGGATCGGTGATCTGCGCGGTGGTGGTCATGGTCGTGCCGCCGCGCGTCACCGACACATCGGTCACCGCGTTTTCCTTGATCGTGTAGCTCACCTTGACCGTGCCCGCCGTATCGTCGCCCTTGGCTAGCGTGATGCTCTTGCGCTGCGCGCCGTTCTCCTCGATGCTGTTATCCGTGACGGTGTAGCCCAGCGCCTTGGCCACCGGCTCTAGCGGCAGCCAGGTCGCGCCGCCCTTGCTCATGCCCTTCTCGGTCAGCGCCTTGCCATCCACTGTGATGGTCATATTCGCGGCGGCGGCCTCCGGCGATGCTGCGGGCATCGTGGTCGCGGCCTCTACGGTCGCTACCGGAGCCGGGGTGGTCATCACAGTGGGCATCGTGGTCGGCGTCGGGGTGGTGTTGGTGGTGCAACCGCAGGCTACGATCAGTACCAGGGCAAGCATTGCGGCGAATACCCAGTTCTTTTGCATTGTTTTCATTCCGCTCATCCTCTTTCACTCGGTTTTGTGCGCCATGCCTGCTCGGCATACGGCCGTGCTTTATTGATACGCAGTCGTCCACGTTTTCATACACCATAGGGACAAAACAAAAAGCGCGGCGAAGCGGGTTGCTTCGTCGCGGTGTCTTGTGCGAAAACCTCCAGGCTCTCCCAAAAGACCGGTCGTTACATTTCTCTGCGGCCCTCGATCGCCTTGGCCAGCGTCACCTCGTCGGC